>CAYWPG010000015.1:0-73833 GCA_964460035.1 uncultured Alkalilimnicola sp.
CGGTTCATCCCCGCGTATGCGGGGAACACACTTCCTATATACGATTGTTTTATAAAGAGAAAAACCAACCCCTCAATGCTACCGACAGAATCGGACATTCCGGGCGACCGCGATCGAGTTGTTAAAGACCTCAGGGATCGGCTGATTCCACAGGGGCGTCTTCGATGGGGAGGAAAGAGACGAGCTTGAGGCCGTCCCACTCGACCGGGATACGGCGGTTCTTACCTACGGTAACGAAATCGAAACCCGACTCCGTATTCGTACTCCAGGCCATCACCGCATTGCCATCCTCTATCCCTTCCACCACCTGCCGCCAGATCATATCTCTGACCTTCTTCGAGAGCTTGCCGACATACACCCCGGCTCTGACCTCCAGCAGCCAGACGGCCAGCCGTCCGCGCAGACGCGGCGGCGCGTTCTCAAGCACGATGACCAACATCGCCGACACTCTCGGGGTTGGGCAACGCAGGTGCGACGGCATCCTCGGGCGGCGTTGGCCGTTCCAGTCCACCAGCCGCCAGTACTTCCTCTATGGTCGGGATTATGCGCGCAAGCAGCTTGGTCTGGCGGAATATGTCTCGGCAGGCAAGCCTGACCCGGCGTTCCGCGTCGGGTGGATCTTGCGCTGCGACCTGGAAGGCTATGGGCACGACGGTGTCGAATTTGAACAGGTCCGCAATGTCGTACACAAAAGACAAGGGCTTGCCGGTATGTATGAAGCCGATGGCCGGCGCATAGCCGGCAGCCAGCACGGCGGCTTCCGTGATTCCATAAAGGCAGGCCGTTGCCGAGCTCAGGCACCGGTTCGCGGCATCGGAACTGTCCCAGTCTTCCGGGTCGTAGCTGCGTCCTTTCCACTTGATGCCATGCCGCTGTGCGAGAAGCTTATAGGTTTCGCGCACCCGCACGCCCTCTATACCTCGCAGCTGCTCGATGCTTCGGCGAGCCGGCGCGGGTTCGCCGAAGCGCAGTTCGTACATCTTGCGCACGACTCTGAGCCGGGCATCGTCGTCGAGAGCGAGCCTTGCCTGATAGAGCAGTCGATCTGCCCGCGCCCCGCCGGGCTGCCCCGCCGCATACAGCCGCACGCCCGCCTCGCCTATCCATACCAGCAGCGTGCCGACCCGTGCCGCCAGCGCCGCGGCGCGGTGAGAAATGCGCGTGCCCGGCTCGAGCATCAGGCATGCGACGCTGCCAACGGGAATATGCGTGCGCGTGCCATCCTTGTGGATCACCACGAACGCGCCATCCAGCACATCGATACGGCCATGTTCTATGAACGCGAGCGACACCCGCTCCTTCATGGCAATAGGCTTGAGAGGCGGCAGCATTCAGAGCCTCCTCACCATCAGCAAACCACAGCCGAAGGCCTTAGCGGGACCGATTCCGCCGTACAGGGCCTGTAGCAAGGAGTCAGGGTCGGTCACCGTCAACACGCCGGCATAGTCAAGGGTGCTTAACCGGATGGGGGCACGATCGCGTCCCTTGTGCAGGCGATGCTGCCTATAGCCATCGATCCGCACGGCGCTTTCTTCCAGCCGAAACCCATGTTTCGCGGCGCGCTCGCTCAGCCATCGAAACCCCGCTTGCTGTACCAGCTCCTGTGAAGGGGGCAGCTGCTCCTCAGCGCCGCCGGACTTGAGCCGTGTCTTCAGATCCATCACCACGTCGTGTCGCTTTACGCGGCCGCTGTCGTCGCGCGCGGATCGCACGGGGTTCGCGCGCAACTGAAAGCCGAGCCGCTCACCCGCTCGCAACCTGGGCGTATAAGGCTTGCTCTCCACGTGCCAAATGCCCTCGCGATCCTCGGGCGGCCGCGCGGATACGATGTAGCAGGCCCGGCGCTCGCCGAACTCGTCGCGAAACAGAAAATCCCTCCGCTGCCCGGACGAGCCGTCGAACAACCGCCAGACCAGTTGGTGGACGGCATATCTGTCCCGCAGCGCCCACCGAACCAGTTCAGCGGCGTCTATGTCCTCGCGTAGCGTCACTCTGCTGAAGTACATGCTTACCCTCCGCTGCGCGGCTCGCCGCGGAACTGCACTTGGCGATCGAGGAACTGCCACCGCCGGCGGCTATACGGCTGATCGCGTAAGGTGATGGTCTGGCTGGGCAGCATGCCGGCCTGGTCGGTCTGGTCCCAGTAGTAGCCTATCCAGTCGTCCCCAGTCAGATCGTCACCCAGCAGGCTGTCATCGAACAGCGCGGCATCGAATGCTGCGCGCAGCGAATCGGCGCGCAGCACCTGGGGCTGCAAGGGCAACGACAATGGGCAGGACTTGCGCCCCAGATAGAGCGCGAATACCGGAAATTCCAGCGCAGTCGCCAGCTCGGACAGGGAGCAAGGCGCGATGGCCGGGTCCGATATCCACACGCAGGCGCGGTGCAGCACGTCGGTCCTGTAGTCGCGGCTGGAGAGGATGGTGTTCAGCTTGCCGTCCGCCAGTTCGTCGCGGCGGGTTCGAAACGTTTTTTTGCGCTGCTGAGGCGGCACCTGGGTCGTATGGTAGTCGCGCAGCGGCACGCCGACGGCATCGGTCGCCACCGCCATGCCGTAACCGGCGGCGAAGCGGCGCTGCAAATCCTCCTCCTCACGACGAATGCCTTTCGCGGCCGCCAGCAAGCCCAGAATCGCGGAGCGACTCGGATGGCTGCTGCTAGGACGATGCTCGCCTACGGCGACATCGCCCCATGACGCCATCGCGCCATGCAGACGGAATAACAGATACTCAGGCATGGCCTTACTCCGTCGCGAAGCGGATCAGATCCTGCAGCCGCCCCTCGCCCCGCTCCGCATCGAGAACATAAGTGGCGTCAGCACAGGGCCCATAAACTTGATCCATAGCTGCTCGCTTGGACTCCAATGCCGTTATGGCCTCGGGGAGCATGCCGTCTTTTTGACCGATCACTGGCTTGAGAAACGCGACGGACAATGAGCGAGGCTGGCGGTCGCCCTTTTCGGCCAGCACGTACGACGCATAGGCACGGGAGGCGAAGCTGTTCTGCTTGCCGCTTGGCGCGACGGTGGCCGCCGACTCCAGCAGCGCCGCCAAAGTCCGGTCGACCAGCGCCTGGTCGCCACCCAGATTCTCCCGCAGCAGTTCGCGGTTGATGCAAATGTAGAGATAGAACAGGCCGGCGGCGAACTCCGTTTCGCCAAGGTGCCCGGCGCCCAGGTCTTCCTCGCCGGAGTTGAGGTCGTCCACCGCTGTGAAGTAATCGTCTTCCACGGCCACCTTGTGCACCGTTATCGCATGAGCCACCTGCGCCGCCGCTTCCACGTTGAAAGACGGCTTGCTGGCGAGCATCCGCCCGAACAGCGCGATGTCGGCGGCGCTATGCCGCTGCCGCAGCAGATCCAGCTCCTCGGCGCCAGGGCCATCGCCGCGCTCGGCCAGCACGCTTGTCAGAGCGTCCACTGCCTGCCGCTCTTCCGGGCTGATATGCGCGAGCTGCTTGATCGTCAGTCCATCACTTTCCAGATCGCCGAACACCTTCGCTATGTCGCCCGCCCAGGCCTTCGCTTTCGCCTCGGCCACCCCGCGCTCGCGCAGGGCATTGAAAACCTCCAGCCCAAGCCGTTTGGTGCGCGTGCCGATGTGCCCTTTCACGGCTTCGGCGAACACATCGGAGGTACGCCAGGCGCGTTTCAGGCTTTGGGAAGAAATCCGCAGCCGCTGCACACCGCCCATAACGGCCGTTTTGGGGCGGCCTAGGTCGTCGCGATTGAGGTTGGAAGGCGGATAGGAAGTCAGTAGGTGCAGCTGAAGAAAGCGGCTCATTGTTGTTCTCCTTATCACGTACGGGCAAGGCTACTGCTCTTGCGGCGCGGTGTCGTAATAGTCGAAGGCCCAGCGGCGGCGGGTACGGTCGTTCCACCAGTATGCGGACTCAGCCAAATCGCCCAGATTGATACGCCCGTCGAGGGAGCGAACGATGCGGCCCAGGGCCGGGAAAAGCTCTTCATGGCTCCGGTGCTTGAGCAAACGGCGAAAACGCAGGCCGCTGATGCGGGCATTTGTGCTTCCCGGCTTGGCCTGCGCCATCTGCTGCGCGACGGAGGCAGCCGGCAAGTCCTGGCGTACGAGACTCGCAAGGCCGGCGATAGCGGCCACGCCCAGCTCGTCTCTCCAGCCCAGGGGGGCCAGCACGGCATAGAGCCGGTGATAGGCAGGGATGAAAACGATCTCCGTGAGTGTCCCGCAGCGGCGCAAGGCTGCCCGCTCGCCCGGATGCTTGTCGGCCAGGTCGTTCCACCAACGCCGCACGGCCTCTTTTCTGAGTTCGCTTTGCGACTGATTCTCGGCTGCTACGCTCATGCCGGTTCTCCTTGCGCTTCGGCCATGGCTTTTTTCTGTTTGGCTGTCGGCAGGCCCAGCCCGGTGAGGATGGTTTTGCTGCGGTTGTAGGCATCCAAGTCGCGCCGGGCATGCACTATGCGACGAGGGTCGCTATCCGCGAAGGGGCCGCTGAGCGCCCAGCGGTCGAACAACCGCAACGCCTCCTCGCGCAGACGGCCCAGCCATGCCTCGCGGATAGCCATGGCCGCCGCAGCATCGGGCAGCGCCGCTATGAGCTCCCCCAAAGCGGCGTAGAACGGCGGCTCTGTTTCCTGCCAGAAGGCGGCGGTGACGAAGGACATATCGCCGCTCTTATCCTGGGGCCGGCGGAACCAGGCTTTCTTCAGACAGTTGCGCAGGTTATTGGCCACCTCGGCGGCGGCGAATATCAGCTTCGCCACGTTATCCTCGAACAGCTGCCTCGTTTCAGGCGCGACCTGATACAGAGGCATGGTGGACTCGTACCAGCAGCGGGCCTTCATGTTGTCCATGTCGTAACCGAACGCCCATACCCGGAACTGTCCCCCAACGTCCCGCGCACGTTGTTCCCGGAATACCTGAACCACGCGCGCCGGTTCACGGCTCAACGGCTTGGCGTCCGCCTTCTGCACCATGCCCAGCCAGTGCCGATATGGCAGGCCGCCCGGTTGCGGATGCGCGGGCAAGGGCATGCCGCTCTTATCGACCAGATGCGGCGACAATGGGTGGCGCCAAGCGCCTTCGTAATTCACCCCATAGTTTCGGGTCAGATAGCCCGTGACCGACTCCGCGCCATCGCTGCCACACACACCGCAATATCCCGGCGCTGGCTGCGCCGGCAAAAAGCGGATACGGCGCGGCATGCCCCAGTACATTTGCAGCGGATGCACGTCTTCCGGCGTGGTCACGCGACCTGTTTTGGCTTCACTGGTGCGAGTGGCGGCCAGCCACGGAAAAACGTCGGCCGGTTCGCGGCGGTCAGGGTTTCCGGCTTGCCTCTCCATCGCATCCCGCTCCAGCACGTTCAGCCAGACATTGCGCCAGAGCGTGGCTTCGAAACCCGCTTCGATACCGCGCGGACCGGCCACCACCAGTGTGGTCAGCGGCCCGCCGCCGCGCAGCGAAGTGCGGTGTCCGACACCGCCGCCAGGAGCGTTGGTCTGCAGGCAGAATAGAGCAGCGGCAGCGCAAGCCGGACACACCGCCTCGACACCACCGCGCTTGATGAAATGGTCCAGATTATTCTTGAGCGTGTTGCCACCAGGCGCTTCTATGAGCAGCGCCGCGATTTCTTTGGGTTCGCCCTCCGTAAGGTCCCGGTCCTGCATAAACCGTGGCCCGTCGCCGAACAGCTCGAAAGCATGGGCATAGCGCTCCATGGCGTTGCGCAACACGTCCGGTGCCGGCGGCGCTTCGTAGCAATCGATCCAGGCGTCGTAATCTTCCGGCGGCAGTGCCGTCTGCAACAGGCCTATCAGGAACTGTACCAGCGCGCCGTCGAAGTCCGCTCGCGGGCTGCTGATCGCCAGCACTGGGTCGCAGTCGTGGCCGTCGGTGAGCTGCCAGGGCGCGATCAGTGTGCGCGCGCCGCTGCGTCGGTGGATTGGAATCCAAGGATCGTGAATTAGATTCACTGGTTCCCCCCGCAGGAATCTCTACGCTTTTTATTTCTTATATAAGATTTTGATCAGAAATACGCTATATACCTTCGGTAATACCGAAGCGCAGTGAATTTATCCTGCACCCCGGGGGCTATAGGCGTAGCGGCGATGCCGTTACGCCTTTTTATTCTTCGTAGCCAATGCCTGAACCATGAGTCCTTTTTCCCGGCAATAAGCTACAGCCACTTCCCTCCCGTCCGCATTGCGCGCATGCGCTATCCATTGGCTGTTCCCGTCAGTCTCTAGCACTAGCAGCAATGTCCACTTTCCCTTATCCGGCATGGAATCCTTGGCCGCTTCCACCGCTGCCCGCTTGCCGGGATCCGAGTACTCCGCCTCCGCCGCCACTTGCGCATGCCGTACCGAAACCTCGCTGCGCTGCCAGGCGAATGGGCCGCTTGCCCAGGGCACTATCCGCCCCTCCTCCCAGCGCGCGAGCCTGATGGTCGACACCGGGTCGCCCAGCCGGGTCGGCGTAACGGTGTCGTCCCACCAGTCCAGCTCCGGCGTGGCATATCCCGCGTCTAGATCCACGCTGTTCTGACGCGCCAAGCTCGTGTGTGCGAGCGCCACTGCAGCCGTACCGAAATGCGCCTCCTGCAAGGCCTCGGGCACCTGCGCTAACGCTTCCTCGCCGTAAACGCCTTCGATCAACCGCCGCGCATCCTCAGGCATACGAAAGCCGCCCCGACTGACAAGCAAGTGGGCGGTAAGCCACAGCCGGGCATGATCGGGGTATACGTGCGCGGCACGAGGAAAGGGTGTCTTGTACCAGTCGGACTGTGCCGTCGCCGACGGCAGCGGGCCATGGATCAGTAGGCGCGCACCGCCGCGCTGGTCCTCGCCGCGATCCAGTGGGTTCCCGACGGCATCCCGGCGGTGGCGATGCAGTCGCCCTGCGCGCTGAATCAGCAGATCTACGGGGGCGAGATCGGAAATCAGCAGATCGAAATCCAGATCCAGCGACTGCTCCACCACTTGGGTGGCTACCAGCACCTGTCCGGCACGCACGCTCGCCAGACTGCCTTTTCCGAACAGGCCGAGCACCCGCGTTTCGATGTCCAGGCGATCCGCCAGGGCGTAGCGCGCATGAAAGAGGTGCAGGCGCTCGGAAGGAATCAGCCCCTTCAGGGCATCCCAAGCTTCCAGGGCATCCGCCACGGTATTTCGAATCCAGCACACGCACCGGCCGGCCGCGGCCGCCCGCGCGATGCTTTCGATAACCTGCTGCGTATCGGTGAGCCACTCCACTGCCACTTCGCGCTGCACTTCCGCTCGCGTTTCCAGAGGGTGCTCGGCGACACCCGACGCGGTCACATGAGTCAGTAGCGGATAAGCTGTGCTATGCAGAGACTGCGTGTCATAGCCGGCACCGGCACAGAATGCTTCTACCAAGCCGGCACGAGTCTCGGCGGGCAGCGTCGCGGACAGCAGAAGCGCGCTGCCGCCCGCGGCGGCATGGAAGGTAAGCAGCGTGCGCAGCAATCGGTTCACGTAAGCATCGCAAGCATGCACCTCATCCACCACCAGCACTTTGCCCAGCAGACCGAACAAACGCAGCGACTGATGACGTGAGTAAAGAATGCCCAATAGCGCCTGATCGATGGTTCCGACGCCGACCTGCGCCAACAACGCTTTCTTACGCTGGTCCGCCAGCCACGCGGCACACTGCGCGGTGGCCGAGTCCTCTCCCCGCGAATAGCTCAGATCCTGTAGCGCCCCCGCCGGCAGTATCGACTGCCTAAACCTCTCGTCCAGATCCCGGGCCCCGTGGGCGAGCACCAGCGAAGGCTGGGTACCATCGGCGAACAAGCGACGATAGCTGTCGGCCATGCGCTGATACATGGCGTTGGCCGTTGCCATGGTCGGTAGCGCCAGGTACGCCCCCTCTGCCGCACCGGCGCTCATCAGACGGTGGGTGAGCATAAGAGCAGCCTCTGTCTTGCCCGCGCCGGTAACATCTTCAAGAATGAACAGCTGCGGCCCAGCGGCGAGCGGGAGATCCGATACCGCCTGTTGCAAGGGCGTGGGCTGGCCGATGTAGTGGAACAGTTCCGTTATGGACTTGGCCGCCGCGGCCGGCGCCGGCAAAACGGACGCCGCCTCCAGGGCGGCTTCGGCACGCGGCAGCGCCAGCTCCCGCCAGTAATGTTGCAATGGCTGTTGCTCGGTCTCGTAGCCGAAGTAGTCCTGGTTGGAGCCTATCCAGTCGCACAGCACAGCGAAACCCGCCAGCCACCACGACCACCTGCGCAAACGCAGGCCGAGCGCTTTCGGATCGGGTGCCAGCGGGTCCGCGCTAGCCGGCCCCAACAACGCTTCGCCGACTACCAGCAGATACTGGACTGCCGCCGATACATCCTGCGGCGAGAAGAAGTTCTCCAGCAGCAATGACGTGCCGGCGCGACTGCCACTCTTTGGGGGCTGCCCATGGTGCCCCGTCACTGCGCGCAGACAGATCTCGAAGACCTGCCGCCACTGCCGCTGCTCGCGCCGGTCGCTGCCTATCCCGAACCAGCCTAGTCTCTGTAGCTCGGGCCATAAGGCCTCGTTCCACAGCAAATAGCCCAGGCTATCGTGGCGCACCGACTCGAAACGCGTCTGCGTTCGGCCCTGAAGCATGTGCATCAGGCCTGGCTGCAGAGCCTGGAACGTCTCGGCGAATTTGCCCAAGTCGTGAATGGCCAGCAGAAAGACCAGCAAAGGCCGCAGACGGCTCGGGTCTATGCCGATGCCCGCAGCCAGCTTAGCCAGCAGCGAAGGATGACGGGCAAGCAGCTGCTGCCCTACGGCCGCCACATCCAAACTGTGGTAAACGAGCAAGTGATAAGGACGCGCGCTATCCGTCTCTTGCGGGCGCGCTTTTCCCCAGTAACTATACATGCCGGCAGATGTTGTCATTGCTTC
This sequence comes from uncultured Alkalilimnicola sp., assembly GCA_964460035.1. GTDB lineage: Bacteria > Pseudomonadota > Gammaproteobacteria > Nitrococcales > AK92 > CAYWPG01. The sequence goes on from CAYWPG010000015.1 coordinate 8,888, forward strand.
TTTATCCGGCGGTTACGACACTGGTACGGAATCAAATCCCGATCTGGTTACAGCGGCTTCGCATGGCGAGTCGATGCCGCTTACCGTTGCGTCGCAACCTGCCGCCGTTATTCCTTAATTTGCTTTGATGCTAGCACTTGAACACCGGTTTCATACCGTATCGAATCAATGACGGTTGATTCAGATCCGCACAGGGAAAACAGGCCGAAGAGCTTGGAATTGGCAGAAGGGCAAATGGCGGGGGCATATCCAGCCAGCTCATAGCCGGTTGGGTTGGCCGAAACATTGGGTTAGGCTTTCCCACCAGAAAGCCGCCAAGCGCGACCACGATAACGATAAGGCAGCGATACCGGCATGCAGGGGATAACCACGGCACGGCAACTCCACAGCCTCCGAGCCCACACCAGGCTTGGTTTGATTGCTGTGTTGATCCTGCAACTCCTGCTGCCGCCGACTGTCTGTGTTGTCGCCACCAAGACCAACTCGCTCTTCGCTCTCGGCGGACCGCTGTGCGCAGAACTGGCCGGCCGCCCCGTCCCGGTGAGCTTCGACGACTTGCTGGCCCAGTACGCAGTGGCCGAGCCCGAAGAGAGCGAAGATGAGTTCAGGCGTTGTCCGGCGTGCACCACCCCTCTACTGATCGTCGATCACGGAGCGCGGGCGCGTTGGCAACGCCCCGCCGTCTCGCCCGCACGCGCCGATCAAGCCATCAGGCGCGACAGCCCCGAGTTCCTTACGCCCCACCCGCGAGCCCCGCCGTCAGCGCAAGCGATGGGCTAGCGGTTAAAGCGCGCACACCGCAACCCATCGCACGCCCTCTCACGCCAATCCATGCCGGCCCCTTAGCTGCGCGGCCGGCGAACCACTGGTCACAAGAATCGGGAGATCAGCGATGACGATGCATCGCGTGTTTGGAACCGTAACGCTATTAGCCGTTCTGCTCATTGGGGCAAGCCTGGCGAAGGCTTCGCAGCTGACCGTGATTGACCCCTATGCACGGGCCACGCCGCCCGGCATAGAGAACAGCGCCGCTTACCTGGCCCTGCGCAACAGCAGCGACAGCGACCGCCGTCTGGTCGCCGCCGAATCACCGGTGGCCCGGGCGGTGGAGCTGCACACGCACTTGCACGAGGACGGCATGATGCGCATGCGGCAGGTCGAGCACATCGACATCCCGGCGCAAGGCGAGGTCAAGCTGCAACCGGGCGGCCTGCATATCATGTTGCTCGGTCTGGAGCGTGCGCTCGCACCCGGCGAGCGCATACCGCTGACGCTGCGCTTCGCCGATGGCGAGCAGCTCTCGGTAGAAGCGGAAGTTCGCCACCCCATCGGCCAGCAGCACCATGGGCATGGCCACAGCGCAGGGCATAAGCATTAAGCGACCGCTCGGTCCTTGCGCTGACGGCGTAGGAAGCAGGCATTAGCCAGCGAGCTGACGCTACCGCTGCACACGCACGCCGCCGGGCGCGCCGAATCCCGGCGCGTCCGGCGGGCAGCGCTCGCACCGCCTGCAACTCCAAGGATGCCGTCAGGCCATGGCCGCGAGGCTGCTCAAGCCAATTTCAGAGGAAGGCTGCGCTTTTCGTAGACATCGCTGATGCGGGCGCCGTCCCAGATATAAGTAAGATGCATCGACTGGCGGCACGGTGAAAGCACGGGAGGCCGGAAGACGGCCGCGCACTGTCCGCCCGCATGGCGCACGGAGTGGTAGACCACGCCCCAGGATGCCAGCTCCCGCAGCCGCGCGCCCAGGCGCTGTCCGGCACTGTAGTCATTGGGATCGTATACGGGCGCGCGCGCCGGATCCAACGGGCGCAGATCGTGCAGCTCGCCCCTCAGATCGGCGCAATAAACGCGCATATCCAACTCTATGGGAGCCTCGGCGCTATCGCGCAGGTAGCGCTCCTGATGATAGCGGGTCTCGTAGATCGCCGTATCCAATCCCAGCGATGCGTAGTAAACCCCGTAGCTGCCATCGGAGAAGCGGCTGCCGTTGGGATTGCGGTGGGTAAACGCGGCCATGATGGCCGAGGTGCCGGGCCCGGAAATCCGATCCTCGGGCGCCACCAGTTGCAACTCGCCTGCCTGCTCGCGCAGGCGCGGATTGGTCAAGGCCTGCACGTAATAAACCGCGTCCAGGTCAGCAGGATCGGCCACGCGCTCGAACAGATCTATGGGCGGAAAGCGGCTGGGCACGATGCGGTAGCTCGGACGCCATTCGACGGTAGCGAGCGGCGGCAGCTCCGCCAGCGGCACGCTCACGACTTGCCCCCACGCCAAGCCGCGGTGTACTGGCTTACCATATACAGATCCGCAACATTGCCGCCCAGCATTCGCTGCAAAGGCGTCTGCCCGTTGAAGATGGGATTGCGATTGGGACGGCGAATCCAGGTATCGGCTGCTGCCGGGTCCGGCAGCACAATCTGAAGATCGCCGTAGATATTGAACAGATACGAGAGTCTTTCGAGGGTGTCGCGCCCGAGGCGGGCCGAACTGGGAGCATTTTTCCAGCGAGCGAGCGTGCTGCGCGGGGTCGCGAGCAGGATCTGGCATTCTTCGTCGCTCAGCCCCCACAGGCTGGCAATGCGAAAGAAGGTGCGCAATGCACCGCCGGCCAGATCTTTAGGGACCGCGGCTGGACGCGGATTTAGCCTGCTCACGGCAACCTCGCTGGTCGATAACATGACGATCCCTCCCTCTCAAATGGCCATATAAGGCATTCTTATTCCCATTTGAGACAGTATAGATCAGTCATTGTGCCGGCGACACCAAAAACAATGGCCCTGCTGCCGAGGTCAGTTGCGGGAAGCTGGCCGCTGGCAATGCGAATCGATCGAAAAAATGCTGGTAATCTTGGCGCCAACCAGGCCGGAGCAAGGCAAGCCAACGCGATGTCGCACACCACCGATAACCAAAACCAATACCCCGGCTCCGTGAGCGAAGTCTTCAAAACGTTCCTCAAGCTGGGCCTGAGTTCCTTTGGCGGTCCCATTGCGCACCTAGGCTATTTCCGCGAGGCGTTCGTCGTGCGCCGCCGATGGCTTACCGAAACAAGCTATGCGGAACTGGTCGCGCTGTGCCAATTCCTGCCCGGGCCGGCAAGCAGCCAGGTAGGATTCGCCCTCGGACTCATGCGGGCGGGCTTGGGAGGCGCGCTGGCGGCCTGGCTTGCTTTTACGCTCCCATCCGCCCTCTTGATGCTGGGTTTTGCCTATACCGCCGATGCTTTCGGCGGTCCGCACGGGCAAAGCGCGATTCACGGCCTGAAACTGGTCGCCGTTGCGGTGGTTGCCCATGCCGTTTGGGGGATGGCCCGCAGCCTCTGCCCGGACCCGCAGCGTGCGAGTATCGCGCTCGCCGCGATCGCGTTCGTATTTTTCCTGCCAACGGCCTTCGGTCAGATCGGCGCCATCGGCGCCGGCGCTTTGGCCGGGCTTTGGTTATGCCGCCACATTCAGCCGGGAGCCCCCGCTCATTTGCCGCATCCGATAGCGCGGCGAACCGGCGCCGGCTTACTCCTTGTCTTCTTCATCCTGCTGTTCGGCTTGCCCGTTCTAGCGGCCGTGTGCAGCGCGCCCGCTATCGAACTCTTCGAACTCTTCTATCGGGCGGGCGCGCTGGTGTTCGGCGGCGGGCACGTGCTGCTGGCACTGCTGGAGGCCAGGGTGGTGGAACCGGGCTGGATAGGCGCCGATGCGTTCCTCGCCGGCTACGGAGCCGCGCAAGCCATTCCCGGTCCGCTGTTCAGCTTCGCCGCGTATATCGGTGCTCTTAGCAGCGGCATTGGCGGCGTCACCGGAGCGACTATCGCGCTGGTCGCCGTCTTTCTGCCGGCGGCCTTGATCCTACTCGGCGTGCTTCCGTTCTGGGAGCAACTGCGCCAGCGCCGGTTTGCCTACCCGCTGATCGCGGGCGCCAATGCAGCGGTAGTCGGCCTCCTGGCCGCCGCGCTCTACAGCCCAGTTTGGACCAGCGCGGTGTTGACGCCGACGCACTTCTTCATCGTGGCGCTGGCGTTCGTTCTGCTGACAGCCTGGAACCTCGCCCCGTGGATCGTGGTGATGCTCACTGTCACTACCAGTGTTCTGCTCGGAGTGGGCTGACGGCTAAGGCAGCAGGCCGCCCCCGCGTACTTAGTGCCTCCAGCAAACCCTCACGCCCAAGCGCAAAGCCTTGCGGGTCGTCCCTTGCGGCGCGGCCAGCGCTACCCGCCGCACGCATGCCGTTCAATTCATGCTCTTCAGGATCTTCCCTTGGACCGCAATGAGAAGTATTATCATTTGTATTCGCTTATCCCAATGATAACCAAGTGGAGATCCTTCAATGCCACAAGTGGCCCGTCCGGTCGTGCCTCCTCCTCGGCTGTTTCCGCTTGCTCCACTGAGTGCGGCTGTGTTGCTGGCACTGTCGCCCAGCGCTGTGCTCGCCCAAGCTCCTGAAACGCCCTCGTACTTGGCGCCTGTGGTGGTTACGGCCAGCGGTTTCGAGCAATCGATGAGCGAAGCGCCGGCCAGTATTACCGTCATCACCCGCGAGGAACTGCTGGAAAAGCAGGCTAGCAGCGTTGCCGAAGCGCTGGCCGATGTTCCCGGTGTCGATGTACGCGCCAACACCGGCAAGACCGGCGGACAGAACATCAGCATCCGCGGCATGCCCAGCAGCTACACGCTGATCCTGGTCGACGGGCGTCGCCAGAACGTCTCCGGAGACGTGACACCGAACGGCTTCGGGGAAACGGCGACCAGCTTCATGCCGCCCATGTCCGCTATCGAGCGTATCGAAGTTATCCGCGGCCCCATGTCCACCTTGTACGGCTCCGATGCCATCGGTGGCGTGATCAACATCATCACCCGCCCGGTCAGCGACACCTGGAGCGGCACACTGACGGTGGACGGCACCCTCAACCAGGACAAGGACGCCGGCGATACGCGCTCGGTAAGCCTGTTCGCCACCGGCCCGCTGGTAGCAGATCGCCTTGGCGTGCAGCTGCGCGGACGGGTATTCGACCGCGGCGAGTCGGAACGGCTGATCAAGGACGCCACCGGCCGCGACCCGCGCCCCACCGAGGGCCGCATTTACTCGCTGGGCGGCCGCCTGACGCTCACCGCTACCCCTACGGATTCCTTCTGGGTGGACGCGGAGCAGGGACGCCAGCGCTACGATAACTCCGACGGCCGGCTCGGGAACCTGGACACTCCCACTCGGATCTACGGCTACAAGGACGAGCTGGAGTTCAATCGCGACCAGATCGCCGTCGGGCACCGCGGACGCTATGACCTGGGCACCTGGGAAAACAGCGTCAGCTACATCAAGACCGAGACGCTGGGCCGCACCTTGCCGCCCGGCAGCGCCCCGGACTACGGCTATGAGGCGGTAGGCGGCGAGGATCGCATACTCGAGAACCGCGAGCTGGTCTTCGACACCAAGTTCAGCCTGCCGCTGGAAGAGCACATGTTCACGCTGGGCGGCCAGTTCATCGATGCCGAACTGGAGGACGGCGCGGCCGGCGACGCGACCTTCGCACAGCAGAGCTGGGCGGTATTCCTGGAAGACGAATGGTGGATGCGGGATAACCTGGCATTGACGCTGGGCGCTCGCTACGAGAACCACGAAGCGTTCGGCGGTCATGTCAGCCCGCGCGCCTACCTGGTTTGGAACACCACCGACCGGCTGACCCTCAAGGGCGGTGTCAGCCAGGGCTACAAGACCCCAACCCTGAACGACCTGCACGACGGCATCACCGGTTTCACGGCCCAAGGCCAGACCGTTACCATCGGCTCTCCGGAGCTGGAGCCCGAGCGCAGCACCAACTATGAGCTCGGCGTGCTTTACGATACGGGAGCGCTGTCGTTCGGCGCGACCGTGTTCTACAACGACTTCAAGGACCGGATTGCCGACGGCGATCCCATTCCCAACTGTCAGTACGAGGATCAGTTCGGCAACACACCTAACGCCGGACTGCCGGGCTGCATAAGCATCGGCAACTTCACCAGTCAGGAGAACTTCGCCCAGCTGGTCAATATCGACCGTGCCGAAACCCGCGGCCTGGAGTTGACCGCCCGCTATCGCTTCGCGCCGGCTTGGGAACTCAGCGGAACCTACACCTATACCGACACCGAAATCACCTCGGGCGAGCAGCGCGGTCAGCTGCTGACCAACACGCCGGAGCACGTAGTCACTGGCCGGCTGCGCTGGAACATCACGCCGCGCTTCAGCGCCTGGCTCGACGGCGAGTACAACTCGTCCCGCGAGCGCTTCCCCGGCGGTGCGCCCACCAGCGGTCAGAACCTCTCGCTCTACCAGCAGGTCGGAAATAAGCTCGACGGCTACGAGCTCTTCCACCTCGGGGCCACCTATCGCGTGAAGGACAACTTCCGCCTGACCGCGGTGATCTACAACCTGCTGGACAAGGACTTCGGCGAGGCGATCCCCTACCAGCACGGGGGCGACACCTACTACGCCTACCGGTATACCCAGACCGGGCGCTCCACCGATGGGTTCTACATGGATCGCCGCCACCTGTGGCTGTCGGCCGTGTACGAGTTCTAACCCCGCGGTGTTTTCCCTGGCGTAAAGGCGGGGGCCGAAGTGCCCCCACCTCCTTCTTTCTCCTAGCGGTTAACGGCACGCCTCTCCCAGCCGCGTACGCCGCCTTGGCGTCATCAACCGCCGTTACGTGCCTGCACCGGGCGGTCGGCGACCACTTGCCCGTCTACCAATTCGATGATGCGATCGCAGCGCGCCGCCAGGCGCGGATCGTGCGTGACGATCAGAAACGCGGTGCCGCGCGTCCGGCAGAAACGCCGCAGCAGCCGGAACACCTCGTCCGCCGAGGCCGTATCCAGGTTGCCGGTGGGCTCGTCCGCTAGCACCAACGGCGGGCTGGCGATCAACGCCCGGGCAATCGCCACTCGCTGCTGTTGACCGCCGGAGAGCTGGTTCGGCGGCCGATCGGCAAACTCTCCCAAACCCACGCTCTCCAGCAAGGCCCGCGCGCTTGCCCGCAGCTCGCGGTCCGCTCGGCCGCGGGCGGCGAACAGGGGCAGCATGACGTTCTCCACGGCGGAGAACGCGTTTATCAGGTGATGGAACTGAAACACGAACCCCAAGGTGCGCCCGCGAAAGCGGGTCAGGGCCCGCTCATCCAGCTTGCCGGTATCCTGCCCCTGCAGAACGATCCGGCCGCTCCCCGGGCGGTCGAGCAGTCCGATCAAGTTCAGCAAGGTACTCTTGCCTGAGCCGCTCGGCCCTATCAGGGCCGCGAACTCCGAACGCTCCAGGCTCAGACTCACCCCGTGCAACACCTCAGTCTCCGCCGGGGTGCCCACCGCATAGGACTTGCGCACGTTCTCCAGCCGCAGCAGCTCTTCAGCCACGAATCGCCTCCACCGGATCCAGGCGCGCCGCCCGCAGCGCCGGCACCGCCGCGGACAGCACGCCGGTCAGCGTCGCCAGCACCGCCGCGCCGATGACAATGGGAAAAGTAACGGCGATGGGAAACGGGAACGCGGGCGCCAGCGTGGTAAACAAGTGGACCAGAACGACCGCCAGCGCGCTGCCACCGGCCGAGCCCAACAAGCCCAGCACACCGCCTTGTAGCAGGAAGACGGCCATGATCTGCCGCCTGGAAGTTCCGGTAGCGCGCAGAATCCCCACCTCCTTGGAGCGCTGCACCACCGAGACGACCAACACACTGGCGATACCGAAAGCGACCGACACCGCCACGAAGAAGCGTATCAGCACGGTGGATACACTCTGCGAGCGTAGGGCCGTAAGCAGTTCGCTGTTGGTTTCCATCCAACTGTCGGCGATCAGGCCCGTTTGCGCCTCTATGCGATCGCCGATTGCCTCGGCGGCGAACACATCGCCTACCCGCAGCGCTATGGTCGAGGCGCCGCCCGCCAGGTCCAGCAGCGTCTGCGCCTGCCGCAAGCCCAGGTAGACGTAGCGCAGGTTCAAATCGCGCATGCCCAGATCGAACACGCCCCGTACGGTAAAGCTCTCCCCGCGCCCGCCGGCCGTTTCGATCCGTATGCGCCCGCCCACCTCCACCCCCAGCTCCTCGCCAAGATCCACGCCGATCAGCGCATCCTCCGCCTCCAGGCGCAGCTCTCCCGCCACCACTTTGGTGGGCAGGTCGACTATGCGGCCATAGTCCTCAAGCTCGATCCCGGTAATCGCGATCGACCGCTCGGCCTCGCCGCGTATGGCCAAAGCCGGCCCCGAGACGGTCGCAGCGGCTGCGACCACACCGGCCTCCTCCGCCATCAGCGGCAGCAGCGCCTGCCACTGGTCTATGCTGCGCAGGCGCTGCGCCGGCTTCTGCACCCGCACCAGCACCTGCACGTCGTCGCCGCCACGCAGCGGACGCGCGATCTCATCGGGCGGCCGCACGACGATATGGGCCTGCGACCCCAAGGTATTCTCGATCACACTCTCCTGCAGACCCGTGATAAGCGCGGTAATGAAAACGATCACGGCCACGCCCAGAGCGACGCCGCTGACGATCAGCATGGTCTGAAAACGGCCGTCCCGCAGAAAGCGCAGCGCCACCACCCAGGCAAACGGCATCAGCGCGCCCCCTCCCGCGCGCGCCGTCCGGGCCTCACTGCCGACGGCTCCAGCACCACCGCCTCGCCGGGCTCCACCCCGCTCAGCAGTTCGACCCGTTCATCGCCCCGCAACCCGAGCGTAACCTGCTGGCGCACCGCCCGCCCTTCCCGCAGAACCAGCACCCATGGTCCGCTCTGGTCCTGACGCACGGCCGAGCGCGGCACGGTAAGCGCGCGTTCCCGGTGTGCGGTGAGAATGTCCACCGAGACGGTCATATCCGCCCGCAGATAAGCGGGCGGATCGGGCACCGATAATTTGACTTCCACCGTTCCTCGCTGCGGGTCCACCGCAGGGCCGAGGAAGCTGACAAAGGCCTGAAAACGATCCTCGGGATACGCGTCGGCCGACGCCAGAGCCGATTGCCCTACGCGCACCCGCGCCAGATTGCGCTCGTCCAGCCGCGCCTCGATCAGCGTGGTGCCGGCGCTGGCGAGCACGAGCAAGATACTGCCGGGCTGCACCACCGCGCCGGGCTCCACCGCCCGCAGCAATACGGTGGCGGCGGTCGGCGCGCGAACCGCGGTGTAGCTCAAGCGCGCGCGAGCCTGCTCTAGCAGCGCTTCGGCTTCGGCCAAGCGGGCGACCGCGCTCTGATACTCGCTGCCCTGCGGCTGCAGCGCCAAGAACGCCTCGCGGGCGCTGCGCAGGCGGCTCGCGGCAAGCTCGAAAGCCTCCTCGCGTGCCTCGGCCTCGGCGCGCGTCACGAACCCCTCCGCCGCCAGCGCTTGGGCACGCTCATGGTCGCGCCTGGCCTGGGCGAGCTGCAGCTCGGCCTGTCGCTGAGTCTCGGCCGCAGCGGGGCGACGCACCTGCTCCAGCTGCCGCAGCTCGGCACGTGCCCGGCTCAAGGCCGCCTGCGCGTTGCCCACTGCGGCCCGCGCTTCCTCGTCGACGAGGCGCAATAGCACCTGCCCAGGCCCGACTCGGTCGCCTTCGTCCACCAGCACCTCTGCCACAGTGCCCAGTACGACGCTACCTACCCCAATGCGCTCCGGGCTCATCACCCGCCCGGTGGCTACGACTCGCTGCTCCAGGGGCTGCGCTCGCAGCCGCTCCACCGCAACGGTAGGGACCGTCAACATCCAAGCCAGGATTCCCGCGACGATTAATGCGGCCAGCGCAAAGCCCAGGGCCAGGAAGCGCCGACGCATCGTCACAGTCCGCAATGCCGCCGTTCACGGCCGGGACAGATCATAGCCACTCGCTCCGAGCCGCGGGCCTCGCTCTTGCGCGTGCAGCGGCTCGCCAGGCGCACACAGCGTGCGGCATCTATAACGAACGAGCTGCGCATGCATATGTGCTCTCCCGCGCCCTGGAGAACGCCCCCGGTCTGTTGTTCTTAACGCCTAATCCGCAACGGCAAGAACTTGGCAAGTCCTTAACAGATAAGGGCTGGCGTGCCGCGTTCGAAGAGCCCACTCGCGCGGATCGCGCCGCCACAGCGGCCATACCCGCTTTGGGCGGAGCCAGGGCACAGCGGGTACGCGCGAGAGTTCGGTGTGCAGGGAAGTCAGGCGGCGACTGGCCGCTGGGTGCGCACCGCCGTGCCGCTAGGGTACAGCGGTGCGCGCAAGCCACATGAACGGCTTTGGCGAAGAGAGGCAGGGCGCGTAGCTAACCCGTAGTCCTTAGCTCTCGGCGCCCGTCGCGGCCCCGGGCGCGCGTTGCGCGACCGGGGCCGTGCCGTGCTCCTTGAGTCCGCCACCCAGCGCGCGATACAGGTCGACCGCGTTCGTCAGCCGCTGCAGGCGTACCTGCACCATAGCCTGCTCGGCATCGAACAGCTCGCGCTGCGCATCCAGCACCTCCAGATAGCTGACTACGCCCGCCCGGTAACGCTCCTCGGCAAGACTGAGGCGCTCGGCCTGGGCTGCCCGCAGCCGGCTCTGCGCCGCCTCCTGCTCCATCAAGGCATCCCGGGCCACCAGCGCGTCGGCCACCTCGCGGAACGCTACCTGAATGGCTCGCTCGTAAGACGCCACGGCCTGGTCCTTGCGCACCTCGGCCAGCGACAGATTGGCGCGGTTACGCCCGCCATCGAAGATGGGCAGGCTGATCTGCGGCATGAAAGACCACATGCCGCTGCCCGAACCGAACAGGTCATCCAGATCGCGCGACACGCTACCCACGGCGCCGGTCAGCGACACGCGCGGAAAGAACGCCGCTCTGGCGGCGCCTATGCTCGCGTTGGCACTGATCAGGCGCTGCTCGGCCGCGCGAATATCCGGGCGCTGCGTCAACAGCTCGGACGGCAGTCCGGCAGGCAAATCGGCCACCAGCTCCTGCTCGGACAGGCCGGCATCGGCCTCCAGCTTAACGGGCCGCCCGACCAGCAGCGTCAGGGCGTTCACCGCCTGTGCCCGCTCCCGGGCCAAGGCCGCGGTGCTGACCCGGGCCGACTCCAGTAGCGTTTCGTACTGCCGCAGTTCGAGCGCGGAGGCGGCACCTACGGCGAAGCGCTGCTGCGCCAAGCGGTAGCTGTTCTCACGAGCCGCGCGGCTGCGCTCGGCCAGCTGGAGCCGTTCGGCCAGCGCCCGCTCGGCGAAGTACGCCCGCGCAACTTCGGCAACCAGGCTTATCTGCGCCGACCGGGCGGCCTCTTCGGTAGCCAGGTACTCGGCCAGCGCGGCATCGCTCAAGCTGCGGACGCGACCGAAAAAATCCAGCTCGAATGCGGCAATGCCTAACCCGACCTGATACTGATTAGCGGTCACTCCCGACCCGGTCGGCGACACCGATTCCGGCGTGTGCGTACGGCTGAACTCCGCCTGGGCGTTCACGCTCGGCAGCCGCTGCGCGCCCTGGATCCGATACTGAGCCCGGGCCGCTTCGATGTTCAGCGCCGCGATCCGCAGGTCGCGGTTATGTTCCAGCGCAGCGGCGATCAGATCCTGCAGTTGCGGGTCGGCGAAGAACTCCCGCCAGCCGGTGTCCACGGCCGCACGAGCGGATCCAGCCGTTTCGACCGGATAGCTGTCCGCCACCGGCAACGGCGGCCGCTGCAGTTCGGGAGTCAGGCTGCACCCGCTGATCGCGCCGGCCAACAACAGCGGCCAAGCGATGGCCTTACGCATGCGTCACCTCCTCGGCCAGCTCCGGGCGTGCTTCCTTCTGCGGCTGCTCGGTGGGCTTGCCCTTGAACAACCGCCGGATCACGACGAAGAAGACCGGCACGAAGAACACCGCCAACACCGTAGCTGTGATCATCCCGCCTATGACCGCCGTACCGATGGCGCGCTGGCTCGCCGACCCGGCACCGCTGGAGAACGCGAGCGGAACCACGCCCATGGTGAACGCCAGGGAGGTCATGATGATGGGCCGGAAGCGCAAGCGCGCGGCCTCCACCGCGGCCTCCAGCAAGTCGTACCCCTGGGCATACAGATCCTTGGCAAACTCAATGATGAGAATCGCGTTCTTGGCGGAAAGTCCGACGATGGCGATCAATCCGACCTTGAAGTAGATATCGTCCGGCATTCCGCGCAGCCACACACCGAGCACCGAGCCGATGATGCCTAAGGGCACGACCAGCAGCACCGCGGTGGGTATGGACCAGCTCTCGTAGAGCGCGGCCAGACAGAGGAACACCGCCAGGATGGAGAGCGCATAGAGCAGCGGGGCCTGTGCGCCGGACAGCTTCTCCTCACGCGACTGCCCAGTCCACTCGTAGCCGATGCCCTCGGGCAACTGTGCTACCAGGCGTTCCATCTCGGCCATGGCATCGCCGGTGCTATAACCGGGCGCGGCGTCGCCGCCGATCTTCATGGCCGGATAGCCGTTGTAGCGCAGCAGCTGCACCGGCCCCGTGGTCCAATCCACCGTGGCAAAGCTCGATAACGGCACCATGCGTCCTTGGCCGTTACGCACGTGCAAACTGAGCAAATCCTCGGCCTGCGTGCGCCCCTCGGCATCGGCCTGAACGATTACCCGCTGCTGACGGCCGCGGTTGGGGAAATCGTTGACGTAGGCCGAGCCCAGCGCGGTGGACAGCGCGCTGTTCACGTCGGCGAAGGAAACCCCCAGCGCGCTCGCTTTCTCGCGATCGATCTTCAGCTCCAGCTGAGGCGCATCGCCCAGCCCCTCCGGACGCACGCCGGCGAGCACGGGGCTCTGCGAGGCCATCCCCAGCAGCTGGTTACGCGCGTCCACCAACGCCTCGTAACCCAGCCCGCCGCGATCCTGCAGGCGGAAGTTGAAACCGGTCGCCGTGCCAAGCTCCGGGATAGGCGGCGGTACCAAGGCAAACACCACGGCATCGCGAATCTTGGAGAAGGCCCCCATCGCTTGGCCGGCAATCGCCATGGCGGACTCGTGCGGACCGCGCTCGCTCCAGTCCTTGAGGGTGACGAACGCTACGGCCGCGTTCTGGCCGCTACCCATGAAGCTGAAGCCGGTAACCGCAACCATCTTCTCCACGGCCGGGTGGTTCAGATAGAAATCCTCCACCTGTTTCACCACTTCGAAAGTACGGTTCGCGCTGGCGCCGGCCGGGAGCTGGATGTTGGTCAGCAGTACGCCGCTATCCTCGGTCGGCAGGAACGACGAGGGCAGCTGCGTATATAAGAGGCCCAGCGCCACCACCAGCGCCGCGTAAATGGCCATGACGCGGCCCGTGCGGTGCAACAGACGCGCGACTCCTGACTTATAACGTGCCGTACCGCGCGCGAAGGTGCGGTTGAACCAGCCGAAGAAGCCTTTCCGCTCCAGGTTCTCGCCAGCGCGCACCGGCTTGAGCAGCGTCGCGCACAGCGCCGGCGTCAGCGACAGCGCCATGAGCGCGGAGAACAGGATAGACACCGCCAGCGAAACGGAGAACTGACGGTAAATCGCGCCCACGGAACCGGCAAAGAAGGCCATGGGGATGAACACGGCGGTCAGCACCAAGGTGATGCCGATGATGGCGCCGGTGATCTGCCCCATCGCCTTGCGAGTCGCCTCGCGCGGCGGCAACCCTTCCTCGTGCATGATGCGCTCGACGTTCTCCACCACCACGATGGCGTCGTCCACCAGAATACCGATGGCCAGCACCATGCCGAACAAGGTCAGCACGTTGATCGTGAACCCCAGCGCCAGCATCACCGCGAAGGTACCCAGCAAGGCTATGGGCACGACAATGGTGGGAATCATGGTGGCGCGCCAGTTCTGCATGAACAGGAACATCACCAGGAACACCAGAGCGATGGCCTCGAACAGCGTCTTGACCACGTTCATGATGGAGATGTTCACGAACAGAGAGGTGTCGAACGGTATGTCGTACTTCACCCCCTCCGGGAAGTAGCGCGCCAGCTCTTCCATCCGAGCTTTCACCGCGTTGGCCGTAGCCAGCGCGTTACCGGTGGGCGAGAGCATCACACCGATCGCGGAGCTGGGCTGCCCGTTCATGCGCGCCGAGAAGGCATAAGTCTGACCGCCTATCTCGATGCGCGCGACATCCCGCAGGCGCACCACCGAGCCATCGGGGTTGGCCCGCAGCAAAATGCTGCCGAACTCCTCCGGCGTGCCCAGCTGCCCATGCACGACCACCGAATGGGCGATCGCCTGAGTGCTAGGCGTCGGCATCTCGCCCAAGGCGCCGGACGCCACCTGAGCGTTCTGGCTGCGGATGGCGTTGGTGACGTCGGCGGGTGTGAGCGATAGCCCCAGAAGCTTGTCCGGATCCAGCCAGACGCGCATGGCCTGTTCGGTACCGAACAGCCGCGCCTCGCCCACGCCCGGCACCCGGCGGATCTCGTTGAGCACGTTGCGGGACAGGTAGTCGCCCAGCTCGACGCTGCTCCAGCTCCCGTCCTCGGACGTCAGGCCTATCATCAGCAGGAAATTGCTGACCGCTTTGTTGACCTGCACACCCTGCTGCGTCACGGCCACCGGCAGGCGCGCCTCGACGCGCTTGATGCGGTTCTGCACATCCACCGTCGCCAGCTCGGGGTTGGTCCCGGGCTGGAAGTAGGCGGTGATCTGCGCGCGTCCGTTGGATTCGCTCTGCGACTCGATGTAGATCAGGCCTTCCGCGCCGTTGAGCTCCTGCTCGATGAGGCTGGTCACGCTTTCATCGAGGATGGCGGCGGTCGCGCCCGGGTACATCGCCGTCACCACGACGGACGGCGGCGCAATAGCCGGATACTGCGCAACGGGCAGCTGGAAGATGGACAGCGCGCCCGCCAACATGATGAACAAGGAGATCACCCACGCGAATACCGGGCGATCGATAAAGAAATGTGCCATGTGTGGCTCCTAGTGGAGATGCGCCGTTCGGCACGGGCCCCGGTCGCGGAGCCCGCCGTATTTCCGACTCAGTTAACCCTCTACCCCGCGACCTCGGACTCGGCGCGCAACGGATTCTGCCAAGGCACTGCGTTTACGGTGGCGCCAGGGCGGATCTTCTGCAGGCCGTCGACCACTACACGCTCGCCCGCCTGCAAGCCGCTGGTGATCACCCAGCTGTCGCCGTGCGCACGGCCCACCTGCACCGGACGGACGGACACGACGCCGTCGGCCCCGACCACGAACACCGTCGCGCCGGTGGCGGAGCGCTGCACCGCCTGCTGCGGCACCGTAATCGCTTCGTTCGCCACACCCTGCTCCAAGCGAGCTCGCACGTACATGCCCGGCAGCAGCAGCCGATCGGGGTTGGGGACCTCGGCGCGCAGCGTCACCGCCCCAGTGCTCTGATCGACGCTGATGTCGCTGAACAGCAAGCGCCCGCGGTGCGGATACTCTTCGCCATCTTCGGTGATCACCGTGACTTTGGCTTCGCCGTCCTCGGCGCCCTGCACCTGGCCGCTGGCGAAGGCGCGCCGCAGCCGCAGCAGCTCGGCACTGGACTGCGTCAGGTTCACGTATACGGGGTCGATCTGCTGGATGGTGGCCAGCGGCGTCGGCTCCCCCTGCCCGACCAGTGCGCCCTCGGTGACCATCGCCCGGCCGATACGACCGGAAATCGGTGCCGTAACCGTTGCATAGCCCAGGTTCAGGCGCGCCGTCTCCAGCGCCGCCTTGGCCGCCGCCACATCCGCAGCGGCCTGATCGCGGGCGGCGATGGCATCGTCGTAGTCCTGCTGGCTGATCGCATTGCTGGCTAGCAGCGGCGCGTAGCGTTCGGTCTTGATGGTCGCCTGCTTGAGATTGGCCTCCGCCCGCGCCAACTGCGCCCGGGCACTATTGAGAGCAGCGGTGAGCGGCGCCGGATCGATACGGAACAGCACATCGCCGGCTTCCACCTCGCTGCCTTCCTGGAACTCCCGGCTCTGCACGATGCCTGCGGCACGGGCGCGCACCTCGGCAACGCGCGAGGCTTCAACTCGGCCCGGCAGCTCCTGCGTAATGGGCACCGGAGTTGGGGCTACCGTCACCACACCCACTTCCGGCGGCGGCATCGAAGCGCTAGTGGGCGCCTGATTGCCACCACAAGCGGACAGCAGCACTGTGGCGATCGCAATCGCGGTCAACGGGCGCCAAAGCGCGATTTTCTGCATGGGAACCTCGACTCGTGAAATTCTTCGGGCGCGTTAGAGCAGCTCTGTGGCCAGGTCATAGGATGACCACGAGCCAGAAGCGTGATAGAAAGTACATTCATTCATGCATGCATGTAAAGTACATAACCGGGCTTTTTTTCATTTTTTCGGCAGGTCCGACGACCCGCCTTGTTGTGGAGAGCGATTTGGCCAGACGTACCAGGGAAGAAGCCTTACAGACGCGCGAGCGCATTCTCGATGCCGCAATAGAGATCTTCCACGAGCGTGGAGTCGCACGCCCCTCGTTGACGGACATAGGCCGCCTGGCCGGAGTCACGCGCGGCGCGGTGTATGGGCACTTCAAGAACAAGGCGCACCTGTTCGCCGCTCTGGTCGACCGCATCCAGCTGCCCATGGAAGTGGTGCCCGACACGCGCTCACCCGCCTGCCGCGCCGACCCGCTAGGCAAGCTGCGCGCTCCCTGGATACTCCTGTTCCGCAAAGCCGCCAGCGATCCGCAATGGCGCCGCATCCTGGACATTGTCTTTCACCGCTGCGAGATAGTGGCCGAGAGCGGCCTGATTCAGGAGCGCTTATTGCAGGGCCACCACCGAGGCATCCAACGGATGACCGAGCTGCTCCAGTTGGCGGTCGATAACGGTCAGCTACCCGCCGATCTGGACGTAGACGCCGCCACCGCACTGCTGCACTCCTCGCTCATTGGCCTGCTCAGCAGCTGGCTGCTGCGGCCCGAGTCGTTCGATCTGGCAGGGCAAGCCGAACGCTTTGTCGACGCGCTGCTCGAGGCGATCCGCACTTCCAGCGAGCTGCGCAAACCTCGCTAATGGCGTACCAGCGCCTGCCCCGGCTCCCATGGCCGCCAGCGGCCGAAGAAGGCCCCGCGCGCTCCGTTCGAACCAGAGGCGAATAGGGTATAAGCCCCGAACATTACCAGCGCGCGACGCACAGCGCTAATACCGTAAGGTCATGCGTCGGCCGTCATCGCTCTTGCTCACGATTCCCCGCCGCAACGCCTCCCGTTCGTCCGGAAGGCTTGCATCACCGCAGCGGGGCCGGGCGGGACGCCAGCTCCGCCGCCAGCCTTTGCGCAAGATCAGCAGCTTGGCGGCGCAGCTCCGGCACGGCGGTGGATTCCCACGAACCTCCGCGGCGCGTTACGCCCAGCGTCCACAAGCGGGCGGAAAGCGCGCCATCGGCGGTAAGCAGGCGGCCGCCGTCTGTACAGGCGAACCCCATACCCGAGCTCTCCGGACGCAATACGCCGCGGCGGTGCAAGTTAGCGAACAGGGGTGAATGCTCGCCGTGAGGCTCGCCGGACCCGGTGCAATTGACGATTCGGTGAACGCGAAGCCATCCCAGATCGGCTCCGTCCTTTAAAGAAACATCCACCTCCAAGGTATCGGTGCCGACTCGGCAACCGACGATGCGTCCTGCGAACTGCGTTAGGCGACCGCTCGCCTGCAAAGACTCCAATACCGCTTGGCTGCGCGCCGCTATGCGGTGCCGGTAGATTTCCCAGTAACGCCGTAAATGGCGCAGGAAACGGTGCCGCTCGACTACGCTCCAGCCAGCCCAGATGGTGTCGGCCACCGGCCGCAACGCGTCGATCAACTCCACCGCACCTGCATCCCCACGTCCCCTGGAGTGCGCCCGCAGCCAGCGCAACCAGCCCAATGGACCAAGCGGCGACACTGGCAACACGACGGGCACTGACCGCTGTGCCGGCTCCATGTGCGGCTTTGGCCACAGGCCATGGCGAGACAATACGATCAAACGGCCCTTGTGCTGTCCGGCTGCCAGGTCGAGCAAAACATCCACAGCGGTGAGACCGCTGCCGACCACCAGCACATCCGCCTCGGCGGCTATCGCCAGCGAGCCTCCCTTCGCGGCCCACGGATCGCTCACCACGCGGCCGCTGGCCAGTGCGTCCGCAAGCGGGGCTGGCACCAGCGGCGGACGGTTGCCGGTAGCGAGCACGATATGTCTTGCGCTGAAGCGCCGACCGTCCGCAAGCACGACGGCATCGGCCTCTAGATCAACGGCCTCGCCTTCAATACGAATCAGCTTGCCTTCCGAGCCCGATTCGGCAGCGGCCATGAGATCGCACAGATAGTCCCCGTAGCATCCCCGGGGCAGGAAAGACCCCGCTTCGACCTCCGTGACCCCATAACGCCGTGCCAGCTCCGCCTTGCGAGCACGCGCCCAGCGCAGGAAGTGCGCATCGTCGTGCGGTAACGCGCTCATGCCTCCGGCCCGAACGTTCAACAGGTGGCACGACCGCTCGGTGCTGTAGGCAACGCCGCGGTGCCAGCGCCAAGGCACTGCCTCGATCATGAGCAAGCGCAGCGGCCGAGTACTCTCCCGCAATAGGTTCACGGCTGTCAGCGTGCCGCAGAAGCCACCGCCGATGATAATCACATCGGAGGCGAGTTCGTTCCCGCACGCAGAGCCGGAGCGCGGTCCAGAGTGAGCCTTCGGAGCGAGCAAGCCTGGCCTCATGAGCAGAAGCAGACCTGCCTGCCCTCTGGCCTGACGGTAAGGCTCATCAAAGCATCCTTCATAACGCTACGAATCGGAACGGCGACGACAGCCGGTACTTTCACGGCAGCTTGGATGCGAACTAGCGGGCGACGGGCGCACATTGCTGCAGCAACGACAGCAGGCCCAGCACGAGAAGCAGCAGCAGCGCCGCGGCAGCTCGGACGCGGCGCTGCATATCCAGCTCTCTTACGCACATAAGCACCAACTGCGCCGCGCCCCGGAGCAACCGGCTCAAGAGACTTTCCACGCCGGCTTTCTCCGCTCCTGCACAGCCACGCCCGTACCCGCATCGCGCCGCGTAACATCGCCCGGATCGAGCAGACGCTGCAGAATGCGCTCCTGCAAGCGCCCGAACTCGACACTGCCGCGGGATCTGGGCCTAGGCAGATCGATGGCGATATCCAAGGCTGGTTGGCCGCTCTCGAGCAGAATCACCCGGTCGGCCAGCGTCACCGCTTCGGCGACATCGTGTGTCACCAGCAGGGCGGTGAAACCGCGCGCTAGCCACAGCTCCTCGATCAGCCTGTGCATCTCGATGCGGGTGAGCGCATCCAGCGCTCCCAGCGGCTCGTCCAGCAGCAAGAGGCGCGGGTCATGAACCAGCGCGCGCGCCAGCGCCACGCGCTGACGCTGCCCACCGGACAGCACCCGCGGCCAGGCGTGTGCGCGCCCGCCCAGGCCGACCTGTTCCAGTACCGCCTGCGCCTGCGCCAGCCCCGCCGGCAGGCCGAGCGCGACATTGTCAACGACCCTGCGCCAGGGCAGCAGGCGGGAGTCCTGAAACATGATCCGGCTCTCGCCGTTGAGGCGGCGCAAGACCTTGCCGTCGACTCGCACCTCTCCCGCGTCGGGGCTCTCCAGCCCGGCGATCAGCCGCAGCAGCGTGCTCTTGCCGCAACCGCTGCGGCCGATGACGGCCACGAAGCTGCCCGGATCTATGGCCAGCGAAAAATCCGACAGCACGGCCATCCCGTCATAGCGCTTGCCGACACCGGCCAGTTCCAGCGCGGCGCCGCTGCGGACGGCGGCCCGGCGAGGCCCCGTTCTGAGTTCACGCAACCATTGTGCCGACATCGTCGCGCTCCCTTCTCAGCTGAATTGATAACTCGGATGCCACACCAGCAGGCGTCGCTCCAGCACTCGCGCAACCACATCCGCCAGCTTGCCCAACAGGGCGTACAACAGGATGGCGAGCACCACGACGTCGAGCTGCATGAACTCCCGCCCCGTCATCGCCATGTAGCCGATTCCCGAGCTGGTGGCGACGGTTTCGGCGACGATCAGCGTCAGCCACATAAAGCCGAGCGCGTAACGAACGCCCACGAAGATCGACGGCAGGGCGCCAGGGAAGATGACCTCGCGAAACAACGCGGAGCGGCTCAAGCCGTAGCTGCGCCCCATCTCGATCAAGCCGCTGTCCACCGCCTTGATGCCGTGCAGCGTATTGACATAGATCGGGAAGAACACCCCCAGCGCGACCAGGAAAATCTTGCCGCCCTCGCCTATGCCGAACCAAATGATCACCAATGGAATCAAGGCCAGGTGGGGGACGTTGCGCACCATCTGGACGGTGGTATCGAGCAAGGACTCGCATTGCCGGAACAGGCCATTGAACAGTCCCAGCACGAATCCTACGCCCGCGCCGATGACGAACCCCACCGCTGCCCGCTTCGTACTTATCAGCATATGCTGGAGCAGCTCGCCCGAGACGCTCAGACTCCACCCGGCGGACATGACCTCCAGGGGCGATGGCATGACGTTGGACGACAGCCATTGCTGCACGATGGACAAATGCCAGAGCACCAGCAGCAGAAACGGTACCAGCCACGGCGCGAGACGCGCCGCCCACTCACGCCAGCGTGACAATGGATTCATGGAATGGCCTCCCGTTTAGGGCGCTCCCAGGCCAAGGTGCCGGTGTCGCCCACCGGGCCGTTATTGAGCACCCCCTTCACGGTCTCTTCGGGGAGCTTCACCGGCAACAGCGGGAACAGCAGCTCGGCGACCCGGTAAGCCTCTTCCAGGTGCGGATAGCCGGAGAGAATGAACGTATCGATGCCGAGATCGGCGTACTCTTGCAGGCGCGCCGCCACTTGCTGCGGATCGCCGACCAAGGCCGTACCAGCGCCGCCTCGCACCAGCCCTACCCCGGCCCAGAGATTGGGACTGACTTCCAAGGCTTCCCGAGTACGCGCGGCGCCTTGGCGGTGCAACGCCGCCATACGCCGCTGCCCCTCCGAGTCGGAACGTGCGAATGCGCGCTGAGCGGCGGCGATCGTTTCGTCGTCCAGATCGGCGATCAGCCGCTCGGCAGCGGCCCAGGCCTGAGCTTCGGTTTCCCGCACGATCACGTGCAGCCGCACACCGAAACGCACGCTTCTGCCCACCGCCGCCGCACGCGTGCGAACGTCGGCCAGCTTTGCCGCCACCGCCGCCGGCGGTTCTCCCCAAGTCAGATAAAGATCGGTCTCGCGGGCCGTGTAATCGTGCGCTGCCGGCGAAGAGCCGCCTATATACACCGGCGGATGCGGCCGTTGCACGGGCGGGAACAGCAGCCGTGCGCCCTTCACCCGCTGGTACTGGCCTTCGAAATCCACTGTCTCCCCAGCCAGCAGGCGCTTCCAGACGTGCATGAACTCCTCGGTCGCCGCGTAGCGTGCGTCATGATCGAGAAACAGTCCTTCGCCAGCGAGTTCGTTCGCATCGCCGCCGGCGACCACATTGATCAGGACTCGCCCCTGCGATAGCCGGTCCAGGGTGGCGGTCTGACGGGCTGCCTGCGCGGCGCTGGTCACACCCGGCCGCAACGCCACCAGCAATTTGAGGTGCCGCGTCACTCCGACCACCGAGGCGGCGACCAGCCAGGGATCCTCGCAGGTAACGCCAGTGGGAATGAGCACGCCACCGAAGCCGAGCCGGTCCGCGGCCTGCGCGATCTGGCACAGATAAGTGTGGTCGACGACGCGGCCGCCTTTCGCGCTGCCCAGATAACGGCTTTCGCCATGCGTGGGAAGAAACCAGAAAATGTTCATACCGAGACCTCCTAGCCAGATGTCATCAACGCCAGTGCCAAACGGCTTCTTCTACTCGTAGCGCCCGCGGGATCAGCCGCTGCGCGTGCAAGGTGTCGGCGATCCGCTGCTGGGCAGCGATCACTTCCTCGGTCAACGGCTGCGGCCCGAACTTGCCGCGCCGAATGGCGGTCTCCAGCGCGGCCGGAGAAACCTGAAGCTCGCGCGCAAGCTGCTCGGCCGCGGCAGCAGGATTGGCAGAGATCCAGGCGCCGACCCTGCCGATCTCTTCAAGGATGATTTGGATCACCTGCGGGTGGTTTTGCAGAAAGAGCGAGGGCGCAAGATAGAAGCCGTAGTTGTCGACCAGCCCTTCCCCATCGATCAGCACGCGTGCGCCATCGGCCTGCGCGACGGCGTAGAAGTAGTCCCAGATCGCCCAGGCATCGATATCGCCTCGGGCAAAAGCCGAGCGCGCATCCGACGGCGGCAGGAAGACGATCCGAACGTCGCGTGGCACCGAAAGCCCTTCACGCTCCAGAGCGCGCAGCACGAAGTAGTGGGCATTGGAACCGCGCGCGACGCCTATACGCGTGCCCCTGAGATCCGCCACGGTGGCGATAGGCGAGTCGGCACGGACCAGCAGCGCCTCGTTGCGGGGCGACGCTGGCTCGTAGGCGACATAGGTCGTTTGCGAACCCTGCGCGGACTGTCCGAAAACCGGCGGCGTCTCGCCGGTCGCACCGAAGTGGACGCGGCCGGCATTGAGCGCTTCCAGCAGGGGCGGGCCGGAGGAGAACTCCGCCCAGCGCACCTTCACGCCGTGCGGCGCCAGGCGCCGCTCCAAATCGCCGCGCGTCTTGAGAATGATCAGCGTGCCGTACTTCTGGTAGCCGACGGTTAGCTCGCTCGGCCATGTCTGCGTGCTCGCCAGCGCGCTGCCTCCCAAGGCAAACGCCACGGCCAATGCAGCCGCCAGCAGGCCTAGAACGGCACTGCGCCTGCGGCGGGCTACGTCTTCAACTGCCCTCATCGATTGTCTCCTGAGTTCCCCATGCGTTAGGTCCGCGCCGCAGCCTTGCGAACGCTTCACGCGACCCGCATTGCAACCCCTAGGCCAACACCGAAAACCCTTGCAACTACGGGATGTTGCGCTTTCAGCAGCGCCGTTCTGTCCGCGCCGGCCCGTGGCATTTCACGGCTCGCCCGTGACATGCCACGCCCCCGGCACCGGCAACGGGGGCAAGTGAGCGGCCGCCGCAGCGGACGCTAGCGCCAGCGGCGATGGATTGCCTGGCGCGCGAGGCGGGATCAGGGCCGGCACGCTTCCTGCTTTGCCATTGACTGCTCGACGCCGCCGGATGCGGCCGTGCTTATTCGGCTTGCAAGGCGCGCCACATAACGAGGGAACTCGCCGACTCGCCATAGCGGCGAAAGCATGAACGGGATACAGGAGGAGCCAACTGATGACTCTGAAACCGGGACAGCTCGCCCCCGATTTTCTCCAGGACTCTACGCACGGCTGGATTCAGTTCCACGAATGGCTGGGTGCGAGCTGGGGCATACTCGTCGTCTGTCCCACAGACGATGAGCTCTGTTGTATCGACGAGACGGTGCAGCTTGCACGCCTAGCGCAGGCGCTGGAGCGCCGCAACGCGCGCATGGCCGTACTCTCGCCTCACTTCGTTGAGCTTCACGTGCGCCGTGCGGAGGAGTTGGTGCGCTCTCGCGGTATTAGCGTCATCTACCCGGTTATCGTCGATCCTCACGGACACGTCGCCCGCCTCTATGGATTTAGCGATACCAGGAAGGGGATCCATGCGCTGCTGATCGACTCTCGCAAGCGCGTACGTCTGAGCTGGAGCGTCGAGCGCGCCGACCGGGGGCTGACAGACGATATCCTCGGCACCGTGGACCAGGCCCAGCGCGATCCGGACTTCAATCCGACGGAGCGTGCAGCCCCGCCGCCTGAAACGCCGCACACGGGGGCGGTGCGCCGCGAGGTTCGCTAACGCCGCGGGCTCCCGCCCGTACCGCGGATCGGCCCGGGCCATGGCCGCGCTCCCGCCAATCCGCCACCAACCGCATTGGCGGCATGCGGTCAGGATGCGAGATCCAGTGCCGCCACCACCCGCCGTTTGAACTCCAGCAGTTCCGTGCCGGTGCGGGAGCGCGGACGCGGCAGGTCAACGACGATCTCCTCGCGTATGGTGCCGGGCGTACCGCGCAGAACCACAATACGGTCCGCCAGCAACACGGCCTCCTCTACATCGTGGGTAACGAAAATCAGGGTAAAACGCGACTCCTGCCAAAGCGCCAGCACATGCTCTTGCAACGCAGCGCGGGTGAAGCTGTCCAGTGCGCTGAACGGCTCGTCCAGCAGCAGGATGGCGGGCCTGCGGACCAGGGCGCGCGCGATGGCAACGCGCTGCGCCATGCCGCCGGAGAGCTGGCGGGGCAGAGCGGCGGCGAACTTCTGCAGACCGACCCTGGCCAAGACATCAGCGATACGGGCCTCCTGCTCGTCCCTGGGCAGATCGAGCAAAACCAGTCTGACGTTCTCTTTGACACTCAGCCAAGGCATCAGACGAGGCTCCTGGAAAACCATGGCGATACTGGCAGAGGGCGCGCGCACTTCCTCGCCGTCCAGCACCACGCGCCCCCCGGAAGGAGGCTCCAGCCCGGAGACGATGCGCAGCAGAGTGGATTTGCCGCAGCCGGAGGTGCCCACCAGCGCAACGATCTCGTGGCGCGCGACTGCAAGATCGATATGCTCCAGCGCGAAATGGTTGACGCCGCCAGAGTCCAAGAATTGCTTGGAAACATGGGAAATTTGCAGCATTGATGCCTCCTGGCCGTAAGGCCCGCAGCGCCTCTTCCGGATGCCGGTACGGACTTCCCCGCAGCAGCCCCCTTAGGAATAAGAAGTCGGCGTCGGATATACGCCCTCCAGCGCCCAGCGCCCCAGATCGCGGATTTTGTAGTCAATCGGATCGTGCAGCGTGTGGGTGCGCGCGTTACGCCAGAAGCGGTCGTATCCGAATCGGCGCGAGGTCGCGCGAGCCCCGGCGATATCGAATAGCCGGCTGCTAGCGTCCAGCGCGATTTCGTGCGCCAGCACCTTGGCCTCTGCTATGGCTACCGCTGCTTCCCCACGATCCCCCAAGGTGATGCCATCGCCCTTGGGGAAATGTTCCTGAACCACGTCCGCCGCCCGGTCCGCCAGCACCTGTGCCGCGCGCAGCCTGCTCCAGAGCTCGCCGTAGTGGCGTTGAACGTAGGGATCATCCTTGGAAGCCGCTGCGGCGGACGCCAGCCACGGGCGCGCCTGCGTCAGGGTGTATGCCTTCGCTTCCGCGAACGCGCCTTCGGCAATGCCTACGTAAAGATTGACCAGCACCAACTGCGCAAGGCAGGTGCGGAAGTGCGCCGCCGGACGCCACGGCACGCCGGGCGGCAGTAACACCTCGTCGGGCAACACCTCGACCTCATTGAAAGTCACGCTGCCGCTATCGGTCTGGCGTTGGCCTATCGCGTCCCAGTCGTCGTGCACCACGATCCCGCGACGGCGGGTCGGCACCGCAGCCACGACCAGCGACTGTGTGGGTTCGTGCCAGGCGGATGCGGTCAGATAGTCGGAACCGAGCGCGCCCGAGCAAAAGCTCTTATCGCCATGGAAGATGTAGCCGCCGCCGGGGCGCTCGGTGGCCACCGTGCGCCTGTCCAGCGGATTGAGCGTATTGCCCCAGAACAGGCGCTTGGTGGCCGTCTGCGTCAGCAGATACTCCTTCTGCCGCTCGGTGCCGTACAGCAGAACGGAACCTACCTGCAGGTGGTGAAAGGCGAAGATATGCGCCAGCGACGAGTCGGCCCGGGCGATCACTCGCACCGTCCGATAGATCGCCGGCCAAGACGCCCCCAGGCCTCCGTACTGAACCGGGACGGACAGGCCAAGCAGGCCGCTCTCGCGCAGCAGCTCGCGCTCCGCGGCAGCGTGGCCCCCTGCCTGGTCGCGCTGCACGGCGGTGCCTGCCAGCGCCCGCGCCACCCGCTCGGCCTCGTCCAGCCATGCCTGCTCGTTCAGTCGGCCCGGTGCCGGCCGGTGTTTGCCCGCGGGCAGCGCCGAAAGTGGTTCCACAATCTCGGTCATATTCGTCTCCAGTGCTGTAATCAGCGATTTTTCAGATACTTCACGCAGCGGCCGCCGATGTACTGAATGCCTGTCACTAGCAGCATCAACAGCACTATCGCCATTACCGTCGCCGTAGCGCGAAGCGCCGAGCAAGGTTCTGGCAACTGGAAAATCCGCCGCATCGTCCAACCCTCACTGCGTGCGGCCGATAGAGTCCTGCCAGGCCAGCAGGGGACGCGCGAGCGCGACGAGCAGCGCATCCGACAGCTTGCCGGCCAGCGCGAACAACACCAGCGCACCAATGATCCGCGCCGGATTGCCGGTCATCTGTCCGTCCAGCATCAGAAAGCCAAGCCCTTGGCTGGCTCCCATCAGCTCCGCCGCGATCACGAACATCCAGCCCAGGGCCAGCCCGGCGCGCAGGCCGATCACGTAACCGGGCAGCGTCGCGGGCAGCAAAACGCGGCGCACAACACTCCAGCGCGACAGGCGGTACACGCGCGCCACTTCAAACAGCTTCCGATCCGTCTCGCGGATACCGGACATCAAGTTCAGGTAGATGGGGAAGAACACCCCCACGGCGATCAGGATGATCTTGGAAGTCTCGAAAATCCCGAACCAGAGAATGAACAGCGGCACCCAGGCCAGCGAAGGCACAGCTTTCAAGGCCTGCAAGCTGGGATCGAGCAGCTCCCTGGCAACACGCGAGGAGCCCGTGAGCGCGCCCAGTACCGTCGCCACGGCCGTACCGCACAGAAAGCCCGCCGCCACACGCCCGGCGGTAGCCAGGATGTGGGCCGGCAGCTCGCCCCGACTCCATAGCAGGGCCAGTTCATGCCACACCGATAAGGGATGCGGCAGCAGGTACTCGGGAAATGCGCCATGCCTGGACAGCGCACTCCATAGCAGGAGTATCGCCAGCGGCAGCCCCCAGCCCTTCCAGGCCGGGCTGCGCACGCCCACTGTCAACCGGCTGCCGCCAACCGCCGGTGCTACCGCCCGGCCTGCGTTGCTGAACGGTCTCACTGGACTGCACCTCCTAACGCCGGTTGTCGTTGAAGCTGTCATCGATCAGCTCGGCGACTACGCGGTCGACGTCCACGTTGGCACGCAGAATCCCGATCTTCTTCAGCACCAACCCCGTCTCCTGCAACAGCCGGCGCTGCTCGTCACCTATGGCGGACCGGCTGATATCGGTGCGCTGCAATTGCCGCTCGGCCACCTCCGGCGCGATCTGGGCGTAGCGAACCAGCACGTCGCGATACTCTTGCGGATTCGCCAAGGCATAAGCGCGCGCACGCTCGTAGGCGGCGAGCACTCTTCGCACCAGCCCGGGATGCTGGCGCGCGAACGCCTCCCGCACGTTGAGCACGCCGTACGTGTTCAAATCGACATCGCGGTGGAAAAGCAGCGCCCCTGACTCGAACTCCGCGCGCGCCATATGCGGGTCCAAGCCTGCCCAGGCATCCACTTGGCCACGGAGCAGCGCGGCATAGCCGTCCGGGTGCTGCAGCAGTACCGTGTCTATATCGCGATCGCTCAACCCGGCCTCGGCCAGCGCGCGGAGCAGGAAGATATGCGGATCGGTGCCGCGGGTGACGGCCACGGACCTGCCCTTCAGATCGGCGACCGTACGGATCGGGGAGTCGGCCCGCGTCACCAGCGCCGTCCATTCCGGTTTGGAGTAGACATAAACCGCCTTGATCGGCAGTCCGCCCGCGCGAGCGACCAGCGCCGCCGAGCCGGCGGTGGATCCGAAGTCGATCGCGCCGCCGCGCAGGAACTCCAGCGAACGGTTCGATCCCAGGCTGAGCGTCCAGCGCACCTCTATCCCATCGGCGCCCAGATCCTCTTCCAGCCAGCCCTTCTCCTTCAGCAACAGCCCCACGGGGTTGTAGTACGCATAATCCAGCGAGACTCTCACCGGCTGGCTGGCATGGACCACAAGGCCAGGCACTAGCAACGCGATAGCCAGCAACCCTTGCGCAATGACGCGCGGAACACTTCTCACCCGATGCGTTCGCATAATTTTCTCCTTGAATAACAAAACTGAATTCGAGAACCGGAGCCGTTCAGCTACACGCGGCGCGACGGCGCGCTACCAGATCCCGGGCGAGAAACAGCGCAGCGAGCGTCCGCGCCTCGGTCAGCTCCGCTTCGGCGATGACTCGATCCAGTCGGCTGGCCGGCCAGAACACCACTTCCACCGGCTCCGGCTCATCGCCTCGCAGGCGCATGGGATAGAGATCCGTCGCCAACACCACCTCCGCGCGGTAACCGAGGATTCCCGGCGCCAACGACAAGGTGTGCAGGCGCTCCAGCCGGCGGGCGCCGAAACCGATTTCCTCCATCAGCTCCCGGTTGGCCGCGGCCGCCAGAGATTCCCCCGGCTCGATCCGCCCCATCGGCAACCCGAGCTCGTAGCGCTCCAGACCGACCGCATACTCGCGCACGAGCACGAAGGTGGCCGGGTCGAGCATGGGAACCACGATGACCGTGCCGGCGCCGGAGTCCGCTGCCAGCCGCTCGAACTCCCGTTCGGCGCCATTGGCGAAACGCAGCTGCACCGCTTCGATACGAAACAGCCGCGATTGCGCGGCGGTGCGCACGCTCAGAATCTGCGGCCCTTTGGTCACTGCCTTGGTACTCATGGCATCAGCCCTTCGCCCGCGCCGCCAACGGCTTTGGCAAGGCCGCCAGCCCCGCAAGACGCAGCCCCAGCTCGGCCAGCGAACCGCCCAGTTCGTTCAGGTCCTGCCGCACCAGCTCGTTGACAATGCGTCCGTCGGCGTAATCGGCACCCTGCAGGTACACGCTGCCGGGTAGCTGATAGGCGTTGAACCAGGCCAGCACGGGCCGCAGCGCGGCATCTATGGCAAGGTAGTGATGAGGCGAGGCGCCGGCGGCGACCAGCGCTACCGGCTTAGCCTGCAGAGCCTCCAGAGGCAGAAGATCCAGCAGATTCTTCAACGCGCCGGTGTAGCTGCCTCGATAAACCGGCGTCCCTATCACGATCAGGTCAGCGGCTCCGACGCGCTGCAGCACGGCTGCCGTGTCGTCGGTCAATGCCTCCGGCGCACGGCCATCGGCGAACGACAACTTCGTTTCCGCCAGGTCGATGACATCGATCTGCAGATCCGGCAACCGCTGCGCGGCGCCCGCCGCCACCAGCTCCACCGCCAGCCGGGTGCGGCCGCTACGGGCTGCGCTACCGACAATGCCTGCCAGTTTCATACCGCCTCCTTGCGCACCGCCGGCGCCGGCTCGACCACCGGACGCAGACCGTGAAACCGCCCCTGGTGATAAACCAGCGGCTCGGCGTTCGGGGTTCGAGTCCCCCACACGATCTCGCCGATATAGATGCGATGGTCACCGCCCTCGAGAATGCGGCTCAGGCGCGCCTCCAAAGCCGCCGCGCAGCCGCTGAGCAGCGCCGCGCCGTGCGGCGCGAAGCGGTGCTCGACATCGTCCCAGACATACCGGGCCGGAGCCTTGCCGGCAAAGCGCGCGGCCAGAGCGGACTGGGAGGCATCGAGGATGTTGACGCCGAAATAGGCGCCGGAAGCCAGAGCCTGCGCGGTATCGCTACTGCGGTTCACGCAAACCAACACCAGCGGAGGATCCAGCGACAGTGGCGTAAACGCCGTAGCGGTCATGCCATGGGGCTTGCCGTCCAGTTCGGTGGTAATCACCGTGACGCCAGCGGCGAGCTGCCGCATGATCTGACGAAACTGCTCGGGTGCAATCATTTGAAGTGACTCCTGTATCGCTACAGAAGTCATGGCAACCCTTGTGCCAACCCCACAAACAATTGCAAATCAAAAACTTACAAACAAGACACCGTTTCCCGCCCGTGACCGGACACGGATTCCCGGTAAATGTGCCGACCATCGAAGCCGGTGCCACGGGGTCGAACGGCGCCGGCCGCTGGCGAGAACGGCCAGATGGGTACGAAGCGGAGTAACGGGCGCAGCAATGCCTGCCGCCGCGGCCCGACGCTACGAGCACCGCAAGGATAGTTAGCGGCTATGCAACCAGAGGCGATGTAAACGGCGGGCGGTGAAGTCTAGGGCGAAACCTAGGGCACCGATCAGCACTATGCCAGCCATCAGCTCCGCATACGCCAGGCGGTCGCGGGTATCGAGGATGAAGTAGCCCAGGCCGGCATCTACTCCCAACATTTCGGCCGGTACCAGTACGATCCATATGATCCCTATCGCTAAGCGCACCCCGGTCAGGATGTGCGCGGTGATACCCGGCAGGATGACATGGACTATCGTCTCCCACCGTGTCGCGGCGAGGCTGGCAGCGAGCACCAGCCAGTTTCGGTCCAATTGCGAAACGCCGGCGGCAGTGTTGAGCAGGATCGGCCAGACGGCAGCGAAAGCGAGCAGGAAATAAACGGGCGCATCGCCCACCCCCAACACCATGACCGCCACCGGCATCCACGACAGCGGCGAAATCATGCGCAGAAACTGGAACGCCCCTCCGGTTATGCGGCCGAACGAGAACGAGATGCCGGTAGCTACGCCCAACGGCACCCCGAATGCGAGCGCATAGCCTAGCCCAACGACCACGCGCTTGAGGCTGACGGCCATATGCTCCCATAGCAAGCCGCCCTGGAGCAGCGCAACCAGCGCCTGCAATGCCGCCAGGGGCGCGAAATGAGCGCCTAGCGGGGTGCTGCGCGCGAGCAGCGCCGCACCCAGGCTCCATAACAGGATAACGGCGGCGAATCCGGCCAGCGGCAACAACGAACGCAGGGACATCCGCATCAAACCGTCACCATCTCCTGGCGCGTGAAGTCCGGCGACAAGCCGAACGCCTGCGGGCCTCCCGCCGCACCGATCGCCTGCCGGACGAAGCGGTCGTCGACCAGATCGCGTGCCACGAACGCGGGATCCAGATCGCTTAGAAAAGCGTTGTCGCCTTCGACGCGGGTTTGCGTCAGCGCCCGCACCAGCTCTTCGGTATAGGAAGCGAACGGATAAGGCTGAAAGTCGATGCGGCGTTGCTGCCAGCTGCCGTGGCGTATCACGCCCTGAGCTTGATAGCGGGCGTAGTCCTCGGCCGAAAACACCTTGGAGAGCGCCGCGACCGGATGCGGCGTATACCGTTCCGGGCCGCTCGCCGACAGCGCTGCGGCGGTATCAGCGCCATTGTCCCGCACCCATAGCTGGGCTTTGACGATGGCGTTCGTCACGCGCTGGGCCCACTCGGGGCGGCTGACCAGGTCGCGCTCGGCAAGGAAAGTGACGCAGCAGGCGTGATCCTTCCAAATATCGCCGGAGAAGCGCAGCACCTTGCCCACGCCGTGGATCTCGGCGGCGGCGTTGAACGGCTCGGCGACGATGAAACCGGCGATCGCCCCGCTGGCAAGAGCGGAAACCATCTCCGCCGGCGCCTGCACCACCAGGCTCACTTCATTGGCCGCTACCCGTCCTCCGCGCGCCCGTGTCACGGGCGTAAGCCCGTTCCCCACCAGCAGCTTCTGCAGCAGGATGTTATGGATGGAATACCAGAACGGGACCGCCACGGTCTTGCCGCCCAACTGGCGGATATCGTCGATGTCGTTGGCGACGGTGAACGCCGAGCCGTTGACGTGGTTCCATGCCACCACCTTGGCCGGAAAGCGCGTGCCGTAACGTACCCACAGCGTAGCGGGCGATAGCAGGTGGATCACGTTCACCTGGCCGGCGACGAACGCCTCGACGATCTGCGCCCAGCTGCGGAACAGGCGCGGCCGCTCCACCGTAAGCCCCTCTGCTTCATAAAGCCTGCGAGCGTGAGCGACCAGCAAAGGCGTGGCATCAGTGATCGGCAGATAGCCGATGCGAACCGGCACGTCGTCGCCACGCTCGGACCGCGCGATGGCATCGCCGGCCCGCAGCAGCGGAAACGCTGCGCTCGCGGCGGTCAGCGCCGACAGGCGCAGGAAGTCGCGCCTGGTCAGTCCGCAGCCGCAGGCGATAGAGGTGCAGATATGAGGACGGGGTGATTCGCGAGAACTCATGGCGACGACCCTCTTGGGTTTAACTAGTAATCGTTTCCAACGTGCCGCGCAGCGCATTCAAAATGTCCATCCGTAGCGCGATGAGCGCGTCGGCATGCGCTGCCCGTGGACGCGGAATGGCGATAGGCCACTCGCGCAGGATCCGGCCAGGCCTGCCTCCCATCAGCAGAATCCGGTCGGCCACCAGCAGAGCCTCTTCAATGTCATGCGTAACCAGCAGTACCGCGGTTCCCCACCGATGCACCAGCTCGACCAGCAGGGTTTGCATTTCCACGCGGGTGATCGCGTCCAAAGCCGAGAACGGCTCGTCCGCGAACAGCAACTCCGGCTCGCGTGCCAGCGCACGCGCCAGCGCCACCCGCTGCGCCTGTCCTCCCGACAGCTGCCCCGGCCAAGCGCGCTCGAATCCGGCCAGCCCGACCGCGGCCAGGGCCGCGCGCGCACGGCGCCGGCGCGCACGGCGGCTCACTGGGGGCTGGTGTCGAAAGCCCAGTCCGAAGGACACATTGGCTTCCACCTGCAGCCACGGCAGCAAGCTGGCTTGTTGAAATACCAGCGCGCTGCGCGGATGCGGCCGCTCCAGGGGTTGCTGCAGAAAACGCACCTCGCCCTCCCCCGGCGCTTCCAGGCCCGCCAGCACCCTCAGCAAAGTGGATTTCCCGCAGCCACTGCCTCCCAGCAGGCACACGATTTCACGCCTGCCTACCGTCAGCGATACATCGGCGAATACCGGCGCGGGCACGCCTTGGTAAGCGAACGCCAGTCGCCGCGCCGACAGCACTGCGGCGCCGGGCGCAGGCTGGGATGTCGACGGCAGTGGCCGAAGCGCCCTAGCGCTCATAGCCCCTGCTCCCCATGACGGCGCAGCTCGCCCTGCAGCTGGGTAACGCTGGGGGTGATGACCGGAATGAAGGCAGCCTCCCGCCAGCGCCGCGCGAAGCCCGGGCTCCCTTCCCGCAGGTAAGCTCGGCCGCCGGTCGCCTGCAGCTCCAGCTGCAACGCAAGCTGCACCAGCTCGGCCAGACGGATGCGAATGCGGAACAAGTCGGGCGCATCGGCAACGAAGCGATCTTCCCGCAGCCCCGCGTGCAGCCGCGCCGCCAACCGCTCCACCTCCGCAGCCAGCATCTGCGCCTGGGGCACTACCGTGGCATGCGCTTCCCCGGCACGGTCGCAGGCGCTGCGCAGCGCAACCCGAGCCAGCCCGATCGACATGCCCAGTTGCAGAGCCAAGAAGGCCGGGCGTACCGCGGGGCAGAACTGTTGTGCATCAGGATGCAGCAGCCACTCGGGGCCGAGATCGACCGCCTCGAGAGCGATTGCCGCTGTATTGCTGCCTCGCAACGCGATCAGATCCAAATCGTCGCTGCGTACCACTCCCGGTAAGTCGCTCGCCAGCGCGACCACAGCCGCGCTACCGTCCTCGCGTTCGGCGACCGCCGCCACCACGAATCCCGCCCGGCGCAGGTTCGTCACCCACGGCAAGGCGCCGCGCAGCCGCAGGCGCTCGCCCACGGCGGTCGCCGTAACCTGTAGCGATTCGATACCCGAGAGATACTTCATGGCATTGGACAAGCCGGTCGCGCCGGCGCAAGCGCCCGCCAGCAGCGGCTGCAGCCAGCGCTCGCGCAACACGCCGTTGGGACTGGCAAGCAGATACTCGATGAAGGTGCGCTGCCCCCAGAAGACGAAGGCCGCGGCGAGCGAGAACTCGGCCACCTCGGCGATTGCTTCCACCGCATCGCTGGTACTGCCACCGCCGCCTCCCAGCGCGGCCGGCACACCGATTCCGAACAGTCCGCTCCGGCCTAGCGTCGGCACGACGGCATCGGCACTACCGCTATCCGCATCCAGCGCTTCGGCCTGCGCCGCCAGCCAGGCGCGGTCGGCCGCGGCAAGAATCCCCGGACTCATGGCTGCAGCACTCCGACCCGGAACGCCTGCAGTTCGGGATTGATCTCATTGCGCGCGAAGTTATTGGCGAAGTTGCATAACGTCGCCAGGCTGACGCCCAGGATCACCTCCAGCGCTTGCGCAACATCGAATCCGGCAGCCAAGAACGCGGCCAGTTCGCCATCGGCAACAGCGCCGCGGGACACGATCACGGCGCGCGTGAAGTCGACCAGCGCATCGAGGCGCGCATCGTCCAGCTTGGCGCGCTGCTGCAAGGCCACGACCTGGCAGCGCGGCAACCCGGCCTTCTTCAGCGCCAGCGCCGAGTGACCGGACACGCAGAAGTCGCAGCCGTGAATACTGGCGGCCACGATCTGCACCACCTCACGCTCGGCAAGGCTAAGGCTGGCGCGACCGTTGATCTCGCCGACGGTGAGATACGCTTCCAGGGCCGCCGGCGCATTCGCCAGCGCCGCCACCAGATTGGGCAGATAACCATTATTGGCCAGGACACGGCGTAACAGCGCGCGACTCCCTTCGGGAGCGGTGTCGGCGTTATGCAATGGCAGACGAGACATGATACGAAGCCTCTTGCTGTAGTTTTTCGCATTGTTTCGCGCCGGCGGGGCGACCTCTATGCACTCGCGTCGGAATCCTTTGCTTGCCCGTCTACTCGGCCGGCAAGCGGCGGCGCCTAGCTGGCCGAACCGGCATGCATCCAGCCATCCGCGGCGCGGGCCCTAGGGCGTCGTCGCGACCGCTGGTAAACGCCTGGCTGTACGCCAATCACCTTGGTAAAAGCGCGGGTGAACGCGGCCTGTGACCGGTAGCCGACATGCTCGGCCGCCCGCAGCACTGAATCGCCGCCGCGCAGCCGCATGGCAGCGATACGCATCCGCAGCGCCAGCAGGAACTGCGCCGGCGGCTGGCCGCAGGCGGCAAGAAAGCGCTTGAAGAAGGTCGCTCGCGACATGTTCACGACACGAGCCATCTCCTCCGCGGTCCAGTCTCTGCCGGGCTCGCGCAGAAGACGTTCGATCAGCCCGGAGAACCGGGGATTGCGCCACAGCGCCCACAAGCCCGGCTCCAGCGTCTCGCGCCGTGCCACCTCCCGCACCACGTAGAAGAACAGCAGCTCTGTGAGCCGCTCGATCAGCGGCGACGCCGCTTCGGCATCGCGCTCGGCTTCGGCGAGCATCAGATCGAAAAGCGGCGCCACCGTGCGGTGCACGGGCGAGTTCGCCCGCAGGAGCAGGCACGCGGGCAAGGCGGCGATCAGCAACTCGCTCGGAGGACCGGACAAATCGAAAAAACCGCAGGCCAACCCGGTACCATCGGCGAGCGCCGGCTTCAGCGGCCGCATGGGCCGAGGCGCGTAGCTCATCCGCGCCGCGGGCGCCGGGGTGAGCGCGTGCGGCAGATCGCGCAATAGGAATACCGCGTCACGCTCATCGAGCCGCACCGGCTCGACTCCTTGCCGGTGCAGCCAGCAGCGGCCGCGCAGCACCAAGTGGAAGCTGGCTCGGGCCCGCCCCTCGGTGGAGGCTCGCCAGTTACTCCCGCAGTACTGGCCAACGTGGAACACCGACGCTCGCGGCTCCAGCCCGCTCACCAGCCAATCCACGATGCGGTCCGTATCGGCGCGCCCCCGTCGTGCGGGCGCGCTGTCGAAGATGTGGGAACGTTCCACGGCGGCTAGATCTCCTTAACCCGTTGCATGCGCTTGCCGCAGCGCAGCGGCCGCATGGGCAATGCAAAGGGCACGCCAGCCGTGCCGTGGACGGCCAGGACCTACTCACGGCGGGGCCTGAACCATGCTGACGAGCGCGCGAAGCCCGCCGCGCCGTGACCAATGCTGGCCGCCGTTACATATCAAGGGCGCCGCCGTGACCTATCACGACCACAGGACCTGCCGCCCCCCGCCGATCGGCTCCTAAGCCGCATCACTGCTTGCTTCGCACGGGTCGGCCCGCCGCTTGCAAAAGAAGGGGCGACAGGCACACCGAGCCTGAGACAACAGCTACGACCAGGAACATCATGCGGGTCTTGTTCATATTCACGAAGATCGACCGTGGCGAATGCCACATGGTGCTAGGGCTGCACCGCCACGGCATAGCGGTCACGGTCGTTTGCCAGGAAGACGCCCAGTTGCGCGAGCCGCTGGCGGCGGCCGGCATCCCGGTGCGCCTCTTGCGCTTTCGCTCGCGGCGCGACGGCCGGAGCATTCGGGAACTGCGGCGAATCATTGCGGCCGAGTCCCCGGACATCGTCCACGTTTTCACCAAACTCGCGCTATCCAATGCTTTGGTCGCCCTCAAGGGGCACAGAGCGCGCTTGGTGGCGTATCGCGGCATCGTCGGCAACATCAGCTACCTGGACCCCACCTCGTGGCTGAGCTTTCTTCATCCCCGGGTGGATGCGCACATCTGCGTTGCCGAAGCGGTGCGCCGCTACCTGTTGAGTGTGCGCCTGTTCGGGCTGCGTATTCCGCCCGAGAAGGTGGTGACCATCCACAAAGGCCACGAGCTCGACTGGTATCGCCAGGAGCGGCGACCGGATCTTGCCTCTCTCGGCATCCCCGCCGGAGCGCCGGTAATCGGCTGTGTGGCTCGAATGCGCCCGCGCAAGGGCGTGCCGGTACTGATAGAGGCCTTCTCCAGGCTGCCGGCGACGCTGGGCGCCCACCTGGTACTGATAGGCGCCATCGAAGACTGGCGAATCCCGCGCGCCATCGCTCGCAGCGCAGTTCGCAACCGTATCCACTGCCTGGGCTATCGCAGCGATGCCGCGGCACTGGCCGGGGCGTTCGATGTTTTCGTACTGCCTACCCTGCGTCGCGAAGGCCTGCCGCGCGCGGTAATCGAAAGCATGGCGCAGGGGGTAGCGGTGGTGGTCACCGCGGCCGGGGGCAGTCCGGAACTGATCGAGGACGGCGTCAGCGGCCGGGTGATCAAGCCGGGGCACGCTGCCGAGCTGACGCAGGCGCTGTTGGAGCTGCTCAGCGACGACGAGCGCCGGCAGCGCTACGGCAGCGCCGCTCAGGAGCGCATCGCCACCCGCTTCAATGTGGAACTCACCGTTCAGAAAACGCTGGCCGTCTATCGGCGTCTGCTCGGGCGGGCGGAGGTCAGCGCATGAGACGCCTTCTGTTTTACGTCACGCACGCATACTGCATCGAGATTCTGCGGCCGCTGCAAAACGCGGCCCTCGCCCGCGGCGATCAGGTGTGCTGGTTTCTCGAACGCCCTGCCGCGGTACTGCCGCTGATGCGGCCGCACGAGCGGATACTGGCCACCGTGGCCGAGGTCAAGGCGTATGCCCCGGAAGCGGTTTTCGTGCCGGGCAATATGGTTCCCGACTTCTTCCCGGGCGTTAAGATCGGCCTGTTCCACGGCTTCAGCATAGGCAAGCGCAGCGAGAAACGGGGCCATTTCCGTATCCGCAATTGCTTCGATCTCTACCTCACCCAGGGGCCGGCCACCACCGAGAAATTCTCGGATCTCGCCCGGCGGCTGGGCCATTTCGCGGTCGTCGAAACTGGGTGGCCCAAGCTGGACCCCTTGTTCCAGGACGATGTGGTAGAGCCGGCGGCCCACCGCCCGGTGGTGCTGTTCACCTCCACGTTCACCCCGCGCTTGTCGGCGGCGCGCGAGCTGCTGCCCGTAATAGACCGCCTTGCCCGGACACGAGATTGGCATTGGCTGCTGACGCTGCACCCGAAGATGGATGCTGAAACGGTAGCCGAATACCGCGCGCTGGAGCGCGACAACGTCAGCTTCTACCCGCCAGGCAATCTGGTCGCCCTCTACCGCAGAGCCGATGTGATGGTTTCCGATACCTCGTCGACCGTTCCGGAATTCCTGCTGCAGGGAAAAGCCGTCGTCACGCTGCGCAACCGGCAACCGGGGCCGCACCTGATCGACATACAGCACCCCGAGCAATTGCCCGCGGCAATAGAACAGGCATTGCGGCCTCCGCCGGAGTTGCGGCAGGCCATAGAGGACTACGCCAGGCGGATACATCCCTATAGGGACGGCCGCTCCAGCCAAAGAGTGCTGGCGGCCGTCGATGCCTTCATAGAAGGCGGCGGCCGCCAGCGGCTGCGCCGCAAGCCGCTGAACCTGATACGCAAGCTCAAGCTCAGGCACCGCTTCGCTTACTACCGCTGGAGCTAGCGGCGCTGCCTGTTCCCTGAGGAATCGAACCGCGAGGAAATCGGTCTTGGCAAAACACCGGCATTCGCTCTCCGTCATCATCATCTCCTACAACGAGGAGGACCGCATTGAACGCTGCCTGGAGTCGGTCGCCCCCGTCGCCGATGAAATCATCGTCGTCGACAGCGGCAGCACGGATGCGACCGTCACCATCGCACGCCGCTACACCGACAAGGTTTTCGTTACCGACTGGCCGGGTTACGGGCCGCAGAAACAGCGTGCCCTGGAGCGAGCGACCGGCGACTGGGTGCTGTCCATCGACTGCGACGAGGCGCTGGATGAGCGGATGCAGCATGCGCTGAAAGCGCTGCTCATGCAAATTCAGATTCCTCAGGTGGGCTTCAAGCTTCCCTGGGCCGTTACGATCTACGGCAAGCGCCTGGATTATGGCCGCAGCGCCCGCGCGCCGTTACGGCTGTTCCGTCGTCAAGGAGCGCGCTTCACCGCGGATCAGGTCCACGAAACGGTGCAGCTCCCCGACGGGCCGATCGGCAAGCTGCCCGGTAGGCTGCTGCATTTCACGCACCGGGACTTCGGCCACGCGCTGCAGAAATCCGCCAAGTACGCCTGGCTGGGCGCGCAGAAGCGCTACGCGGCCGGCGTAAAGGGCGGCGGACTCTTTGTTGCGCTGCTGAGGTCGATTTGGGTGTTCCTGCACATATACGTGCTCAGGGGCGGCTTTCTCGACGGCCCGGTAGGATTCCTGGTCGCAGCCACCTACAGCCAGGGCGCTTTCAACAAGTACGCCGGGCTGTGGACCCTGCGGCGCATGGACCGCCTGTACGGCCGCGATGGGCGCAAACACTCCGCAACGCCCGCGCCGGCACGCGAGACGGCAAGGTAACCGCGGGAGAACCGATGCATGCCTCAGTCCGCCGGTAACATCCACATCGCCGCCAGCTGCGACGATCGTTACGCCCAGCCCCTGGGCGTCATGCTGTACTCGCTGCTGCGCAACGCCCGTGAGCCGCAGCGCATCGAGTTCCACTTGATCGATGCCGGCATCGGTGCCGACAACCTGGCCCGCCTGCAGGAGCTGGCGCAGCGCTGGCAGGCGCGCCTGCGCCTCGTGCCGGTTCAGCCCGAAGCCTTCGCGGGGCTGCCGCGCCTGCGTTACGGCACTGCCATGTACTCGCGAATCATGCTGCCCGCGCTACTGGAGCGGCATGTTCGCAAAGTCATCTACTTGGATGCCGATACGGTGGTTCTTGGCGAGATCGAGCAGCTGTGGCAAGTGTCGCTGGCGCAACGCCCGCTGGCCGCGGTGGAGAATCTCTCGCCCAGCGCCCACCGCGATGCGGATCTGCCACGCCGGCACTATTTCAATTCCGGCGTCCTGCTGCTGGATCTGGACCGGTGGCGCCAGGCGCAGCTGCACAGCGAGGTCATGGCCTTTCTTGCACGCGAGGCGCACCGCCTGCGCTATCCGGATCAATCGGCCCTAAACAGCGTCCTGCATGGCCAGTGGACCCGATTGCCGCTGGTGTGGAACCAGCAAAGCGACATCTTCGGCGTTTACCGCAAACACTGTGCCGGATGCGGTTATGACGCGGAGGAGCTACGCCGCGCGATGGCTGCTCCCGCTATCGTCCACTTCACCGGACCGCACAAGCCATGGCTGCGGCCCTGCTATCACCCTTTCGCCGCCTACTACCGCGCCTGCCTAGCCCGCACTCCGTGGACAACGGCGGAGTCCGAAGGCCTGCTTGCGCGGATTCGGGCGCTGCGCCATCCGCGCAAGCTGCTCCGCCAATACCGGCACCGGCCCAGGCATCTGCCACTGCCATGACCACTGCGTCACTGCCGGAACCGATCGCGCCGGCAAGGCGGGCCGGCGTGGGCATAGCCGCCGCCCTGCTGTTCGGGCTCTGCGCCTGGCTATGGCGCGATCTCGCCCGCATCGCCGAGCTGCTGATAGTCGCCGCTCTGATCGCCAGCCCGGCATATCTGCGGTATCACCAGCATCGGGAATGGCTGTGCCGGGTGTTTATCGTCGCCTGCGCCTACATGCTGCTGATCAATCTGTGGGCGGCCAACGTCTGGCCGGATGTCGCCGGGACGCAGGCGCGCTACACCCGCCATTATCTGAAGCTGTTCCTGTTCTTGCCCATAGGCTGGTGGCTGGCCGGCAATCAGCGCCTGGCATTCCTGCTGCTGGCCGCAACGGCAGCGGGAGCGGTGCTGGCAGCGCTGGCGAGCGGCGAGCTGCAACGGTTGCCGGAAATACTGAGCGGACGGCGCGCGGACTTCGGCTTTCGCAACGCGCAGCACGCGGGCGTGGTTTTCGGCGCTCTGTTGCTTGGGCTGCTAGTCTTCGCCGGGCGCGTCTGGCATTGGCCTGGCTCCCGACCGGCAAGAATTCTGGCGGCCATGATCTGGACTGCATTGCTGGCGATTGCGCTGGCTGCGGTGGTGGGAAGCCAGGCCAGGCAAGTCTGGCTGGCGCTGAGCATCAGTCTGGGGCTAGGCGGCGCTGCCGTCGCCCTGACGCTGATGCGCCAGCGACGACTGCTCGCGGCACGCGCTCCGCTGCTCGCTTGCGTGCTGACGCTGACCGCGCTGGCCGCGCTCCCCGGCTTTGGCGGCATACCGGAGACGCTGAGCAGCCGCTTAAGCGCCGAGCGCGATCAGCTTGCCTTGCTCGCCACAGGCAAGCTCGATGCGTTGGCATACGGATCCATTGGAACCCGGATCCGGCAATGGCGCTTCGCGCTCGCCAGATTTGCCGAGCGTCCGCTGCCCGGCTGGGGGCCGGCCACCAAGCACCTGCTATTGGACGAGTCCGGACTCCAGCCCGCGCTGAAACGCTTTGGGCATTTCCACAACAGTTACCTCGAGCTCGGCGTGGCTTACGGGATCCCCGGCCTGCTTCTGCTGCCGCTACTGGTGGGCACGTTGTTGTATCGGTTGCTGCGCGCCTGGCGACGGGCCCTCGTACCCAACGACTGGGCCATGTTCGGCGGCCTCTCGCTGGTCTTCTTTCTGATCGTTAACGGGTTCGAGTCCTACGTGATGTATCGCACCGGCTACGTATATCTGGCCATCGTTGGCGGCGCCGTGTACGCCCTGCTGCTTCCAGGCGCCGCCACCCCCTTTCCTCGGCAACCTACAGAGATCGTTCAATGAATAGCAACCGCGAAACGCCCCAGGAGCACACGATCCGTGTGGTCGCCAGCAGCGACCAAGGCTATGCACGTCATCTTGGCGTCATGTTCGCTTCCGTGCTCGCCAACGCGGCGCAGCCCCACCGGTATCGATTATTCGTCATAGACGGCGGGATCGAACCGGCCACCCGCCGGGCGATAACCGCAGAGGTGAGCCGGCGCGGCGCCACCGTGGAGTTTCTGCAGCTGGACCGAGAGCTGTATTCCAATATGCCGCTGCGCCGCAAGATGACGGCGGCCGCGTACTACCGCATCTCGATACCGGAGCTGTTCGACTCCTCGGTCAGCCGCGTCATCTACCTGGACTGCGACCTTATCGTCAAAGCCGATCTGGCCGAGCTGTGGCACACCCCGCTCAATGGCCGCCACCTCGGCGCGGTGGAGAACATTTCCAACTCCACCTACCGCGCGTCCGGACTCGCGCAGGAGCAGTATTTCAACTCGGGCGTGATGCTCATCGATCTGGATCTGTGGCGCCGAGACGACATTCCAGGCCAAGTCCGCGAGTTCAAGCTCCGTTACCCGCACAAGATCGTAACGAACGACCAATGCGCGCTGAACGGCGTCTTGCATGACAAGTGGCAGAGGCTGCCGCTGCGCTGGAATCAGCAGTCCGGCCTTTACCGAGCGACCAAGCAATTACGCCACTTCCCGCCCGAGGAAGTCGAAGCGGCGCTATGGGCGCCGGCGATTATTCACTACGTGGGCGCGGCCAAGCCCTGGAAGTACCTGTGCTTTCACCCGTTGGCGGGAGAATACCGCCGCTATCTCGATCAAACCGTGTGGGCGGGCACAGGGCCGGAAGGAAAGAATCTGGCAGCGGCAATCAAGCGCTGCCTGTCGCCCAGGCTGGTGAAGAAGCGGCTGCGCCAGCAACGCTGGCAGCGGCGCTACGACGAACGCGGGATCTTTGCCTAGCCCGCGGGACGTCATCCTTTACGGCCCAAACCGATCCGGAAAGGCGTGGGGTCGACTCCCAGCTTGCGCATGCGCGCGCGCAAGGTGTGCGGGTTGATTTTGAGTAGATCCGCAGCCCCGCCAATGCCCTCGATGCGCCCCCGGGTCAGCTCCAGCGCCGCTTCGATGTGGCGCCGCATCGCCGCGTCCAGGCTCAGGAAGGCGTTATCGCCACTCTGGGCCGGCTCGGTCTGCGCGCTGGTGGGCGCCGCCGCGGAGATGGGCGCCGCGCCCAGAGCGAGATCCACCCGCAGACCGGTACCTGCGCCCAGAATCGCAGCACGCTCGATCACGGCGATCAACTCGCGGACATTCCCCGGCCAGGGGTAATTCTGCAGCAGGCGGATGTCCGCCGGCGTGGGCAGCTGCGGCGGCAGCCCAAGCCTGCGCGCCGCGCGCTCGGCGAAATGGTGGGCCAGTGCCGGCAGATCGGCTAAGCGTGCGCGCAGCGGCGGCAGCTCGATAGGGAACACCGCGATGCGATACCACAGATCCTCGCGAAAGGTTCCGTCGCGTACCATGGCGCGCAAATCGCGGTGGGTAGCGGCGATGATGCGAACATCCACATGCAGCTCACGCTCCCCGCCCACACGCCGCAGGCTGCCGTCCTGCAATACTCGCAGCAGACGCACCTGTGCCGACAGGGGCAGCTCGCCGACTTCGTCCAAGAACAAGGTGCCGCCGTCGGCCCGCTCGAACCAGCCCTGACGGGCACCGGTCGCACCGGTAA
Source organism: uncultured Alkalilimnicola sp. (assembly GCA_964460035.1). Taxonomy (GTDB): domain Bacteria; phylum Pseudomonadota; class Gammaproteobacteria; order Nitrococcales; family AK92; genus CAYWPG01. The sequence goes on from CAYWPG010000015.1 coordinate 51,625, forward strand.
AACTGCCCTTCTCGTGGCCGAACAGCTCGGAGTCGATCAGATCCGCCGGAATGGCGCCGCAATTGACCCGCAGGAACGGGCCGTCGGCGCGACGCGAGCCCTCGTGAATCGCTCTAGCGATCACCTCTTTGCCGGTACCGGTCTCGCCTAACAGCAACACCGACAGATCCGAGGATGCCACCAGCCCGACCCGCTCCATTACGTGCCGCAGCCCTTGCCGCGCGCCTACCACGGACTCATGCAGACTCTCGCGCCCAAGCCTGTGCAAAAGGGCAACGCGGTCAGCCTCGGCTGCGGCGCGCGACACCTCTATGCCATGGATGCGCTGATGATTGGCCACTGCCACCGCCAAGGGCTCGCGCAGCGTGCTCAGCAGCGAACCATCTCTATCCCGAGGCGGGCGCGCAACCACAATCAAAGCGAATAGGACGACTCCCTGCGCTTCCCCTAGCGGTACGGCCCAGGCAGTGCGGCCGTCTTCCGGAACGATCGTCTTCGCCCCCGGCACCTGCGTCGTAGCCTCGGTAGCGGTGCCCCCCCACTCCCGCAGGCGCTCGCTCGCCTCCAGCCTCAGCGCTCGGTCCAGCGCCGGCAGCTCGCCCTCGGAGGCCACCGCCTCCGGCACAAGACGGGATTCGAGGAGCTGATACACGGCTATCCCGAGCACGCGCAGCCGCGGAGCCAGCTGTTTTCTCAAAGCAGGCAACAAGGCCGTCAGATCCGGATGGCGAGCAACCTCCCTCCACACTGCGTGGGAGAGCAACTCCACCTCGCTGCCGATAGGGAATGCCTCGCCTACACCCACGACCGCCCCTCCGCCGCAAGCTCGCCCTGTTCCACGACGATATCGCTGACCCGAGCCATCCACTTGCGCTCCAGCGCTGCAGGCAGCGGCTCCAGCCACAGCCCGATGGCATGGGCCCGTAACCGCGCGGCAGCAGCGAGCACGCTGTCGTCATGCACCGCCAGCTCCAGCAGCGCGGCCGCCGGCGCCGCCCAGCTGATTCCCAGTTCCGGTAACGCCGAATCGTGCAGGTTCTCTTCGGACAGCCCGCCCGCCAGAATCCGGTAGCCCCGCTCGGCGAAACTGCGCGCCGCGTGCCTTGCGTGCGCGTCGGCAAGCAGTGCGCTGCCCTCGATTCGCAGAATGATCTGCCCGGGCAAGAGCCCCAAGCGCGCCAGCAGTTGCTCGAACCACTGGCCGTGCTGCTCGGGCACGGCGGCCAGGTGCCGCACGTGCACATCCAGCACCAGCCTTTCGCCCGCTTCGGATCGGCGGTTGAGGTGATAGAGCGCATGCAAGGTGCGCAGGAAGCGATCCAGGAAAATCACGTCGTCCGCCTCCCAAGCATGCAGGAAAAGTCCCTCCGCACTCAGGCGAGTCCCGCGCGGCCCCAATACGGTGAGGCGTGCGCGGCGGGCGAACGGCCTGCCATTGCAAAGCACCGGCAGCTGAAAAGGCAGCAGTCGCATGCCGGCGACCTCGGCGCTGAGCTTGCCGTGATCGAGCCGCAACATCGCCTTATGCCCCAGCGCGGCAAGGGGGTGGATATTAGGGAGGTATTGGTTCAGATAGTTGACGATTTGAGTAAGCGGCATGCTCGTGCCCTCGAACTGAAGCGGAACTTGCGATGACCGCAATAGGGCCATCCGGCGAATCGGAGCCGTTGGGCGGACCTAACAACATGCGTTCATCGCACCCCGCTCACGTTCGATGTCGGGTTCACGAGCGGGCCGCCATATCCGGCAACGGCCCGTCGCATCCATTGGCGCAACAACGCCAGTCCCTGCGGCCAATCGCCGTGACCGGAAGCAACGTTGATATGGCCGACACCTGGCAGGCAGACGAATTCTCCTCCCCAGGCCTGCGCGAACGCCCGCGCCCGCTCGGCGCTGGCGGCCGGGTCGTTGCTGCTGCCCACCGTCAGCGTCGGAAACGGCAGCCGGGTAAGCGGAATCGGCCGAAACGGCACCAGCTCCGCCGGCGCATCGGCGCGTTCCACATCCGCTGGCGCTACCATCAGCGCACCGCATACCTTGGGGTCGAACGATCGCGCTGCCCAGTGGGCAACGGTAATGCAGCCCAGGCTATGAGCCACCAGCACCACCGGGCCGCGCTGCAGCCGCAGCGCAGCCGCCAGCTCGGATACCCACGGCCGGACCTGCGGCCGGGCCCAGTCGGCCTGTTCCACCGCCGCGGCGCGGGGCACGCGGGCCAGCCAGCGCCGCTGCCAGTGTCCGGGACCGGAGCCGTTCCAGCCGGGCACCATCAGCAATGTGGGCTCTGTCCATCGCTGCATCCGTTCCACCGTCCCCCTCCGTCAACCGGCGATACGCGCCGGCCTGCTACGGCTGCTGCTGTCGCGCCAGTCCCTCTGGTGCTGCTCGGCAGCCTCAGTGCCGGAAAAGATGCTGAACTGCATCAGCCGCAATCGCAGCCGCGCCCCCGCCACGAACGCCTGTGTGTCGTGGTGCAGATGGGGAATCTCGACCTGCAGCGCCTGCCCACCCGCGGCCGTGCGCGCCTCGGCACGTATCAGCGGCCCGGTGCGCTGCACATCGTCGACCACGACCTCGACGCCGTGCTGGCCGGGCTGCGCAACGCGCAGATCGGCCGGGCGTACATAAAGCTCCCCTGCTCCGTCCGCCTGCTCGGACACCGCCAGCGGCGTGCTTTGGCCAGCCAGCCATACTTCGCCGCGCCGCACTTCCACTGGCAGAATGTTGGTGCTGCCCAGGAACTCGAATACGAACGGCGAGTTCGGCGTTTCGTACAGGCACTCCACCGTGCCTTCCTGTGCGATGCGGCCACGGTTCATCACCACGATGCGGTCGGCAACCTCCATCGCTTCTTCCTGGTCGTGAGTCACGAACACGCTGGTGACGTGAATCTCGTCGTGCAGTCGCCGCAGCCAGCGGCGCAGTTCGGTGCGCACCTTGGCATCCAGGGCGCCGAACGGCTCATCGAGCAGCAGCACCCGCGGCTCTATCGCCAGCGCGCGTGCCAGCGCAATGCGCTGGCGCTGGCCGCCGGACAGCTGCGCCGGCAGGCGATCGGCAGTCCAATCGAGTTGCACCAGCTCCAGCAGGCGCATTACGCGCTTGCGGATCTCGGCCTTGGAGGGCCGCAACCGGCGCGGGCGCACGGTCAGCCCGTAGGCCACGTTGTCGAACACGCTCATATGCTTGAACAGCGCGTAGTGCTGGAACACGAACCCAACGCCGCGCTGGCTTACGTGCACATCGGTCATGTCCTGGCCGAAAAAGCGGATACGGCCAGAATCGGGCCGCTCCAGGCCGGCGATGATGCGCAGCAGCGTCGTCTTGCCCGAGCCCGAGGGGCCGAGCAGCGCGGTCAGGCCGCCCTCGGCAATCTTCAGATCGATCTGGTCCAGCGCGACGAAGTCGCCGAAACGCTTGTCGATGCGTTCAATCTCTATACTCATGATTCGGTCCTGCGCAGTTAGTGGCGGCGTCGGCGCTCGTCCTTCCACTCGATGAAGCTCTTCACCACGATGGTGACTATGGCCAGCCCTGCGAGCAGCGAGGAGACCGCGAAGGCGGCGGTGAACAGATACTCGTTGTAGAGCACCTCGATATGCAGCGGCATGGTGTTGGTCTCGCCGCGGATGCGGCCGGAAACCACTGCCACCGCACCGAATTCGCCCATGGCACGCGCGTTGGCGAGGATCGCCCCATAGAGCAGCCCCCATTTCACGTTGGGCAGGGTGACGCGCCAGAAGGTCCGCCAGCCGCTTGCACCCAGCGTGAGCGAGGCCTCTTCTTCATCCTTGCCCTGCGCCTGCATCAGCGGTATCAGCTCGCGGGCGACGAACGGCAAGGTGCCGAAAGCGATCACCAGGATGATGCCCGGGACCGCGAAAATGATGCGTATGCCATGCTCGGCCAGCAGCGGGCCCAGCCAGCCTTGCGAGCCGAGCAGGATTACGAAGATCAGTCCGGCCACCACCGGCGAGATCGCGAACGGCAGGTCGATCAGGGTCACCAGCAGCGCCTTGCCGCGGAACTCGAACTTGGCGATGGCCCAGGCGGCCACCACGCCAAACACCAGGTTCAGCGGCACGACGATAGCCGCCACCGTCAGGGTCAGACGTATGGCCGCAACGGCATCGGGCTCGACTATGGCCTCGTACCAGACCCGCAGGCCCTGCTCGAAGGCGCCCCACAGCACCACCGCCAGCGGCAGCACCAGGAACAGCGCGAGAAACCCCAGCGCAACACCGAGCAAAGTGCGGCGCAGCCAGGCGGGCTCCGCCGTCGCGTCGTGCCAGGCGTTGCCGCGCGAACGCGGCAGGGCAATCGTGTCGGCAACTGTGCTCATCGGCTCCTCCTGCTCGCCCACCATTGCAGGCCGTTGATGATCAGCAGCATCAGGAACGCGGCGAGCAGCATGACCGTGCCGATGGCCGCAGCGCCCGGATAGTCGTACTGCTCTGCCTTGGCGACGATCAGCAGCGGCGTGATTTCGGTGCGAAACGGCAGATTGCCGGAGATGAAGATCACCGAGCCGTATTCGCCCACCGCACGGGCGAACGCCAGCGCGAAGCCGGTCAACAAGGACGGAACCAGCGCCGGTATCACCACTCGGCGAATGGTGGTCAGGCGGCCCGCGCCCAGGCTAGCGGACGCCTCTTCCACCTCCCTGTCCAGCTCTTCCAGCACCGGCTGCACCGTCCGCACCACGAACGGCAAGCCGATATAGGTCAGCGCCACCACCACGCCCAGCTGCGTGTAGGCCACCTGAATCCCGAGCGCGTCCAGGTATTGGCCTATCCAGCCGGTCGGGGCGTACAGCGTCACCAGCGCGATGCCGGCCACTGCCGTGGGCATGGCGAACGGCAGATCGACCAGCGCATCCACCACGCGCTTGCCGAAGAAGTCGTAGCGCACCAGCACCCATGCCACGATGGCGCCGAACACGAGATTCAGGCTCGCGGCCAGGAAGGACGCGCCGAACGAAAGCCGGTAGGAAGCCGCGACCTGGCGGTCGCTCACGGCGTCCCAGAAATCGGACCAGCTCATTTGCGCCGTATACAGCAGCAGCCCCGCTATCGGCAGCAGCAGAATCAGCCCGAGGTAGAAGACGGTAAAGCCCATGGTCAGCCCGAAACCGGGAATGACGCTTGGCTGGCGTAGTGCAATCCTCATACGCGCGCCGGGGCGGCAAATGCCTCCACCAATGCGTCCACCCTGCGGTCACAGCCGTGGCGAGCAGGCTGTGCCAACAGGGTGCAACGCCAAAGAGAAGGCAGGTCCGCCCTTGCCCTCCCTTATCGGTTGATCTCGTTGAGCATGCGGTCGAACACCCCGCCGTCGTTGAAGTGCGTGCGTTGCGCCGTCTCCCAGCCGCCGAACACCTCGTCGATGGTGAACAGTTTCAGGTCCGGGAACTGCTCGGCGAACTCCGCGGCGATCTTCGGATTGGACGGCCGGTAGTAGTGCTTGCCGGCCAGACGCTGTGCCTCGTCCGAGTACAGGTAGCGCAGGTAGGCCTCGGCCGCTTCGCGGGTGCCCTTACGATCCACATTGCGATCCACCACCGTCACCGGCGGTTCGGCGAGAATGCTCACCGACGGGACGACGATTTCATACTGGCCGCGGCCAAGCTGCTCCACCGACAAGAGCGCTTCGTTCTCCCAGGCGATGAACACATCGCCTATGCGCCGCTGTACGAAGGTGTTGGTCGCGCCGCGGGCGCCGGAATCCAGCACCGGCACGTTGGCGAAGATGCGCCGCACAAAGTCGTAGGCCTGCTCGTCGCTGCCGTAGCGCTGCTTGGCGTAGCCCCAGGCGGCCAGATAGTTCCAGCGCGCGCCGCCCGAGGTTTTCGGGTTGGGCGTGATGACCTGCACATCCTCGCGTACCAGATCGTCCCAGTCGCGGATGTTCTTGGGGTTGCCCTTGCGCACCAGCAGCACGATGGTGGACGTATACGGCGAGCTATTGCCGGGCAGCCGCGCCTGCCAGCCTTCCGGAATCAGGTCCGCGCGCTGGCGCAGCGCATCGACGTCGTAGGCCAGGGCCAGCGTCACCACATCGGCATCCAGACCGTCGATCACCGAACGGGCCTGAGAACCGGAGCCGCCATGCGACATCCGCACCGTTGCGCGGCTGCCCGTCTGTTCCTGCCAATGTTTGGCGAACAACTGATTGTATTCGCGGTAAAACTCCCGCGTCGGGTCGTAGGAAACGTTCAGAAGCGTGACATCCTGCGCCAGGCCTAGCACTGGCAAGGCTAGGCCTACGGTCAGCACGGACAGAATCAACAAGCGGACGAATCGAGACATTACGGGCACTCCCAAAGGTTATCGGGCTTGCCGCGCCGGCGGGCACGGCAAGCTCCCATGTAACTGCGAGCCACCTAGTCAAGACTCGTGCCAAGAACACAAAAGGCTGAACACTCAACCGCTTACAGCGCAGACACGGGCACCACCCCGGGCTTACCCGTTAAATGACACGGGAGAATCTGTTGTATTTAACGACATGCCGTTATATTTAACGGAATGAACGTCATCCACCCAGTCATGCTCCAAGTCTGGCGCGAGACCTGCCTGCACCAGAATCTCCAAGAGAGCACGGACAACCTGTTGCGACTGCTCGAGGACCATGCGGCCTTGAGCGGCCTTGCCATCCTGGAGTTCGTTACCGCCGACACCCTTAGGGTGGCCGCACTGACCGGCAGCGGAATACAGCCGCCGGACGAGCGCACCCTACGCGCCCAGGGCAGCTCGCGCTGGGCGCGTTTGGGCGATATCTGCGATTGGCGCGACCTCGACCGCGCGCGCCTGTCGACCCTGAAGACGCTGGCCACTGACTCCGCATCGGCCTTGTTCTGTCCGCTACGCAGTCATGGCGAGCCGCTTGGGGTCGCCGTGCTAGCCATCGCAGCCGGCATCTCCCTCGGCGCTGCCGAGCGGCGCCTGGCAGCTGCCCTGATGGACCCGCTCTCCACGGCACTGGTAAACCATCGCCGGCTGCAGGAGCTGGAAAGACTTCGGGCGGCGGCCGAAGCGGGTCAGGTCACCCTGGCGCGAAAGCTGGGCAGCCGAGCCTCCGGCGCAGCCATCGTCGGCGCCGATGGCGACCTGCGCGAGGTCATGGAGCGGGCGCAGCTGGTCTCGGCCACGGACTTGTCCGTGCTGCTGCTGGGAGAAACCGGTTCGGGGAAGGAAGTTATCGCGCGCGCGATCCATGACGGTTCGCCACGCGCCAAGGCGCCGTTTATCCGTGTCAACTGCGGCGCCATTCCGGCGGATCTGATCGACTCCGAGCTATTCGGCCACGAGCGCGGGAGCTTCACTGGCGCGGTAGCGCGCCGCCAGGGCTGGTTCGAGCGGGCCGACGGCGGCACCTTGTTCCTGGACGAAATCGGCGAATTGCCTTTGGCCGCGCAGGTGCGTCTGCTGCGCGTGCTGCAGGAAGGCACGCTGCAGCGCGTGGGCGGTACCGACTCGATCACGGTGGACGTACGCATCATCGCCGCCACCCATCGCGACCTGGCCGCCATGGTCGCCACCGGCGCGTTCCGCGAAGACCTGTGGTACCGCATCGCGGGTTTCCCCATCCACATCCCGCCGCTGCGCCAGCGCCCCAACGATTTGGCCGCGCTGGCCGAACACATGGCTCGCCGAGCCGCCGATAAGCTGGGATTGCCGCTGATACTGCCCACCGCGCAAGACCTTCAGCTGCTCGCCAGCTACAGCTGGCCCGGCAACGTGCGCGAACTGGGTGTGGTGATGGACCGCGCCGCGATTCTGGGCCAAGGCAGACGCCTCGAAATCCGCGGCGCTCTGGGAGCGGTGCACAGCATCGCGCCCGACCGGCCTGCCACCACGACTCCGCGCAGCGCGCCTGGCAGCGACTTTCCCACGCTAGAGGAAGTGCAGCGCCGGCATATAGAAGCGGCATTGGAGCGTACGCGCGGACGCGTCGCAGGCCCCGCCGGCGCCGCGGTACTGCTGGGGCTGAACCCCGAAACCCTGCGCTCCAGGATGCGAAAACTAGGCATAGACGCAAAACGCTTTCGAAGCTAAAGCACCGCTGCCGCTGGTGGCTAAGCGACCGGCGAGCGGCCTTCCTCTCGCTCGAACAGCGCCTCGATGATCCTGCACTCCGCCACCCGGCCGCCCCGGCACTGCGAAATCACGGCTCTGAGCTCGTCCGCCAGGCGCGAGAGCGACTCGATACGCTCTTCGAGCAGCTTCAGGTGATGCGAGGCGATGCGATCCGCTGCGCTGCAATCGGCGTCCGGATCGTCGGCCAGCGCCAGCAATTCGCTGATAGTCTGCAGATCCAACCCCAATGCGCGCCCGTGGCGGATAAAGCCCAAGCGGTTGATGGCTTCCTCGGTATAAAGCCGGTAACCGTTCGCTCCGCGCTTGGGAGGCTCGAGCAGCTTCAGTTTTTCATAATGTCGAATCGTCTCCGGCGAACACCCGCTCAAGCGGGCCACCTCGCCGATCTTCAGCATGCGGCGCATGATGCTTGACCCTGCAATCGTTACAGGGTCTAGGCTACGTTCTATCGGCGCGCGATGGCAACGGCACGGTGCGCATGCTCCTCGCAACGCCCGCGCGCCCCCAAGCGCGGCTCAGCGATTATCCGCGCCAGCGATGAACCCATAATGCGGAGCCAAAACGCATGATCGTTCCTGTTCTCGATGAGATCCTGGCGGTGGCACGCGCGGCAGCCCCCTGGCTGCTGCTCGGCCTGTTCGCAGCCGGCTTGATCAAGGCGCTGATACCGGAGCAAAGCCTTCAGCGCTGGGTCGGCGGCCAGGGCATAGGCGGGATCTCGCGCGCCGCGCTTATCGGCATGCCGCTACCCTTATGCTCCTGCGGCGCTATCCCTACCGCGCTGACGCTATACCGAGGCGGCGCCGGACGGGGCCCCACAACGGCCTTCCTGGTCGGCACGCCCGGTATAGGAGTGGATTCCATCGCCATCACCTACGCGCTGCTCGGACCATTCATGACGCTGGTGCGCGCCGCCGGCGCCGTAGTCACGGCCATCGCCACCGGACTATTGGTCGCCGCAACTGGGGAACGTAGCATTACGGTTGAACCGCCGACAGCCTGCGCCGCCGATGGCTGCTGCGGCGGCGACGCAAACGAGACGGCCGACACCGCGCCTTTGGGCCAGCGCTTGCTCGCGGGCCTGCGCTACGCGTTCGGCGATTTGCTCGATGACATCAGCTCCTGGATCTTCATCGGGCTGATCGTCGCCGGCGCACTCATTGCCTTAGTACCGCCCCAGGCTGCGGCCGCTTACGGCAGCGGTCTGCTACCGATGCTGCTGATGGCCGCAATAGGTATACCGCTCTACATCTGCGCCGCCGCAGCAACTCCGATCGCCGCCAGCATGCTGCTTGCCGGCGTATCGCCCGGCACGGCACTGGTGTTTCTACTTGCCGGCCCCATCACCAGCATGGCGACCCTGGGAATTCTCCGCCGCGAAATGGGCAACGCCGCCTTTGCTTGCTACCTCCTGGGCATCTTCGCGACCACTATCCTTATCGGTCTTGCCGTGGACCGGCTGGTCCTGTGGGCGGGCATCGACATTGCCGCGCAAATCGGTGCCGTTCACGAACTGCTGCCGCAGTGGCTGCAGTGGACTGCGCTGGTCGCGCTGATACTGCTCGCCATACCTCCGCTGCGCCGGCTCTCGCTCCCATGGCCAGAGGCACGGGCCAGAGGAGATTGATGCCTTTCGTGCCCAGGACGCCCTCCCACAGCAGCTGACTCACTGCCCTGAGGGGATAGTTCCAGTAGGAGCTGGCGCCCTCGGCACGCGCAGCCGCCGCCAGCTACACGGCGCCCGTGATGAGCGAGCGGATCGTAAAACGGCAATGGCTGCGAGCGCTTGAAGCGCGAGCAGCCATTGACTGACTCCGGCGCAAGACCTTGGTCAGGCGAAGAAGGCATACACCCCAAGGCCACTGAACAAGAGCGCGGCAAGACAGCGGATCGCGCTCAGCGGCAACCGATCGGCCGCGAAATTGCCGGCAAGCACTACCGGAACGTTCGCCGCCAGCATACCCACCGTGGTCCCGACCACTACCAGCGCTGTCTGGTCGAACCGTGCGCCCAGCACTGCCGTAGCGACCTGGGTTTTATCGCCGATCTCGACGAAGAAAAAGGCCACCAGCGCGGTGACGAACGCTCCGTAGCGCAGCATGCTGCCCGCCTCGCTCTCCTTATCAGGGACGAGAATCCACAACCCCATTGCGATGAACGACCCAGCCAGCAGCCAGCGCAACACCTCCGGCGAGAAGAACCCGCTGGCCCAGACACCCAGCAGCGCGGCAAGCGCATGATTGGCCAAAGTGGCGATCAGAATACCCAGAATGATCGGCACGGGCCGCTGGAAACGAGCGGCGAGAACGAGCGCGAGCAGCTGCGTCTTGTCGCCGATCTCCGCCAGCGCGACGAGAAAGGTGGAGGTGGCTAAGGCTTCCACGAAAAGACCCTCAGGGGTGGGCCGCGACCAATGACACGACCACCCGCCCACCCCGGGAAAGGCGATCGCGTCATAGGTCTCGCCAAACCGAGGTTGCGCATGCCATGGCCCATGCGGGCCAAGTATGTTGACAGGCGCCCTTCGCCGTAGCGAAGGCGGCTACTCCCCTAAGACGGCTTGAATGCTAGCATCTTCATCCCTGACGGTCTATGCCGCCGGATTCCGGCGCGACTGCGCTCTCTCCTTGATACCGACAGGGACGTCCTTGCAAGGTCCGGCCCCAGCCCCGACTACCACACTCCTTCAGGCTCTGCGCTCTTACAAACTCCAGCGCAGCCGGTGAAGCTTGGTGCATCCGTTCTGCAGGAGAGCGGCGATAGCGATGCAAACACCGCGCAACTCTCGCGTCGAGCTGGTAGAACGCTTCTTCCAGGGCACCGGACCGACTTATGACCTGATGGTCAACCTCGCCACCTTCGGCATAGACCGGCTCTGGAAACAGCGCATTTTGGAGTTGATCCCTGCGAATCCGACGCGCGTGCTGGATCTGGCCTGTGGGACCGGGATCGCCACCTTGGCGATCGCGCAGCGCTTCCCGCGCTGCCGGGTCGTGGGCGTGGAACTACGCGAAGAATATCTGGCCATCGCGCGGCAGAAGGCGCGCAAGCGGCCTCACGCCAATGTGGAGTGGGTGCTGAGCCGCGCCGAGGATTACGTCTCGGCAACACCCTTCGATTGCATCTGTTCCTCCTATCTGGCCAAGTATGCCGACCTGCCCGCTCTGGTGCGCAATGCCGGAACGATGCTTAAACCGGGCGGACTCTTGCTAATGCACGACTTCACTTATCCGCCCAAGCCGGCGCTGGTTTACCTGTGGCGGCTGTACTTCAAGTTCCTGCGCATGCTTGGCACACCGCTTTTCCCGGCCTGGCACAACATTTATCAAGAGCTGCCGCAGCTGATCGAGCAAACGCGCTGGACACAGGAGCTGACCGCGGAACTACAGGAGAGCGGGTTTACCCGAATTCGGCGCGAAGACTTGACGCTCTACGGCTCGGCCATAGTTACCGCCAACCACCCAGGCTCACGCAGCACTTAGCGCCCGCACGATCTCTACCGGCGCCGCGCTCAGTAGCGGCGCATAAGGCCCACTCGGGAGACTGTGTGCCGTGTGCCGAACATTCTCCAAACGCAGGGCCAAGTCGGCACGCATGCGCTCACGCAATTGGGGACGAACCCAGTTCAGCCAGTCCATGAAGGCATCTTGCTGCCCCTCCAGCAGCCGGTCGAAGGGCGCGTCCACATCGATATCCGGACAGAAGTACAGCAATAACGGCGCAAGCAAGGCCGGCTGCACCGGCTCCGCCGCATCCACCAGGTCGTACAGATCGTCGGCGACCTGATAAGCCTCGCCCAGCTGCACGCCGAACTCGAAGGCAACGTCCGCCAGCTCCGGTGTACTGCGCGCCGCGTTGGCGCCTAAACGGGCCGCCGCGCCGAATAGCGCGCCGGTCTTCAGATAGACGATCATCGGGTAGAGTTCGCGGCCGCGGCGCTCGTCATCGAACAGCGCAGGCTGCAGGTCGCTCAGATCCAGCGGCTCCTGATAGGCGCCGCTAGCCATGGTGGCGATGGCCTGCGCCAACGCCGCCCCATCCGCCGGGCTCAACTCCACCATCCGCTGCAGTGCCGTTGCGAAAATGACATCGCCCAGCAGCACCGCTTTGCGGCCGCCCGATACGGTCCAGAACGCGGGACGGCCTCGGCGCAGCCCATCGCCATCGACCAGGTCGTCGTGGATCAGCGACGCCGCATGCACGCACTCGACGGCAAGCGCGCGGGGAATGGCATCTTCCCTGGCGCCTCCCAAGGCCTCGCAGAGCAGGCAGACAAGGCAACCGCGCAGCCGCTTGCCGCCTCCCAGCGCCTCTTCCACAAAGCCACTCTGCCATTGCGGCAGGTGCGGGAAAAACCGGGGCAGCCAACGTGGCAGCTCGCTGTCCAGCTGCGCGCGCGTCCGTTGCCAGTAGTCTGCGAACTGGGGGAGCGATACCCGCGCCATGCCTCAACCAGCCCAACGCCAGACGGCCAAACCGATTCCCAGCAGAATGACGCCGGCACTGAGCGCCTTGAGAATGGCCTCCAGCGTGTGCATGTGCTCTCGCTCGGCAGCCGTCAGGCGCCCCGGCGTGGCGCGTTTGAGCGCCTTGTACGAACGCGATGCTTTGATCTCCACCAGACTCAACAGTCCCATGGCGGCAGCGAGCAGCACGGCCGCCGGCGAGATGGCGTTGGTCTGCAGCACATAACCCGCCAGGACCGGCAAGCTGCCCCAGGAGATGGCGAACCAGCCATCGGTATGGAACCGGCCGCCGAACCATTCCAGGTTATAGGCCAGCAGAAAAAACCCTTCGAGAAGGGCGATTGGCCACAACAGCGGCGCGCGAAAGAGCATGTAGTACACGCCTATGGCATAGGCCAGCCCAACCGAAACGATAGCCAGCAGCCAGAGCTGCGGCCGCGGGAGAGTATCTCCCCAGGGTTTTTGGCGCCGGCTGCCCAATGCGTCCAGCGCGTGCGCCCCTATGCCGAGAGCCAGAAAGTAGATAACGAGGATTGCCGCTACCCGGCCCCAGAGTATCGTTTCGGCCAGCATAGAGCCGATCAGGGTATAGGCCAGCACCATGCCGGTGTAAGGCAGGAACAGCAGCCCCACGGCAGCACGAAATCGGCGGGAGCCGAAGCGGGGAACGAACCACTCCTCCAGGCGATCGCGCTGCTCTTCCAACTCCATCGGACCCTCCAGACGAGGACGCCGGGGATGACGCTATTGCGCTACCGTGCGGGTGTACGGCCGTTGAGCGGCGTCTGGCACGCAATCGCTCGAAACGAACCGCTCAGCAAGGGGTGGGGCCAAGTCGCGGAACCTTCAACAACACCCCAGCGGGTCCCTTCCGCGGCGAACGCCAGCCATGCTCATCATGGCTGCGCCGTGCACTTGAGCGGCGCCCGGCGACCGACCTGCACGGACAGCTCATCGCCCTTGCCGCGTACGCTGTACGGGCCGCTGCCGTACGCGAAGCCGGATCCCGACGGCTGCTGCTGCAGTTCGATGGACCGGCCTTCATACACCAGAACGGCCGTCCCCCGCTCGGGGAAGAAATGCATCGTCAGCCGTACTCCCGCCTCGCACACGAACGGTACATGAAGCACCCGCTCCGGCTCGGGAGCCTGCTTCGAAGCGGCGCACCCGAGCATTGCGACAGCGGACAGCGACAAGGCGATCAGGCCGCTACGGCGAGACTTCAGCTGCCTGCCGGAACCAGCCATGGCCTAGAACAGCCGATCCCCGGGCAGCGCCGATGCCTGCCTGATCCAGCTCGCTATAAGCTCCTCATCGAGCCGATCGTCTTCGTGGATGTGGTAGTAGCGCGTGTTGGCGTCTTTGGACGCTACCGGCGGTAGCGGCCGCAACGACGCGCCGTTGAGAAAAGCCACCTTGACGTACTTGGTCATACAATGAAAGGCAAGAAACCAGCCCTGGCCTTCGATGCCGTAGAAGGGCGTATTCCACCGCACGGCCTTACGCACCTGGGGCACGGTTTGCACTATGAGCTGGTCCAGGCGGCGGCCTACATCATGCTTCCAGCTCGGCATGGCTTCGATATAGGCCTGCACGGGAACATCGCCGTCACCCTTGGCAATCTGCGGATTGCCTCCCGAAAGCAGCCTGGGCGCAGCGCTCGCCTGGCGCGCGGTGTCATCCTTTGTCATCCGCATGACTCCTGTGATGGGAACGACCACGGCCGGCCCCGCACAGCGGCCTGGCCCGCGTTAGCTGCTTCCGCGACGACCGGCGCTACGACCGCACCACAGCTAACGTCTTACGCATCCTCGGGCGGCAGGAGATGGGGATTCCACACCACCTCCCAGAGATGGCCATCGGGATCCTCAAAATAGCCTGCGTAACCACCCCAGAACGTGTCTTGCGCCGGCTTCACTATGGTCGCGCCGGCCCGCGCGGCCTCTTGCATCACCGCATCCACTTCCGCGCGGGAGGAAACGTTATAGCCCAGGGTGAACTCGGTGGGATTCGGGCTGCCAAGCGCCAGGCCCGTGTCGTGAGCGATGCTCCGGCGAGGCCAGAGAGCGAGCTTCAAGCCCGCCTGCAAATCGAAAAAGGCCACCGCACCGTGCTCGAACTCCTGGCCGACGATCCCTTCCGATTTAAGTCCTAGGCTGTGACGATAAAAGCGGAAGGCGCGCTCCAAGTCGTCGACACCCAGTGTTATCACCGTGACATGAGCTTTCACAACGATTCGCTCCGCGAGTGTAATGTTCGAACTCGATCCTGCCCGCGCCGCATAGCCGCCAGTTTCGTTGCTGTCTTGATACGCTACAGTAACGGCGCCGCTCGCAACAACGCTTTTATTCGGCCTTGCGCAGGGTGACCGTCACCCAACACTGCCAGGCAGCGTTCTTGCGCGGCTGCCGCTCCCAGGCGCCCGCAAATACTTTGCCGTCATCGCGAAAATCGCCGGCAAAGCTGCCCCCTCGCCGATGAAACGCCACCCGTCCGCCGTTAAGCGGCCCTGCATCGCCGTTTCGTTGCCAACGCTGTCGAAAGAGCGCGCGAAATGAGCATCGGTTTCCCGGCTGTAGCCCATGACCTCCAGGCCTCGAAGCTCGCCATCGGGCACATTCGCCTCGAACCAATGCAGCAAGAAGTGCCCGCCGGCCAGCCACTCATAGGTATCCACCGCTTTGAATTTGGCGGGCGGCGCTGCCGCAGTAGCTGCGACTTCGCCTTCGGTATTCCAGACGCCCACGAATGCCTCCAGCCGCTCGAGCTCCAATGTAGCTGCCTGTTGCTTCATGGTCGGTGCTCTCGCATACGCCGAACATTCAAGCTCAGGGACTGGAATGCTTTGGCAAACCACGCTCCATGCTCACTGAGCGATCGCGTCGTAGCCTCGGCCCTGGAACTCGATAAAGCAGAACCCATGCCCGAACGGATCCACCATCAGCGCATGCTTGCCCCACTCGTAAACCGTCACCGGCTTTTCCAGCTGCGCCCCCGCTGAGACCGCTTTCTCAACGGCGGCCTCGATGTCCGGGACAATGATGTCCAAGTGAATGGGCGTCCAATGGCGTTCATAGCTGCGGCGCTGGGAAGTCGTAGCTGCGGCAGGGGTACCGGACGCTTTGAGCAGAAGATGTATCGGTGTCGGACCGCCTAGCATCTCCACGCCGAACGAGCCGAAGCGACGGCCCACGGTCAGTGCAAACACCGAGCTATAGAAGCTAATCGCCTTATCAAGGTCATCCACATCCAAGTTGACGAGAAAGTTCATAGGCGCCGTTCCTGTGCGGCCCAACTCGGGGCTAAATGCTTAGCGTTACTCACGAACTATTCGGTACGCTCGCGGCCAAAGCCAACCTGCCGGGCGGAGCGCAGGTTGCTGCGACAGGTGTCGACCGCGACGCTCCGCGCAGCCCCATGAGTGCTGACCGTTATGCTCCCATAGAGGGTCGGGCCGCATGCCAAGCACCGCAACGGCTCTATTGACGTAGCCCGCCAAAACACAGCAGGATCGGCCCTCCCGAGCGCGAGCCCGAAGCGGGCGATGGTCGCTACCGGTTCCCTGCGTAGAGAGAATCGATGAACAAGCAACACCTGGAGCGCTACCAGGTAGGGCTCTACTTGGCAGCGATAGGGATTGGGCTCGGCCTGGGGGGCGAGCTCTCCGAGCTGAGCGGCTTGTTCGAGCTGCTTCTCTGGCCCACGCTGGCGCTATTGCTTTTCGCGACCTTCGCCCAGGTGCCGCTCGCGCGTGTGCCCAGCGCCTTGCGGGACACGCGCTTCATCGCCGCCGCGCTCTTAGGGAACTTCGTCCTGCTGCCCTTGTTCGTGGGAGGGCTGCTCCAACTGCTGCCACCGGCGCTGCCAATGCGCCTGGGCGTGCTGCTCGTGCTGCTGGTACCGTGCACCGATTGGTTCATCACCTTCACCCAGCTCGGGCGGGGCGACGTTGAGCGCGCCATCGTCGTGACGCCGCTGAATCTGCTCCTGCAGCTCGCGCTGCTGCCGCTCTATCTGTGGCTGTTCCTGGGCGAGGAGCTGGGGGTGGCGTTCGATACAGCCCCTATGGCGGGCGCTGTCGTCGGCACGGTGCTGCTGCCGCTGCTGCTGGCCCTGATCGTACAGCGGGCGGCCGCTGCGCGCCCGCAGGCCCAGCTGTGGCTGGATAGGCTCAGCTGGTGCCCCGTTCCGCTGCTTGCGCTGGCGGTGTTCCTGATTGCCGCCTCGCAAATCCATGTGGTGCGCGAGGCCCTGCCGGAGCTTGGCCTGGTGGCGCTGGCATTCGCCGGCTTCTTGATAGGCAGCGCGGTGCTGGGGTGGTCGCTGACCCGGTTGTTCGCCCTGGCGCCGGCAGCAGGGCGCACGCTGACGTTCAGCCTGGGGACGCGCAACTCGTTCATGGTCTTGCCCGTAGCGCTGGCACTGCCTGCGGGCTTGGACATTGCCGCCGTAGTGATCGTGCTGCAATCCCTGATCGAGCTGTTCGGTATGACCCTATACCTTTACGGGGTCCCCCGCTGGCTGATCCCCGAGCCGGCGGGGTAAGGCGGCCCCCGGCACGGCTCCCTAGCAAAGGAACTTGCGCTTCGAGCAACTCGGCTTCGCCCGCCGCTCAAGCGAGTCGGAACTGGCCTGCCAGATCCTGCAGCTGTTTGGCCAAGCGGGCCAGTTCGCGGCTCTGAGCAGAAGTCTCGTCGGCATTCGCCGCGCTGTAGTCGGCAGCGGAACTGATATTGGCGATATTGTGGTTAATCTCCTCGGCCACGGCGCTCTGCTCTTCCGCGGCGCGGGCGATCAGGCTGTTCAGCTCATTGATAGAGTCCACCGCCCTGGTGATCGAGGCTAGCGAATCACCCGCTAGTGCGGCCTGCTGCACGCTGCGCTCAGCGCTGTGCAGGCTCTCCTGCATTGCAGCCACCGCCTGATGAGTGCGCCCCTGAATGCGACTGACCATATCGTGGATTTCCGAAGCCGACTGCTGGACCTGGTTGGCAAGCGTCCGCACCTCCTCGGCGACTACCGCGAAGCCGCGGCCTTGCTCGCCGGCGCGCGCCGCTTCGATGGCGGCGTTGAGCGCCAACAGGTTGGTCTGCTCGGCAATTCCGCGAATGACCTCTATGACCTTGCCGATTTCCGCACTGTCGCCCTCCAGCGCTGCGATCACCGCCGAAGCCTCTTGCAGCTCCTTGCTGAGCACGCCGATGCTCTCTATGGCCTCTCCCACCACACGCGCGCCGTGGTCCGCTTCGGCATCAGCCCGCTGCGCGGCTTCGGCGGCTCCCGCGGCATTCGCCGCTACCTCCTGTACCGTAGCGGCCATCTGATGCATCGCGGTTGCAACCTGATTGGTTTCCTGCTGCTGGTTTCTCACGCTCTCGCTCGCACGCGCGGCGATAGCGGCCATGCTGTCAGCCGCCACGGCAAGCTGGCGCGAGGAGGCGTGAACTTGCTGAAAGGCCGCGAGAATGCTGGCGACCAGCTCGTCGAAGGCCATGCCCAACTGGCCGATCTCGTCCTGGCCGCGCACCTCGGTGCGTATGGCCAGATTCTTATCGCGCCGAATCCGCTCGGCGACCTGGTGCAGCAGGAGAATGCGGCCGGTAAGACGACGGAGCGCGAGGACCAGCACCAGGCCAATGGCGACGCCTATAGCCGCCAAGCTCAGCGCTATGTAGAGCGAAGTGCGGGCGACAAGAGCGTTGACCTCGGCAGTGGAATAGGCCGTGACAATCTGATAGCTCCAGGGCGCGAACTCGGTCCGGCGCACCACCCAATCCGCCTCTTCCCCAGCCAGAATGGCCGCGACACGCTCCGGCGCCACATGCTGTGAGTGCATCCGAACATTGCCTCGGCCGTCCAGCAGCGCGACGAAGCCTCGCTCCATGATGCGCGCATTGCTGACCACTTCGGCCAAAACCTGCAGATCAGCGGAATACCCCACATACCAAATCCCGATGACTTCGCCCGACAAATCCCGTATCGGCTCGTACCCGGTCAGAAACGGATTGCCCAGAATGTCCACCTGCCCGTAATAGGCCTCGCCCCGGCGGATCTTCGCAATCGCGGCCCCGGTCGGATCGAGGACGGTGCCGACGGCCCGCTCTCCATCCGCGCGCGTGACGTTGGTGGCGATACGGACGAACTGGTCCCCGTTGCGGGAGAACAGCGTCGCCGTCCCGCCCATGATCGCCGTCACTCCATCCACTAGCTGGAAGCGGTTGGCCTGCGGCTCGCCTCCCAGCAGAAGATCGCGCGCGGACCGCCCGCCAACCTGGACCGGCTCGCCCAGGGTCGCTGCCCCCTTGCTCCTGCCCCGCTCCATGAGCAGCCGCATACTGTTTCGTACCCGCTCGCCCATGATGCTGTCGGTTACCGCGAGCAGGTTGCTCACCTGCCCTGCCAAAGCGTCGGCGAACTGCTCGGCCATACGCGGAATTCGCTGCTGCTGGTAGACGCTGCCGGCGAAAACCGCAAGCAGGGCAGCCAATGCCATAACAAACGCAACAACAATAACGATTCGTCTTTGCAGTGACATCGATAGTACTTTCGGTAGGCCGAAGCCTGATTGAAGCCCCCCGAATACCGGGCACAACACCCGGTATTTCGGGCACCGACACCATTAGGGCCCGCCGACAAGCGCGGGAAAGCGCCGCTAGCACCGCTCCTTTAGTCCGAACGGCTCATCGCGGCGGTGCCCTGAATTTGGTCCAATGCGCGCTGGTATACCAGCTTCGTGTATTTGAGCTCTTGACAAGTGACAAGCTAGCGCGGGGGGGCGCGACATGACACAACGTTTCAAAGCGGGCCTCTTGGCCCTGGTACTCGGCCTTGTGTCGATCGGTGCCCAGGCATCCACGATCGACTTTGTACTAGGCAACAACTCGAGCGTCACGCCGACGGTCACTTCGGGCGGCCTTAAGCTCAGCGCTCGTCTGTTCGATTTCGGCGGCGACAGCTTCTCGCTGGAGATCGGCGAATCGCGCACGTTCAACTTCTTCAGCCTTTATGTCGGCTGCAATAACCCGATTGGGTGCGTCGGCACGGGCACCATCGAAGCGAGCCTGGACTTCCTGCTCCCGGAAAGCAGTGCTGACGGTTCCGGTTCCGGCTGGGGCAAGTCTCTGTTCTTCGGAATTCTGGATATGGGCAGCTTCACCTGGACCACGCAGCCGGGAATCATCACCACGGATCTGGGCACCTTCAGCGTAGTGTTCAGCAACCTGTCTGGCATTAGCATCTTTTGCGAGCACGTAATCACCGCTACCGTCACTGCCCTGGCAGCGCCGGCTCCGGTGCCGCTACCGGCTGCCGCTTGGCTGTTCCTCTCCGGACTGCTGGGCGTAGGCGGACTGAAGAAGCTGCGTCAGCGTCGTCAAGAAGCCGTCGCGGCGTAAGCCGAAATACGCTGAGAACGCCGGGTCTAATTGGCCCGGCGTTTTTTTGTTGCGGCAAGACATGAGCCAAGGGGCGTTACAGCCGCATCGCCGGCACTAGGCCGTTATCGGCACTTAACCGGCAAGCTCGGCGGCATTGGCAGGTATCGTTTGCCGCACGCCCATTAGCGTCAAGATCTGCCTTTGCGCCGCCTCTAAGATTCCCCGCCGCTCGTCTTCGTTGGGGATCGTTTTAGCGATCGCCACCGCGCCGACCAGCAGCCCGAGAACGACCCTGGACCTCTCGGTTACATTGTCATCCGCTGCGTCGGCCCGCTCTCGGTACAGTCTCTTCAGCGCTCGCATCCGGTTTTCGATCAGCCTTCTGAGGCTCTCGTACGAGACGCGGAACAGCCGCTGCACTCTCGCGTTAGGGGTGCCTACCTCGTTGAACAGAATCGCCTCGGGGCCTGGCGCATCAGGGGCCTGCTTGCTGTTGCGCAGGCTCCAGTAGCTATCGATCAAGGCCACCAGTTGCCCGCCCGACAAGGGCGCCTTGATCAAGCGCGCCGGTCGTGCATTCTTGAGAAGATTGATGAGCGAGGCCCGATAAAGCGCTTCCTTGGACGCAAAGTGCGCGTAGAACGCTCCGTGCGTCATCTTAACCTCGCGCATGATCTGCCCTATTGAAACCTTCTCGAAGCCGTAACGGCAGAACAGCCGTGCGGCTGCCTGCAGTATCTTTTCCTTCGATTGCTGTTTACGGGTTTTCGCGGAAGGCATAGTTCTCTCACCAAGCTCTCGGTGCCAAGGGCTTTGGATAGCGACCGCTGCGCCCAACAGTGAGAACCGTGGCAAACGGCCCTTTACCCCCGTCGGCGCAATACACCTGCAAAATATTATCTTGATCATATGTGGAGCGGCAGTACGGTTGCAGTACTGGCAGTTTCCGCTTTGGAGGAACCATGAGCTCCCCGATCGTTGTTACTGGCATGGGCATCGTCAGCCCTCTCGGTTGCGGCGTCGCGCCTGTGTGGCAGCGATTGACCGCAGGGCAGTCCGGAATCGGCCTGATTGACCGCTTCGACACCACCGATTTTCCAATCAAGATCGCAGGCCTGGTGCCCAGGATCGAGAAAGACGCCGAAGCCGGTTTCGATCCCAACACCGTTATCGAGCCGCAAGAGCGGAAAAAGCTCGATCTGTTCACGCTGTATGCGCTGGCGGCAGCCAAGGAGGCGCTCACGCAGGCGAATTGGTTTCCCAAAACCGAGAGCGAGAAACAGCGCACCGCGACGATCATCGCTACCGGTATCGGCGGCTTCACCACCATCACGCAGGCAGCCAAGACCTTGGAGACACGTGGCTACCGGCGCTTGTCGCCGTTCACGGTGCCAGCGTTCCTGGCCAACCTTGCCGCTGGCAATGTCTCGATCAAATACGGTTTCAAAGGCCCGCTCGGATGTCCGGTAACCGCCTGTGCGGCCGGCATTCAAGCGATAGGCGACGGCATGCGCATCATCCGCAGCGGCGAGGCGGATGTCGCGCTGGTGGGGGGCGCGGAAGCCTGTGTGGACCCCTTGTCGCTGGCCGGATTCAATGCCTTGAAGGCCTTGTCCACCGAGGCCGAGCATCCGGCCAAGGCATCCCGGCCGTTCGAGAGGACACGCTCAGGCTTCGTGATGAGCGAAGGCGCGGGGCTTATGGTGATCGAGACGCTGGAGCATGCGCGGGCGCGCGGAGCAGTCCCGCTGGCCGTGCTTAGCGGCTATGGAACGAGTGCCGATGCTTACCATCTGACCTCCGGCCCGGAGGACGGCTCGGGAGCTGCGGCGGCGATGGAAGCCGCGCTGCGCATGGCGGAGCTGGAGCCGGACCGGATCGACTACATCAACGCGCACGCCACTTCCACGCCCGTGGGCGATGCGGCGGAAGTCGCCTCGCTGCGCAGAGTATTCGGCGCGGCCTTGCCGCGGGTGCCTATCTCCTCCACCAAGTCGGCCACCGGGCATCTGCTCGGCGCAGCGGGCGGCGTGGAAAGCATTTTCTCGGCCTTGGCGGTAATGCACGACCTGCTCCCGCCCACCATCAATATGGAGCAGCCCGACGAAGCGATGACGGACCTGGACTTCGTTCCTAATACCGCCAGAGAGCACCGCGTGCAGCACGCGCTGTGCAACGGCTTCGGCTTTGGCGGCGTCAACGCGACGCTGGTGTTGAGCAAGGTGCAGTAAGCGCTCCCCTCATCCGCCTGGGGAGAGGGGGAGAGTGGCT
>CAYWPG010000016.1:0-72464 GCA_964460035.1 uncultured Alkalilimnicola sp.
AAGAGGGCGCCCGGTGGACTTGAGCTGCGGGCGGAATGCCGCCGCCCCCAAAGCAGACGCTGTTCGCCGAACTGGACAAGGGCGAAGAGTCGCTGCGCCAAGTGCAGACCCTGCTGGCGCGCTATCGCCAGTCCGTGCTCAAAGCCGCCGTCACCGGCCAGCTCACCGCCGACTGGCGCGCCGAAAACGCCCACCGCCTCGAGCACGGCCGCGATCTGTTGGCCCGCATCCTGAAAGCTCGTCGTGAGAGCTGGGAAGGTCGGGGTAAGTACAGAGAGCCAGTTGAGCCGGATACCAGCAGCTTGCCGGAACTGCCGGAGGGCTGGGTATGGGCGACTGTTGAGCAGGTTGTAAGCGTTTTTAGAAACGGCCTTTCAAAAAAGCCGATATCTGAGCCAAACGAGTTCCCAATCTTGCGAATTTCAGCGACGCGCTCAATGAGCGTATCCGTTGACGATGTTCGCTATTATCCAGTGACAGATCCAGAAAGTGTGGCACCTTATTGGGTTGAAAAGGGTGACTTGCTTTTTACAAGGTACAACGGTTCGGCACACCTCGTCGGGGTGTGTGGTCAGATGCGCTCTGATCAACCGGTGCTTCACCCCGATAAGCTTATAAAGGCGCGTGCTGTTGGTGTTGATGGGCTGAGTGTCGATTTTTTGGAAATTGCCTGGAATGCTGGTGAGACGCGCCGCCATATTTTGTCACGTATTAAGACCACTTCTGGTCAACAGGGAATCGCGGGTGCAGATATCAAAGCAGCTCCGTTTCCTCTTCCGCCTGAGGCGGAGCAAAGGGCGATTGTAGGTCGAGTCCAAAAGGCCTTTGAGCGTTTGGAAGCATTGTGGGAGTTTTCTGCAAAGGAGCTTGCTCGCTCCACCGCCCTCCGGCAATCCATCCTCAAAGACGCCTTCTCCGGCAAGCTGGTGCCGCAGGATCCCAACGACGAGCCCGCCGCCGAGCTGCTGGCGCGTATCAAGGCCGCTCGCGCCGGCAAGTCCAAGCAAAGCCGCCGCCGCGAAGTGCTGGCATGAGCGATCTGAAACTGTTCCGCACCCAGGGCGATGCCCTGGTCGAGCTGGAGGGCTCGTCCGCGCCGCTGGAGCGTGGCTTGCAGACCCTGTTCGAGCGCAATCTGGAATCCCTGCTCGGGGTGCGTTTCCTCGCCTCCGAGTTCGTCACCACCCACGGCGGGCGCATGGATACGCTCGGCATCGATGAAAACGGCTATCCCGTCATCATCGAATACAAGCGCGAGCGCTCCGAGAACATCATCAATCAGGGGCTGTTCTACCTCGACTGGTTGGTCGATCACCGCGGCGACTTCGAGCTGCTGGTGCGCGACCGCTACGGCAAGGAGGCGGCGCGCCAGATCGAGTGGGGCGCGCCGCGGCTGATCTGCATCGCCGCCGATTTCACCAAATACGATATTCACGCGGTGAAGCAGATGGGCCGCAACATCGAGCTGATCCGCTACCGCCGCTTCGGCGAGGAGTTATTGCTTCTGGAGCTGCTCACCGCGGTTTCCGCCAGCCCAATGGCCGCGCCCGGCCCCGGCGACAAGCCGCAGAACAAGTCCAAGAGCATCTCCGAAACGATGGCAGGCGCGAGCGGCGAGCTCGCCAATCTGTACGCGGACGTCGAGACCTTCCTGCTCGGGCTGGGCGACGATGTCACGAAGAAGGTCTTGCGCCACTACATCGCCTTTCGCCGCATCAAGAATTTCGCTTGCGTGGAGGTCAAGCCCACGCTCGGCATCGTTCGCCTGTATTTGAAGCTCGATCCGGACACGGTCGAGCTGGAGGAGGGCTTTACCCGCGATGTGCGCAACATCGGCCACTTCGGCACCGGCGATCTGGAAGTGACCCTGAGCTCGCATGAGGATCTGCAACGGGCCAAGCCGCTGATCGCCCAGTCCTACGAGCTGTCGTGATGGCGGAGAGCGAGCTCGTCATCTTCGAAGGCGGCGACCGGCGGATCGAGGTGCGCCTGGAGGCGGAGTCCATCTGGCTTACGCAGGCTCAGATGGCCGAGGTGTTCGGCACCTCCGTCGACAACATCAGTCTGCACCTGAAGAACATCTACGCCAGCGAGGAGTTGAGCGAGGCGGCAACTACCGAGGATTTCTCGGTAGTTCGCCAGGAGGGCAAGCGCCAGGTTCGCCGCCGCCTCAAGCACTACAATCTCGACGCCATCATCTCCGTCGGCTACGCCCGCACCGGAACACGAACAAGAGAATAGCGAATGAGCAACGAGCAACTCGTCGCCAAGGTCTGGAATTACGCGCATGTGCTGCGCGACCAGGGCATTTCCTATGGCGATTACATCGAACAGATCACCTACCTGCTGTTCCTGAAGATGGACCAGGAGCGCGAGGAGCATCTTGGCGAGCCCTCGACCATCCCGCCGCTGTGGAACTGGAGCGAGCTGGTCAACAAGGACGGCGAGGCGCTGGAGCGGCAATACCGCCGCACCCTGGAGGCGCTGGGCCAGGAGGACGGCCTGATCGGCACCATTTTCCGCAAGGCGCAGAACAAGCTCACCGACCCGGCCAAGCTCAAACGGGTGGTGAGCCTCATCGACAAGGAAGGCCCGTGGATCGGCCACCGAGTCGATGTCAAAGGCGAAATCTACGAGGGGCTGCTGGAGCGTCATGCATCGGAGGTGAAGTCCGGCGCCGGGCAGTACTTCACCCCGCGGCCGGTGATCGACGCCATCGTCAAGTGCATCGATCCGCAGATCGGCGAGACGGTGTGCGACCCGGCCTGCGGCACGGGCGGCTTCCTGCTTGCCGCCTACGACTACATGAAGCGCCAGTCGCAGGACCGGGAGAAACTGCGCGCACTGCGCCAGGATGCCTTCACCGGCATCGACATCGTCGATGAGGTCGTGCGACTGTGCGCCATGAACCTGTACCTGCACGGTATTGGCGAGGATGACGGCGACAGCCCGGTCAGGCAGGGCGACGCCCTGGCCGGCGACGACGGCCGGCGCTTCGACGTGGTGCTCACCAACCCGCCCTTCGGCAAGAAGTCGAGCTACAAGGTCATCGGCGAGGACGGCTCGGTGACCACCGAGCGCGAGCACTACGAGCGCGACGACTTCAAGTTCACCACCTCCAACAAGCAGCTCAACTTCCTGCAGCACATCATGACCATCCTCGACACCCACGGCCGCGCCGGCGTGGTGCTGCCGGACAACGTGCTGTTCGAGGCCGGCCGGGCCGGCGAGGGCATTCGCCGGCGGTTGCTGGAGCAGTTCAACTTCCACACTCTGCTGCGCCTGCCGACCGGCATCTGGTACAGCCCCGGCGTGAAGGCCAACGTGCTGTTCTTCGACAAGCGGCCGGCCTCGCGCGAGGTGCAGACCAAGGAACTGTGGGTCTACGACTACCGCACCAACGTGCACAAGACCCTCAAGACCAAGCCGTTGGTACGCGAAGACCTGGACGACTTCGTGCGCTGCTACCACGAGCGCCAGGAAACCGAGCGCTTCCGCCGCTTCAGCTACGACGAGCTAGTCCAGCGCGACAAGCTCAACCTGGACATCTTCTGGCTCAAGGACGACAGCCTGGAGGACATCGACAACCTGCCCGAACCGGACGTGCTGGCCGCCGAGATCGTAGAGAACCTGGAGGCGGCGCTGGAGAACTTTCGCAACGTGAGTGAGGCGCTGGTCGGGGAGGGGGAGTAACCGCGGATCCTCGGCGTGTATTCGATAAAACAAGGCACGCCGGTCCTCTTGGGGGAGCCTTGTCGGCTTGCGGATCGGTTTGGTTACTGGGGACGGGAGTGTGGCGCCCCGGGCAGGAATTGAACCTGCGACCTACCGCTTAGGAGGCGGTTGCTCTATCCGCTGAGCTACCGGGGCGTGAAGTTTAGGCGCGTCAGTATAGCGAAGCTCTGGCGGGCCCACAAAAACACTTTTCTTAACGTGTTACGCCTCGACAAAACGGCTGCCGCCAGAGGCGCTCCTGCCGCGCCTGCGCAGTGCTAGCGATCCACCGGCGCTGACCCTGCTCCGGGTTGCGCATAGTTGGCGCGACGCTGCCGCCACGGTTGGATCACGTAATCCCATGCCGCGATAGCGAGAGCCAGCGCCGCTACGGTGTTGGCTAGCCACAACGCTGCCGGATAGTCGCCGTCGTGACCGAACAGCGCGATTGCGCTGATCGTGAGCAGCACTACCAGCGTCAGGTGCCCGCCAGGACGCAGCCCCCAGCGCCACTGCGTCGCCATCACAGCGCCGAGCCACACCACGACGGCGGCAGCGCCGGTGCTCACCAGTACATCCAACGGCCAGTGGACCCCCACGAACACGCGGCTGAATGCCACTATCAAGCCAACGGCCAGCACGGTGGCCCGCGCCAGGTTCGAGCGCAGGAAGTAGATCCACAGGCAGGCGATAGTCATGGCGGTGATGGCGTGGCCGGACGGGAAGCTGCTGTTGCGGTAGCCGCGGCCGACCAGGTGCAAAGTGTCGGCTTCCAGAACGGCGGGCGGGCGCGGCAGCGACAATCCGTGCTTGATGCCGTGAGTGAAGATCGTACCTAGCACGGCCGCGATGGCGCCGGCCCATATCAGCTGAGGGTAGCGGCGGGCAAACAGCAGCAGCGTGACGACCGCGAACAGACCGTCGCCCCCGAAAGTGATGTGCTGCCATAGCGCCGGTGGCAAATACGCGCCCCAAGGGTTGAGCAGCAGAAAGCCCGCCTGATGCCCCCCGCTGACGAACAGCACCAGCGCCAGCAGAAACGCGCTGGCAGCGATGGCTGCCAGCCAATACTGGCCGCCGTGCGCAGCCTGATTGCCGTAGCCGTCGAGCTCGGCGGCCAAGGCATTGCGCCATTCGGCGGACCAGGGAAGGTAGTTATTGTTGCTCATCGGCTTCCTCTACCAGCACTAACGCGACGCCGCCTTTGCGGTAAATCGTTTCCAGCTGGGCGCGCGCTGCTAGGGCGTCCAGACGGTGCAGACGATCGACGCGGATGAAGACCAGGTCGCCCGGCCGGGGCTCACGCCGCAGCGTAGGCGCACCGCGGTAGACGCTGAAGCTGGGCATGTTGATGCCCACGGCGACCACAGGGCGGTCGTACTGGCGCGCCACCAGAGCCGCTTCCCTGACAGGCTCTTGCTGCAGTCCGGCAGCGACAGGCAAGGCCATCCAATTGACGGTTGCGGTATGCATCAGCGCCGTTATCAGCAGTCCTTGCCAGGGCTTGACCGCTTTGCTGAGTGCGCAGGCGAGCAGCACGGTCAGGCTGAGCAGAGGCAGGATGCGGTCGCCGTGACCGAGCACTTCGCTGCCACGACCCAGCATCTCGATTTCGTAAGCGCGATCCGCATACTTGGCGGCGAACGCGAGCAGTTCGGGGAAAAACAGCAGTAGCAGCAGAAACAGCGCCGGCGGCAGGTAGGCGAGCCAGCGATTGATCAGCAATTCCCTGTGCCGCGCCATGAGAATGAACAGCGGTGTGCAGCCATAGAGCACGTAGTGCGGGAGCTGCGTCTGCGAGAAGCTGAACAGCACGAAGACGACGGCGAACCAGATCCAGAGCAGCCGGTCCAGCGGCTCGCTCACGCTGTCGCGTGCGCGCCCTAAGATACGGAAGAACCAGCCCGTGAACGGCAGGAGCACCAGCGGGAGCATGAAAACGTAGTACAGCGGGTTGCCCCGGTGCCCGTGCAGGCCGTCGGTGAAGCGCTCGACGTTATGGCGCAGGAGAAAGCCTTCGAAGAAGGCGGTGCCGTGTTCCAGGTAAACCAGTACGTGCCACGGTGCTGCCACCACCAGCAGCACCAGCCAGCCCAGCGGATGGGTGAGCGCGCGCAGCCACTGGCGGCCCGCCCCGCTCCAGACGAAGAAGATGGTGCCAACGGCAAACGGCAGCGCCACGGCGATGGGGCCCTTGGTGAGCACCCCTAGCGCCATCCATAGATACACCCGCATCGCCATCGAATTCGACGGCGCGAGGTAGTACCGGTACATGTCGAAGAAGATCAGCGCTAGCCATAGATTGAGCAAGGCGTCGGCCGTAGCGCTTTTGCCGATGATGGTCACTACCAGTGCATTGACCATGATCAGCACCGCCACGGCGGCGGTGGGCCGGTCCAGTACTTGTCGGGCGAAGTAGAACAGCGCCACTGCCCAGGCGCTGGCCGCAAGGGCGGAGGGCAGGCGGAAGGCGAACTCCCCGGCGCCGAACAGTCGCACCGACAGCGCTTGCAGCCAGTAAATCAGGATCGGCTTATCGTAGCGGGGCTGACCGTCCAGGTAGGTCATCAGATACTCGCCGCTGGCGAGCATCTCCAGCGTGGCCTGCGAGAAGGCGCCCTCGTCCAGGTCGAACAGCGCGTAGCCGCCCATGGCCGCAAAGAAGCTGAGCAGCACCGCGCCGGCTAGCGCCCACGGCGACAGCAAATAACGTTCTAGCGCTGGCATCAGGACTGTGCCCGCGACGGTTGGCGCCACTCGGCGTCAGGCCCATCCGCCTGCCGTATTTCGTAGGCTCGCCGCTCGCCGAAGAAAGTGCGGGTAAGCAGCTCCGCCAGCACGCCCGTGGTCAGGAACTGGATGGAGGCGACCGCCGAGAGTATGGCGATGAAGAACAGTGGGCGCGAGCCTATGGGCTGCCCCAAGCCGAGCTTGAGCACGGCCAGATAGCTCATCAGGACAGTGCCTATGACGCCGAACACCAGGCCTATGGAGCCGAAGAAATGGCCGGGGCGGGCGCGGTAGTTCAGGAAGAAGAACACTGCCAGCAGGTCCAGGATCACGCGGAAAGCACGCGAAATGCCGTACTTGGACTCGCCGGCTTGGCGGGGGTGGTGATTTACCACCGTCTCGCCGATGCGGTCCGGCGATGTCACGCCGGCTACCCACACGGGGATGAAACGGTGCATCTCGCCGAACAGCCGCACCTGCTTGATGATCTCGGCGCGGTAGATCTTGAGGCTGCAGCCGTAATCGCGCAGGCGCACGCCGGTGACGCGCGCGATCAGCCAATTGGCGATAAGCGAGGGCAGGCGGCGCATCAGCCACTTGTCCTGCCGGTTGCGGCGCCAGCCCGCGAGCAGGTCCAGATCGCGCTCGAGCAACTCCTCGACCATGCGGGGAATGTCGGCAGGGTCGTTTTGCAAGTCGCCGTCCAGCGTGGCGATAAGTTCGCCGCGTGCGGCATCTATGCCGGCCTGCATGGCCGCAGTCTGGCCGAAGTTGCGGCGCAGCTGGATGATGCGCACGTGGCGGCCGTACTTGGGCGCCTCGCGGCGCAGAATCTCGGCAGTACCGTCCCGGCTTCCATCGTCCACCAGGATGAGTTCCCAGGGACCGGGATAGTCGCGCAGTCCCTCGTCGACGCGGGCCAGCATGGCTGCGGCGTTGTCGGCTTCCTGATACATAGGAATGACAACGGAGAGACTTAACGAATGCGTTGCAGACATAGCGTTCTTGCTGCCGGACAGCAGAGCATCATCGGTGGGGGAACGGCGGATTATTGCATTCACTGATATACCTGTCTACTTGGCAGGATCTTCGCGCCGAATCACAACCTCTTGGGTAGATCGCGCGGGTTTGGGTAAGAGATAGCCGAGCAACGCTAGCAGCAGCGTGCAGCCCAATAGAAACAGGTGCAGGTTCACCGCAGCAATCAGCGCGACTTCATGCTCCACGCCCAGCGGCATCAGGGTCAAAACCATGGCAGCTTCGTAGGAACCTGAACCGCCTATGCCATGCACCGGCAACACGCTGCTCAACTCGGCGCCGATCACGCCCAGCAGCGTGCGCCAAGTGCCTATATCGACAAAGTGCTGGACGATCAGCGTAAACGCGGAAAGCTTGCTGCCCCAGGAGAGCAGGGTCCAGCCGTAGAGGCGGGTCAGCAATCCAACATCGGCAGGGGCGTGCAGCAGCAGGCTGTGGCCGATGGCCGCGATCTTCCCGCGCGCAGGCGTCGTGAGCGCAAGCAGCGGCGCTCTGATCAGCAGCGCCAGCGGCAGGGCCAGCAGCCATGCCAGCGGCAGCAAGAGCGCCAGAGCGTGGGAAGAGCGCGTGGCGATGACGATGGCCGCGACCAGCAGCACCACGTGCAGATCGAGCACCCGCACCCACAGCAGCGATACCGCGCTCTTGGCGAGCGCTTGGCCGAAGTAGCGGCGCATCAGCAAGGGAAAGACCGCTTCGCCCAGGCGCATTGGCAATAGGTTGTTGGCGAAGTTATGGAACAGCGTCAGCCTGAGTACCGCGGCAAACCGACCTTTCAAGTCGGCGTGGAAGTAGTCGTAAATGCGCACCGCGCGCAGGGCATAGCTGAGCAATGCTAGTGTCAGCGCCGATGCAATGGTGGCCGGCGCGATGTTGCGCCAGGGAGCTAGCAACACGCTCCAGCCCACGCTGAGCTGGACCCAGATGAGCAGAGCGGCGAGTACGGTAACGCCGAGCAACCATTTGAGAGCCTGATGGGCGTTCATCTCGACGCGGCTTGCGCTGGCCTCCGAAAGGGTGCCCGCGCTGATGGGGGCGGGCTACGGCCAGAGCGGGAGCGGTCGCGCACTCTGGCCAGAAACGACGAGAGGCCGCAAAGGGCGGCCTCTCGTGGATTTGGTGGAGCCGAGGGGGGTCGAACCCCTGACCTCGTCATTGCGAACGACGCGCTCTCCCAACTGAGCTACGGCCCCATGGGCAACGTAATTTATCATCCTTGGCGAATAAGAGCTAGAGGTAGGCGACCAGATTTTTATGTGGCGGGGTCGGGGCGCCGTGCAACGTCCGACGCCAGCTACACTAGCAATGTGGCTGCCGTTGGCAGCAGGCATGGCGACCAGTATTCTAACGCTTCCGATGCCAGTCCATATCGCCCCCGACGCGGAGAGCAGGAGCATGTTTCTCGAGCGAAATCCTCGCTTCGTCAGCCGTCTCACCCGGGACACCTTGGCCCTGATCATGGCCGGTGGGCGAGGGGGACGGCTCGCTAACCTGACCGACTGGCGCACTAAGCCGGCGGTGCCGTTCGGCGGCAAGTTCCGCCTAATTGATTTCCCGTTGTCGAACTGCATCAACTCGGGTATTCGCCGCATAGGCGTGCTTACACAGTACAAGGCGCACTCGCTGATCCAGCATATTCAGCGCGGCTGGGGGTTCCTGCGCGGCGAGTTCGGCGAGTTCGTGGAGCTGATGCCGGCTCAGCAACGGCTGGACAAGCCGATCTGGTACGCGGGTACGGCCGATGCCGTGTATCAGAACATAGACATCATCAAGGCGCATAACCCCAGCTACGTGCTGATCCTGGCTGGCGATCACGTCTACAAGATGGACTACGGCACCATCATCGCTCGCCACGTGGAGACCGGTGCCGATATGACGGTTGGCTGCGTGGAAATGCCGCGCGAGCGGGCGCGGGCGTTCGGGGTGATGACGGTGGATGCCGATGGGCGCGTGCTGCGCTTTACCGAAAAGCCCGCGGACCCCGAGCCCATCCCTGGGCGGCCAGATCATGCGCTGGCATCCATGGGCATTTACGTGTTCAACCGTGAGTATCTGTTTCGGAAGCTGCGCGAGGACGCCGAGAATCTGGAGTCGGCGCGTGATTTCGGTCGCGACATCATTCCCTCCGCAATCGCCACTGACAAGGTCATGGCTTATCCGTTCAGCGATCCACGCTCGGGGCGGCAGCCTTACTGGCGTGACGTCGGGACGGTGGATGCCTTCTACGAGGCTAATCAGGAGCTGATCGGCGAAGCGCCCGAGCTGGATATCTACGACGAGGAGTGGCCGATCTGGACTTACCAGGCGCAGCTGCCGCCGGCCAAATTCATTTATGACGATGCCGATATGTGCGGCATGGCGGTGAACTCCATGGTCTCCGGCGGCGACATCATCGCCGGCGCCGTGGTGCGGCACTCGCTGCTGTTCTCTCAGGTGGTGGTCAATCCGCGCGCACTGGTGGAGCATTCGGTGATTCTGCCCGACGTGGTCGTGGGCGAAGGCTGTCGCATCCGGCGGGCTGTTATCGACGAGGGTTGCCGGATTCCGCCGGGCATGGTGATAGGGGAAGACCCGGAGGAGGATCGTCGGCGCTTCTTTGTCTCACCCAAGGGTGTGGTGCTGGTGACGACGGAAATGCTGGGGCAGGAAGTCACGCACGTGCGTTAGCCGGCGCTCTCGTCGCGGCCAAGGCTGCCATCGGTTTGCTTCAAAAGAGAACGGCCGCCTTTGAAGGCGGCCGTTTGTATTGGCCTATCGCTCTAGTCGCCGCTTACCCCGCGAGGCAAGGCGCCGGCATCTACTTTGAGCGCCCCTTTTGCCGGCATCCCATCAAGCGAACAGGAGGTTCGGCAGCCAAATGGCGATGGCCGGGAAGAGCATGATCAGCACGAGTCCGACCAGTTCCACCAGAGTGTAGGGAATTACCGAGCGGTAGATGTCGCCCATGGTGATATCCGGCGGCACGATCCCCTTCAGATAGAACAGGTTAAAGCCAAACGGCGGCGTCTGGTAACCGATTTCCATCATGATGATGAACAGGATGCCGAACCAGATCGGGTCGAACCCGTAGGCGGTGACGATCGGCACGAACACCGGCAGCGTGATCAGCATGATCCCCACCGGATCGAGCACCATCCCCAGGAAGAAGAGGATGAGCATCATTATGATAAGGGTCCCCCAGGCGCCGCCGGGCAGCCCGGTCATCAGGTCGGTGATCAGCGCCTGCGCGCCCATGGACTGGTAGGCCGAGCTGAAGGCATGGGCGGCGAACAGAATCCACATGATCATGCCGGTGAGCTTGAAGGTGCGCACGGCCGAATCCATGATGATCTCCCAGCTCAAACGGCGGTAGATCAGCGCCGAGACCAGCGAGCCGAGCACGCCCAGGGCTGCCGCCTCGGTGGGTGTGGCGATGCCGGCCATGATAGAGCCGAGCACCATCAGCACGATCACCATCGGCAGTAGCACCGCACGCAGCGCGACGAAACGCTCGGTCCAGCCGCCGCGCTCCTCTACTGGCAGTGCCGGGGCCAGATGCGGCTGAAAATAGGCGCGTACGCCGATGTAGATTGACACCAGCACCAGCAGCAACAACCCCGGCACGATGCCGGCGGCGAACAGTTTGCCTACCGATACGCCTGTGATCAGCGAGTACAGGATCATGATGATGCTGGGCGGGATCAGCACGCCCCACCCCCCGCCGCAGGCAATGCAACCTACCGCCAGCTCCTTGTCGTAGTTGCGCTCGAGCATGGCCGGCAGGGCGATGGTGCCCATGCTGACCACCGCCGCGCCGCTGATGCCGCACATGGCCGCAAACATCGCGCAGATCCCGGCAGTACCGATGGCCAGCCCCCCGCGCACCCCGGCCCACCATAGGTGCATCATTCGGTACAGATCGCGAGCCACGCCGGTGCGCTCGAGGATCATGGCCATGAAGATGAACAGAGGGATGGCGACCAGGATGAAGTTGTTCATGCTGCCCCACATCTGCGAGACAAGCATGTAGAAGGCGTGTGATCCCCAGGTGAAGTACAAAAAGATAATCGACACACCGCCCAGCACGAACGTCAGCGGTAGCCCCAGCACTAAGAAAAGGAGCAGCGACCCGAAGAACAGTAGGGTGATTAGTTCTATGCTCATAGCGAATCTCCGGGCCCTTGGTTGGCGACTTCGTCCATGGGCACGTCTATCCCGCACAGGACCAGTATGTCGCGAATGAGCTTAACCAGCCCTTGCAACAGTAGCAGGAAGGCGCCGATGGGAATGGCCAGCTTCACGGGCCAGATCGGCGGATTCCATGCCGACATCGAGCGCTCCCAATAGCTGATCGACTCCAGCGCGAAGGATGTGCCGAAGTACACCAGGGCACCTACGAAAATGAAGAACATGAATGAAGTGCAGACATCGACTGCGGCCTTTGTACGCGGAGAGAAGCGCGAGTACACGAGATCGACGTTGACATGGCCGTGATGGGCCATGACGTAGCCACCGGCGAGTACGCCGTAAACGCCGAACAGCAGTTGCCCGAGTTCACCGGTCCATACGACTGGCGCTCCCCAGGCATAGCGGAAGAAAACCTCGGCAAGAAGCAACCCGAACATGACCAGTACGAGCAAGGCCACTGCCCGGCCCAGCCAGTCGTTCAGGCGCGTGATGCCGCGCATGAAAGCGTAGACGGCTTGCATGATCATCTCCAGAGAGAGCTGGATTCGCGCGGAATGCGAAACCCGGTCCGGCTAGGGCCGGACCGGGCGGAAGGGATTAGAGGTAGCCGAGCTGGCCCAGGAACTCCTTGAGCATCTCGACGGCCTTCTCGGCTTCCGGGCTCTTGCGCGCTTCAGCTTCCCATTGCTTGACGGCTACAGCGGACAGATGCTGCAGCACTTCGGGCGGGAGCTGGTTGATCTGCACGTTGTGCTCGCGCTGGGCGCGAGCCAGGGTGACGGTTTCCTTGAACTGATAAGCGTTGGTGCGCTGCCAGAAGTTCTCGTTGAGCGTGTCGATCACCGTTTTGCGGATGTCGGCCGGCAGTGCGTCCAGCGCCCGCTGGTTGATCACCCAGGCGTCGGTGCCGGCAATGTTGAGCGGCGGCAGCACGTGGTGCTTGGCGACCTCGTACAGGCTCATGCTCATAGCTCCCTGAGCCGCACCCCAGTGGGCGGCATCCACCACGCCTTGCGAGAGGGCGGGATAGAGCTCCGGTCCGGCGATCATGGAGGCGGCGGCGCCGGCCTGGGTCAGGAACACCTGCAGCGCGCCCGAGGAGCGGACCTTCAGACGGCGGAAGTCGTCCACGGACGTGATCGCGCGGCGCGACACCATTTCGGTCGGGTAGACCTTATCGGTGGCGTAATAGACGCCGTGCTTGGCCACTTCCTCGCGCAGCATCTGCTCGAAACCGAGATGCATATGGAAGTACGCGGCTTCCCAGGTGTTGCGGAAGGCGAACGGCAGTCCGGAGGCGATACCGGCCAGGCTGACGCGATTCATAATGTAGGCGGGCGAAATCGTGCCCATCTGAATCACGCCCCGGCTTACCGCCGGAAAGATCTCGGTGGCGGGGAACAGCGACCCTGCCTCATGAAGCTCCAGTACCAGACGGCCGTCCGTCCGTTCGGCCAGCGTGTCGCGCAAACGGACAAGACTGTCGGTGTAGGAGCTGCTGGCGCCGGGCCAGTGCGATTGCACCCGCCAGCGGATGACCTCTTTATCGCCCTGGGCCAATACCTGTGCCGGAAACAGAACAGCGGCGGCGAGGGCCGCGACCGACACCCCGGCAGCGAGTTTGCGAACTAGGGAATATAGCCTCATGAAGCTCTCCTCGATGGCATACGCCAGTTGTCTTAGTTGTGATAAGCACACTAAATCGAGATCCGCCCTGCACAGTGTTTGACGGCAGACGCATCGTGCGTCCTAGGCGATGCGTTGCGCATCGAAGAATCCATGCAGAGCCTGGTCATCGTGCGTTCATGGACGATAGCCTCCGGGCAGCGTGTCACCCGGCGACAATCCCAGCTTACCGCGAAACTTCGGTGAACGGTATGCTTATCTCGCAGAACGGTTTCTGGTTTCGCATGGCGGAACTGGGTGTGGCCATGAATCCATGGGCGAGCATGACATGGGAGAGGGAGCGCCCGCTTGGCTTTTCGTTGTGGACACACACGCTTATAGGCGCCAATCGTTGACTGGCCGCATCGCTCTACCTGACGCGATTATGGCAGGTTGCCGCTATAGCGGCAGGCGCTGCGCAGGCCAAGAAGGCTACGCAGTTCGCACGCGCATGGCTGTCTAAAGGAGATAGCGTTGAGTCCCGGGCCGATCGATGTCGGTGAGTACGTCGGCCCGGTTGCTGGGAAATATGGTGCCGGGAGCGAGAATCGAACTCGCACTCCCTCGCGGGAACCGGATTTTGAGTCCGGCGCGTCTACCAGTTCCGCCACCCCGGCATGAGTGGTTTGCGAGTATACGGCAGAATCGCGTTACGGCAAAGCGTAAACCTCGCGCCTGCAGAGCGATCTTGTTACTATGCCGCGCCATGCAACGCGCCGACTTTCACTTCGATCTGCCACCGGAGTTGATCGCCAATCAACCGCTGCCACAGCGCAGCGCCAGCCGTCTGTTGGTGCTCGACGGCGGTAGCGGAAGTATCGAGGATCGCTCCTTTGTCGATCTGATCGAGCTGTTGCGCCCGCAAGATCTGCTGGTGTTCAACGACACGCGGGTAATTCCGGCTCGGCTGTATGGGCGCAAGGAGAGCGGTGGGCGCGTTGAGGTGTTGGTCGAACGGGTGTTGGACGAGCGGCGGGCGCTAGCGCATGTGCGTGCGAGCAAGGCTCCCAAACCGGGAGCGCGGTTGCTGCTCGAGGGCGGAGAGGCTGTGGTGCTGGCCCGCGAGGACGAGTACTTTCTGCTCGAATTCCCAGGGGAGACGGCACTACTGGAGCGGCTGGAGCGATATGGCCACGTGCCTTTGCCGCCTTATATCAAGCGCGCCGATGCGGCGCTCGACCGCGAGCGATACCAGACGGTGTTCGCACGGCGGCCGGGCGCCATCGCTGCCCCTACTGCCGGACTGCATTTCGACCGCGAGCTCCTGCAGCGTATCGCCGCTAAGGGCATAGAACAGGCATACGTCACCTTGCATGTGGGAGCCGGCACCTTTCTGCCCATGCGCGTCGAGCGCATAGAAGAGCATCGCATGCATCGGGAGTATGTGGAGGTCGACGCCGAAGTCTGCGCGCGCATTGTCGCAGCCCGTGCGCGCGGCGGCCGGGTAGTGGCGGTCGGTACGACGGTGGTACGAGCGCTGGAGACCGCCGCTCAGGGCGGCGAGCTCGCGCCGTTTCGCGGCGAAACCGATATTTTCATTTACCCCGGCTACCGTTTCCGCGCGGTAGATGCCTTGATTACCAACTTTCACCTGCCGGAGTCGACCCTGCTAATGCTGGTCAGCGCCTTTGGCGGCTACGAGCAGACCTTGCGGGCCTACAGGCATGCGGTTGCCCAGCGCTATCGCTTCTTCAGCTATGGCGATGCCATGTTCGTCCATCCGCAGCCTGCAGCTACGCTGGAGAGGGGCCATGCAGTTTGAGTTGTTGCGCCAAGAGGGATATGCCCGTCGCGGACGGTTGCGCTTTGCGCGCGGGGTGGTGGAAACGCCTGTTTTCATGCCGGTGGGAACCTATGGCACGGTCAAGGCGATGACTCCGGAAGAGCTGCGTGAGCTCGGTGCGCAGATCATTCTGGGCAATACCTTCCATCTGATGCTGCGCCCCGGGACGGAGATCATCCGCGCCCATGGCGACCTGCACGACTTCATGAATTGGCAGGGGCCCATTCTTACCGACTCGGGCGGCTTTCAGGTTTTCAGCCTGGGGCAGATGCGCAAGATCACCGAGGCCGGCGTCCGGTTTCGGGCGCCCACCGACGGCTCGGAGGTGTTCCTCGGACCGGAGGAGTCGATGGCGGTGCAGCGCGCGCTGGGCTCGGACATTGTGATGATCTTCGATGAGTGCACGCCCTATCCGGTGAGCGAACGCGAGGCGCGGCTGTCCATGGAGCTGTCGCTGCGCTGGGCCGCGCGCAGCAAGGCGGCGCATGGCGATAACCCCGCCGCGTTGTTCGGCATCATTCAGGGCAGCATGTATCCGCAGTTGCGCGCTGAGTCGCTGGCCGGGCTGATGGAAATCGGATTTGACGGCTATGCCATCGGCGGCTTGTCGGTGGGCGAGCCGGCCGAGGAACGGCTGGCGGTGCTGGATGCCTTGGCGCCACAGCTGCCAACTGCCCAGCCGCGTTATCTGATGGGCGTCGGCAAGCCGGAGGATATCGTCGAAGCGGTGCTGCGCGGCGTGGACATGTTCGATTGCGTCATCCCCACCCGCAACGCGCGTAACGGTTTCCTGTACACCTCGCGCGGAACGCTGCGCATCAGGAATAGCCGCTATGCGAACGACACCCGGCCGGTGGACGAAGAGTGCGGCTGCTACACCTGCCGCAACTACAGCCGTGCCTACCTGCGGCATTTGGACCGCTGCAAGGAGATACTGGGCGCGCGCCTGAACACGATTCACAATCTTTACTATTATCAGAGCCTGATGCGTTCCATTCGCGAGGCATTGGAAGCCGGGCGCCTGGAAGCGTTCGTACGCGAGTTTTACGCTCGCCGGGAGGAAGGCGAGCCGGAGTAGTGTCAGGGCGTTAACCGCAGCTATGACATAATGGCGCCCTGGCATCAGCGCCCGGGCGCTGTGGTTCTACCACCAAACTACGATGAGGAACGACCATGAGCTTTTTCATTTCCAATGCCTATGCCCAAGGCGGTCAGGCGGCCGGTGGCGGCTGGGAGGCCCTGCTGTTTCCCATTTTGCTGATTGTTATTTTCTACTTCCTGCTGATCCGCCCGCAGACCAAGCGCGCGAAGGAGCACCGCAAGCTGGTCGAGAACCTGGCCAAGGGCGATGAGGTGGTGACCAACGGCGGCTTGCTGGGGCGTATTACCGAGGTGGGCGAAACCTTCGCGACGGTGGAGCTTGCCGATGGGGTGGAAGTGAAGCTGCAGAAAACGGCCGTGGCGGCAGTCATGCCCAAGGGCACCTACAAACAAGCCGATAAGGAAAAGAAGGCGGCCAAGTAAGGCGCCTTACCCAGAATAAGGTCTGAACATGAATCGGTATCCTCTCTGGAAGTACCTCGTCCTGGGGGTCGCACTGGCGCTCGGGGTGCTTTATGCGCTGCCCAACCTCTACGGCGAGGATCCGGCAGTGCAAATCACTACCAACCGTGGCGATGCGCCGACGGAAACGGTGCAGATGCACGTGCTCGAGCTGCTTGAACAGGAGGGGCTACAGGTTCGCGGCGCCGGTATGGACAACGGCCAGTTCCTGGTGCGGCTCAACAGTCTGGACGATCAGTTGACCGCCGCCGATATCTTGCGCCGCCGGCTCGATGGGCATGTGGTAGCGTTGAATCTGGCGCCGGCGACCCCCCAGTGGCTGCGGCGCTTGAATGCCGCGCCCATGTATCTCGGGCTGGATTTGCGTGGCGGTGTGCATTTCCTGCTGGAGGTTGACCTGGACAGCGCCATTCGCCAGCAGCTCGAGCGCCAGGTCAACGAGTTCCGCACCGTGCTGCGGGAGAACCGCATTCGCTACGGCACCATCGACCTGCAAGGCGACGGCATCGCGCTGCGCTTTGCTCAGGCGCCGGAGCGGGAGCGGGCGCTGCAACTGTTGCGTGGCGAGTACCGCGAGCTTCAATTCGAGCAGACGGAGCGGCAGGGCCAGTTCTGGCTGATCGCGCGGATGTCCGAGGCGACGCGGCGCGATATGCAGCAATACGCTGTACAGCAGAACATCACTACCCTGCGTAACCGGGTCAACGAGCTTGGCGTTGCCGAGCCCATAATTCAGCGCCAGGGGACCGATAGAATAGTCGTGCAGTTGCCCGGTGTGCAGGACACGGCGCGCGCCAAGGAGATCCTTGGCGCTACGGCAACGCTGGAGTTCCGTATGGTGCATCCGGCGGATGGCGAAGGGCGGGTACCGCCGGACGGGCAGTTATATCAGCGCCGCGACGGCGGGCAGGTGCTGCTGCGGCGCGAGGTCATGCTGACCGGCGACTATATCGTCGACGCCGCCTCGGGCATCGATCCCGAGTATGGCCGGCCCGAGGTGAACATACGTCTCTCCAGTGCCGGCGGGCGCATCTTCAATGAGATCACGCGCGAGAACATCGGCCGCTACATGGCCGTGGTGTTTATCGAAAACCGCGTAGAGACGCGCATGGTCAACGGCGAGCAGCAGCGGGTGCGCTCACGAGTCGAAGAGGTCATCAGCGTCGCTCAGATTCGCGACGCCCTGGGCAGCCGTTTCCGCATCACCGGTATTGAGTCCACCAACGAAGCGCGCAACCTTGCTCTGCTGCTGCGCGCCGGCGCGCTGGCCGCACCGATAGAGATCGTCGAGGAGCGCACCATCGGTCCGAGCATGGGGGCGCAGAACGTCAAGCAGGGCTTCATGGCGGTGGCCATCGGCTTCCTGCTGGTGGTCGCGTTCATGGCGGTGTACTACAAAGTGTTCGGCATGGTGGCCAACTTGGCGCTGTTCGCCAACGTGGTACTGATGGTGGGCATTCTGTCGCTGTTGCAGGCCACGCTGACCATGCCTGGCATAGCCGGTATCGTGCTCACCGTAGGCATGGCGGTGGACGCGAACGTGCTCATTTTCCAGCGCATACGCGAGGAGCTTAGGGCTGGAGCCAGTCCACAGGCGGCAATCAGCGCCGGGTATGACAAAGCGTTCTCCACGATCATGGATGCCAATCTCACCACGCTCATCGCCGCTCTGGTGCTGTTCGTGTTCGGCACCGGACCGATTCGTGGCTTCGCCGTGACGCTTTCCATTGGCATCGTGACCTCCATGTTCACGGCGATCCTGGGGACCCGCGCTGTGATCAACCTCATCTACGGCGGTCGACGCCGGCTCACCAAGCTGCATATCTAGCTGCGGCAGGACCAGGCTATGAATAACCGCAAATTCTTTATCGACTTCATGGGTCAGCGCTGGTGGGCGCTGGCGTTTTCGGCCCTGCTGTTGCTGGGCTCCTTCGTTCTGCTGGCCACGCGAGGGTTGAACTTCGGGGTCGATTTCACGGGCGGTACCATCATCGAGGTAGGGTATCCGCAGGCGGTGGAACTTGACAGCGTACGCACCGCGCTAGCGGCGGCTGACTTCGAAGATGCCGTGGTCCAGCACTTCGGCGCGGCCACCGAGGTGATCGTGCGCTTGCCGTCCATCGAAGGTATGCAAAGCGCCGATGTGAGCAACAAGGTA
The DNA here is from genome assembly GCA_964460035.1 of uncultured Alkalilimnicola sp. Classification (GTDB taxonomy): domain Bacteria; phylum Pseudomonadota; class Gammaproteobacteria; order Nitrococcales; family AK92; genus CAYWPG01. The sequence continues at coordinate 18,819 of CAYWPG010000016.1, forward strand.
TTGCAGGCGCTGCGCGACGACGACGCGGGCGTGGTGCTGCGCCGGGTGGAGTTCGTCGGCCCACAGGTCGGCGATGAGCTTATCGAACAGGGAGGGCTGGCAGTGCTCTACGCACTGCTGGGCATCCTGATTTACGTGGCGTTTCGCTTCGAGTACCGTTTCTCGATCGGTGCGGTTGCCGCACTGTTGTTCAATGCGATCATCACGGTGGGTTCGTTCGCCCTTACCCAGATGACCTTCGATCTTACCGTGGTCGCAGCCGTGCTGGCGGTGATCGGTTACGGCTTGAACGACACCATCGTCATATTCGACCGAATTCGCGAGAATTTCCTGAAGCTGCGCAAGGTCACGCCCTTGGAGGTGACCAACATCTCGATCAACGAGACGCTCTCGCGGACCTTGATCACCTCCGGCACGACCTTGATGGTGGTGGTGGCTTTGTACTTCCTCGGCGGCGAGGTGATAGCGCCGTTCGCATTCGCCATGATAGTGGGGATAGTCATCAGTACGTACTCGTCGGTTTATACCGCCAGTACGCTGGCTCTGCTGCTGGGGGTGAGCAAGGCCGATCTGATGCCGCCGGAGAAGGAAGGGGCCGACGCCGAGCAGATTCACCGGCCCTAGGCGGGTTGGCGCAAGAATCCGTCTTGGTCATGAGCAGCGCCCTATGGGCGCTGCTTCGTTTATCAAGCCATTTCTGGCCGTGTCCAACTCTTGCACGTAGTGAAGACCAGGCTTCGGACGGGTAGCGCCGGGACGGTGCCGGTGTCTGTCCGGTCAGGATAAGCGAGACTCTTCCCAGGCGCCGTGTACCGCACGCGCGATGCGCTCAGGCCGTTGCAGAAGCGACGCCCGCACTTCCGGCATCCGGGAATACCTCAGGGGCCTTGTTCGAGCGCTACATTGCTAGCGTTTTGCCGAGCGCGGGCCAAAGATTAGCCAGCAAACAAAGCCGAGCAGCGGCAGCAGCAAAATGGCTGCGCACCAAACCACTTTGGCGCCGATGGAGGCGTGACTCCGCAAGACGTTAACGAGCGCCCAGATTACGGCAATTAGCAGTATAAATCCGAGGACTCCACCGATCTCAATGCCCATGGTATTCACCGCTTTAATTGAGGGTAAAGTCGCACGCCGGTCCGGGCAGGATGCGGCGAACCCGGCCTGGATCTCCCTTTTTGCCGACGTTAGGGGCAGCGCGCTTCGGAATTTGCACTTGAGGTTATTGGCCCAAAGACGAAAGACTGCTCGCTCGCCATGTCGGATTGCCGAAGACCTCGTTCGGCGGTTAGCAGCGGCTGACAATAGAAGGCGGTCGCAGATCGGCAAGGCAGTCCTGCCGATACGAAATGCGATGTCTTAGGCCGCGGTTTCTTAGCCGATACCGAAGTCGCCTGAATATATCGGGCAACACGTCATCGTGTCGCCCGAGAACGATTTTTCCGCTGCTGGCTAGAGGCTGTCCATCCACCGGTTGACCTCGTTTTCCGCCTCGTCTTTAGTTTTGCCGTAGCGGGCCTGGATCTTGCCTATCAGCTCCTCGCGATTCCCCTCAAGCCGGTCCAGATCGTCATCGGTCAGCTTGCCCCATTGTTGGCGGGCCCGCCCTTTGAATTGCTTCCAGTTGCCCTTGACCCGGTTCCAGTCCATCCAAACCTCCTAAACAAAAAATATTGAACTATTGGTCTTTGCTTGTATGGGGCCCACGCTAGGTGTTTCACAAGCATCAACAGGGCTCTCATGGCGGTTCGCGGGTCGGCTAAGCCGATGTTCGATTTAGGCCAGGAAGAGGGGCTTCTTCAGCATCTTGGCAGGGCACGCCGAGGATCACCATCTTCTTCTCGATTGTGGCCTCATGCGCGTACACCTAACTCAATTGCAAGGCGCGCCAAGCGCAGGGTTTGGCGCGCCTTGCGTACCTGGAGGACGAAACGGATGGGCAGAAAGCTTCGAGACTCGGTGGTCGTGGTAACGGGCGCCTCCAGCGGCATAGGGCGTGCCACGGCGCTCAAGTTTGCGGCCAAGGGAGCGGCGGTGGTACTAGCCGCGCGGAGGGATGCTGTCTTAAGGGAAGTGGAGCGCGAGTGCCTGGCTCGGGGCGGCCGGGCGCTGGTGGTGCCCACTGACGTGACCGAAGAGAGCCAGCTGCGCACGCTGGCTCAGCGAGCGATAGACGCTTTCGGGCGCATAGATGTCTGGGTGAACAACGCCGCAGTAACCATGTTCGGGCGCTTCGAAGAGAGCCCTATCGAGGACTACGAGCAGGTGATTCGTACCAATCTGCTCGGCTACGTCTATGGTGCGCGCGCGGTGTTGCCGCATTTTCGCGAGCGCGGGCAGGGCGTGCTGATCAATGTGGCGTCGGTGGCGGGCGCGCTGGCCCAACCCTATACGAGCGCTTATGGGGTCAGCCAATACGGTATCCGTGGACTGACCGAAGGCTTGCGGATGGAGCTGATGGACACTCCGCGGATCCATGCCTGCACGGTTATGCCCGCCTCCATAGACACCCCCCTGTTTCAGCATGCTGCCAACTTCACCGGGCGAGAGATAAGGGCCATGGAACCGGTTTATCCGGCCGAGCAGGTCGCGCGTGCCATCGTGAGCCTCGCACGGCGCCCCCGGCGCGAGGTTGTCGTAGGGGCAGCTGGGCGCGCGATGCTTTTCAACAAGCGCTGGTTGCCCGGGCTTACCGAACGCATGATGGCGCGGCAGGTAGAGCGCACGCACCTGACACTGGTGCCCGCCGAGGATACCCACGGTAACCTGTTTCGCCCCATGGCTGAGGGGACAGGCATAAGCGGCGGCTGGAGGCAGCAGGCGCTGCCACGCAATGGTGGCATGCGTCTTTTGCAGGGGCTCGGGTTGCTCGCCGTTCCGCTGGGGCTTTATTACCTATGGTCACGGCGCCAGCGCGGGACATCACGTTGGACCAGCCGCGCACCGCAGTTCGCGCGTGGCGCTCTCCTCGCCGGGGTACCGCTGGTGGGAACACGCTTGCGGCGGCGTCCATGGCCGGCCTTAGGCCGGCAGTCCTCTCTTGCGGCCGCGATAAGGTCAATCCCTTCTTGGTTCGGACTCGGTTCCGCGCGTAGCCGCTTCGGGACACCCCTGCAGCGGCTTGGCGCGGGCCGGGGCTCGGGCAGAGCACTCCCGGGGCGGCGCGAGGTGGCGCAGTGGTTGGCAAAGGCACCGGATCGCCGACAGCTCCGGCAGTGGCCGCGCCGCTTCCCTAGCATTGAACAGGTGCAGGCGACGCTTCAGCGGGGGCTGCGGCTCGCCCGGGACCGTTCGCTGCAAGTGGCGCAGAATCCCAGCTCGCCTTTCACTGCGCGGCCCGATCGCTGGCTGAGTCAAGCCTGGCGGCGGTAAGAGGCCGTTTAGAGGGCTTTGCCATACCCGCAGCGCCGGTTCTTTTACTTGCTGGACAATATCGGCCGGCCGCGCTGCCTCGCTTTGATTGGGGGATATGTACAGCATCAATCAGTAAATGCTTATTAACATCTATCGGTTTCGATGAGCCTTCTGGCGCCCCCCTTAGCGCCGTGGACGACAGGTGCCGCTATGTGATTGAAAGATGCGGTGGAAAGCACCCATAAGGAGGAATTCCTACGGTTATAGGGGGTCTTTGGCAGGGTTCTTTGATTATTTTTTGATCAAATCTTTTTGCATCAAGAAGGTTGTATTTTTTTTTCCGTCGTTAGATATTAAAACCTCGCTCCTGATTCGAGGTGCCGGTAGTCAGGGATTGCAACCGGGCCCGAATCAGTCATGGATGGACGGACTGAGCGAGTCCCTCGTAAATGTCAAAAGGAGTATTGCAGTGGTGAAGTCGATCTACGTCGGTAACCTTCCGTTCAGCGTCACAGAGGACGAAGTTAGGGATCTGTTCTCGGCTCATGGCGCGGTTCACACCGTCAAACTGATTAACGACCGCGACACGGGACGTCCTCGCGGCTTTGGCTTCGTCGGAATGGAAGACGCAGCGGCCGAGAATGCCATCCACGCGATCAACGGCATGGAACTGGGGGGGCGCACACTGCGGGTCAACGAGGCTCGTGAGCGTCCGGCGCTGCGCCATCGTCGCTTCTAGGTTGCATTCCGGCAGGTCCTTGGCACTCCCCAGTAGAACGCCGAAAAAAAGGGGCTTTTCAGCGGCGCCCCGGTACATGCCTGGGGCACGCTAACAGGTTGCGGAGACTCGTATCTCGGTAACCTGTTGGTTCGCTTGCAGCGCCGCGGGAGAACCCATCCGCGGCGCAACCCTTTGAGAAATTCTGAATGAAGTCCTCCCGCTTTCCGCCGACGTTTATTCGGCGAGCGGTCGGCTGACACCTCGTTTTTCAATGGCTTTTGCGGTGACGAGTCAGGGTATCGCGCAGGCGTGAATTCGCGTAGAGGTGCCTAATGCTTGGAGCCTCGTGGCGGCCGGTCGCAACTGCGCGATCGCGATTGCGGAGCGAGCGGTGTCGGCTGTGCTGTGGTTGCCTGCGCCGAGGAAAGCATCCGGGCTGCTGCTGCTGCGGCGCGCTGCCTGCAATCCCTGTCAGATTCTATGTCTCGGATCAAGGGGGTGCCTGGTGGGGGCGATGTTTTCCCTGACAAGGATCGTCTAGGGCGCGGCTCCCTGGCCTCGAATCTTCGCATCACTACTGCAGCTGAAAACTCCTTCGCGCCGCGGGGTTCCCACAGAAGCTGGCCAGCTGTTTGTGGGAACCCCGGTAGGGGCAGATACTCTGCATCACGCAGCGCATGATGCCCGCCCCAACCGCTGGACCGGCACAGCCAGGGCGTCCTCGCGATATTACGTCCGTTGCCGCAGCTGTGTTATCGTCGAGTGCACGCTGAGTACCGCTTCCACGGTCTCTCCCCCCGTGCTCCCGAGGTTCGGTCACTTCATGATCCGCTCTGCCACGCTGGCCGATCTGGGCGCGCTCGTCGCGCTGGAGCAGCGCTGTTTCCAAACGGATCGGTTAAGCCGGCGCAGCTTTCGCCATTTGTTGCTCAGGGGAAACGCGCAGACGCTGCTGATCGAGGAGGCAGGACGCAGCTGCGGGTACGCTCTGATTCTGTTCCGCCGGGGAGCTTCGCTGGCGCGTCTGTACTCGATCGCGGTCGATCCCGCCTGTCGCGGCCGCGGCTACGCCGAGGCGCTGGTGCGCGCGGCTGAAACGCTCGCACTCAGCCAAGACCGCATGCTCATGCGCTTGGAGATTCGCAGGGACAACGTAGCGTCCATCCGCTTGTTCGAGAAGCTGGGGTACCAGCCGTTCGGCAGCTACGCCGCCTACTACGAAGACGCGATGGACGCGCTGCGTTTTCAGAAGTCTTTGGCGCCCAGCCCGCCGTTGGCACGAGTGCCCTACTATCGGCAGAGCACCGAGTTCACCTGCGGTCCGGCGGCGCTGATGATGGCGATGAAAGCGCTGGATCCCTCGCTGGAACTGGAGCGGCGGCTAGAGCTGAAGCTGTGGCGGGAGTCCACAACGATATATATGACATCCGGGCACGGCGGTTGCGGGCCCCATGGTTTGGCGCTGGCGGCCTATCGGCGCGGTTTCGATGTGCGCCTGTTCCTGCGAAGTCCCGGGCCGCTGTTTTTAGATTCGGTGCGCAACCCCGAGAAGAAGGAAATCATGCGCCTGGTGCAGGAGGATCAGATGGAGGAGCTGGAGCGTGCCGGTATCCCCATCGAATATTCAAGTCCTAACGCCAGCGATCTTGCGGCCGCTTTCGAGCAGGGCGGAATCCCCGTAGTGTTGATCAGTTCCTATCGGCTGTATAGGGAGAAGTTCCCGCACTGGGTGGTGGTGACCGGATTTGCGGATCGTTATGTGTACGTTAGCGACCCGTACGTGGATACCCGCGCAGGCAAGTCGGCCGCCGATTCCATCAACATCCCCATTCTCAGCCAAGATTTCGATCGGATGACCCGCTACGGCAAGTCGGGCCAGGAAGCGGTGTTGATTCTATACCCGCGCAATGGCTAGGGGACGGGTTCCAGGCAGTTATCGCCTTAGTTGCACAGGTTAAAGACGCTTGCATGACACAAGTCTACATAGTCATAGAGGACGCCAAGGATTGGAAACCGTACTACCCCAGCGGCCAAGTAATAACCGCGCAGGATTATCTGTTCGGGGAGTTCCGGGACGCTCCGGCGCGCAGCCAGGTTATCAATCTCTGTCGTGGCTACAAGTACCTGTCGATCGGTTACTACTGCTCGCTGCTCGCCGAAGCGCGCGGGCATAGAGTGATCCCGTCGGTGCGAGCCATTAACGATCTTAGCCGCAAGGCGATCTACAGCCTGGAGACGGCGGACCTGGACGGCTTGCTGAACAAGAGTCTGGCCGGCAGCTCGGCTTCGCTTTCTGATACGTTCACGCTAGACATTTTCTTCGGGCGCACCGCCAACGAACAACTGAGCGAACTTGCTCGCCAGCTGTTCGATGTGTTCGCCTGCCCGCTGTTGCAGGTGGAATTCCGCCACCAGGGGAAGTGGCGTATACGTTCTATCCGGCCCAAAGAGTTCCACAAGCTCAGCGAGGTTCAGGAGGATCTGTTCGCCGAGGCGCTGGATAGCTTCAGCCGGCATGTCTGGCGCAAGCAGCGAGCGCCCCGGCGGTCGCGCTACGATTTGGCCATACTTCATAACCCGGAGGAACGGCTGCCGCCATCGGATCCTAAGGCGCTGCGGAATTTCATCCGCGTGGGCAAGAGCTTGGGGCTGGACGTCGAGCTGATCGAAAAGCGTGATTACGTCAGGCTAGCCGAGTACGACGCGCTGTTCATACGCGAGACTACCGCGATATCCAACCATACCTACCGTTTCGCCAAGAAGGCGGAAGCGGAAGGCATGGTAGTGATCGACGATCCGACCTCAATCATGCGCTGCACGAATAAGGTCTACCTGGCCAATTTGTTGCAGAAGAACAAGGTGCCGACGCCGCGGACCTTGATCCTGCAGCGCAGGGATCTGCGCGACTTGCGTCGCGTGGAGGAAGCGCTCGGCTTGCCGATCGTGCTCAAGATTCCCGACGGCTCCTTCTCGCGCGGCGTGGTCAAAGTCGAGACGTCCGCCCAGCTCGCGGCGGAGGCCGCGGAGTTATTGAAGAAGTCGGACCTGATTCTGGCGCAGGAGTACTTGTATACCGAGTACGACTGGCGCATCGGCGTGCTCAATCGAAAACCGATCTTCGCTTGCCAGTACTACATGAGCAAGGGCCATTGGCAGATTTACCAGCATGGCCCGGGCGGGCAGGTGGAAGGTGGCGGCTTTCGTACTTTCCCGACGGTGGAGGTACCGCCCAACGTGATCAAGACCGCCGTGAAGGCGGCGGGTCTTATCGGCGATGGGCTCTATGGCGTCGACATCAAGCAGAATGCCCAAGGCTGTTACGTAATCGAGGTTAACGATAACCCCAACATAGACGCCGGCGTGGAGGATCAATACCTTCGCGATGACCTTTATCGCGTGATTCTGGAAGAGTTCGTTCGCCGACTGGAGCTGCGCCGTTAGACATCTCTGCGCGAAACGGAGTATCCCCCGATGAAACGCTGTGCCGTGCGCTAGCAGCGCAATCGGCTACGGCTGTTCTCCGTTGTTCGCAAGGCTTGCCGCGGCTGCTTCATCGACTGGGCGCTGTTTGTTAACCCCAGGGTGCGGAGCTCGCAAACACGCAGCGAAATGCGCGGCGAGTTGCGCCGGGAAGCGCGGGACAGGCATACGCAGGACCGGCGCTGTCGCGATACGGCGACAGTTGTTGCCGCTAATATCGAGCCCATACAATGCCTTCGAGTGGCTTGCAGCCGGCGTGCAACGGCGAAATGCCGAGCAGTGAGCGGTATGCGCCCGCCTAACAAGATAGTGAATGGAATTCGTCCTGGACTTGTTTCGGTTCGCCGCCCTGCGATGCAGGCAGGTGACAGCCTAGCGGCCTGTCAAGACGGGCGCATCTGCGTCTACGAAGTCCGTAGAGTCTCGACACCGTCGGCCCGGTCCATGGCCGTGCGGCAGCACGCTAGAGAGCAAGCCTATGCCTTACCGTTTCAGGAGAAGTTTGGTGCGCAGGAGTTGCGTAAGAATCAATCTGCTGTTCTTTCTGCTATTCATGGTCGCGTTGCCGGCTGCGGTGGCGGATCGTCTTGTGCTGGGCTGGGTCGAATGGGTTGCAATCGAGTCCGCCGGGTTCGGGATGGAGGCCAAGCTCGATACCGGCGCACTGACGTCCTCGCTGCACGCTACCGATATCCAGCGCTTCCAGCGCGACAACGAGGAATGGGTGCGTTTCGTCGTTCACGACGGCGAGGGTGATCGCGCCAAGACGCTGGAGCGGCCTTTGGTACGCAATGTGCGCATCAAGCGGCATGGAGCGAGCAGCCAGGAGCGGCCGGTGGTGACGCTGGATTTCTGTCTCGCTGGGCAAATGCATGCAGCGCAGTTTTCGCTGGTCGATAGGGGGCATTTCAATTATCCGGTGCTGCTCGGGCGGCGGTTCCTCGCCGAGGTCGCGGTAGTCGACGCCGGAGCCAAGCACCTGACCGGAGCGGTCTGCACGAATCGAGCACGGGGGGGATCCGCTAAGCCGGCGGCGGCCGATGCCGGACGGGAGTCCTGATGCGGCTGCATCTGCGTCTGTTAGCGCTGACGCTGGCAGCCCTGGGGTTGGGGCTTTGCTACTACAAGGTCACCGCGCTGGGCTTGCCGCTGCAGCCGGCGGAAGAAACGGAGGTCTGGACTGTCGAGGCCCGCATCGCCTTCGCAGCGGAAGGCGGTCCAGCGCAAGTGCGGTTCTATATTCCCGACCGGCCTCCCGGGTTTACCGTGTTGGGCGAGAATTTCGTCTCCGGCAGCTACGGCTTGGCCACGGATACCGGTGCCGGTAACCGGGAAGCGCGCTGGTCGGTGCGCCGGGCCAGTGGCAGGCAAGTGCTTTATTATCGCGTTCAGCTGGCCGACGGCGATGCACCTGCCGAGGGCAGGAACGATCCCATACCTCCTTATCCCGAAGTGCCGGACTACCCCGAGCCCTTCCGCGCGGCTGTCATGTCGGTACTGCAGAGCGTGCGCGCGCAGTCGGCCGACATTGCCACCTTCACTAGGCAGTTGTTGATACAGTTCAATGCGGCGGCGCCGGATAAGGATATGCGCCTGCTGCGCGAAGGCGTGGGGCAGGGAGTGGAGTACGTCGAACGGCTCAAGCACATTCTCGCCGGGGCGCGCATTCCGGCTCGCACCACCTACATTCTTCGCTTGCAGGATGGGATGCGGCAGGGAGTCCTGGAGCCCTGGCTGGAGGTGCATAACGGGCGCGAGTGGCTGGCGTTCGATCCTGCCAGCGGCACACCGGGGTATCCGCCCAACGCACTGCTCTGGCGTGTTGGCGACGACGCGCTGGTAAGCGTCACGGGCGGCGGTGCGCCGGACGTGGAGTTCGCCGCAGCCCGCAGCTTGCGGGAAGTGCTGGGGGTGGCCGAGGAGCGTGCTCGCCTGCTTGAGTCGCGGGTAATGGAGTTCTCTTTGTTCAGCTTGCCCATCGGTACTCAGAACCTGTACCGGGTGCTGCTCCTGGTGCCGGTGGGGGCGTTCCTGGTGGTGGTGCTGCGCAACGTCATCGGCATCAAGACCTTTGGCACGTTCATGCCGGTGCTCATTGCGCTGGCTTTCCGGGAGACGGAGCTGCTGTGGGGACTGTTCTACTTCACCTTGCTGGTAGCGTTGGCGTTAGCGCTGAGATTCTATCTGGAAACGCTCAAGTTGCTGCTGGTTCCCCGGCTGGCCGCCGTGTTGATCATCGTCATCCTGCTGATGGCGGGAACCAGTCTGATTAGTCACAAGCTCGGGCTAGTGCATGGCGTGGCGATCGCGCTGTTCCCCATGGTGATCCTGGCGATGACCGTGGAGCGCATGTCCCTGGTGTGGGAGGAGCACGGCGCGGCCGAAGCGCTGCAGCAGGGATGCGGCAGCCTGATCGTGGCAGTGATCGGTTACCTGGCGATGGCCAATAAGCAGGTCGCACACCTGGCGTTCGTCTTCCCCGAGCTACTGCTGGTGGTGTTGGCGGCAACACTGCTGCTGGGCCGCTACAAGGGGTACAGGCTCACCGAGCTATGGCGTTTCCGGGCCCTGCTGCGAGGTAGCCTATGATCCGCTTGGTTAGACGTTTGCGCGAGCTGGGCGTGCTTGGCATGAACGGACGCAACGCGGAGTACATCGCGCATTACAACCCGCGGCGCTGCTATCCGCTGGTGGACGACAAGCTCAGGACCAAGAGGCTGGCGCAGTCGGCCGGTATCGCGGTGCCCCGGCTATATGCGGTAATCGAGATCGAGCGCCAGATCAGCCAATTGGCGAGGATACTGGAGCCGTACCAGGACTTCGTGATCAAGCCCGCGCACGGTAGTGGCGGTGCCGGCATTATCGTCGTTACCGGGCGCGTGAACGGTCGCTTCTGCCGCGCCAACGGCACTCTGGCCAATCTGAGCGAACTTGCTCATCACGTTTCCAATATCCTCAGCGGAATGCACAGCTTGGGCGGTCAGGCGGATCAGGCCATTATCGAGCAGCGCGTGGTATTCGATCCGTTGTTCGAGCAGGTGAGCTACCGCGGCGTTCCCGATATTCGCACCATCGTTTTCCGCGGCGTGCCGGTAATGGCCATGGTGCGCTTGCCGACGCGGCAATCCGACGGCAAGGCCAATTTGCACCAAGGCGCCGTGGGGGCAGGCATAGACCTGCGGACCGGCGTCACCTCGCGCGGGGTATGGCTCAATCAGCTGATCGATGAGCATCCGGACACCGGGCATCCTATCGCCGGTTTGGCCATTCCTCGCTGGCGCGAGTTGCTGGAGCTGTCGGCTCGGTGTTATGAGCTGGTGAAGCTGGGCTATCTGGGAGTGGACGTGGTCCTGGACCGTCATCGCGGGCCGCTGCTCCTGGAGCTCAATGCCCGCCCAGGGCTGAGCATACAGCTAGCCAATGGCTGCGGCCTGTCGCCGCGCCTGCGCCGACTCGAAGCCTGCAACGCGATTCCCGCCACGGCCGCGGGGCGTGCTGCGCTCGCGCAGGCCTGGTTCGGCAGCTCTCAGATGGTGGAATCCGAGCCGGCGATCGGCGACTTGGAGCTCCGTCGCCTGGCCGGAACCGGGGTCTGACGAATCTGGTCGATGGCGGTTTTCATATCGCCAACCGGATTCGTCTGCGTATTGCTTTGTATAGGTGCTGTCGCCTTGGAGCTTATGGCCGCAAAATGCGATGAAAGTAGGCCTTGGCCATGCTCAACTTGCTCGCGTCGGCGCCAACCTCTATTCTTTGGGCCTCCTAAGGCGCGTTGAGCAGGAAAAACCATGCGATTTCAGGGCAGTTCCACTTACGTCGCGACTGACGATCTCACCATGGCCGTGAATGCTGCGGCCACCCTCAATCGGCCGCTGCTGATCAAAGGCGAGCCAGGGACCGGTAAGACCATGTTGGCGGAAGAGGTTGCCCGCGGACTGGGCATGCCGTTTTTCGAGTGGCATATCAAGTCCACCACCAAGGCGCAGCAGGGGCTGTACGAGTACGACGCAGTCTCGCGCTTGCGCGATTCGCAGCTTGGCGACGAGCGCGTCCACGATATCGCCAACTACATCGTCCCGGGGCCGCTGTGGAAGTGCTTCGAGTCGGAGCAGCGTCCGGTGTTGCTGATCGACGAGATCGACAAAGCCGATATCGAGTTCCCCAACGATCTGCTGCGCGAACTCGACCGCATGGAGTTCTATGTCTACGAGACTCAGCAGGTCATCCGGGCGAAGCACAAGCCGGTGATCATCATCACCAGCAACAACGAGAAAGAGCTACCGGACGCCTTCCTGCGGCGCTGCTTCTTCCATTACATCCGCTTCCCGGACAAGGAGACGATGGCGCGCATCGTCGAAGTGCATTATCCGGGGCTGAAGAAAGAGCTGCTCACGGAAGCGCTGGAGCTGTTCTTCGATCTGCGGGAAGTCCCCGGTCTGAAGAAAAAGCCGTCGACCTCGGAGCTGTTGGATTGGCTCAAGCTGCTCATGGCCGAGGATGTGCCGGTAGAGGCGCTGCGCGAGAACAACCGGCGCAAGATGCTGCCGCCGCTGTATGGCGCTTTGCTCAAGAACGAACAGGACGTGACGCTATTCGAGCGCGTGATGTTCCTCGCCAGTCGTAAGAGCGGCTCCTAACGGGGCCGGGAGGCCCCCGCATCATGCTTATCGAGTTCTTCTTCGAGCTCCGCCGCGGTGGCTTCAAGGTCACTCTGACTGAGTTTCTGACCTTGATGGAGGCGCTGCAGAAGCGCCTCGCCGTCTGTAGCGTTGAGGATTTTTACTATTTGGCGCGCGGCATCCTGGTCAAGGACGAGACGCTGTTCGATCGCTTCGATACGATCTTCGGCAACTATTTCAAGGGCATAGAGACCGTCTTCGGCGGCGATGGCGAGGACATCCGGGCCGAGATCCCCGAAGAGTGGTTGCGCCTTCAGGCCGAGCGCCTGCTCAGCGAGGAAGAAAAGGCCAAGATCGAAGCGCTGGGCGGTTGGGAGAAGCTCATGGAGACGCTGCGCAAGCGGCTCGAGGAGCAGAAGGGGCGTCACCAGGGCGGCAACAAATGGATAGGTACCGCCGGTACCTCACCCTTCGGCGCGTACGGCTACAATCCCGAAGGCGTTCGTATCGGCCAGCACGAATCGCGTCACCGCCGCGCGGTCAAGGTATGGGATAGGCGGGAGTACCGCAACCTCGACAGCACCCGCGAGATCGGCACTCGCAACATGAAGGTCGCGCTGCGGCGTCTGCGCCAGTTCGCTCGCGAAGGCGCAGCCGAAGTGCTGGACATGGAAGACACGATTCGTTCCACCGCGCGCAATGCCGGGCAGCTGGACCTGAAGATGGTGCCCGAGCGGCACAACGCTGTGAAGGTGCTGCTGTTCTTCGATGTGGGCGGCTCGATGGACGATCATGTCCGCGTGTGCGAAGAGCTGTTTTCGGCCGCTCGCAGCGAGTTCAAGCACATGGAGTACTTTTACTTCCATAACTTCATTTACGAGGGGGTATGGAAGGACTCGCGGCGCCGCTACGGCGAGGTGACGCCGACCATGGAGCTGCTGAATACCTACGGGCCGGACTACAAGGTCATATTCGTCGGCGATGCGACGATGAGCCCGTACGAGATACTGCAGCCCGGGGGGGCTATCGAGCACTACAATCCCGAGCCGGGCGCGGTTTGGATACGCCGTATTCTCGATAACTATCCCAAGGCGATCTGGTTGAATCCGGAGCCGGAGCAGTACTGGCCCCATACCGCCTCGATTCGGATCATCCGGGAACTGATGGATGACCGGATGTTCCCGCTGACGCTGGAAGGTTTGGAGAGCGGCATCCGCTATCTAAGCCGCTGAGCAGGGCGGCAACCTGCCGTAGCTGGCAGGTTGCCCATGCTGCAACGGTTCTTCTCTTTCCTAGGACATTCGCTTTTCATGGAGAGCCTGCCGGCGGACACCGGCGCTCGTAAAGTATGGCGACGAATTCTCCCGCGTTAGTCGTACGTGCCGGCGCTGCGGCGCTGAGAGAAATCCGCGCGGCAGGGCTGAACGCCGATCGCGTCCGTATCATGCCGGGCGCCTCGGGCGGACCTAAGTGGCTGGTGCTTGCCGGCATCGACCGTGTGCTGTGGGGGGAGTTTTTCCGCGCCCGGCGCGAACCGCTGGATATCATCGGCTCCTCGGCGGGTAGTTGGCGTTTCGCTTGCGCCCCTCAGCCGGATCCGCTGGCAGCGCTGCAGCGGTTGGAGGATGCCTATATCGAACAATGCTATCCCCCGAAACCTTCCCCTGCGGTGGTTACCGAGACCGCAGAGCGGATCCTCGCTCACGTGCTGGGGCCCGATGGGGATGGGCATATCGTCCGCCATCCATGGTTGCGAACGCATATCGTTACCACCCGCTGCCGCGCGCTGACGGGTCGCGAGCACCGGTTGGCGCAGTCCTTGGGGTTTGCGCTCGCGGCGGTGACGAACCTCGTTAGCCGGAGCACCCTGGGCTGGGCGCACGAGCGGGTCATCTTCCACGGTGCCGGTACCCAGACTCCGTTTGGGCAGCTAAACGATCTGCCCACCCGCCATGTCGCGCTGCGCGAAGACAATGTAAGGCCGGCATTGCTCGCCTCCGGCTCGATTCCGCTGGTGCTGGCCGGGGTGAGGGATATTCCAGGCGCGCCGAGGGGAAGCTACCGCGATGGCGGCATCATGGATTATCACTTCGCCATCGACTATCAATTAGATGACGGTCTGATTCTTTATCCGCATTTTTATCCATACCTGGTGCCCGGCTGGTTCGACAAGGCCCTGCGGTGGCGCCGCATGAGTGCGGATAGGCTTGAGCGGGTGGTCATGCTGACCCCATCGCCGGAATTCGTTGCTTCACTGCCTTACGCTAAGATTCCGGACAGAGACGACTTTCGCCGCCTGGACGATGCGGCGCGGATTCGCTATTGGCGGACGGTGGCGCAGGCCAGTCGGCGCTTGGGAGAAGAATTCCTTGAACTGCTGGAAAGCGGACGCATTCGCAGCGCCGTGCAGCCGCTCTAGGCCGTTGCCGGAAAAAACGCTCATCAACGAGCTGCTTGGGTGCTGCCAAGCAGTGCAGGCTGCGTGCAAGTAAAAAAAAAGGCGATCCGGGAAGAGGGGGGATCGCCGTAGTCCAATCGTTTAACGAAACTGCCGGGGAGCGATCAGGCGTGAGCCTGATGCTTGCGGAGCGGGAGCTTGAACGGGCCTCCGCATACGCTAATTCAGAATCTACTGTTACAGCGTGAAGACCACAAACGCTTATTTCTTGCGCTTGGCTTAAGAAAAACTTAATCTTAAGGCATGAGAACATTACCACCTCTAAATGGGATCAGAGCCTTCGAGGCCGCTGCGCGCCATCAAAGTTTCAGCCGCGCGGGAGAAGAGCTGTTTGTAACGGCCGCCGCTGTAAGCCAGCAAGTCAAGTCGCTGGAGCAATGGCTGGGAGTGCAGCTGTTTCAGAGACTGCCACGGGGTCTGGCGTTGACGGCGGCCGGGGCCGCCTACCTGCCCAAGCTCACAGACATTCTGGATCGACTTGCGCAGGCAACGGCCGAGGTCAAGGGGCAGAGCGATCAGGGGCATATTCTGACGGTCAGCGCCACACCGGGCTTCGCCGCAATGTGGCTGGGGCCACGTGTCTGGAGCTTTGCTACCCAGCATCCAGAGCTGGATGTGCGCATTGCTACGTCTGCTCGGCCGCCGGATTTCGAGCGCGGTAACCTCGATCTGGCTATTCGCTATGGCCGGGGCCATTATCCCGGTTTTACTACCGAGCTGCTGTTGCGCGACGGCATGACGCCGATGTGCTCGCCGCGCCTGCTCGAAGGCGACGTGCCGTTGAAGACGCCCCAGGATCTGCGCTACCACACGCTGTTGCATACCGATACGGCGGTGCTCGCCGGCTTTCAGTGCAGTTGGCAGGACTGGTTCGAAGCGGCCGGTATACGGGATATGGACAGCAACCGCGGGCTGCATTTCAGCGAGTATCATCTGGTGGTGCAGGAGACCATCGCGGGCCGCGGTGTGGCATTGGGACATATCGCTCTTATGGGCGAGGAGCTCAAGGCCGGGCGCTTGGTGCGGCCGTTCGATGTGGTTCTCTACAGCGGGGGCGATTACTACGTGGTCTATCCGCCCGGGTCGGAAACGGTGCCCAAAGTGGCGGCATTCAGAAGCTGGTTGCAGGAGCAGGTAGCAGAGTATTACCTCACTCAGGACCCGCTGCTGGATAGCCGGGTGGTACTGCCCAAGCCGCGAAACAGGGCGCGCCACGTCGGCCGTAGCACTGCCTCGAGCATCTATCCGTTGCCGTAAGGCATTGCATCGGTAGTCTGTCGCGCAAGCGCGGGCTTGTGCGCGATGCGAGCGCACAAGCCGCAAGCCGATCTGCCGCCTGGGCAAGGCGGCAGCAAAGAATAAAGGCCCTTCCGCAGCCGGTGGGGGTTCTGGGGTGTGTGCTGCGGAAGGGAAGGGGCTAACCTGCCGATTCCATGGTGGGCGCGGTCCGTCCGAAAAACCGCCACCTCATCCATAGCCCCAGTCTATGCCACCCGTCCCTTCCGGAAAATAATGCTTTCGAACGAGAGCGCTAGTAGTGCAGCGGTAGTCGTCCCGATTGAAAGACGCCGCGGCGGACCCATCCAGACTAAAGAAGCGCTGGAATATTCGACGCTTCCCGCGTGGGACAAGGAAGTCCCGGCGCTGCGACGATGCTAAGCGTTGCAGCGCCGACTGGGGTTATGCCGGTCGCGGCGAGCTGGGCAAAACCAAGGAAGGCTTTGTTCAGGGCTTCATCGAGTCTGCTTCGTGTCGGGTTCCGCCGTATCTCACGGGGTTGATTTAGAGATGTGGCGGGGAGGTCTGGGTGTGTCTGGCAAGGCTTCGCTTCTGCTTGGAGCAGTAATGGAATGGCCCGTGTCATCCGCCTTGCCTGCTACGGCGGCGGGTTCGGACTTTGCTGGAACGAACCGGCGGCATAACCCGTGCAGGTTGCGCTCCCGTCGCGACAGACTCTCCATACGCATAGGGAGAGATCATGAAAAGACCTGATGAGATCGAGTACTACCGCGGCTTCAATCCGGTGCTGCTGCTGTTCGCCCCCGAACGTTCGCACCCTGCCTATGTAGCGGCCCGCGAGCAGCTGAGGCAAGTGCAGGATGAGCTGAATGCTTGGGAGCTGCAGATTTTTACGGTGTTCAGCAGTGGGCAGGTGTTTCATGGCAGTGAAAGGCTGCCCAAAGCCGATGTCGCAGCGTTTCGTCGCGACTTCGGCGCGCACCGCGAACAGTTCACCGCAGTACTGTTGGACGTCAACGGTAATGAGCAGCTGCGCCAGCATCGCGAGTTCGATCTCAGGGAGATTTTCGATCAGCTGCGATTGCTCAGAGCGGTCGCTTCCATCCCTGTGCAACAGCCTAGGCAAGCGTCCGCGCGGCGCGCCCGGCGCTGAAGGCGTGGCGGCAACTGTGTAACGTGTAGAAAGCAAGAGCCCGGCCTCGGGCCGGGCTCTTGGAGGGTGCGCCTACAGCTTGATCAGGCCAAGCCCAGCTTGCGCTTGAGCTCTTGACGGCGAGCGTGCAGGACCGGCTCGGTGTAGCCATTCGGCTGCTCCCGGCCCTTGAATATCAGGTCGCACGCGGCTTGGAAGGCAACGCTGTCTTCGAAGTTCGGGGCCATGGGCCGGTACAGCGGATCGCCCTGGTTCTGCCTATCGACCACGGCGGCCATGCGCTTGAGGGTCTCCATGACCTGGGCTTCGTTGGTGATGCCGTGGTACAGCCAGTTAGCGATGTGCTGGCTGGAAATGCGCAGCGTTGCCCGGTCTTCCATCAGGCCGACGTCGTGGATGTCGGGCACCTTGGAACAGCCAACGCCTTGATCGATCCAGCGCACCACATAGCCGAGGATGCCTTGGGCGTTGTTATCCAGCTCTTCCTGGATTTCCTCGGGAGACGGCCGCTGGTCGCCCAGCAAAGGCAGGGTGAGGATATCGTCCAGGCTCGCGCGCTCGCGCTTGGCGATCTCTTCCTGACGCTCGAACACATTGACCTGATGGTAGTGCAGAGCGTGCAGCGTAGCGGCCGTGGGCGACGGCACCCAAGCGCAGTTGGCACCGGCCATGGGGTGCGCATGCTTGGTTTCCATCATCTGCTTCATCTCATCCGGCTTGGCCCACATGCCCTTGCCGATCTGGGCACGGCCCTTGAAGCCGGCACGCAGCCCGATGTCCACGTTCCAGTTCTCGTAGGCCTGGATCCAGGGCTGGCTCTTCATATCCTCCTTGCGGACCATGGGCCCTGCTTCCATGGAGGTGTGAATCTCGTCGCCGGTGCGGTCCAGGAAGCCGGTGTTGATGAAGATGACGCGCTCGCGGGCCACGCGGATGCATTCCTTGAGGTTGACCGTGGTGCGGCGCTCTTCGTCCATGATGCCGATCTTGAGCGTGTTGCGCGCAAGGCCCAGCGCATCTTCGACGCGCGAGAACAGCTCGCAGGCGAAAGCGACTTCCTCCGGACCGTGCATCTTGGGCTTGACGATGTAGATGCTGCCCGTCTTGCTGTTGCGCAGCTCGCCTTCGCCCTTCTTCAGGTCGTGCATGGCGATCAGCACCGTGACCATGGCGTCGAGTATGCCCTCGGGGATCTCTTCGCCGTTGACCAGCACAGCCGGGTTGGTCATCAGGTGGCCGACGTTGCGTACCAGCATCAGACTACGGCCAGGCAGGGTGAAGGTGCCGCCGTTTGGCGCGTTGAACTCGCGGTCGCCGTTCAAAGCGCGCCGCATCATGCGGCCGTCCTTCTCGAAGCTGGCTTCCAGGTTGCCCTTCATCAGCCCGAGCCAGTTGCGGTAGACCAGCGTCTTGTCTTCGGCATCGACGGCAGCGACGGAGTCTTCGCAGTCCTGGATGGTGGTGACGGCCGCTTCGAGCACCACGTCCTTCACACCGGCCGGGTGCTCCTGACCGATCGGGGAGTTCCTGTCGATCTGAATTTCGAAGTGCAGACCGTTGTTGCGCAGTAGCACGCCGCTGGGCGTTTCCGGAGAACCGGTGTAACCGACGAACTTGGCTGGGTCTTTCAAGCCCGTCTCGGTATCGCCCAGGCTGACGACCAGCTTGCCGTCGCGAACGGCATAGCCCGTGGCCTCGCTGTGGGAGCCACTGGCCAGCGGCGCCGCTTGATCGAGAAAACGTGCAGCCTCGGCAACCACCAGGGCGCCGCGCTCGGGGTTGTAGCCGGGGCCTTTGGGAGCCTTCGACTCGGGGATCACGTCCGTGCCATAGAGCGCATCGTACAGGCTACCCCAGCGCGCGTTGGCGGCGTTGAGGGCAAAGCGTGCGTTCATGACCGGCACGACCAGCTGCGGTCCGGCGATGGTGGCGATTTCCGGATCCACGTTCTCGGTGGTGATCTGGAAGTCCTCGCCCTCTGGGAGCAGATAACCGATATCGATAAGGAACTGTTTGTAGGCAGCGGCGTCGTGGGGCTGGCCCTTGCGCTCCCGGTGCCAAGCGTCGATCTTGGCCTGCAGTTCCTCGCGCTTTTTCAACAGCGCCTTGTTCTTGGGGGCTAGGTCTTTGACGATTTGCTCCAGCGAAGCCCAGAACGCTTCGGGCGATACGCCGGTGCCGGGCGCCGCTTCGTTGGCGATCAAGTCATACAGGTTCTTCGCAACCGCAAGGTCACCCACCTGAACACGTTCTGTCATGCTGCCTGCCTCTCTCACTGATAGTGTGCTAGTCCTTAGCGGACGGAGAAATGCCGCCTGTCGCCTGGGCGGCGAAAAGCAGCCATGTTAACCGAATCCGCGCGTTCGATCATACACTTCGGATTGGGGCTCTGAGCGCGATCGAAAGAGCGGAGTCGGGTATCGTTTTGTAGACGCGCACACGGTAAGCTGCGCGGCCATTGTCTTTACTGGGAGAGCGGAATGGATGCGCAGTGGGCGGCGGTCGCGCTGCAGGATGTTATTACCGAGCTTACGGAGCTGATCGACGAGGTTGAGGGCGATCCGGAGCATTATCTGGAGGTGCTTGCCGAGCGGATGCCGGCGGTGTACGCCAAGCTCAATTTTGCGTGGAATACGCGCAGAACCGGGCCGGGGGCAATCGACACCACCGACCACGACGCGCTGGTCGGCTGGCCGCAGGATTTGGAATTGTAAAAGGGCTCCGGAGCCTGTTCGTATTTGTTTAATGCTTGCAGCGGTACGAACCGCCGCCCACACGCCTGTTGGCTGGTGCGTCCGGCGGACGTATACGCTGCGCTTTTCAACGGACCTTTGGCGGCGTCGATGAATTACCGTCACGTATACCACGCCGGCAACTTCGCCGATGTGATCAAGCACGTTATCCTGGTCGCGCTGCTCGAACGGCTCGGTCAAAAGGACAAGGGCTTCTGCTACATGGACACGCATGCCGGTGTGGGCGTGTATGACTTGTTCTCGGAGTCGGCGCAGAAAACCGCCGAGTATCTGAGTGGAGTGGGCCGCTTGCTGGAGGCCGCTGATCTTGGCGGGCCGGTTGCGCGTTATCTGGAGTTGGTGCGGAGCCTGAACGAGGGCAGCGAACTGCGGCAGTATCCGGGCTCGCCAGAACTGGCGCGGCTGCTGTTGCGGCCCCAGGACCGTGCCGCGCTGTTCGAGTTGCATCCGGCAGATGCGGCAGCACTGAAGCAACGCTATAGGCGCTCGCACCAGATCGCGGTGCACGCGGCCGACGGTTATCGCGCCGTACGGTCGCTGCTGCCGCCGCCGCTGGGACGCGGCCTGATGCTCGTGGATCCTCCATTCGAGCGGGACGGCGAGTTCGAGCGTATGCTGGATCTGCTGCTAGCGGCTCATAAGGTGTGGCGCGGCGGCGTTCTCGCTTTTTGGTATCCGCTCAAGGACGATGCGGCCACGCAGGGCTTTCACCGCCGGTTGATCGGCAGCGGAGTGCGCAAGATCCTGCGGGTGGAAGTCGAGGTGCGGCCGCGCACGGCACCGCCGGTGCTGTATGGAAGCGGCATGGCGATCGTCAATCCGCCGTGGGATCTCGCGGCGCAGCTGCATCAAGTACTGCCGCCGCTTGCCGCGGTGCTTGCCAACGGAGCAGGGCGGGCACGGGTCGATTATCTGGTACCGGAGTAGGCCCACGTAATTGGGAGAGGACAGCGTAATGGGAGCTCATCGCACTTCTCGAAGCTCGCGCGAGGACTTGCGCGAGCTGCACGAGGCGATCGGCCACGAACGGGTCGCCGCTATCGTGGACGATTTCTATGAGCGCGTGCAGCGTCACCCAACGCTGGCTCAGCCATTCGCGCGAGTTAAAGACTGGCCCGAGCACAAAGCACGGGTGACGCATTTCTGGTGGCTTACCCTGGGCGGCAAGAGATATCGGGAAGACCGCCATCGGATCGGGCCGGTGCATATGGAAGTGGGGGTAAGCGAAGCGCAGATGCTGGCGTGGCTGAGGCTGTTCCGGGAAACGCTGGCAAGCCATTTGGAGCCTGAGCTGGCGGTGGCCTGGTATCGGCGCGCCCAGACGATGGGACGGTCGCTGCTCATGCTGGCGAGCTTCGATCGCAGCGCGCGCGACTCCGAACTTGGCCGGCCGGCATCCTGAAACGGCGCGTTTGGGCGGCGGGCGCCGGAAGGGCGCGAAGGGCCGCCCGGCGCATCCGTCACGCTGCGACACTGCCGTGCGGCGATAATGAACAGTCCCTAGGACGGGAAGAAGTCGATGGGATAGTTGATGCTGATCGTCTCCACGTCCTTGGCGCCGAAGTGGAGCTGACGTATCCGCGCCAATAGCCGTCGCTCCAGCTCCTCGTTCTTGAGTTCGCTGGAAACCACCTGCGCGGCAGTGACCTCGCCGGAAGGCGCAATGGTCAGGCGTACGACGACTTGGCCTCGCAGCGTAGGATCCTGCCGCAGCGCGCGGTTATAGAGTGCGTAGATGGAGCTCTTGTCGCGATCGAAAACGAGCTGTATCTCCTCGTCGGTGCGTGTGCTGCGGTGATCGCGCCGGCTGCCGCTGCCGCCTTCGCCTCCGCCTCCGCCGCCGACTGGGCTGACCACACGCTCGGTACCGCGCCCGGCCAACGTTATGCCTCCGGTATCGCGGCTGATCTCGGAGCTGTCTATGCCGCCGCTGCCGGTCTGCGCGTCGGCCGCGGTCAGGCGTTCTTCTCGATTCCGGGAGGCTGCGCCGTCGCCGCTTTGCTCGCGTTCCTGCAGAACAGACGAAGGCCGGTGGGTGCGCAGATCGTTCAGGCGATCGCGCAGAGCCAGTACCCCGGAGCGTTCGGCACGCTCGCGTGCGCTGGGCGCGGGGGCTGCGGTCGTTGCCTCGCGCGGCGCTTGGGCAGCCGCGGGTGCGCGCTGTTGTGGCTCGGCGTGCTGTTCCGACTCTCCCGCCGGCACAGCCGGCTCCGGTTCCGTAACGTGCACTTCGGACCGGGGTGCAGGGGGCTCTAGCAACAGGCTCGCGACCGGGCGCGGCCTATCTTCGATCTCCTCCGCTTCCCGCTGCAGAGTCGGCAGCCAAGGGATGAGCAGACTCAGCAGCAGGAACACGATCAGTACCAGGCGCAGTATGCGCTGAAAGCGCTTATCGTCCTCCGGCAACGGTGTCCAAGGCAGGACGGAGTCGATAGTCATGACCGCGCTCACTCACCACCCCCCGTGCTGCGCTGCAGTACGGCCAGAGAGACTTCGCTGAAGCCCGCGTCGGCACAGGTGGCCATGAGCTTGCGTAGCAGATCGTAGGAGATGTGCCGGTCTCCCATGATGGTGACCTGGTCGCCTGTTCGGCTGTTTCTGCGGGCGTTGCCCAGGGCTTGGCGTAGCGACCCCAGCACCAGCTCTTCCGTAGCCATGGCCGCGGCTACGCTCTCCACGAGCTGGCCATCCACCAGAATGTCCTCGCGCGCCACCTTCACCACCACCGCTTCGCGCGGCCGGGTATCGATGATGGACTCGGGCAAGTCCACGTCCTGGCTGAACGGAATTTCCTGCACCTCTACCGAGTTGACCAGCAGGAAGAAGACCAGGATCGTGAAGATATCCATCAGCGCAACCAGATTGAACCCAGGGCTGCGCTTGGCGCGGTCATGGTGCCTGTCCATACGCTGGGCGCGACGCGACATCATCATGCGCTCGGTTCCTCCTGTGGAGGCGCATCCCCGATGGAGACGCGCGGAAACAGCTCCACGTGGCCGTCTCCGCGCACGATGTCCATCACCGAAATCAAACTCTGATACTCGATCTGGCGCTCCAGCAGGATGGTGGCCCTATCGAGCTCGGGCGCTTCCGCCTTGACGCTGTGCAGCCACTCGCGCAGCCGCTCGAGGTCGTAGCCGGTTTCGCCGTTCTCTATGACTCCCAGCTGCCCGCGGACACGATCGTTGAGCACGATACGATCGCCGCGCAGCACGACTTCTAGCTGCAGCGCGGGCGCGTCTTCCTGCTGTTCGGCCCGCCCGGGCAGGCTCAGATCGTGTATGGTCACCCGCGAGAAGACGGCCAGAATCAACAGGAAGGGCACCAGTACCACCATCAGGTTCATGAAGGCGGTGATACTGAGTTCGGCTACCTGCTGGTACCGTACCCGCCGCCGCCGATGCCGATTCACGCTGCGCTCTCCTGTTCCGGCCCGGCGATCAGGTTGAGCACCTTGACGGAAGCCATTTCCAGACTGTCGATGAGCTGGGTGCTCTTGGTTTGTAGCACGGCGTGGATGAGTAACAGCGGGATACCAACCATCAGGCCGAACGCGGTGGTGTTCATCGCCACCGAAATACTCGCCGAGAGCATGTCGGCGCGCTCGGCCGGGTTGGCGTTGCTCACGGCGGTAAAGGCATCGATCAGACCGATGATGGTACCGAGCAGCCCGAGCAGGGTGGCGATATTGGCTAGGGTGGCGAGGTAGTGCGTGCGTTTTTCGACCCGCGGCACTACCTCCATCAGCCCTTCCTCCATGGCCATTTCCACTGCATCGCGCCGCTTAGTCAGTCCCAGCCGCTCCAGCCCGTAACTGAGAATGCGGCTGATTCCGGCCTTCTGGTTCTCGGCCAGCACGCGGGCCTCATCGAACTTGCCGGCCTGCAGCAGCGGCATTAAACGGTTCCATATCTGGCGGTTGCGCGCACGCGCGTAGCTCAGGTAGATCCAACGTTCGATCGCGATCGCTAGGCCCACCGCCAGGACAGCGACGATGGGGTACATGAAGACGCCGCCCTGCTGAAAGAACAGCACCACGTTGTTGTAGATGTCCATCTCCCTATGTCTCCTTCTCAATCCGCGGTCCCTGCGGAGATCGCTCACTCGGTCGCGTTCATCGTGCGGTGGTAGTGCAGCTCGCGCCGGAACACGCCGCGGTCCAGCGGCTGTAGTGGATCTTCGGTGACGCCATGGCCCAAGCGTGCGTGATGTTCGCCCACCTCGGCCTCCCGCCAAGGGACGATGTACAGCGCTTTCGGCAGCTCCTGGCTGCCGATGACGGACATTCCTTCCAAATCGCGTTCTTCCTCGGCAAGCGCCACCGACCCCCACAGCAGCAACGTCGGGACGATGGCCCGGAAAAGGTCGCTGCGACTCATTTTCTATCCCCCGGCAGGCGCCGCTCCAAGTCCGCGAGCCAGGCTATGACTTCTTCATCCTGGTCATTAGATAGGGCCTGATAACGCCGATAGTAGTGTCTGGCGCACTCAAGATCGGCCAGGTAGATGTCGCACAGTATGGCCAGGTTGAGATGGCCGTTCGCATGCTCCGGATGGGCCTGAAGCAGGCGCTGGTAGTACTCTCTGGCTGCCTGAAAGCGGCCGGCGCGGCGTTGTACGATAGCCATCAGGTTATTGGCTTCCGCGTGTTGAGGGTCGGCTGCCAGCGCCGCCGATAGGGCGTGCTCCGCCCGCTCGTTGTCGCCCAGCTCCTGATAGGCCAGAGCCAGATTGACGTGGATGCCGGGACTGTCGCGGTGCTGCTGCGCCAGCGGCGCGAGTACGGCGACGGCTTCCTGATACCGCTGCTGCTGCATCAGCTCCAGAGCGCGCGCGAACTCGCGCTCGCTGCGCGTGCCGCCGGCTGTGGTCCCTTCAATGGAGGCGCAGGCGGCGAGCAGCAGCAAGAGCGCGAGCACGAGCAGGCTCGGGAAGGGCCTATGAGCGCGACGTCTGCCGCGGCCGGCGGAAACGCCGCGCGGCGTCGAGGGCGTGAGGCGGCCAGCGGCGTTGGGATGGCCTGGCCGGAGCCTGCCGAACGGGAGCGGAACCCAACGGAGGGCGGCTTGGTTCCTCACGCTCCTAGTGCATTGCTTCCACAAGATCCTCATGTCTTTCCTCCTTGCGGTAGCGTGCGGGCATGAGCTGAGCCAGGGCGGCGTAGCTGCGCTGTACCCAGTCGTCGAAATGTCCCTGCGCCGCACGCGCGACGTTGATCTCATGAAATTCGATCGCTCGCTCCTCGAAGGGATAAGCTTGTTCCTCCAGCAGCAGCTCGTACTCCTCCAGCGCCTCCCGGTCCAGATTGGGCGGCCGCTCGGATTCCATCAACGCCTGGGCGAATTCGGCGTAGAGCTGTCCGCTGTAGAAAGTGGCCGCGGTCGTTACCGCGGCGACCTGATAAGCTGCGGCGGTTTCGTAGGCACGCAGGGCGCTCTCCATCTGCTTGCGCTTACGCTCCAGGTTGCGTTCCAGAGGCTCCCGCAGCGCTACGGCGCTATAAGCCGCGTGCCCCTGTCTGGCCAGTTCCAGGCTGGCGTGGGCGGCAAGAAAGCGCGTGCGCGCAGTGCGAGCGTCGCCGGCCTTGCGATCGGCAGCGATGATGGCTTCGCGCTGACGGCGTGCCTGGGCCGTTCGGCCGGCCTCGTCGTGGATTTGCGCCAAGCGCTGGCGAGCCTCCAGCATGGGCTCCAGCGGAGTAGGGAAACGCTTTACGTACGTTTCCAGCACCGCCGCCTCGCGCTGGGGAGCTTTCGCCTGTTGGTACAGCTGGGCTGCGCGTAGCAGCGCTTCCTGCTGGATCTGGACGTCTTCGTCCTCCTCGGCCACGCGAACGAACTCGACGGCGGCCCGCTCGGCTGCCCCTAGCTGCTGATAGGCCACAGCGAGGCTACGGGTAGCCTGGTGCGCCAATTCATGGTCGGGGTGATTCTGGCGAAACTTATCCAGCACCTGGGTCGCGCGCTGCCAATGCTCCAGTTTCATCAGCAGGCTGCCGGCATCGAACTCCGCCGTTGCCCGAAAACGGCTTGCCGGCACACGGAGAAACTCGTCGACGGCGGCCGCGGCATCGCCCTGATCCCGCAACTGCTCGGCGCGGCGATAGATCGCGGCGGCCAGACCGTCCTGCAAGGCTGCGCGGCGATCGGCATCGTCGCCAGCCAGTGCCAGCGCTTCGCGGTAAGCTTCTTCAGCCTGGAGGTAGGCACCGGCATCGAAACGTATATGCGCGAGCACGCTCCACGCTGTCACGCGATGCTGCTTGGCGGCGCGCGGATGATCGCTCAGCAGTTCCGCTGCCGCCTCGGTGGCCGCCGCCGTATCGCCACGCTGGAAGTAACGCTCTATGGCGCGCGTCAGCACCGCCGGTGCCTCCGCGTGGGTTGGGAAAGTCTTGCTGAAACGGCGCGCGCTGGCCAGCGAACGCTGCTCCCACTCATCGCGGGCAGCGTCGTCTTCGCTAAGCTGTTCGGCGCGCTTCTCGTAGGCCAGCAGCGCGGCATAAGCGGCGGTGGCCGCCCGCTCGCTGTTGCGGTCGAACTGATAGGCGGCATGCTCGTAGTGGCGCACGGCCTCGGCATACTCGCCATGCTCGAATAGCAGTTCGCCGAACATGAAATGCGTCTCCTGCGCCGCCGGGCCCTTGCCGAACGCCGCGAGGTAGCGTCGGTACCAGCGTGCGGCGGCGCCGAAGCTCTGGTCGTCGCGCTGTTCCTGGTAGGTCGCGTGATAGTGCCGTGCCAAGTCGCTGAAGTTGGTCTCCAGCTCGGCGATCACGTCGGGGTGGTCGGCCAGGTCACGCCCGCGCCAGAATTCGCCGGTCAGGTCGAACAGCTCGACGTACTCGCGCTTTGCGACCAGTACCTGGGTCGGAAACCCGCCGCGCCGGTAGCTCTCGATGGCATGGAGCTGCATGCGGGGGGAATGCACTGCCGTGGGGTGGCGCTGCACGAAGGCGCGGTAGGCGGCCGCCGCGTCGCTGAAGCGTTCCTGCTGCAGATACTGCTCGGCCAGCCGGCCGTAGATCACGTCCTCATCCTCGCGCGGGCCATGCTCCTCGAAATACCGGGTAATCGCGTCCGGACCTTCGAGGTAGGAGAAGCTGAGGGCAATGGCTCGCAAGGAATCCTCGGCGCGCTCGCGGTCGGCACGCTCTAGCCGTTCGGGCTGTATACGCCCTTGCACGGCGCGATGAACGAGCAGCGCCATGAACGACTCGATGCTCGCTTCGAACTGGTTCTCGCGGAACAGCGCCCATCCCAGTTTGTACAGCGACTGCTCGTAGAACAGCGTATCCGTGCCCAGGGCCAGCACTTGCCGGTAGGCGTCGGCGGCGTCGCCGTAGCGACGTTCGGCGAACAGCGTCTCGGCCCGGCGGAAGTGGCTCTCGGCTATCAAGGGGCTTTGCGGGTATTCACGTACCAGGCGGTTCAGTGCGGCGAGCGCAGCCGGCGTGTCGCCGTTGTAATCGTGCGCGCGCGAAAGCTGATAGAGCACCTGGTCGTTACGCGGATGATCCGGGTACTCTCGGAGCAGCTGCTCGTACAGTCTTATGGCTGCTTTGGGATGCTCGCGCTGCGCGGCGTCCTGCCCGGCCGCTTCGGCTTCTGCCAGCCGTAGATCGGCCAGCCGGCGCATGGCTTCCGCACGCATCTGCGAGTCCGGCGCCTCGGCCAAGAAGCGCTCGTAAGCGGCCATGGCTTTGCGGCGGTCCCCCGGAGATGCTGCTGGCGCTTCTACGGATGGCGCGTGGGCGTCAGCGCTGGCGGCGAGCGCGCCTATGGTCCTGCCAGTGCCGCCGGTGTCGCGCGTGCTGCAGGCAGCCATGCTCAGAGCGGCCAACAGGCACAGCATGATCTGCCAGGCACGGGTCATAACGATGGGCTCCGCGCCGGCGCCGCCGAGGCCTCGTCGTGTACCCTCGCCAGCGCATAGCGCGCCTGCGAAATCTGCTCGTCCAGCTGCTGGCGGCGGTGCTGCAGCTCGCTCAGGGCCAGTGCCTGCAGCCGGTCGCGATGGTCGCGAGCGGCTGCGATCACCGCGGGGCGGACTTGCTCCAGTCGAGCGCGCTCGGTCTCAATGCGCTTGGCAAAGTCGTCGAATCGAGCCAGCACCCGGCGCTGCAGCGCAGCGACCTCGTCCTGGCGTCGGCCTAGCTCGTCAATGGCGGCATCTACTGTGTCCAGCTCGTTCTGCAGCGCTCGCAGTCGTGGCAGAAATTCCCGGTCCAGCTCTCGTATGAATGTCCCCAGAAAGCGCCAGAAACGAATTTGCAGATCGATCGCCTCGGGCGTAGGGGGGAGCCGAGTGATTTCCCTATCGAGCAGCAGCAGCTTTTCCCACTGCCGCCGCTCGCCGGCAGTGGCTACAGCCAGTATTTCGCCGCGGCGCTCGATCCGTGCGATCTCTTCGCCCAGCCGCCGGCGCCGGGCCCGCAAGCTGTCTTTGTCCAGATTCTCCAGGCGCCTTCTTAACTCCGCCAGCTGCGTCTGATAGCGCGTGCGCTGTGTCTCGAGCATGTGGTCGAAGCTGTCCATGCTGCGTGCCCAGTAGTCGAGGTTGTTCTCCAGGGCGCGCAGGTCCAGGTAGTTCTGGAATGTTTGCTGAAAGTGGTGTCCGGACAGCAGCTGGATCAAGTACCTCTGGCCGGGGACGGCGAGCCTGTGGCCGGGGGCGTCGCGCATTCGCTCCTCCAGTACCAGGGCGGCGATCAGTTCGCCCTGCTCGATCCGCCGCATGGTCGTGTCGAGCTGGCGCGCTTCGCGCTGGAGAATGACGATGGACTGCTCGAAGAGTTCAGCCGCACGCTGATAGAGGCCCATGCCGGCATGGGCCTGGGGAATAGCCAGCAGGGCATGCTGAACCGATGGGTCGTCGGTGGGGCGTTGCTCCAGCACGGAGAGCGGGGTCAGCGCCTGGCGATGGCGCCCCGAGGCGCTCTCGCTCAGACCCGCGAGCAGCAGTGCCTGGCTGGAATGCGGACCGTCTATGTGCACCCGCTCCAGATGTTCGCGCGCGCGTTCCGGCTGTTCGTCTTGCAGCAGCGCGAAACCCGCCGCCATATTGGCCTTATCGCGCAGCGCCAGGAGCTCGGCGTCGTGCGTGCGCAGGGTTCCCAGCTCGCTCAGAATCGCGATACCGGCAGCCGAATCGCCGGTACGGATCAGCGCAATGGCGCGATTATAGTCGGCGAACGGTCGCGTCTCGTCCTGGCCACGCCAGGGTTCCAGTGCGGCGACGGCGCCCTGGTAGTCCTCTTGGGCCATACGTACCAAAGCCAGGAGCAGCTGGCGCTCGCCTTCCAGGTCCATGGCCAGCTCCAGGTCCATTTCCGCCAGGGCCGCCACGGCCTGATCGTACAGGCCCTTCTCGTAAGTGGTGCGCGCAAGGTAGTACCAGGCACGGTTGCGAATACGAGGTTCGGTATCCCGGCTCAGCAGGCGTCTGAATACCCGCTCGGCCTCATCGTGCAGGCCATAGCTCAGGTTCAGCCCGCCGCGCAGCAGCTCGGCCTCCCTGCGATGGTGCGTGAGACGTTGCTGCTGCTGGGCAGCGAGCAGCTCGGTGAGAGCGTCGAAGTAGTCCTGTTGATAGAAGGAGAAGAGCACGGTGCCGTACCGCAAGTCGTTGACGCGGGGCGGATTGCTGGCTACAGGCTGGGCCAGCAGCAGGGCCGCGGCGGCAGCTGCTGCGGCAAGAACTCGCAGTGCGGGGCAGGGGCTGGGGCGGGAGCGGCTCATGGGCACTTCACTCCCAATCCTTGATAGTGAATTCTGGCTGTTGCCGGCGCTCGGAATCCTCTATCCGCAGCTCGATGTATTTCGGATCCTGCCCCTTGTTCAGTCTCAGAGTCGCGGCACGGCGGTAGGGGCGGCCATGCGGGCCGCGGCCGACAAATAGAGCGGTGACTTCGTGCTCGCCGCTGCGGATATTGCCCAGATACAGCCGTTGTACGCCGCCACGTCGCAGCGCATCGACCTCGCGCGGCGTGTACAGGTGATTGGCCACCACTTCGTCGTTGACCTTGAGCTGAACCGAGTCGAGTTCGAACAGCTCGCCGACATCGGCAGAGAGGAACACGGCCAGTTGCGTATTGCCGGGGAAGAGCAGCTCCTCCTGCAAGATCAACAGGTCGCGGTTGAGCGCGATCACTTCCTGCTTGAGCGTGCGCACCTCGCGGTCCAGATCCTCGAAGTCCCGCTCGCCCGCGGCCAGGACCGGCAGGCCGCTGGTGAGCAGCATGGCTGCGAACAATGCGTGCAAGAGTCCTTTCATTGCCACGTCCTCGCCTGTGATCAGGCCCTAGAAGGATGCCCAAGAAACCCGGGATGGACCGTTCCCGCGCATTGCTCCGCGGCATCTGCCTGTACCGTGCCGGCTGACAGCCGGCGCAAAGCGATGCCGCGGCACGCTGTTAGAAGTAGATCCCAATGCCGGCCACGATCTCGGGGTTTTGCGTGCGCTCGCGCTCGCCCAGCAGGTCGTGCGTGATGATATGAGTACGGACATCGATCCTTACGCTCAGCCTGTCCGTGGGTAACGCCCTGAGTCCGAAGCCGACGTTGTAAGTGAAATAGTCTTCGTCAGCGATACGCGTATTGCCTATGCCGCCGGCGATGAACACCGCGCTGGTGTACGCACGACGGCTGCCCAGGAAGAGCTCGCCCGGAAAGATGTTGTAGGCGATGCTGACGTTGTAGTACTCGACGTCTTCTGTTCGGTCGTCGAAAGGCGGCGCGCCTATGCGGCGATAGGTGCGATCGCTGACAGTGGATAGCCCTAGGCTGGCCTCCACGAAGAAGTCTTCGCTGAGGTGGTAGGCGCCGCGCAATCCGTAAACGAAACGGGTGCTGAAGCTTTGCAGGCTCAGCATGCCGGCGAACAGATTGAACTCCACATCGCCGCTCTCGATCCGGGGGATGACGATTTGCGGCCGGTCCAGCAGCGGCTCTATGGCTTGCTGCTGGCGCTCGCGAGGCGCCGGAGCCTGAGACCAGACCGGGATCGCGATCAAGAGCAGTGAGAGACCTAACCAGCGTTTCATGATTCCCCCCTGAGCGTCAGAAGAATACAGCGATGCCGGCAGTCGCCTCCGTCAAACGCTGACGGTCGCCCGATATGGAAATCCTGTGACGGCGCAGATCGGCGCGCAGCACGAAATTTCGCGTCAGATGGCTGCGCAGTCCGAATCCTACGTTGGCCGACCAGTCGTCGGCGGTGTCGCCGTCGACCAGCGTAGGCCTCGCTATGTTCTCGAAGTAACCGACGCCTGCGGTCAGCGTGGGCTCGACACGCCAGGCCGGCAACGGAGCGACCGTGAAATTGAAGGTGAGCAAACGGGTGCTGGAGAAGGTGCCTGGGACATGAATCAGTCCGATCTCCGCGCCCAGCGCTGCGGTGAACTGATAGCTGCCACGTAGTCCGACCGCCTCGTCGCCGTCCAACGCTCCAGCGACCGCCGCAAGCTCGATACGCCGGTTGAGGTAAGCGGCGCGCCCGGTCGGGGAGAGGCTGACTGGCGCGCCGCTGGCGCTGACGGTTCCGGCGAGGTCCGCGTGCGCGGCCCAGCCGACCACGCCTCGCCCGTCGCGCACTTGCACCCAGTCCGTACGCTGCTGCAGCACTTCCACCCAGGTGCCACGTTCGAAGACGTGGAAAATCGGGTAGCCACGCCCCGGTCCGCTGCGTATATCGATATAGGGCACGACGATCTGGACGCGCAGCGGTTCGGCTGGCTGTGCCGGCTGCACCGGCGTCGTCAAAAGGCCGCACAGGAGCGCGGCGTGCATTAGCGCTCGTATGCGGATCACGGCAGCGTCTCCGCGCAGCCGGCTTGGACGGCCGCTTCCGTCAGCCACTCGAGGATGGCGAGATAGTTCGGTTCGCCGGCGGGAAGCAACGGCTCGCCTTCGCGGCTGGGATGCCGTTCCCCCGTGCTGGAAGGAATGGCGAGCAGATCGCTGCGGGTCGGCTCGCACACATCGCTGACCATGGCCCGCGCGGCACCGAAATCGCCGTCCCGGTGCCCGGTGAGGATGAAGCGGTTGGCATGCAGGCCGGGCGTGCTGCGCAGCGGATCCGGCGGAGTCGCGCTGGACTTGGACCGGTGACAGCTGGCGCAGTTGCTCATCAGGATAGGGTGCACCCGCTCGGCGAAGAACTGGCGGCTGAGCGCCTGGTTGCCGGCGAGCAGGACGTCCAGGTCACGTACTGCACTATCGTTGCCGCTTTCCTGCTCTACGAAGGGATCGTTGTAGTACTGAGCGCCGGTATCCAGCCACTCGGCGAGCAGCCGCAGCTCGGCGGCGTTGAGCATGCCGCGGTGATCGCGCTCCCCAGGCTCGGGCTCCTCGATCAGCTTCTCGAACAGCCTGCTGGTGCGGGCACCGTCGCCTGCCCGGCCGACCTGTACCAGGGCCGGTTCGCGAACCAGCATGGGCTGGCCTTCGTGGATCTGCAGTTGCAGTTCGCCGGTTTCCGGGTCGCGCACTACGCGGCCACGGGTGAGCAGCTCGTAGGAGCGCAGCCGGCCCGATGGCGCTACGGTGCCGCTCAGATCCAGCCCGCCGTTCATATTGCCGGCATGGTGGCAGGAGTAGCAGGTGGCGCTGCCGCGCGGCCGCTCCCAGAGCCCGTATTGGATGTGCTGGGGGTAGTTGATGATGCCATCGCGCGGCTCGGCGGTTTCCTTCAGTACGCCTCCCGGCCCTGTGGTATAGACGATGTTGTACTCCTCGTCCGGCGGCCTTCCCGCCCGTACCGGGTCGGTCCATACGTCGCGGTAAGCGATGTGAGGACGCAGCTCCAGCGCGGGAAGCTCGCCCAGCGGCGGACCGACGCGGGTTCGGGTTTCTGCCTGGGTTTCGCCCGCCAGCGCGGAGTAGCGGGCGACCGAGTTTTCCCATGGGCCGGCTTCCTTGCCCTGATTCAGCGGCGGGTTGTGACGCGGGAGGCGGCAGCCATGGCATATGTGTTCTTCGCCGGGACGCACGCTAGTCCAGCTCATCAGCGTCTGGAGAGCGCGCCCGCGGATATCGACTACGGCCACCGAAAGGGGCACGTCGGCCGGGACCTTTACCCGTACCGAACCGTCCGGCTCGACCTGGGCGTAGCCGAGAATTTGCTGGCCGGGGAACTCGCTGGCGCCGGTCAGCGAACGGGGCAGGCCCGGGGGGGCCGGCAGGCCGCGGCTGATCCGCACGAAGCGGGCGGGGCGGTCGGCGGCGCGCGTCAGTGCCGGATCTCGCAGCTGCCGCAGGTCGACCAGGCCTTCCGGCGTGCGGGGAACGCTCTCGTCTTCGCGCAGCAGGCGTTCGTCGTCCAGAGCCAGGAAGCCTGGGTCGTAAACGCTTTTCAGATTGAGTATTCCCATTCCCATGCCGCCCAGACCATTGTCCTCGGCGGCTAGGGCGGCGTTCGCCTGGTACCGCGGGAGTATGGCGGGGGCGGGGCGGGGAAGGATGGCCAGCGGATCCGTCAGCATCCGTCCCTGGCGGGGCAGCGCAATGGCCCGTTGCGCTCCGGTGTCCAAGTCGAGCACGTAAATACCGTAGTGAGGAGTGCCGTCGCCGGCCCGGTACTGGCCGCGTTTGGTGCCGGACCGCAAGGCGGCCCGATACGGCGTGAAGGCCGCCAGTACCCGGTTCTTGCCGTCCCAAATGGGGAAGGGGGCGGTGAAACGGCCGTAAGCGGAGAGCTCGCGGTCCAGCGGAATTTCTCGATACGATGCCTGCCGTTGTCCGCTGCCGGTAGCGCCGGAACCGGGCACGGGATGACCGACATCGGCGAACTCGGCTATGTCGATCAGCGCGAGCGCGCCGCCCGAACCGCTGCCCGTGAGCGGCGCGACGGTGGCGATCAGCCTGCCGTCCGCCAGTTCGCGTGCCTGCAGGTAGCTGTTGCCGGGGCTGCCCGCCCCGTAGTACAGCGATTGAGCGGTGCCGTCGGGATGAGTGACGAACAGTACATGCTCGCTGCGGCTGCCCATATTCTCCCAGCGCGAGAAGACGATCCTGCCGTCCAGCAGAACGGTGGGATCGCGGTCATGACTGAGATTGAACGAGATCTGCTCCAGATTGCTGCCGTCTGCATCCATTACGTGCAGAACGCTGGCCGGATGGCGCCGATACTCGTCCAGATAGGCGGCCCGGGGGGCTTGCGTCGGGTCGTCGAAGCCGCGGCTCTTGTGCTGGCGGTTGGAGACAAAGACGATACGTCCGTCCGGCAGGTAGGTGGGCATCAGGTCATCGCCTCGGTTGGCGATGTCGTCGTCGGCAATGACCCGCCTCAGTTCGCCGGTGGCGATTACGTACTCCCAGATGTTCCAGGTCGGGTCGGCCGGACCGCGCATGGAAAAGACGATGCGTGTGGCATCGTAGGAAACGTCCGGGCTCGAGACATCTCCCCGCCCTTGTGTATAGCGGCCGGTAACATTGCGCCGCTTCGCGCTGGGCGAGGCCATGTCCAGCAGATACAGATCGCCGCCGGGAGTGAAGCGGATCGGGTCGATAGGATCGGTGCGTGCCGCCACCGGGCGGTCCACGAACGCGACCGCGAACTCCCCGCTCAGGACTATGCTGTCGTCCGAGCTGTCGGCGTCGCAGCCTGCGAGTGCGATTGCCAGTACCAGAATGGCAATGAATGACGCTTTTCGTATTGGCTTCGCGTCCATGCGAATGTTCCCCAGCGAAAGCCCTTTGCGGGTACTCGGCAGCCCCGGCCGCCAAGCATGACTGTCGGATGCGTGGCAACGGCGCGGCGCAAACCTTGCCTTATGCTACGTAGTTCTGGCGCAAAGCTGGCCTTGTTGCCTACCGGTAGCGAAGGCCGCATGCCCGATGCCCGCCGATGATCCCTAGCAGGCTGCAGCCCGCTAGCGATCGTTCCTGTAACCTTGCTAGGTGCCCCCTGCCGATGGCGACCCGGCTGTGCGGACCCGAGGATGCTCGCGTTCGATCCACCAGCCCTGCCGTAGCATTGTCGGGCCTTGTCTTTGTTCTGCTGTCTGCCCCGGGCCGCAGGCCCTGGATGGCGGCAGCCGTAGCCCACCTGCACGGGCATGCTGCCGGATATGGGGCTGTGGATGATCAACAACAAGCCGGCCAGGCGCCGATGTTGGCGTGCCGCTTTGGGGCTGGGGGTGGCGGCGGACATGCAAGGCTTTAGTAAAAGTAAAATCTGCCGCTCTAAATAAGATACAGTCCGAAAGAGCCGGGGGTAGACCAATGCAAGCGGTTCTGTTGTTCGCGAGTTTGCTCGCTTTATACGCAAGCTTGCGCCGCTATCGCTCGCTGTTCCGACGGTATGGCGACAACCGCTGGGCCCATGCGCAAGAGCTTGCGCATATTGGCATCTGGCTGAGTGCTGTCGGCTTTTTCATGACGCTGAAATGGTATGTGCTGATCGGCACTCTGCTGTTTCTGATACTCATCGTCGTGGCCTGGGTGTTGGCGGAACGGCATCGCGCAGCTGTGCTCGCGGCAGCGCAAGCGGCCGCCGAAGCCAAAGCGGCCACCGCTACGCCACCGCTGATCGTAGCGGTAGCGGAGCGCGACTATGAGGGCGTGCGGCGGCTGCTAGGAGCTGGAGCCGACGTGGACGTGCGGGGGCAGGATGGCATGACCGCACTGGCACGTGCGGTCGAACAGGTGGATTTGCGCGCGCTGCGCATGCTGCTACTGGCCGGTGCGGACCCGAACCAGCTCATCCGCGATGGCTGGACGCCGCTGCAGCATGCCGCCTACCGGGGCAGGACGGCAATGGCACGCATGCTCCTGGATGCCGGAGCCTTGCCGAGCCGCATGGGGCTCGCGGCGGATTCGGCAATTGCCATGGCGGCGGCGGGAGATTACGACGAGGTGGTGGATCTGCTGCTGTCGCGCGGCGACGACCCGGACCGGCCGTCGGCGGGCGGCTTCACGCCGCTGATGCGTGCGGCCGAGGCTGGCAATAGCCGTACGGTACACCTGCTGCTCTCTCGTGGTGCGTCCGTGGATAAACGCGCTGGCGAGGATGGGGAGATCTCGGCACTGACCTTGGCCGTGGCCGGCGGTCATGACAGAACGGTGGAGTTACTCCTGGAGGCGGCTATTGCCGCCGGTCACAAGGAGCCGCGCTACGAAGCGCTGATCGAGCTTGCCGAAGCGAACGAGCACGAGAAGATCGCCGAGAGCTTGCGGCGGGCCGCTTCCGCTGTTGCGGCGCCGTTGCCCTACCTCGATGCCGCGGCAGCGGCGGCAATGGTTCAGACTTGACCGGCGCGGCCGCAGGCCGCTTGTTGGCGCTGCGCCCCGTGCGGGACGACGCGCAGCGCCGCTGCCAACGCTGGGCGAGGGGATCGGACCCTAGAGCCCCAGCTGTTCCTGCTTCTTCTCCTGGCGAAAGCGCTGATTGAGCACCCGCGCCTGGTCTTGGTCGATCAGTTGCTGCGCCTGCGCGAACAAGAGTTGCTCTTCCTCCTGAATGTGGTGCTCGAGGATGTCTTTGAGCACCTTGACTTTGGCCAGCCAGCGTTCGTCCTGCGGGTCGGTTTTCTCCAGATCCAGTAGCAGCTGTTCGGCGACGTGATGTTCTTCCTCCGCCTCCAGAGCGGGAGTCCTGGATTCGCGATGGCGCTCGAGCTCGGCGTAGAAAATATGCTCCTCGGCGTGCGCGTGCGCCAGTAGTTCCTTCTTGAGCAAGTTGACCAAGCGACGGCGCTCTTTCAATGCCTTGTTGCTGGTCGCTTCCATTTTCTGCAGGACCTGCTTGACCACCTCGTGGTCCTTCTTCAACGCTTCGTAGATGCCTCGCTGGGCCATGCTTCAACTCCTGGAATATTAAGAACAACTTAATGTAGTGAGGGCGGAGGGCAAGGGAGCAAAGGGATCCACGTTACGGTCTGGCTCAGGTGTGGAGCATGGGTTGGTACACCGTCTGGCTATCGTTATGATGTATCATCTTTTTCGGTCAATTAAGGTTTTTCAATGGCTTAGGGGCGGCTCGCTGGGTGTCTGGATGGCGGCGGCGATACCGGCTTGCGCGCGCTCAAGCTCCGCCATGGGAGGTGAAACGATTGACCCTAGGGGCCGGAGTTTGTCGGCGTCCGCCGCTTGCAGGCGGATGCCCAGGACCGTTCGACGCTTCAGTTTTTGGGATGCACTTGGACGTGTGGCGATGACCTGAACGACGGGTAATACCGCAGTCCGGGGCATCACGAGCTATGGGGGAGGAGGCACCGGCACTGTGCCGGGCCAAGACATGGATATTTGGTACAGCATTGCAGCGCTGTTGGTGAGTGCTTTGGCCTTGGTGGCCTCGGCACACGTCATTCTCACGAAACGGGACAATCGGGCGGCACTGGGTTGGGTCGGTCTGCTGTTTCTCGTGCCGCTGCTCGGCGCGATTCTCTATTTTCTTTTCGGAATCAACCGCATACGGCATCGCGCCGAAGTCATGCAGCGGCGCACTCCAGAGCGGCCTGGCCCAGGCTTCGCGGCAACGCCCGAGGCGCTGAACGCGGCACTGGCACCGGCACCGCATTTGCGCGGCCTGGCCCAGGTGACCGATAGGCTGACCGCGCGGCCGCTGACGATCGGTAATGCGGTGGAGTTTCTGGCCGACGGCGATAATGCGTATCCGGACATGCTCGCCGAGATCGAGCGGGCCCAGCACAGCATAGCGTTGGCGACGTACATTTTCGGCAACGACCGCGTCGGCCGAGCGTTCGCCGAGGCGCTGCGGCGCGCGGTGGCGCGCGGCGTGCAGGTGAGAGTGCTGATCGACAACGCGGGCGAGCGGTATACCTGGCCTTCCATGGTGGGGGTGTTGCGCCGCTATGGGGTGCCGGTCGCACGCTTCTTCCCGCGCTTTCCCTCGCGGCTGCTGGGCATGAACCTGCGCAATCACCGCAAATTGTTGGTGATCGATGGCCGCATCGGCTACACCGGCGGTATGAACATCCGCGTCAACCATATGCTCGACTCGGGGCCGCGGCGGGCCACGCGCGATTTGCACTTCAAACTGCGCGGGCCGGTGGTTCGCCACTTGCAAGCAGTGTTCTGCGATGACTGGGGGTTCGCCACGGACGAGTGGTTGGACGGGGAGGCATGGTTTCCCGAGCTGAGCGCGGAAGGCAATGTGATCGCGCGCGGGCTGCGTACCGGACCGGATCAGAACTTGCGCAAGCTGGAGTGGGCCATCATGGCCGGGATCAGTATGGCGGAGCGCTCGGTGCGCATAGTCACGCCATACTTCCTGCCCGACCGCCAGTTGATCGCGGCGCTGAATCTCGCTTCGCTGCGCGGCGTGCAGGTCGACATCGTGCTGCCCGAGCACAACAACCTGCCGTTCGTTCATTGGGCAATGATGGCGCAGCTCTGGCAGGTGCTGGAGTACGACTGCCGCGTTTGGTTCACGCCCAGGCCTTTCGATCACAGCAAACTGATGGTCGTCGATGGCGTGTGGTCGCTGATCGGTTCGGCCAATCTGGACCCGCGTAGTTTGCGCTTGAACTTCGAGTTCAACGTCGAATGCTACGACTCGCAGCTCGCCCAGGCGCTGGAAGCGACCGTGGACAGCCGGATCGCCACCGCCCGCCGGATAACGCTAGCCGATGTCGATGGGCGTAGTCTGCCAGTGAAGCTGCGCGACGGCATTTTTCGGCTATTCACCCCCTATTTGTAAGTTTCGGCGACTCCGGCTGTCCTTGACCTTACGGCCCTGCGTGGGTTTGTTCGGGGTGCGAGGGGTTGGGAGGCGGTTGGGCGATCGCGGTAAGAAAGTCGGTGAGCAGCCAGTTGACTTGCTGCGGTTGTTCGTGGTGCAGCCAATGCCCAGCCTCATCGAGATAACGCAGCCGGCCGTGGGGACAGAGTGCCATACTGGCTTCCGCAAGCTCGCAGCCGAGGAAACGGTCACGGCGGCCCCATAACAGCAAGGTGGGTACCGTGACCGTCGCATCGGCAAGCGAGGGTGGCGGATGCCGTAGCAGGGCGCGATACCAGTTCAGCATCGCGGTCATGGCGCCGGGCTGGCTCCAGCTGTTACGGTAA
Source organism: uncultured Alkalilimnicola sp. (assembly GCA_964460035.1). Taxonomy (GTDB): domain Bacteria; phylum Pseudomonadota; class Gammaproteobacteria; order Nitrococcales; family AK92; genus CAYWPG01. The sequence continues at coordinate 57,623 of CAYWPG010000016.1, forward strand.
GTCGCCAGCTCGTCCGTGTCGAAGGCGCCGCGGACCCGGCTGCGCTGCAGAGCGGCCACCAGGGCACGGTGGTCGCGCCGCGTCAAGAGCATTTCCGGCAGCCACGGGAGCTGGTACAGCAGAACGTAGGCACTGCGCGGCCATTGCTTGGGAGCGCGTGTGAGGATGCGGCCGACGGCCGGCAGGTGAGGTGCGTTCATCACTACTAGCCGTTGCACCCGCTCGGGCCTGGCGGCGGCCAGGCGCCAGGCGACGATGCCGCCCCAATCGTGACCGACGATGGCCGCCTTGTCGCGACCGGAGGCCGCGATTAGCGCTTCGATATCGCTTGCCAGCAGATCCAACCGGTAGTTGGCTGCGCCGGGCGGTTTGGCGCTGAGGTTATAGCCGCGCTGGTCAGGCACCCAGACACACATGCCCGCAGCCGCAAGGTAGGGGATCTGGCGGTGCCAGCCCGACCAAGGTTCGGGAAATCCGTGCAGCAGTATTACCAGCGGCCCGTCGGCAAGACCCGCCTGCGCTACGTGCAGGCGGGTCCCGTTGACGTCGTAATACCTATGTCTTAGGCCAGGGTCCATACCGGTCAGTTGCTGCGGGGGTTGCGCTGCTCCTGGCTGCCGCTGAGTTGGCGCTTCATGTCGGCGCTGACGGCATTGGCCACCCAGCCGCGTACTTTCATCGCGTGTTCTTCTTCGCGCTGATGCGCTTGGCGAAAGCGATCGGCCAGCTCCGTTTGACCGGCGGCGTCGGCCAGTTCGATCAGCATGGACCAGCCGTCCACATCCGCTCGTTCGGCGATGAGTAGCGCATGCAGCGCTTCGGGCAGTGTGGTGCGCGGGTCGGTTATGGCTTGCAGAATCCCTGCAGCCTCCACGCCCACCAGGTCGGCGGAGGGAGTCATGGCGGTAGGATCGGCGCCCAATCGCTCCACCGCCTCGTGAACCAGCTTGAAGTGCGCCAGTTCCTCGTCGCGAATGTGTTCTAGTTCGCCGCGCGTCGGGCCGCCATTCCAGCTGCCCAGCGCGTCGAACTTGGTCAGCACCGCGTCGTACAGCCTCACGCCGCTACGCTCGAAGGCCAAGCGCTCGCCCAGCTTGTCTATGAACACGCTGGGCTTGTTGCCCTTGAGCATCTCCTTGGCGGTGCTGGCCAGCCCCTTCACGGATGCCGGCGGCGGCACGCTGCCTATCACTTCGGCGTCGCGTATGTAGGCCTGACGAATGCGGGCTATTTCGAGCTGATCCCCAGGTGGCCGGTCCGAAGGTGTGCTCTCCAGGCCTTCCAGCAGCTCGCGTGCCTGCAGCGGCGCGGCATCGATGCCGGTACGGTTCATCCCGGTGTCGGTCGGTCGGGTCATGGCTGTGCTCCTTGCCGTAGCTTTAGTGGACCGCAGTGCGGCGGCTGGCGATCTCGGTGCCGGGTTGCCAGATATAGCCTGCGGCGACCGTGGAGGCGGGCGAGCCGTCGCGGTTCATGTATTCACGATAAACCGGGGACGGTTCCTCCGCTCCCACATCGCTGGCGGGAACGAACTGCGTTCCTCTGGCAGTGAGCCCGACTTCCTGGTCCAAAACGCGGCGTACGAACTCGCGATGACTCGTGAAGGAGATCGGGTCGGGGATCTCGCGCGGAAGAATTTCCGCCGGGTCGCGGCGCTCTACGTCCTTGTATATATCCATGGCGAAGTGCAGCTGACCGAGCTCGTAGTCGAGCATGCGTTCCCAGATGGCCTTGATGCGCGGGTTACCTTCCTGCTGGGCGCAACTGTAGTAGTTATAGATCTCGGTAGCTTCGTGCAGCAGCCACTTCTCCAGCCAGGTCTCGGTGGGGTCTATGATCGAGCTGTACTGCGTAACGTGCTGCTCCTCGATGGAGGCGATCTCGGCGTAGAGCTGGCGTGCCACCGGGTCGGCGAAGATGGGCCCGATGTTCATGTAGTAATCGCGCGTCTGAAACTCGGACGCCATGATCGTGAGCGCATTGAGTTTGGTGATCGGGGCCGCTTTGTCTTTCCGATAGTGCTCGCGCAGATCGTCCATGGGATCGCGGTGTTCGATTTCGGTCGGACGACCCGCCATGATATCGGTGTAACACTGCGTGACGTTGTTCGGATCCTTGCCTTCAAGGCGATCGAGCAGCGCCGAGTAGCGGTAGAGATGGTCGAAGTCTTCCAGCATGCCGAATCGATATACCTGCGCCAGGTAGTCGTCGGGCTCCTGCTGAGCGACCGCTGCGGTCACCTCGATTGCGACCTGCTCGTACGCGACCGTGACCTCCAATGGAGATTCATCCGGAGACAGCAGCCAGTTGACCAGAGTCTGCTGGTGGTGATCTACACGGCGCACGCGCGCCAGCGGCCCTTGCAGAGGCTTGTTCATGCGTGCGCACGCGTGAAGGAAGCGCACCGCCTCCTGTTCGATACCGTTCATCAGGATCACGCGCACCCGCGTGAAGGCATCGTCATCGAGCTTGCTGATAGGGGCGGGCGTGAGTTCGCGCCAGGTAAAACGCTGGCGCTCAAGGGGGGTGCCCTTCTCGTCCCAGATGTTCAGTGCCATTGCCGGTTCCTCTATGGCAGGGAATAACCTCCCGCTCTGAATTGGGCTGTGACCGGACAAAGACAACCGATTGCTAATACTCTCTGGAATCCGCGCGGCGGGTGCGACGGCAGCACCCGCCGCACTGTGTCATTGCGCGCTTAGATAGCGGTTGACGGCGGCAATGGCTTGTTCGTCCAGCGATTCGCCGATAGCCGCTTGCAGGCGCAGGTAGGTGAGCAGATAGCCATAGCGGGCTCCTGCCAGGTCGCGCTCGATCTGAAACCGTTCGCGTTGAACGTTGAGCAGATCCAGCGTGGTGCGCAGTCCCAGCTCCAGGCCGCGCTGGGTGGATTCCTCGGTGCTGCGTATGGACCGCAGCGCCTGCTCCAGCGCGCGCACCTGCTCCAGATTCGCGACCAGGGTCAGGTAGGCCGATTCGGCTCCCAGCGCCGCTTCGCGCTTAGCGTTCAACAGCTGGTGAAAGCTGGCCTCGCGCAAGGCGGTGGCCTGCCGCACCCGGGCGTTTATCGCGCCGCCGGTGTACAGCGGCATGGACACGGTGATGCCGATGCTGGCGCGATCGGTGGTAGCGTCCGCTCCCGGCGGCAGCTGGGCAGCATAGCCCTGATAGCCGCGGCCTATGCTGCCCACCAGATCCACCCGCGGGTAGCGCGCGGCGCGATTGCGGGCAATCTCGCCGCGTGCCAGCTCCAGCCCCGTTTGCGCGAGCAGCACCTGCAAATTGTTCTCTTCCGCCGCCTGAGCCCATTCGCTCGCATCGGCCGGTTGCGGCACCTCGGGCTCGAAGGCGGGCGAGAGCCCGGCGATGCGCCCGACGGGAGCGTCGATCAGTCGGCGCAGCGCTTCGCGGGCGATACGCAGCTCGTTCAAGGCCGCCAGGCGACGCGCCACGGTTCCGTCCAGGCGCGCCTGAGCGTCGTTGACGTCGGTCACCGTGCCGGCTCCCAGCTCGAAGGCCCGCCGGGCTCGCTGCAGCTGCGTTTCGATAGCGCGCAGCTCGGCATCGAACGTGGTGACGGCATCCTCGGCCTGCAGTACGCGGAAGTAAGCCTCGGCCACTCGCAGCGCCAGCTGTTGGCGCGCCAGTTCGTAGCGCAGCTCCGCCTGATCGGCGACCGTGCGCGCCACGCGCAGCGCGACGAACGCATCGGCGCGAAACAGGGCCTGAGTCACGCCGATGCCGGCACTGTAGGCCGTATAGTGATTTTCACTATCCAAAGCCATCCCGCCAGGGCCGTCGATCTGCGTCTCCTCCCATATGCGGTTGGCCTCACCCTGCAGTCCGATCTGCGGCAGGATCAGCGATCGTGCTTGCGGGATTTGCTCCCGGTCCGCGTTCAGCTGCTCGCGCGCCGCGGCGATCTGCGGATCATGCTGGTGTGCGAGCCGATAGGCTTGCAGCAGATCGATGTCCGCTGCCTGCGCCGGCAGAACCGTCAACAGTCCCGTGAGGGCCAGGCAGCGCAGAATCGGGCGTGTTCTCATCGTTCGAAGACTCCTTGTTCTTGCCGGTGCGGCGGCGCAGCCGTTCCAGCCCATTTTCGATCAGCGAATATACTGCGGGTACCACCACCAGCGTCAGCAGCGTCGAGGTGATCATTCCGCCAATGACCGCCACCGACAGCGGGCCGTTGGTATCGGCGCCCGCGCCAAGGCCGAATGCCGCGGGCAGCAGCGCCAGGATCAAGGTCAGCGAGGTCATCAGCACCGGACGCAGGCGGATGGGACAGGCCTCCAGCAGCGCTTCGTCCACACCCAGGCCCTTGGCGCGCAGCTGGTTAGTCATGTCCACCAGCAGGATGGAGTTCTTGGCCACCAGTCCGATCAACAGCACCAGGCCGATCATCGAGAAGATGTTCAGCGTGTGTCCGGTTGCCCACAACGCTGCGACCCCGCCGATCATGGCCAGCGGCTGGGCGACCATGATGATCGCGGGCTGTATGAAGGAGTTGAACTGGCTGGCCAGCACCATATAGACGAGCACCATGGCCAGTATGAAGGCAAAGGTCATATAGCCGGCGGTCTTGGCGAACTCCTCGGCCTCGCCCTGGAAGCTGACCGTATAACCCAGCGGCAGCACCTGATCGGCGTACTCTTGGACTATGCCGATGGCATCGGCCAGGGGCACCGCCGGGGCGCTGAAGAAATTGGCGGCATACTGCAGCGAGTTGCGGCCGATCACGGCAGCGCCTATGGACTCTTCGATGCTGGCGACGGTGTCCAGCCGGACTAGCTGACCTTCACGGTTGCGCAGAAAGATCTTGCCCAGGTCGCTGCTCTGGCGGAATTCACCATCGCGGCCCTTGAGGCGGATGTCGTAGCGGTGGCCGTCGCCGGGCAAGTCGTTGTACTTCGCCACGTCCAGGCCGCCGGCGAGTATATTCACCGCCAATGCCAGGTCCCGGGTCGAGAGGCCCAGCGCGGAGGCGCGCTCGCGGTCCACTATTAGTTCGATCTGCGGCAGGTCCAGCTGCAGGTCCAGATCGACCATCCCGAGCCGGCCATCGGCATTGAGCCGTTCCTGCAGCGTTTGCGCCAGTCGGGCAACCTGGCCCAGTTCCGGGCCGCGGACTACGAACTGCAGCGGTTCGCCTCGCGCGCCGCCCACGATCGGTACGTTGGTGGGGAAGGCGCGTACGCCGGGTATGGCTGCCAGCTCGCCGCGCAGCCGCTCGATCAATTGGCTCTGGCTGGTGGTGCGTTGCTCGCGGGGCAGCATGCGGACGAACACGATGGCGGAGTTCGCCTGGCTTTGTGCGCCCACGAAGCTGAAGTAGCTGAGTACCTCGGGTTGGCGGGCCAGGATCGCTTCGATCTCGCGCAGCCGTCCGTCGGTGTATTCGACGCTGGAGCCGAGCGGGGTGCGCGCCGAGATCAGGAAGGAGCCCTCATCCTCTTCGGGCACGAAGGTCTTGCCGGTGGCGGCGAAAAAGTAGCCGCTGGAGAGCACCACGGCAGCGGCCACCGCGAGCACCGACCAGCGATAGCGCAGCGTAACCGCGACCGCACGCCGGTAACCGCGCTCCATGGCCCCGAAGGCGCTCTCCAGCGCTTGCGATACCCGGCCCGGCTTGCGGTCGACCTCGCCAATGTAGCGCGATGCCAGCATGGGCGTGAGTGTCATGGACACGAACCACGACACCAGCACGCCGATGGTCACCACCACCCCGAAGGAGGTGAAGAACATGCCGATGATGCCGCCCATGAAGATTACGGGCGCGAAAATGGCGACCAGCGTGAGCGTTGCCGCGAGTACAGGGAATACTACCTCGTTAGTGCCCTTGATGGCGGCCACCATGGGATCCTTCTCGCCTTCTTCGCGATGGCGGAAGATGTTCTCCAGCACTACGATGGCATCGTCCACCACCACGCCGATCAGCAGCAGCAGCGCCAGCAGGGTAACGGTGTTGATGGTGTAGCCGAACATGTACATCGTTGCGACTGCCCCGAGCAAAGACACGGGGATGGCAGTGGCAATGATGAACGTAGAGCGGATGCTCTTCAGGAATAGCCACACCACCAGTGCCGAGAGTATGGTGCCCAGGATCAGGTGCTCTTCCAGTGCCCGCACCATCTCCAGGATGAAGCTGGAGCTGTCGGAGGAGATGTGAATCTCGATGCCGGGCGGCAGCTGGGGCCGGATTTCGGTGTCGAGGCGGCGCTTGACCTCCTCGATGATGGCCACCGTGTTGGCGTTGGCGACCTTGACGATGCCCAGGCCGACGGTGGGTTCGCCGTTGTAGCGTGCCGCTTCGCGTGGATCGGCCAACCCGTCGATGACCTCGGCGACGTCGCGCAGCCGAACCGGCACGCCGTCGCGATGGGCGATGATCATCTGTTCGAGCTCGCGCGGGCTGTGGAACTCGAGATCGAGCTTGATCATCGCCTCGCGCCCGGATCCGACCAGAAAACCGCCCGGGAGCTGGACATGCTCGCTCTGGAAGACCAGCAAGAGATCCTGCGTGGTGATGCCGTAAGCGGCCATCTGCTCGGGCAGCAGCTCAACGCGTATGGTGCGTTCCAAGCCGCCGCCGACGCGTACCTCGCCTACGCCGTCGATCGTCTCCAGCCGCTTGGCTACGACGTTGCGGGCATATTGATTGAGCTGCTGCAGGGTGCGGTCGCCGCTCAACGATAGCCACATGATCGGCTGCGCGTTGGTTTCGACCTTCGCCACGGTCGGTATCTTGGCGTCCGCCGGCAGCTCGTTGACGATCTGATTGACTTTGGCCTGGACGTCGTTGAAGGCCGCATCGATGTTGGTATCTATCGCAAAGGTGATGACCACCACCGAGGTGCCGGGTGAGGAGCTGGATTGAATCCGCTCGATGCCCGGGATGCTGTTCACGGCGTTCTCGATAACGCTGGTAATCGAGGTGTCGATAATGTCGGGGTTCGCGCCCGGCATGACCGTGACCACCGATATCACAGGGAATTCGATGGCGGGAAACCGATCGACGCCGAGACGCTCGTAGCTGATGTAGCCAAACAGGACCAGAACCGCGCTCATCATCAGCGCGAGCACCGGCCGCTTGATAGACAGTTCGGGCAGACTCATCGCGCGCTCTCCTGCAGGCTGACCAGGGCGCCATCGGTCAGGAAGCCGGCGCCATCCAGCGCTACCAGCTCACCGGGTTGGAGACCGCTGAGGATCTCGACTTGTCCATCCCGCATCGTGCCGACTTCGACAAGACGCGCCGTGGCGCGGCCGTTGGCAATGACGTACACGGTGCGCCCGGCCGGTCGCAATACGACGGCAGCCTCCGGCAGCACGATGTTGTCGCGCGTCTCCAGCACCACCGTGCCGCGCACGCTCGCTCCCGCGCGCCACGAGCCCGGGTTCTGCACATCCACGATGGCTTCCACCGCACGGGCCCGGCCCAGCGATGGGCGCAGCTCGTCGATTTTGCCGGTGACCACCTCATCCGGTGCCAGCGGCGTGCTCAAGCGTACCGGTAAACCGGGGGAGAGGCGGGCGGCGACGGTTTCGGGGAACGGTAGATGCACTCGCAGCGTCTGGCCGCTGACCAGGCGCAGCAAAGGTTGGCCAGCCGCTACGAAGTCGCCGGCAGTGATCAGCCGCTGGTCGACTACACCGCTCACGGGAGCCAGCACGCGGGTATTGCGCAGGTCGCGCTCGGCGTTGTCCAGGCGCGCCTGCGCGCCGCGAAGCTGCTCGCTGAGCGCCTGCAACTGCGAGCGGCTGTCTTCGTACATGGCCTCGGCGATGAAGTTTTCCTCGAGCATGCGCCGATTGCGCTCGACCTGCCGTTGCTGATTTTCCACCAGCGCCTGCAGACGTTGAACGTCGGCAGCGGCGGCGTCGCGCGCCAAGCGGTAGGCCGTGGGATCGATCTCGGCCAACAGTTGGCCCTGCTGCACCTGATCGCCGGCATCGACGAGGATGCGAGTCACCCGTCCGGATACTTCCGCCGTCAGCGCCGGTGCCGACTTGGAGTCCACCCAGCCTACGGTGCTGTCGGTTACTTCTATGGTTGCGCGCGCCGCGGTGTGAACGCTGATGCGCGTAGCGGGTATGGTCGGCGCAGCTTGCTCCTGGGTGGCCGACTCCGGGCCGCCGCAGGCACTGAGGCCGACGACCGCGGCGAAGATGATGACGAGATGACGCCCCTGCATGTGGAAACCCCTTTCCGAGATTGATTATTTGTCTTTGCGTACGATTCCCTGAGTGAGCATCGCAACGACGGTATTGCTGAATGTCTGCGGATCGACTAGCGGCCGGTCGCGTTGTTCGGGCTCCAACAGGCTGTCCAGGAAGTACACGAGGTTGCTGCCCAGGAGCAGCATGGTCAGCATGCGGGAGTCGATATCCGAACGCAGATGGCCGAGGTCGATCAGGCGCATGATCGCGCTCTCGACGAGTTGGTACCGCTCCAGCAGCACATGACGCGCAAGGTCGCGGTCGCTGCTAGGGTTGTGAGCAAGCAGTTGGCGCAGGAACAAGACCACGGCGCTGGAGTGTGACAGCATTGCCTTCAGGTGCTGGCCGGTGAATGCCGCCAGTGTGCTCTCGACCCGGTCCGAAGTCGGCGCCAATTGCTCCAACACGCTCTCCAGTAGCTGCGCCGAGCTGTCTACGACGGCGCGGTACAGTTCCCACTTGCTGGCGAAGTGGTGAAAGACGTTGGCTTTGCTGACCCCCGCCGCTTCGGCGATGTCTCTGACCGACGCGCCTTCGTAGCCACGCTCCGCGAACAGCGCACTGGCTGCCTCGATGATGCGCCTGGCAGCGTCGGTACTGGTTTCCCGCTGGTCGGAAGCTACGCTCATGTATCCTCTGGTGCCGCTGAAAGAGAACATGCTGACCGACCGGTCAGTCATTGCTGGCGCTAAATCTAACCCTGCCGCTGACGCAACGCAACAAGAAGATGCCGCGACGATACCTGGGAGAGGGGAGGGGCTGTCCGTGTGTGGGCTACAGCGCGGGCAATACAGAGCGAAACCGGCCCTGATAGTGCGAGGCAGGCGTGGCAGCAACGGTAGCGACGCTAACCGCCGTTCCGGTAGGTAGCGACCGCGCGCACTGTCAGCCTCTGGCGCGACGGCAGGGCGCAACGCTCCTTGGGTATTGTCCGCGCCGGCGCGATCAACGCTAGCCGGACCGCCGCCTTGGTCTGTAACAGCGGGTGCCTAGGGTGCGCTGGGGAGGGAGACTGGTCGGGCGGCATAAGCTGCCTTGGTCCTGTGTTACGGCCTGCCGCCGCCTCGGCCAACCAGTCCGGCGATCAGGGAGATCACGAAAAGGACGACGAAAACGAAGAACAGGAACTGCGCGATTCCGGACGCGGCGGTGGCGATACCACCGAAGCCGAACACGGCCGCCACGATGGCGATAATGAAGAATGTCAGCGCCCAGCCAAGCATATCGAACTCCTTTTCGGCCTGTGCGTAACCAGCGGTGCTTCCATCGAACGTGGGGCTGAGGCGGTCGTTTTCAAACGAGGACGGCGTCTTGGACAGGCGGGGCTCCGGGCCACGAATCTCGGTCTTATCCCCTGTCGCTAAAAAAGCCTTTCGCGCCCACGATTCCCACAGCTGCCCGCCCTTTGGCGTAGGCCGGGGCGGGCTCCTCTAATCCTCTAAGGAGAGCCTACTGCGCACCTGTGGTGCGTAGGTGCTGTGGCGCAGCACGCTGAACAAGGCGAGGAAGCGTTGGTTCAGCATGCTGCCGGGACAGGCGCGGTCAAGCGTCGGGCTTGGTATGCTCGATCAGCGCGTAGGCGGAGTGGTTGTGAATGGACTCGAAGTTCTCCGAGGCTGCGATATAGGCCGCGATGCGGTCGTCGGCATTCAGCCGCGCCGCCACGTCGCGCACCATGTCTTCCACGAATTTGGGATTGTCGTACGCGCGCTCGGTTACGTACTTCTCGTCCGGCCGCTTGAGCAGACCGTACAGTTCGCAGGACGCTTCCTCTTCCACCAGATCGATCAGCTCTTCGATCCATACGAACTCGCGCAGGCGGGCGATAACGGTCACGTGTGAGCGCTGATTGTGCGCGCCGCGGTCGGAGATCTGCTTGGAGCAGGGGCAGAGGCTGGTGACCGGTACCACCACCTTTACCGACAGCTGCGGTTTGCCGTTGTTGATCTCGCCGATGAAGGTGACTTCGTAGTCGAGCAGGCTGGGCACGCCCGAGACCGGCGCATACTTGCGCACAAAGTAGGGGAACGTCATCTCGATGTGGCCCGACTCGGCCTCCAGGCGCCGGGTCATCTCGACCAGGATTTCCTTGAAGGACTCGACGGTGATTTCCGTGTCGTGGCTGTTGAGGATCTCAACGAACCGCGACATGTGCGTGCCCTTGAAGTTGTGCGGCAGGTTCACGTACATGTTGAACGTCGCCACGGTATGCTGATCCTGACCGCTACGGTCGCGGACCCGCACTGGGTGACGGATGTCTTTAATCCCCACCTTGTTGATCGCGATCTGGCGGGTGTCGATCCGGCTCTGCACGTCCTCGATCCCGGACCGCTCGATGGTGGTAGCCTGTGACATGGTATCGATCCTCTCTCAGCGTAGCCCGGCACGCGCCAAGGCAGCGGGGCCAGCCACGCATTCGTTAAGGTGCCGCGGCGCACCGATGCCCGCGACGGTGACCTTGCCGGGCACTCCCTTGTGCGCCGGCCCAAGTCGATTCAGTGCTGCCAGCCGTTCCAAGGCGGCGGGTTATACGCAAAACGCTCTCCGGTGCCCGTGGCCCCATCTACCGAAACCTCAGGATGTCTTCCGGCGGGCTGCCGCAGATGCCGAAACTCACGTAATGACTGACTAAAACACTCGGATACTAGTCGAGCCGCCGATGCTTGACAATCGCGGCGGTTGAGCTGCTTGTCCGCTTCTTCAGTTGTTGCGGGCGACAATATAGTCGGCCAGCATACGCAGTGTGTCTGCGCGCGCGTCCAGTGCCGCCAGGCTCCGCTTGGCCTCGACGACTAGATCGCCCGCGCGGCGCTTCGCTTCGGCCAGGCCCAGCAGTCCGGGATAGGTCGGCTTCTGGCGCAACGCGTCGGCACCGCTTTGCTTGCCGAGCACGGCCGTGTCGCCTTCGACGTCGAGAATGTCGTCCTGGATCTGGAACGCAAGCCCGATGCACTTGGCGTAGTGGTCCAGCCGTTCGCGTACCGCCTCGTCCGCGCCGGCGGCTAGTGCGCCAAGCACCACGCTCGCGCGGATCAGGGCGCCGGTCTTGTGAATATGCATGTCTTCGAGTTGAGCCAAGTCCAGGGTCTTGCCCACCGATTCCAGGTCGATGGCCTGCCCGCCCACCATGCCGCGTGAACCCGCGGCCAGCGCCAGTGTCTGAACCATCGCGAGCCGCCGCGAAGCGTCCACATCGCTGCCGGGGTCATGGGCCAAAGTGTGGAACGCCAGTGCCTGCAGCGCATCGCCGACCAGGATGGCGGTCGCCTCGTCGTAGGCTTTGTGGCAGGTGGGCAGCCCGCGCCGCAGCTCATCGTCGTCCATCGCCGGGAGGTCGTCGTGAACCAGCGAATAGGCATGAATGAGTTCCACTGCCGCGGCCGGGCCGTCCAGGTTTTCCAGCCTGCAGCCCAGCGCGGCGCCTGCCGCGTACACCAGTACGGGGCGAATGCGTTTGCCGCCCCCTAAGGTCACGTAGCGCATGGCTTCGTGCAGGCGAGCCGGATGCGTGCCGTTCCGGGGCAGGCGCTCGTCCAGCACCCGCTCGATGCGGGCGCGGTACTCGGAAGTGATCGCCAGGAAATCGTTATTGGTCATCGCCGAACGGGGCAGAGCCGAGCTCGCCATTCTTGTTGATGAGGATCTCCACTTTTTGCTCGGCAGTCTGCAGAGCCCGCTGGCAGGCTCGGGTAAGTTCTATGCCGCGCTCGAAGGCTTTCAGAGAGTCCTCCAGGCTGAGCTCGCCCTGTTCCATGCGTGCGACCAGGCTCTCCAGTTCCTGTAGGGACGCTTCGAAGTTGAAACCCGATTCGGGATTATCGCTCATGGTTGCAACCGTGCTCCGCAGGGGCGCTCACCTTACCGCAGCGCTGCGGCGGCGGTCAATTTGCTCGGCGGGCTTGGGCTCGCGCCGTCCGGCTGTGCGCGTTACACTGCAGCCGGCCGACCGCCCTGCGACGCTGTCCGCGGTGCCGGAATGCTTGTCCTGGCCTGCGCTTAGCGCAGTCGCAGCGGCTGGCAGCTACTCTTGCCTCATTATCGAGATTCGGAACGAGCCGCATGAATACGCGTTATGACGCCGCCGCCATCGAGGTGCTGACCGGGCTGGATCCGGTACGCAAGCGCCCCGGCATGTACACGGACACCACCCGCCCCAACCATCTGGCGCAGGAGGTGATCGACAACAGCGTCGACGAGGCGCTGGCCGGCTACGCGAAGAGCGTCGATGTAGTGCTCTATCGCGACGGCTCGCTCGAGGTCACCGACGATGGCCGCGGCATGCCCATTGACATTCACCCGGAGGAAGGCGTGCCCGGCGTGGAAGTCATCCTCAGCCGCTTGCACGCCGGCGGTAAGTTTTCAAGCAAGAACTATCAGTTCTCGGGCGGCTTGCATGGCGTCGGCGTTTCCGTGGTGAACGCGCTCTCCAAACGGCTGGAGGTCCGGGTCAGGCGCGGCGGCGGCGAGTATCGCATGGTATTCGCCAACGGCGAGAAGGTCTCCGATCTGGAGCAGATCGGTACCGTGCCCAAGCGCGTGAGCGGAACTACGCTGCGGTTCTGGCCCGATGCCAGCTACTTCGACTCGGCGCGCTTCTCGGTGCCGCGCCTCAAACACGTGCTGCGCGCCAAGGCGGTGCTGTGCCCGGGGCTGCGGGTGCGCTTCTTCGAGGAGGCCACCGAAGAAGAAACCGTCTGGTTCTATGAGGACGGGCTGCGCGACTATCTGGTCAGCGCGCTTGCCGACTTCGAGCGCCTGCCCGAGGAGCCCTTCGTCGGACGCATGAGTTCCGAGCACGAGGCCGCCGAGTGGGCGGTGACCTGGTTGCCCGAGGGCGGCGAGCCGGTGGGCGAGAGCTACGTGAACCTGATTCCTACGGCGCAGGGTGGCACCCACGTCAATGGCCTGCGTACCGGGCTGACCGACGCCATTCGCGAGTTCTGCGAGTTCCGCAACCTGTTGCCGCGGGGAGTGAAGCTCACCCCCGACGATGTCTGGGAACACATCAGCTACGTGCTCTCGGTCAAACTCAAGGACCCGCAGTTCTCCGGCCAGACCAAGGAGCGCCTGTCCTCGCGCGAGTGCGCCACGTTCGTCTCCGGCGTGGTCAAGGATGCGTTCAGTCTGTGGCTGAACCAGCATGTCGAGCCGGCCGAACAAATCGTCGCGCTGGTCATTCAGAGCGCCCAGCGGCGCATGCGCACCAGCAAGAAGGTTGCCCGTAAAAGGGTAACCGCCGGGCCGGCGCTGCCTGGCAAGCTGGCCGACTGCACCAGTCAGGATCCCAGCCGCTCGGAGCTGTTTCTGGTCGAGGGCGACTCGGCCGGCGGCAGCGCCAAGCAGGCGCGGGCGCGCGAATTCCAGGCAGTGATGCCGCTGCGCGGCAAGATCCTCAACACGTGGGAGGTGGACTCCAGCGAAGTCATGGCCTCGCAGGAGGTGCATGACATCGCCGTGGCGCTGGGCATAGAGCCGGGCTCGGACGATCTGTCGGGGCTGCGCTACGGCAAGGTTTGCATTCTTGCCGATGCCGACCCGGACGGCGCCCACATCGCTACCTTGTTGTGCGCGCTGTTCTTGCGGCATTTCCCCGCGCTGGTGCGTGCCGGACACGTGTTCGTCGCCATGCCGCCGCTGTATAGGATCGACGTAGGCAAGCATACGTTCTATGCGCTGGACGATTCCGAGCGCCAGGGCGTGCTCGACCGCATCGCCGCCGAGAAGATCAAAGGCAAGGTCAGCATCACCCGCTTCAAGGGCTTGGGCGAGATGAACCCGCTGCAGCTGCGAGAAACGACCATGGATCCCGATACCCGCCGGCTGGTCCAGCTTACCGTGGAGCCGGATGACGATACTTATCGCATCCTGGACATGCTGCTTGCCAAGAAAGCCAGCAGCGAGCGCAAGAGCTGGCTGGAGAGCAAGGGCGACCTAGCCGAGGTGCTGCCGTAAACCAGGCGAGTCACAGCCTGGTTCCGGGCGAGGGTTGACGGCGGCGGGTGCATGCCGCCCCAGAGGGTAGAACAGAGGCGATATGAGCGAATACCAAGGCTTGCGCGAGGCCGAGTACGAAACCCGGCCGCTGAAGGAGTTTACCGAGAAGGCGTATCTGGATTATTCCATGTACGTCATCCTGGATCGCGCCCTGCCGCATGTAGGCGATGGGCTGAAGCCGGTGCAGCGGCGCATCGTTTATGCGATGTCCGAGCTGGGCTTGACCAACCTGGCCAAGTACAAGAAGTCCGCCCGTACCGTCGGCGACGTGCTGGGCAAGTATCATCCGCATGGCGATGCTGCCTGCTATGAGGCTATGGTACTGATGGCCCAGCCGTTCTCGTACCGCTACCCGCTGGTCGACGGGCAGGGCAACTGGGGCAGTCCGGACGATCCGAAATCGTTCGCGGCGATGCGGTATACCGAGTCCCGCTTGGCGCCGTACGCGCAGCTGCTGCTCTCGGAACTAGGGCAAGGGACGGTGGATTGGGTGCCGAACTTCGACGGTACCCTGGAAGAACCGGCACTGTTGCCCGCTCGCGTGCCCAACGTGCTGCTCAACGGTGGCACCGGCATTGCCGTCGGCATGGCCACCGACATCCCGCCGCACAACCTGCGCGAGGTG
>CAYWPG010000017.1:0-69339 GCA_964460035.1 uncultured Alkalilimnicola sp.
CTTCATCTCGTGGTAGAAGTCGTTACCCTCGCGGGTACGCTCGCCCACACCGGCGAACACCGAGTAACCCGAGTGCTCGATCGCGATGTTGCGGATGAGCTCCATCATGTTCACGGTCTTGCCGACGCCGGCGCCACCGAACAGACCGACCTTACCGCCCTTCGCGAACGGGCAAATCAAGTCAATCACCTTGATGCCGGTTTCCAGCAACTCAGTGCTGGCCGCCTGCTCTTCGAACGAAGGCGCTGCACGGTGAATCGGCATCTTGGTCTCGGCGCCGATTTCGCCCTGCTCGTCAATGGGATTGCCCAGCACGTCCATGATGCGGCCCAGAGTCTTGGGACCGACCGGAACCGTGATCGGTCCGCCGGTGTTGGTGACCCCCAGACCACGCTTCAGGCCGTCGGTGCTACCCATGGCGATGGTGCGGACGATGCCGTCGCCGATCTGTTGCTGCACCTCCAACGTCAGCCCGGCATCGTTCACGACCAGGGCATCGTAAACCTTCGGCACGGCGTCCCGCGGGAACTCTACGTCCACGACGGCGCCGATGATCTGGACAATGTTTCCTGAACTCATACCCCAGTCCTCTTCGCGAATTTCTAAATTCGGCCAGGCGGCGGCGCTTAGCCCACGGCCTCGGCGCCAGCAACAATTTCAGACAACTCGGTGGTGATCGCCGCTTGACGCGCCTTGTTATAAGCGAGCTGCAGCTCGTCGATGAGAGTGCCGGCATTGTCCGACGCTGCCTTCATCGCCACCATGCGTGCCGCCTGCTCGCTGGCGATGTTCTCTACCACCGCCCGGTAGACGAGCGACTCGACATAGCGGAACAGCAACTGATCCAGCACCTCTTGTGGGCTCGGCTCGTAGATGTAGTCCCAGGCGTGGGTTTGCTCGAGATCTTTACTTGGCTGCAGGGGAAGAAGCGTCTCCATCTTCGGCGCCTGCGTCATCGTATTGACGAACTCGTTATAGCAAATCACCAGCTGATCGAGCCGCCCTTCGCGGTAGGCGTCGAGCATCACCTTGACGGTACCGATCAGGTCGCTGATACGCGGCGTGTCGCCCAGGCCGGACGCCTGGGCGACCAAGCCGCCTTTCAGACGGCTAAGGAACTGAACGCCTTTATTGCCGATGGCGCATAGATCCACTTCCACACCCGCCGCCTCGTGATCGCGCAGCCGCGGCAGCAGCATGCGGAACAAGTTGGCGTTGAGACCACCGGCTAGCCCGCGATCGCTGGTAACGACGATGTAGCCGACCCGTTTCACTTCCCGTTGTTCCAGGAAGGGATGCTGGTAGTCAGTGTTGGCCATCGCCAAGTGACCGATCACGTTACGGATCTTCTCCGCATACGGACGAGCCGCCGCCATGCGTTGCTGTGCGGTCCGCATCTTGCTCGCCGCCACCATTTCCATGGCACGAGTGATCTTCTGCGTGTTCTGCACGCTGCGGATCTGACTGCGGATCTCTTTTGCGCCAGCCATTGGAGCTCCTCGCTATCGCTTGTACTTATGCGCCTTACCAGGTCCCCGTGGACTTGAAGTCCTCGATCACCTTGCGCAGACCCTGCAAGATCTCGTCGGTGTAAGCACCGGTCTCGTTGATCTGCTTCATCAGGTCCCCGGCCTGACTCTTGAGCGCATCGTGCAAGCCGCGCTCGAACGAACCGATCTTGTTCAGCTCGATATCGTCCAGGTAGCCCTCGTTGGCTGCGTACAGCGAGATTGCCATCTCAGCGACGCTCAGCGGCGAGTACTGCGGCTGCTTCATCAGCTCGGTAACGCGCTGACCGCGCTCGAGCTGCTTGCGGGTGGCTTCGTCCAGGTCCGAGGCGAACTGCGAGAACGCAGCCAGCTCCCGGTACTGGGCCAGTGCCAGTCGCACACCGCCGCCGAGCTTCTGAATGATCTTCGTCTGGGCGGCACCGCCGACTCGGGAAACCGAGATACCCGCGTTGATAGCCGGACGAATACCGGCGTTGAACAGGTCGGTCTCCAGGAAGATCTGGCCGTCGGTAATCGAGATCACGTTGGTCGGAACGAACGCGGAAACGTCGCCGGCCTGGGTCTCGATGATGGGCAGTGCGGTAAGCGAGCCGGTCTTGCCCTTCACCTCGCCGTTCGTCATCTTCTCCACGTAGTCGGCGTTCACGCGCGCAGCGCGCTCGAGCAGACGAGAGTGCAGATAGAAGACGTCGCCCGGATACGCTTCGCGCCCCGGCGGACGACGCAGCAGCAAGGAAATCTGCCGGTACGCGACAGCCTGCTTGGACAGGTCGTCGTAGACGATCAGCGCATCCTCGCCGCGGTCGCGGAAGTACTCGCCCATGGCGCAGCCTGCGTAAGGAGCGATGTACTGCATGGCAGCACTATCGGCAGCCCCAGCTGCAACCACGATGGTATGCTCCATCGCGCCGTGCTCTTCCAGCTTGCGCACCACGGATGCGATCGAGCTGTTCTTCTGCCCGATAGCAACGTAGATGCACTTAATACCTGTGCCCTTCTGGTTGATGATCGCATCGATCGCGACAGCGGTCTTACCGGTCTGGCGGTCGCCAATGATGAGCTCACGCTGGCCGCGGCCGATCGGCACCATGGAGTCGATGGCCTTGAGACCGGTCTGCACCGGCTGGTCTACCGACTGACGAGCGATGACACCCGGGGCGATCTTCTCTACCGGGGAAGTCATCGTTGCTTCGATCGGGCCCTTGCCGTCGAGCGGGTTACCGAGCGCATCGACAACACGGCCGAGCAGCGCTTCGCCAACCGGTACTTCGAGAATACGACCGGTGCAGCGGGCCCAGTCGCCTTCGGAGAGGTGCAGGTAGTCGCCAAGAATCACGACACCGACGGAGTCGCGCTCGAGGTTCAGCGCCATGCCGAAGGTATTGCCGGGGAATTCCAGCATCTCGCCCTGCATAACGTCAGCCAGGCCGGCGACGCGCACGATGCCGTCCGTAACCGACACAACCGTGCCTTCGTTGCGGGCTTCGGCGACGGCATCGAAGTTTTCGATGCGCTTTCTAATGATCTCGCTAATTTCCGAAGCTTTAAGTTGCATTGGAATATCCCCTTAACGGTTCAACCCGGCGGCTAGGCGCTCGAGACGGCCGCGCACCGAACCATCGATAACCAGATCGCCGGCGCGGATTACCGCGCCGCCCAGCAAGCTCTCGTCGATCTCGCTGGTCAAGGTCACCTTACGGTTCAGGCGCTTGCCGAGCGCTTCGGCAATCTTCTCCTGCGCAGCGGAGTCCACCGGCTGCGCGCTGATCAGACGCGCCTGCAGCGTCCGCTCCGCATCGTCACGCAACTTCGCGAACTGTGCGTAGATCTCCGGAAGCAGGTGCAGCCGCCGGTTCTCTGCCAGCAGCCTGATGAAGTTGCGGCCTTGGTCGCTCAGCTTGTCGCCGCATACGGCGAGGACTATCTCCTCCAGCTGCGCTGGGGAGTAGCGTGGACTGACCAGCAATCCGTGCATGAAGCCGTCTTTCGCCACCGCGGCGGCGAATTCGAGCTGCTCCGACCATTGCGCCAGCTGGCCGGTATCCCTAGCCAGCTGGTAGACCGCTTGCGCGTAGGGTCGCGCGATTGTGCCTAGTTCCGCCATGGTGATCCGCCTTACAGTTGCTTGGCCAGCTCGTTGAGCATGTCGTTATGCGCCGAAGCATCGACCTCGCGCTCGAGCACTTTGGTTGCGCCCATGATGGCGAGGGTAACGACCTGCCCGCGCAGCTCTGCCTTGGCCTGGTTGAGCTCCTGCTGGATCATGGCCTGCGCCGCAGCCAGCTGACGCTCGCCTTCCTCTCGTGCGGCGGTCTGAGCCTCAGCCACCAGTTCCTCGCCGCGCTTGGTGGCCTGGGCGAGTATGTCGGCAGCCTGCTGACGCGCTTCCTTGAGGATCTCAGCGGCCCGCTCCTGGGCCAGGTTGAGGTCCTGCAGGCCACGCTCCGCCGCGGCCAGGCCATCAGCGATCTTTTGCTGACGATCTTGCATGGCGCGGTTGAGCAGCGGCCATACGAACTTCATCGTGAACCAGACGAACAGCGCGAACGCGATCAACTGGCCGATCAGGGTGGCATTGATACTCACGCCATCACCTCCCGTTTGGATTCAATGGATCGGCCGAGCTTAGCCAGCTGCTTGAATGACGGCGTCCAGGAACGGGTTGGCGAAGGTGAAGAACAGCGCAATACCGATACCGATCATGGACACGGCGTCGAGCAGACCGGCCAGCAGGAACATGCGGCCCTGCAGCATCGGAGCGACTTCAGGCTGACGCGCGATGCTCTCGAGGAAACGACCGCCCATGAGAGCAAAGCCGAACGCGGTGCCGATAGCGCCAGCGGCAACGATGATGGCGACGGCGATGATGGTGACGCCCTGCACCTGGGCGATGAGAGCTGCAAGTTCCATGGTAACCTCCAAAGGCTCAGTGATGGACAGGGAAAACAGCGGTTAGTGGTGGTCTTCCGGCAGCGTCATGCTGAGGTAGACGATGGAAAGCATCATAAAAATGAACGCCTGCAACGGGATCACCAGAATATGGAAAATCGCCCAGGCGGTGGCCAAAAGGACCTGCGGAATCATCAAGGCGATGGTACCGACGCTGAACAGGTCTTTCAGGCCCGCACTCAGGGTAAAAATAGCAATCAGAATAAAAATCAGTTCCGCGGCGTAGAGGTTACCGAACAGTCGCAGCGACAACGAGATGGTGCGCGCGAACTGCTCCACCAGGTACAGAACGAAGTTGAAGGGAGCAAGCCAGACGCCGAACGGATGGGTGAACATGTGCTTGACGTAACCGCCAGCACCTTGGTTCTTGATGCTGTACACGATGACCAGGAACAACACGCCAAGCGACAGCGCGAACGTGGTGTTCAGGTTCACCGTCGGCAGAACCTTGAAGTACTCGACGCCCATAGCGGCCATGGTGTTCGGTACCAGATCGATGGGGATCAGGTCCATCAGGTTCATCAGGAAGATCCAGACGAACAAGGTCAGGGCCAGCGGTGCGATGAGTTTGCTCTTACCCTGGTAAGTCTCCTTGACCAGACCGTCGACGAATTCGACCAGGGTCTCGATGAAGTTCTGAAATCCCCCAGGCACGCCGGTAGTGGCGCGGCGGGCAGCGTAGTAGAAAATGCCGCAGAACAGTGCGCCGAGGAGATAGGAAATGATCAAGGTGTCGAGATGGAAGGTCCAGAACCCCTCACCGACGTACAAATGTGTAAGGTGGTGCAGGATGTAGTCGGTCGCGTTGACGGAGCTTTCTGTCGCCATTCTTACCTTCCGCTGCTAACCGGTGCGCTGGAACAGCGCGAACCAGGACACCATCAGAGCCAAAATGTACGTAATGATCAGAGGCAGAAAATTCGCGTGAAAGACGGGGATGAAAACCGAGAACAGCACCACCGTCAGCGCAAATTTTGCCGCCTCCCCCACATACAGTGCCCGCACCATCGCCTGCGGCGAGCGTTGTGCACGCCGTGAGAACATCCTCCAGGCCAGCATGAGAGTTGGCACCAGGGCGACCACGCCGCCTGCCGAGGCAGCCTGGCCGGCCCGCGCATCGATTAAGATCCACCAGATTGCGGCGCTCGCTAGGACGACGAAGAGTTGCCCTACCACAACCCTCGCGACAGTCGGATGCATGCGCTACAACCCCGTAGACTTGGGCCGGCTGCCAGTCAGCCCCGCCTTGGCAGCAGGGCCGTAGGCTGGGCTAGTGAGCAGGCGGGTCGATGTCAGGCGCGGAGTATAAAGATTAGCCAATAGGGGGTCAACGATCTGCGTGGTCGTCTTTCACATCTTCGGCGATCCGGGCCTACGGCACCCGCTCGCTAGGTGCCGGCAAACCACGGATGCGCTTCGCGGGGCTCAACGAATCCGTTCGATGATACCGTCCAGCTCGTCGAGGCTGCTGTAGTGAATGACGAGCTTGCCGCGCCCCCGCTGTTCCTGCTGGATCTTTACGGCAGCACCGAGACGTTCGGAAAGATCGTCCTGCAGGCGCCGTATATTCGGATCCAGCTGCCTCGGCGCCGGCTTGGCCTTGGTGCCTTCCTCGACCAGGCGCCGCACCAGGGCTTCCGTTGCCCGCACGTTCAACCCCCGTGCCACGACCTGCGCCGCGGCCTCGCTCTGCTGCCGCCCGGAAAGCGCCGCTAGGGCACGCGCGTGGCCCATATCGAGCTGTCCTTGCTCGATATAGCGCTTGACGTCGGGGTTGAGGTCGAGCAGGCGCAGGAGATTGGACACCGATGCACGAGAGCGGCCGACGGCATCGGCGACTTCCTGATGCGTCATGCCAAAGTCGTCGACCAGCCGCTTGAAGGCGACCGCTTCTTCCAACGGATTGAGATCCTCCCGCTGGATGTTCTCTATCAGAGCGACGGCAACGGCAACCTCGTCGGGAACTTCGCGCACGATGGCTGGGATCTCGGCAAGCCCTGCCAGCTGCGCAGCACGCCAGCGGCGCTCGCCGGCGATGATTTCGTAACGGTTCTCCTCACCGAGCGGGCGAACCACGATAGGTTGCACGACGCCTTGCGCGCGAATCGAGTCGGCCAGTTCCTGCAGCGCGGCCGGGTCGAAGTCGGTACGCGGCTGGTAACGACCGCGTTGTAGGTACTCGACCGGCAGTTTGCGCAGCGAAGCGTCATCCCCGGCCGATGCCGTGTCCGCGGTCGCCCCCAACAGGGCGTCCAGACCACGGCCAAGGCCTCTGCGTTTACCCGCACTCATGGATCTCGTCCTCCCTAACTGGCCGCGGACGTCTGTTTGGCGCGCATGTCGCGGCGGATGATCTCGCTTGCCAGAGCCATATACGCCAAGGCCCCGCGGGAGGTGCGGTCGTATTGAGTTACCGGCAGACCGTGGCTGGGGGCTTCGGCCAAGCGCACATTGCGCGGGATCATGGTCCGATAGACCTGATCATTGAAGTGTTGGATCAATTGCGCGCCGACCTGATTGGCCAGGTTGTTGCGCGGATCGTACATAGTGCGTAACAGACCCTCGATCTTCAGATCGCGATTGACCGTTTGCTGAATCCGCTTGATGGTGTTGAGCAGCGCTGTCAGTCCCTCCAATGCGTAGTACTCGCATTGAATGGGAATAAGCACGCCATGCGCGGCAACCAGCGCATTCACTGTAAGGATGTTGAGCGAGGGCGGACAGTCGACGAGAACGTAATCGAAATCGTTTTTTACCCGCGCCAGTTGCAGGCGCAGCCGCTGTTCGCGCCCCTGCGCTTCGAGCAGCGCCACTTCGGCAGCGGTGAGATCGCCGTTGGCTGGCACCAAAGTGTAGTTCCCGCTTTCCACCGGTACCAGGGCCTCGCGGATGCTGATCTGGTCCATCAGCACCTCGTAACCACTGTAGCGGACATTATCCTTATCCACACCGGAGCCGACGGTGGCGTTCCCTTGGGGATCGAGATCGACCAGCAACACACGTTTGCGGTTGCCGGCCAATGCCGCCGCCAGGTTAACGCAGGTGGTCGTTTTGCCAACCCCGCCTTTCTGATTCGTGACCGCTATGATCTTGGCCATGGCTGATCCGTAGATATGCGCTTGGAGACTCAGGTACCAAGCCTTAGCTCAAGCAGGTGACGCTCGGCAGCAAGGCCGGGCACCGTGAGCGCGTGGATCATGAGCTTACCGCGTTCGCGGGGAATTTTCCCCACTTCGGTCGCATCCAAGCGACCTTTCATAGCAAGCAACCGCCCGTCGGGTGCCGCAAGCGGTTGAGTCAATTCGAAGAAAGTATCGGCGGCCGCGAAGGCGCGGGAGATGACGGTCTGGAACGGCTGCTCGGGCCGGAAAGCTTCCACCCGGGCTTCAACAACCTCTACGTTGCTCAGCTTCAGCTCCAGCTGGGCTTGGCGCAGAAAGCGCGTCTTCTTGCCGTTGCTGTCGAGCAATGTCAGGTGTAACTCAGGGCGCGCGATGGCCAGTGGAATCCCCGGCAGGCCAGGCCCTGTACCCACGTCGAGCACGCGGGGGCCGCGAACATGCGGCAGCACGGCCAGACTATCGAGCAGATGGCGAGTCACCATCTCCTCCGGCTCGCGCACCGCGGAAAGGTTGTACGCTCGGTTCCATTTCCGGAGCAGCGCCAGGTAAGCCAGCAACGGTGTAGCGATCGCAGCCGGCAAGCCCAAGTCACGCAACCCCGCGTGGAGACGCTGCGCAACCGCGGCCGAAAGTGTCTCAGGCACTGCGATGCACCCCTCCATGCTTCTTCAGGTGGATCAGCAGCAAAGAAACCGCAGCCGGCGTAACGCCGGGAATCCGGGACGCAAGTCCCAAGGTTGCAGGACGCTGCTTCTTGAACTTTTCACGCACCTCGGAAGACAAGCCAGGAACCTGGTCGTAATCCAGATCCTCGGGAACCGCGACTGACTCGTAGCGCGCGGCGCGCTCGATTTCCTCGCGCTGGCGTTCCAGATAGCCGGCGTACTTGGCCTGGATCTCGACCTGCTCGGCCACCTTGGGATCGGCAACCGGCTCACCTGCCCCCGGCAACGTCATCAGGGCCGCGTACGTCACCTCCGGTCGGCGCAACAGCTCGCTCAAGCGATGCTCCCGGCGCAGCGGCGCTCCGAGAACGCGTTCGGCGTCAGCCGCAGGTACCTGCGCCGGGCGCAGCACGGTGTCGGCAAGACGCGCCTGCTCGCGCGCAATCGCCTCGCGTTTCTCCTCGAATAGCCGCCATTGCTCGTCATCGACTAGCCCTAAACGGCGACCGATCTCGGTCAGACGCAGATCGGCGTTGTCTTCTCTCAAGTGCAGACGGTACTCAGCACGGCTGGTAAACATGCGGTACGGCTCCTGCGTACCTTGGGTGATCAGATCGTCGATCAATACGCCTATGTAGGCTTCGTCGCGGCGAGGAGTCCAAGGCTCGCGTTCCAGCACTTTGCAGGCGGCATTGAGGCCGGCGATAAGGCCCTGCGCGGCGGCTTCCTCATACCCGGTGGTGCCGTTGATCTGACCCGCGAAAAACAGGCCCTCGATGAAGCGCGTTTCCAGCGTAGGACGCAGATCGCGCGGATCAAAGAAATCGTATTCGATCGCGTAGCCCGGACGGGTGATATGGGCGTTCTCCAAGCCTTTGATCGAACGCACCAGCTCGTACTGAACATCGAACGGCAAGCTGGTCGAAATGCCGTTGGGGTAAACCTCGTGGGTCGTGAGCCCCTCGGGCTCCAGGAAAACCTGGTGTGAGGTCTTGTCGGCGAACCGCACGATCTTGTCCTCCACCGACGGGCAGTAGCGCGGCCCTATGCCTTCGATGACGCCGGTGTACATGGGTGAGCGGTCCATGCCGCCACGGATGATTTCGTGGGTGCGCTCGTTGGTGTAGGTAATGTGGCAAACGACCTGCGGCGGATGGTCTTCAGGCCGCCCGCGGAACGAGAAGACTGGCACCGGATCGTCGCCCGGCTGAGTCTGTAGCTGGCTGTAGTCGATGGTGCGCCCGTCCAGCCGCGGCGGCGTGCCTGTTTTCAGACGTTCCACGTGGAAAGGTAATTCGCGCAAGCGCTTAGCGAGGGTGTTGGCGGGCTGGTCGCCCGCCCGGCCGCCCTGATAGTTCGACAAGCCAATGTGGATGAGACCACCGAGGAAGGTTCCGACAGTGAGTACCACCGTAGGGGCGTAGAAGCGTAGCCCCATCTGTGTGACCACACCCTCTACTCGCTCGCCTACGACGATAAGGTCGTCGACGGCTTGCTGGAACAGGTAGAGGTTCGGTTGCGCTTCGATCGCAGTGCGTACGGCTTGTTTGTAGAGGACGCGGTCGGCTTGCGCACGGGTAGCGCGTACGGCCGGTCCTTTGCGGCTGTTGAGTATGCGGAACTGGATCCCGCTCTTGTCGATGGCACGCGCCATCAGTCCGCCCAAGGCGTCGATTTCCTTGACGAGTTGCCCTTTTCCTATGCCGCCGATCGCCGGGTTGCAGCTCATCTGACCCAGAGTCTCGACGTTGTGTGTTAGCAGCAGTGTGGAACAGCCGATACGGGCAGCGGCGAGCGCGGCCTCGGTTCCGGCATGGCCGCCCCCGACGACGATGACGTCATAGCGTTGTGGGTAGTCCATTGCTTGGTCTCCGGGGCAAAGGGCACGGAACGCGGCAGTTTAAGCAGCTGTCGTGCGCTCTACAAGGGCAACGGTCATGTGCCCGGTGCTGTGGCGGTTACTCTTCAATATCTTAATTCTTTATGTAGATAGATCCTTGTTGTTGCGTCGCGGCCGCCTTGTGGATAAGTTTTAAAACAAACGTAGGATCAATGTCTTAGGGTGTTTTTGGTGGCGGCATATGTGGGCTAGCTTCGTTTGCATAGAAGATGAGAAAGTTGTGGATAACTCAAGGGTCGGTAGTTTGCTCTCACCTCTGACACAGGTTATCCACAGGTGGCGGGCAGCTTTTGAGGGCGATGTGCAACTGTGGGTTTCGCCGCCGGAGCAGCCTCGGGGAAGTCAGTGCCCAGGCTCGGGGGCGGCGTCGCTGAGCCTCCGCTGGCGTATTTGGGGCCGGCGTTGGTAGGGGCATATAGGCAATGAGGGCCTGCTCCGCCCTTTTGTGGATGTGTAGCGCGCTCTACGGCGATTTGAGGCGTGGAGAGGGGGTGCGAGGGGTGGGTGGGTACCCTAGCGCTGTACCGGGTCATGTGCGGACGCTGTGCGGAGCCGCAGGAACAGGCGCGCGGAAGGGTGACATCCTTCCCGCTACGTGGCCATAGGACTTCCGTAAAGAGCGTGTAGAAGCCTTTAGCGTGGCTGTGTCGTGCTATTGGAGCAGGCACGACAGGAGGGGGTATGGCCCAGTGTTGGCCAGCGGTACGGTCGAGCCGCGTGGGTCCAGCATCATGCCGGCGGCGTCTCGATGTGGCGGCGCAGACTCGAAGACGTTATTTGCCGATACAGAAGCTGGAGAAGATCCGGCCGAGGAGCTCGTCGCTGGTGACTTTGCCAGTGATCTCGCCCAGCGCGTCCTGCATTTCGCGCAGCTCTTCGGCGAGTAGCTCTCCTGCGCCCGCTTCCAGCTGGGCCTGAGCGAGCGCCAGGTGGGATGCGGCGCGATCCAGGGCATCCAGGTGGCGGCGCCTGGCAATGAACCCGCCATCGCGTTCTTCGAACCCCATGCACCGTTTCAGATGCTCTCTCAGCTCGGTAAAGCCATCGCCGGTGCTGGCACTGAGGTAAATGCTGGAGCCGAGTTCGCCCTCGCTCTTGCCGGGTGCTCTGCCGGTTAGATCGATCTTATTGTGGATGACGGTAAGGCCCACGTTCGCAGGAAGTCGACTCGCCACCTCGCGCTCGGGGGCGCCGATGCCGATACGGTCGTCGACCACAAGCAGCACACGATCCGCCGCTTCTATAGCATTCCATGCTCGGCGTATGCCCTCTTGTTCCACCGCGTCGGTAGTGTCGCGCAGCCCGGCGGTATCGATGACGTGCAGCGGCATCCCATCGATCTGAATGTGTTCGCGCAGTGTGTCGCGGGTAGTGCCCTCAATGTCGGTAACAATGGCCGCTTCGTAACCGGCGAGACGGTTCAAGAGGCTGGATTTGCCGGCATTCGGGCGTCCCGCTATGACAATGGTCATTCCATCCCTAAGGACTTGGCCGCGGCGTGCCTCCGCCTGCACCGATTCGAGGGCGTGAGCGATATGATCCAGACGCCGTGCTACTTCGCCATCACTGAGAAAGTCGATTTCTTCCTCGGGGAAGTCGATAGCGGATTCGACGTACATGCGCAGCTCGGTGAGCGCCTCTACCAGGGTGTGGATGGCGGCGGAAAACTCGCCCTGCAGGGAACGCAGCGCGGCGCGGGCACCGGCCTCGGTGCTGGCAGCGATAAGGTCGGCGATGGCCTCTGCCTGAGCTAGATCGAGCTTGCCGTTGAGAAAGGCGCGTTCCGAGAACTCTCCCGGACGGGCCAGACGGGCACCGAGCTCGGTCAGACGGCGCAGCAGGCCGTCCATCACGACCGGGCCACCGTGGCCCTGCAGTTCCAGCACGTCTTCGCCGGTAAAGGAGTTGGGCGCGGGGAAGTACAGGGCGATGCCCTCGTCGAGGACCTCGCCCTGGGCATTGCGAAAACGCGCGAAGGTCGCGTAGCGCGGCTGGGGTACTCGGCCGGTCAGCGCCTCGGCGAACTCCGCGGCCCGAGGGCCTGAGACACGAACGATCCCCACCCCACCGCGGCCCGGTGGGGTGGCGACGGCACAGATGGTATCGGTGCCGCCGCGCACGCCTTAACCCTTGCGGCGTTCGTTCTTACCCGGCTCGGCATCGATGCGGCGGTTGATGAGCCACTGCTGGCCGATCGACAGGGTGTTGTTGACCACCCAGTACAGCACCAGACCGGCGGGGAAGAACAGGAAGAACACGGTGAAGACGATGGGCAGAACCATCATCACCTTTTGCTGGATAGGATCCAGCGGCGCCGGATTCAGCTTTTGCTGCGCCAACATGGATATACCCATGAGAATGGGCAGCACGAAGTAGGGATCCCGCACCGAGAGGTCCTGGATCCACAGAATGAATGGCGCCTGGCGCAGCTCCACGCTCTCCAGCAATACCCAATACAGTGCAATGAAGACGGGGATCTGGATCAGCACCGGCAGGCAGCCGGCCACCGGATTCACCTTCTCCTTTCTATAAAGCTCCATCAGCTCTTGGTTTAAGCGCTGGCGGTCGTCCCCGAAGCGCTCCTTGAGCTGCGCCATCTTCGGTTGCAGCTTGCGCATCTTCGCCATGGAGCGGCCGCTGGTCTCGGAGAGCGGGTAGAACAGCAGCTTGATGAGGAGCGTCAGCAGGATAATCGACCAACCCCAGTTGCCGACGATGCCGTGAATACTCTGTAGCAACCAGAACAACGGCTTGGCTATGAAGGTCAGGAAGCCGTAGTCCACCGTGAGCTCCAGGCCGGGAGCGATCTCCTTGAGGCGATGCTGTTCCTTCGGGCCCACGTAGAGCTGGTTGGTAAAGCGGGCCGACTCGCCGGGAGCGGCTGCCTGCAGCGGCGAGGACATGCCGAGAATGTACTGGTTGTTCGGCAGCGCACGGGTGTAAAACCGCTGCGTCTCATCGCGCGGCGGCACCCACGCGCCTAGGAAATAATGTTGGATCATCGCCGCCCAGCCATTCTGGACGTCACGTTCCAGTGGGCGGCTGTCCATGTCGCTGAAGGAGATCTTCTGGTAGCGATCTTCCTCGCTATAGATCACGCCGCCAGTGTACGTGTAGATGAAGAACATGCTCCGGCCGCCGGGATCGGGGCTGCGACGAAGCTGCACGTACTGAAACGCCTCCCATGGGGAGTCGCTCTGGTTGTCGACCTTGTGCTCGAGGTCGACGAGATAACTGTCGCGATGGAAGGTGTACGTTTTGGTGACGGTCACCCCCTGCTCGTTGGTCCAGGTCAGCGGGACTTCCAGCCTGTCCTGGCCATCGGCGAGGCGATACTCTGACTGGGTGGCCGTGAAGTGCGCCTGGTGCGTCGGCGCCTCGCCCTCGGTCGCTTGAAGACCGGACTGCGCGACAAAGATCGGGTCGCGGCTGTCGGACATTAGCTGAAACGGCGTCGGGTCATCGGCGGTCAGCGCATAATCGAGCAGATTCACGCGTCGAATATCGCCGCCTATCGTGGAGATCTCGACTTCCAGCAGATCGGTCACCACCTTAATGGTATCGCCCACCGGCAGGCCGGCGGCCTGGGGCGAGGCGATGGCGTCAGGCGCGGTCGTCGGGCCGGGTGCTTCTCCTGGCAGAGCAGGCGGTGCGAGCGGCGCTTCCTCTGCGACGGGGGCCGGCGGCGGTTCGTGATAGTCGCGCTGCCATGCGCTCCACAGCAGAAGGCTCACAAATGCTAGAGCCAGGTAAAGAATCAGGCGTTGGTTTTCCATCAGGATCTACCGAAAGGTGATTTGTCAGGAACCGGATCGAAGCCGCCGGGATGCAAAGGATGGCACTTGCATAGCCGACGCGCTGCCAGGTAAGTCCCGGCTACTGCACCATGCCGTTGCAAGGCCTCTATGGCATAGCCGGAGCAGGAAGGATAAAAGCGGCAGCGTGGCCCGAGCAATGGGCTGATGAATAACTGGTACAGGCGCAACAGCGCAATCAGAACGTGGCGCATTACTTAGCCAATCGGTGCCAGGTGCGATCCAGCGATCGTCTGAGCTCCGCCGCCGAGGCGTCGCGTGCGCCTGGCTTGGCGAGGATAACTACATCCACGGCAGCGAGTTCGCTGCGGTGTTGCCGGAAACTTTCGCGAACGATCCGCTTAAGGCGATTGCGCGCGACAGCGGTTGGCACCGCTCGCCGCGCGATCGCAAGCCCCAGGCGGGCCGATGGCCCGTCGTTGGGTAATGCCAGTACGGTGAAGTAGCGGTCGCCTATACGCTTGGCGCCTGCGAATACGCGCTTGTACTCGGCCGGACGCGTCAGGCGTGCCTGCCGCGGGAAGCTGTAGCCGGCGGTAGAACCGCGGGGCGTACTCAACTCACGCGGAGAGGCGAGCACGACCCTTGGCGCGGCGGCGGCTCAGTACCTTGCGACCGTTCTTGGTTGCCATGCGAGCGCGAAAGCCGTGGGTGCGCTTGCGCTTGATGACGCTGGGCTGAAAAGTCCTCTTCATGACGGTATCCGTTAACAGAGAAGAGTTGATGGGGCGGAAAAACTGAGCCGGCGAATGTACTAAGAATGATTAGGCAAGTCAATTTGCTCAGCAGTGTCGGCTATCCTACTGCCCGGGGGGCGTGTTGCGGAGGGTTCGCTAGATTACGCTGTAGCGGAGGTATAGACTCCTGTCACACCCCCTTCGATGACCGAGCCGGAGTCCGTGTCTTGTGAACGAGTCTCTGTGGAAGAGCTGCCTGCGCCGGTTGGAGCGTGAAATCCCCGACCAGCAGTTGAACACCTGGATCCGCCCTCTGCAGGCCCAGGAGGAAGGGGACACCGTTCGCTTGTTCGCGCCCAACCGCTTCGTACTGGATTGGGTCAAGGAGCATTTTGCGGAACGGATCCGCGAACTGCTCACCGCCGAGCGGCCGGACAACCCTCCCCGCCTGGTCTTGGAGATCGGCAGCAGCCGGTCGGTGCGCGCGCCTGCCGTGGTGACATCCCGTCGCGCCGAGCAGCGGCCGGCGGCTAGGGCCTCGGAGAGCAACCTCAATCCGAACTTCACCTTCGACGCTTTCGTGGAAGGCAAGTCCAATCAGCTTGCGCGTGCGGCGAGCATGCAGGTGGTGGAGAACCCTGGAGGCGCATATAACCCGTTGTTTATCTACGGGGGCGTGGGATTGGGTAAGACCCACCTGATGCACGCTGTGGGTAATCAGATGTTGCGCAACCGCCCGGATGCGCGCGTGTTGTATTTGCATTCGGAGCGTTTTGTCGCCGACATGGTCAAGGCGCTTCAACATAACGCGATCAACGAATTCAAGCGTCACTACCGGTCGGTAGACGCCTTGCTTATCGACGATATCCAGTTCTTTGCGGGCAAGGAGCGTTCGCAGGAGGAGTTCTTCCATACGTTCAACGCGTTGCTGGAGGGACATCAGCAGGTGATCATGACCTGCGATCGCTATCCGAAGGAAGTGAACGGCCTGGAAGAGCGCCTCAAGTCCCGTTTCGGCTGGGGCTTGACGGTGGCAATCGAGCCGCCGGAGCTGGAGACGCGAGTGGCCATTTTGATGAGCAAGGCCAGCAAGGAAGGCGTGGACTTGCCCGGAGACGTTGCATTTTTTATCGCCAAGCGTATCCGCTCGAACATTCGAGAGTTGGAAGGAGCGCTGCGGCGAGTTATCGCGAACGCGCATTTCACCGGTCAAGCCATCACGGTGGACTTTACCAAGGAAGCGCTGAGGGATCTGCTGGCGCTGCAGGATAAGCTGGTAACCATCGAGAACATCCAGAAGATGGTTGCCGAGTACTACAAGATCCGCGTGGCGGATCTGCTGTCCAAGCGACGGACCCGGTCCATTACCCGGCCAAGGCAAGTGGCTATGGCGCTGGCCAAGGAGTTGACCAATCACAGTTTGCCGGAGATCGGGGATGCGTTTGGCGGGCGCGATCACACCACGGTGCTACATGCTTGTCGCAAGGTCGAGGAACTCAGAGAGACCGATAGCCGCATTAGCGACGACTATGCCATTTTATTGCGCACGCTTACGACATGACCCGCAGAACCTGTGCTAGGCTGTCGGTCGGCGTGCGGGGCGGTGTGTATAAGCCGCGTGTTTAGTAATTCAGCGTTTCTATGGCACGCCAGTGCAACCCCGAGCGTTGAGTTAAGCGGTAGGCGGTTGGACTGTAAAGGATTGTGTCAGCTGCCTCAGGGCGGCCGAAGGTCAGTAATTCGAATAAGCTCTTTTTAAGAATATAAATCCTTATTAGCTATTGGACCTGAGCCGATGAAATTCGCGATTGAACGGGAACAGCTACTAAAGCCCCTGCAGGCCGTGATCGGGGTCGTGGAGCGGCGGCAGACGTTGCCGGTACTCGCTAATGTGCTAGTCGTTGCGGATAGCAATGGAGTATCGCTCACGGCGACGGATCTTGAGGTGGAGCTGGTTGCGCACTTTCACGCGGAGGTCAGCCAGGCGGGGGAAGCTACGCTACCGGCGCGCAAGCTGCTGGATATCGTACGCAACCTGCCGGCGGATGCTCAGGTCGAGATCACGGCCGAACAGGAAAAAGCCGTGGTGACCGCGGCGCGCAGCCGTTTCACGCTGGCCACGCTGCCCGCTGCCGATTTTCCCACTATCGAGGACATCGGAGATTCACAGCCGCTGCTGTTGCCGCAGAAGCAGTTGCGGGAGCTGATCGAGCGCACCCACTTCTCGATGGCGCTGCAGGACGTGCGATATTACTTGAACGGTCTGTTGCTGGAGTTGGAACCCAGCGGGCTGCGTGCGGTAGCCACGGATGGACATCGTCTGGCGCTCGCAGAGACGGCCGTCGAGGTTCAGATCCAGGAGAGCACGCAAGTAATCGTTCCGCGCAAGGGCGTGCAAGAGCTGCTGCGGTTGCTGGACAGTACGGACGAGCCGGCGCGCGTGGAGCTAGGGAGCAACCATATACGGGTGGCATTACCGGATATCCGGTTTACGTCCAAGTTGATCGATGGACGGTTCCCCGATTACCAGCGGGTGATTCCCACCCATGCCGACAAGGTCATGCTGGCCGATCGAGACAATCTGCGGCAGGCGGTGGTGCGGGCGTCGATTCTGTCCAATGAAAAGTATCGGGGCGTACGCCTTTGTCTCGAGCCCGAAAGGCTGAGAATCCAGTGTAACAATCCCGAGCAGGAGGAGGCCGAGGAGGAGCTCGCGGTGGACTACCCGCACGAGCCTCTGGAAGTCGGCTTCAACGCAAGCTATATCCTCGATGCGCTCAACGCGGTCGGAGCGGAGCTTGTCGAGGTGGCGCTTACGGATGCTAACAGCAGCTGTTTGGTGCGGGGCTACGGCAGCACCGACAGCAAGTACGTTATCATGCCGATGCGCCTGTAGCGCACGCTTCGGGGTTATTGTTCCTTCCAGTACGGTGGCTACCGCGAGTTGACGTGGGGTGGCGCGGGTGTAGTAGAGGCCCGCGCCCACGCTGCGCGTCCGGTGCTATTGACTTGTCAGAGTCGGATTTTATACCCACCAAGAGCGTTTATGGGTGCCCAAGGCGGCAAGCTTCCGGTGCATCGCTCACCACTCCCACGTTCACTCGTTCGCCAGTGGCTGAGGCGTCACTATGAGTATTCGTAGCCTCAGCGTTCGCAACTTCAGAAATCTGCGTGCGGTGGACATCGAGCCTGGTCCTGGCATTAACGTCATCTTCGGCGCCAACGCGGCGGGCAAGACCAGCTTGCTGGAGGCATTGCACTTCTTGGGACGCGTTCGCTCCTTCCGTACCACGCGAGTGGAACAGTTGATCACGAGCGGCGAGCAGGAGGTGCTGGTCCGGGCCGTGATCGACTCCGACGGGCGCACGATCAACGCGGCGGTGCGAAGGGAAGGAACGCATACACAAGTTCGAGTGGACGGCGAGAACGTCCGTAATCTGTCAACGCTTGCTCAGTACTTTCCGCTACAGGTTATCAACAGCGAGAGCCAGAGGCTGCTGTTGGATGGGCCCAAGGTGCGTCGGAGCTTTCTGAATTGGACCATGTTCCACGTGGAACATGGCTATTACGAAGTGTGGCGGCGATATGACCGCGCGGTGCGCCAACGGAATGCCGCACTGCGGGCACGCGATGCTCGTCTTGCCAAGGTTTGGGAGCCGGAGCTGGTGCAGTGGGCCGAGGCGCTGGACAGCATGCGCGTGACGCTGGTGGAGGCCTTAACTAAGGAGTTGGGCCCGCTGCTAGCGCAGTGGCTGCCGGAAGAGGACGTAACGCTGTCCTATCGCCGGGGTTGGGCCAATGATCGCAGCTTGGAAGAGCTGCTTGAGAACAATCGGGAACGCGAGCTTGAGGCCGGATACTGCCTTTATGGCCCCCACCGGGGAGATATCGTAGTAAAAGCGGGTGCGGTGGAGGCCCAGCATAGACTGTCTCGCGGGCAACAGAAGCTGCTGGTTATCGCTATGCTGCTGGCTCAGGCAGGTCTGCTGGCGAACCGGAGTACGCACACGCCCCTGCTGTTGATAGACGATCTGCCGGCGGAGCTGGATGCCGACCATCGCGGTCAAGTAGTACGGCTACTCGAACAAAGGCCCATTCAGACGTTCATCACGTGCATAGACCGGGACTCGGTGACAATCGCCGGCCCGGCCAAGTGGTTCCACGTGGAACATGGTGCTTACCAGGAAGTGATATAATGCTAGCACTTGTTCCAAGGATCCGATTATGAGCTCACAGTCGAACTACGATTCCGCCAGCATCAAGGTCTTGCGTGGTCTTGATGCTGTCCGCAAACGCCCTGGAATGTACATCGGCGACACCGATGATGGTACCGGGCTGCACCATCTGGTCTTCGAAGTCGCCGATAACTCCATAGACGAGGCGCTCGCTGGTTACTGTGATCAGATCGAGGTGATCATCCACAGGGATAACTCCATTACGGTCTCCGACAACGGCCGCGGTATCCCTGTAGATATTCATCCGGAAGAAGGCCGCTCGGCAGCGGAAGTCATCATGACGGTGCTTCACGCCGGTGGAAAATTCGACGACAACTCGTACAAGGTCTCGGGCGGCCTGCACGGGGTCGGCGTGTCCGTAGTGAATGCGCTATCGGAGAAACTGCGGCTGGTCATTCACAAGAATGGCAAGGTGCACACGCAGGAGTACCGCATGGGCGTGCCGCTGGAGCCGCTGAAGGTGGTCGGCGAGACACAGCAAACGGGCACCCAGATCACGTTTCAGCCAAGCCCGAGCATCTTCAGCAATATCGAGTTCCACTACGATATTCTCGCCAAGCGTTTTCGCGAGTTGTCGTTCCTGAACCCCGGCATCTGCATCACGCTCAAGGACGAACGCAACGACAAGGAGGACACCTTCCGGTATGAGGGTGGCATCCGGGCGTTCGTCGAACACTTGAACCGCAACAAGACGCCTCTGCACAAGACCGTCTTCTACTTCA
This sequence comes from uncultured Alkalilimnicola sp., assembly GCA_964460035.1. Lineage (GTDB taxonomy): Bacteria > Pseudomonadota > Gammaproteobacteria > Nitrococcales > AK92 > CAYWPG01. Next base: position 19,597 of record CAYWPG010000017.1, read on the forward strand.
GCACACAGAAGGATGGGATTGGCGTCGACGTTGCGATGCAATGGAACGACTCCTACCAGGAGAATATTTTTACCTTTACGAACAACATCCCTCAGCGCGATGGCGGTACCCATATGGCTGGGTTCCGTGCAGCGCTGACTCGTACGCTGAACAACTACCTGGAGCAGGAAGGTTATACCAAGAAGCTCAAGACCGTACCGACCGGGGATGACATCCGCGAGGGGCTAACCGCTGTCCTCTCCGTGAAGGTTCCGGACCCTAAGTTCTCCTCTCAGACCAAGGACAAGCTCGTGTCGTCCGAGGTCAAACCGGTCGTGGAATCTACCCTGTCCGAGCACTTCCAAGCCTTCTTGCTGGAGAATCCTGCCGAGGCCAGAGCCATTGTCGAGAAAATCATCGACGCGGCGCGGGCCCGCGAGGCGGCGCGTAAAGCGCGAGAGATGACCCGTCGCAAGGGGGCCTTGGACATCGCTGGCCTGCCGGGCAAGCTTGCGGACTGCCAGGAGCGTGATCCGGCCCAATCGGAGCTCTACCTGGTGGAGGGTGATTCTGCGGGAGGCTCGGCCAAACAGGGCCGCTCGCGCCGTACGCAGGCGATCCTGCCCTTGAAGGGCAAGATTCTCAACGTGGAGAAAGCGCGCTTCGACAAGATGCTGTCGTCGGCCGAGGTCGGCACGCTGATTACCGCGCTAGGCTGTGGGATCGGGAAAGAGGAGTTCAACCCCGATAAGCTCCGCTACCACCGTATCATTATCATGACGGACGCGGACGTGGACGGCTCCCACATCCGTACCCTGCTGTTGACCTTCTTCTACCGGCAGATGCCGGAGTTGGTAGAGCGCGGGCATATTTATATCGCCCAGCCTCCGCTCTACAAGGTCAAGCGCGGCAAGCAGGAGCACTATGTAAAGGACGATAAGGAACTTACCGAGTACCTGCTTCAGCTGGCCTTGTCGGATGCGTCGTTGCACCCTGGAGCCGATGCGCCTCCAATCACCGGTGCCGGCCTGGAGAAGCTGGTACGCCAGTTCATGACGGTGATGGACACTATTGGCCATCTGGGCCGCCGCCGGGATCCAGCCGTGCTGGAAGCCATGATCAACCTGCCCGCGCTGGACAACGAAGCATTCCGCGATGTGAACGTCATTCGTCCCTGGTTCGAGCAGCTCGTAGAGCAGCTCAACGTCGGCCAGCCGGCTGGTACCGAGTATCGTGTTGAGGTCAGTGGCGGGCCCGACGGCGGCTTCCAGGAAGCGGTGGTCACCAAGCGTATGCACGGCATATTGCACCCGAGCGTGTTCGGCACCCAGTTCTTTCTCTCTCCGGAGTATGAAGCGATCAAGGAGCTGTCGCGGATGCTGGAGGGGTTGCTGGCCCCCGATGCCGTGATTCTGAAGGGCGAGCGTCGCCAACCGGTTACTTCGTTCAAGCAGGCAGTGAACTGGCTGCTCGACGAAGCCAAGCGGGGGCAGACCATCCAGCGCTATAAGGGCCTGGGCGAGATGAACCCCGAGCAGTTGTGGGAAACGACCATGAACCCGGAGACTCGGCGCCTGCTGCAGGTGCGCATCGAGGATGCGGTCGCCGCTGACGAGATTTTCACCACTTTGATGGGCGATCATGTCGAGCCGCGTCGCGAGTTCATAGAGCGTAACGCACTGTCTGCAAGCAACCTCGATGTTTAACCGAGTGCCCACAAACCGTCCGTTGTGCGGGACACTCTTCCGCCGACCTGACTCAGGCTGTTGTAGTGCGCCTTCAGCAGCCTGAGCATTCTCCTCGCCTTGGTTGTGCTGCATGGGAAGGAAGTCCGCTGCAGCGGACTTTTCTTCTCCTGCGACGTTTTGACTTGCTCTCCGAGCCTGTGCTGATCGGTTGACTCTCGGCCACGAGACGGATCGGTGCCGGGTGTCCCGGACTGTGCTATCCGAAACGCCCCTTCCCTTCTCTACCGCCGTTGCGGGGAGCGCCTTCGGCGGGCTGCTAGTCAGACCAGGCGTGCAATAGCCCTCTTCCCTGCTACGCTAGTGCCGCCCAAAGCAAAGGCCGCTCTCCTGGAGCGGCCTTTGGGTGTGTTGCAACAATATCGGCGAGTTAGCGGCGGGTACTGATCTCCGCCATCTGTGACTCGATCCAATCTTCCACTATTTTATTGATTTCTTTAGGCTTTTTGTCTCTGGGATCGATAGGCGGCCCAATCCGGACCTGGATCGTACCTGGACGCTTGAAAAACTGGCGGCGGCCCCAGAACTCGCCGGCGTTGTGCGCCACGGGCACTATCGGAGCCTGGTTCAGGCTGGCCAGTAGCGCCCCGGTTGGATGGTAACGGCCTCGCTCTCCCGGCGCTACCCGCGTGCCCTCGGGAAAGATCACGACCCAGCGGCCGGCTTTCAAGCGTTCGCTTCCCTGCTTGAGGATTTGCCTCACGGCGTCTGCGTGAGCGCCCCGGTTGATGCCAATCGGCTGCAGCAAGCTCAGAGCCCACCCGAATACCGGGATGCGCAGCAACTCCCGCTTCAGCACCCATGTCTGCGGTATGAAGAACTTCCCGAGCGCGATAGCTTCCCAAGTGGACTGATGCTTGCTCATGACCACGCCGGGACCGGGTGGAATGTTCTCCAGCCCGCGCACTTCATAGTCCAGTCCGCAGGTGACTTTGAGCCACCACATGTTGAAGTGCACCCAGCGGGTGATGAACCAGTAACGAAACCGGTATGGCGCCGGCCAGGTCAGTAGACTGAGCAGCCCCCAGACCAGCGTGAACGCCGCCATCCCGACGAACTGAGCAATTGACCCTACGATCGCGCGCAAACCGAGTCGGCGTTCAGTCGACCGTTTCATGCTCTCCCTTCCATTGCGCAATCAGAGCATCGGCTACCGCAGCAAGATCCGCATAAACAGTGGCGCCCTCGGGCAACGGTTTCGCCAGGGTGCGCTCGCCTTTACCGCTGCGAACCAGAATGGGCCGCGCGCCCACGGCCACCGCGGCCTCCAGATCGCGCAGCGAGTCTCCTACCACCGGCACATCCCTTAGCGAGGTGCGAAAATCGTGGGCAATCTGATGTAGCATGCCGGGCCGTGGCTTGCGGCATTCACAGCCATCGTCCGGACCGTGGGGGCAGAAATAAATACCGTGTAACCGCCCCCCGAACGCCGCTAGCGCCGCCTCCATCTTGCAATTGATGGCCGCCAGCGTGGTCAGATCGAACAGGCCCCGCGCCACGCCGGACTGATTGGTGAACACGATAACTTTCGCACCGGCCCGGTTGAGTTTGGCCACCGCCTCCAGGCTGCCCGGGATGGGCTGCCACTCGTCGGGGGACTTGATATACGCGTCCGAGTCTTCGTTGATCACCCCATCCCGGTCGAGAATAACCAACCGCTTGGGCAAGACGCCCTCATCCTGGGAGCCGGGATACATCGGCGACCTCCAGGAACAAGTTCGCAATGTCGCTCAGCATCCGCAAGCGGTTGCCCCTTACCTTGGGATCTTCGGCCATGACCAGCACGTGATCGAAGAAGCCGTCAACCGGATCGCGCAGACGCGCTAAACGCTTCAACACTTCTCCGTACTGCCGGTTCTCCAGCAGCGGTGCCACCTCCCGCCGGGCCGCCGCGACCGCTTCAGCTAGGCTCTTCTCGTGGCTGTCCTGCAGCAAAGCAGGGTCTACGGCTTCCGGCAAGGTTTCGCCGCTCTTACGCAGAATGTTGCGGATGCGCTTGTTGGCCGCGGCCAAGCTGGAGGCCTCAGGCAAGGCGATGAAATCGCGGCAGGCCAACAGGCGGCGGTGGAAGTCCAGCGGTCTTACCGGCCGGCAAGCGGCCACCGCTTCGAACAGTTCCACGCTGAACCCTTGGTCCAGGTAGTAAGCGCGCAAGCGTTCCAGGCAGAAATCGAAAACGGCGTTTACTTGCTCCGCTGCGCCCAGCGCCGCCGGCAAGCCTTCGGCGGCGAGCCGCAACAGCCATTCCAGATCCAGGTTCAACTGGCCTTCGACTATGGTCCTGACCAGCCCAAGAGCGGCCCGTCGTAATGCAAAGGGGTCCTTATCGCCGCTAGGCGCGCGCCCGATAGCGAAAATGCCCATGAGCGTGTCGACCCGCTCGGCAATCGCCAGTACCTGCCCCAGTGGCGAGCTTGCAATGCGGTCGCCGGCGAACCGCGGCATGTACTGTTCGTCCAGCGCGATCGCTACGGCCTCGGGCTCCCCATCGTGGAGCGCGTAATAGCGGCCCATGATCCCTTGCAGTTCCGGAAACTCGCCGACCATGGCGGTTTCCAGATCGCATTTGCCGAGCAAAGCGGCGCGTTCGGCCTGCGCCGGGTCTACGTCCAGTTCGCCCGCAATACGCACGGCCAGCTTCGCTACCCGCTCGCTCTTCTCCATTACGCTGCCGAGCTTGGCCTGATAGACCACGTTCTTCAGCGCCTCTTGTCGTGCAGCGAGCGGCTGTTTACGGTCTTGCTCCCAGAAGAACGCCGCATCCGCGAGCCGTGGGCGAATGACCCGCTCGTTACCCGCTTTTACCGCTGCCGGATCGCGGCTTTCGATGTTAGCGATGGTGACGAAGCGCGGCAGTAGCCGTCCCTCTTTATCCCGCAGTGGGAAATACTTCTGGTGTCCCTGCATGCTGGAGATCAGTGCCTCAGGCGGGACTTCCAGGAACTCTTCGTCGAACTCCCCGACCAGGGCCACCGGCCACTCCACCAGTGCCGTGACCTCATCGAGCAGCGCCTCATCGATCACCGGAATGGCGTTGACCTGTTCCGCGGCGGCTTTGACTTGCTCGAGAATGCGCGTCCGCCGTGCCTCGAAATCGGCGATTACCTTGCCTGCCTGCTCGAGCTGCTGGGCGTAGCCGGCCGCCGATTCCACTTCTATGGGCTCTGGGTGGTGGAAGCGGTGTCCGCGCGTCAGCCGGCCGGAGCGCACCCCTAGCAGCTCCGCATCGATTACCTCATCGCCAAACAACAGCACCAGCCAATGTACTGGACGCACGAAGCTCGCGCTGCCGGAGCCCCAGCGCATGCGCTTGGGAATGGGTAGCCGTCCCACCGCGTTCTGCAGAATCCCCGGCAACAGCGATGCGGCGGCTTGTCCGGGCTGCTCGCCTCGATACACCAGCCATGCGCCGTCCTTGGTGACCAGCTCCTGCAATTGGCTGACGTCCACGCCGCAGGAGCGCGCGAAGCCGAGTGCCGCTGGCGTGGGTTGGCCGTCCTTGAACGCAGCGGCGAGCGCGGGCCCCTTGCGCTCGATGGTGCGGTCCGCTTGCCGGGTCTGCAGCGCCTCGATTACCAGCGCAAGCCGGCGTGGGGTCGCATAGGCGCGCACCTTGCCATGCGACAGCCCTGCTTCGGCCAGGCCCTTGACGATTTCGTCGCGGAAGGCTGCGCTCAGTGTGGGCAGCGCCTTGGGCGGCAGCTCCTCGGTGCCCAGCTCGATAAGAAGATCGCGGGTTGTCTCAGTCATGACGCGCCTCCTTGGCAGCGGCGAGCATGGGGAACCCCAGCGCCTCACGGCGTGCGTAGTAGGCCTCCGCCACTGCCCGCGCGAGCGCGCGCACACGCAGGATATAGCCTTGGCGTTCCGTTACCGAGATTGCATGGCGTGCGTCCAACAGGTTGAAGGTATGCGACGCCTTGAGAACCATCTCGTACGCGGGCAGCGGCAGTCCCGCTTCGATGAGGCGCTGGCTCTCGCGCTCGCACGTGCCGAACCAGTCGAACAGGCTCTTGGTATCGGCGTGCTCGAAGTTATAGGCAGACATCTCGACCTCGTTCTGCTTAAAGACGTCGCCGTAGGTCACGACGCCGGAGGGCCCTTCCGTCCACACCAGATCGAAAATGCTGGAGACGTTCTGGATATACATGGCGAGCCGCTCCAGGCCGTAGGTGATCTCGCCCATTACCGGATCGCAATCCAGGCCGCCCACCTGCTGGAAATAGGTGAACTGGGTGACCTCCATGCCGTTGAGCCACACCTCCCAGCCAAGCCCCCACGCGCCTAGCGTGGGCGATTCCCAGTTGTCCTCGACAAAACGGATATCGTGCACCAGCGGATCGAAGCCGAGGCGACGCAGCGAGCCCAGGTAGAGCTCCTGAATCTCCAGCGGAGAAGGCTTGAGGACGACCTGGAATTGGTAGTAGTGCTGGCCGCGGTTAGGATTCTCGCCGTAGCGCCCGTCGGTAGGCCGTCTAGAGGGCTGCACGTAGGCGGCGTTCCACGGCTCCGGTCCGATCGCCCGCAGGAATGTCGCCGGATGGAACGTGCCGGCGCCGACCTCCATATCGAGCGGCTGCAGGATCACGCAACCCTGCTCGGCCCAGTACTGTTGAAGCTCCAGAATGAGCTCCTGGAAGCTCATGAATCGTCCGTTGTGTGTAGATGCAGGCAAAACCGCCCCCTATGAAGTAACAGAGAGTTCGAGCTCGCCGGGAGTTCCTGGCGGATAATCGAACGCGACTCACCAGCGGCCGCAAGCCGCGACTACAAGCGATGGTATGCGACTGGCGCGGCAGCGTGTCGTGGTAGCCGTAGCGGCCGAAAAGCCGCAGGGCCTGCCAAGGCGGCACGCTTGGATGCCCAGTTCGGCGTCAGCGCCGCGCCCTGTCCTGGCGATAAGCTGCGCTGGCGCAACCGTAAGCCGCACACGCTCCGAACAGTGTCCCGACCGCGCCTTGTCGGTATTGCATTCATAGCGACAAACCGCGCCACAACCGGCGCAAAAGTATAGCCTGTGCTTGGAATGCGATGTAAGGCCAGCCTGTTTCTCGGCAGCGCGTCAAAACCTTATCTAGACGCCTTACATTTTCTAGTTTTCATGGACTGGCATGCTGCCATGCTTCCCTTGCGCACCTCTTCGTTGAGTACAGACGCACACACTGCCCTCTCAAACGTAGGCAAGCGCCGCGAATAGGCCTTAAACTGCAGTTCAGGCGCCTATCGCGAGCGGTGCCACGCAGCTTCTCGTTGCACCGCTGTCACAAGGCAGTCTGTGCATGACCGGCACCGGGAAGAGAGGTGGCTATGAGCGAACTGATCATAGAACCTACTGCCAAAGCGGCCTGGCATCGCCTGGTAAAAGACGCCGAGCAGCGCGCCAGTTGCGAGCTGGGCGAAGCAAGCGAAAGCTACCTGGTTTTCCTGCTCATGCGGTATCTGCAACGCCCGGAAATCGTGCGAGCGGTGCTCGCCCTGAATTTCCTGCGTGCGACTCAGGATCAGGGCCGCAGTCGCGGCGAGGCGCTTCAGGAAGTGGGAGATCAATGCCTGATCTTCGCCGGACTCTTTCCAGAGCAAGCCTATCGCCGGCGCGTAAGAGTAAGCTACTTCATCGAGCTGGGCCGTGCCGCCTACGATGCGGCCGCGGGTGAGCATAAGCGCGGTTACGCGCGTCTGTATGCCGAGCTTGCCGAAACCTTCGTGCACCTTACCGATGTACTGCGAGCCTTGCGGGGTGCCGATAATCACCCAGTGCACGCAGCGCTGCTCGCCGCGGAGCATTGGTCGGAGACCGGCAGCCCCGCAGCCTTGCGCGAGCTTGCCCGCTATACGGATGCGATCCCCGTGGCGGGTGCGCCCACACGCCCTCAGTAGCGGCCACCGGCCTGTGAAGCAGGACCACCAGCCCGCAATCCGTTACCACAAGGTTTATGTGCTGTGCAGGCGCGAAACTCGTGTGCCCGCTCTGTTAGACTAGGGTCTGTTCTCGCGTTTCGTGCCCGCTACTCCGACTGAGGCGTTACGCCTCCTGTGTGGGCAGTGTGCGTCGCCTGGCGCCGATGGGACGCAAACGTTGGTTCCGGCGTGAAACGGTTGAGAACAGCCCCTAGCACTCGCTTACAGCTCAGCAAATTGATGGTGATTTCATGACCCAACGCCGCAAGGCCGTAGCGCTCATTTCCGGAGGACTGGACTCGATGCTGGCCGCCAAGGCCATGCTTGAGCAGGGCGTGCACGTGGAAGGCCTGAACTTCTATACCGGTTTCTGCGTAGAAGGGCATACCCACGCGATTCGCAAGCGCGACCGCGAGCGGCAGAAACGGAACAACGCCTTGTGGGTCGCCGAGCAATTGGGCATCAAGCTCCACATCGTCGATGTAGTCGAAGACTACAAGGAAGTGGTGATCAATCCCAAGCACGGCTACGGCGCGAATCTCAATCCATGCCTGGACTGCAAGGGCTTCATGGTGGCCCGCGCCAAGCGCTGGATGGAAGAGAACGGCTTCGACTTCATCGTCACGGGCGAGGTCATCGGCCAGCGGCCCATGTCCCAGCGCAAGGACACCATGCCCGTCATCGCGCGTGAATCCGGTGCCGGCGACCGTCTGTTGCGCCCGCTTTGCGCCAAGTTGCTGCCGCCCACGCTGCCGGAGCGGGAAGGCTGGGTCGATCGCGAGCAGTTGTTCGACTTCAGTGGCCGCAGCCGTAAGCCTCAGATCGAGCTCGCCCGGCGCTGGGGGTTCGAGGAGTGGTCGCAGCCCGCAGGTGGCTGCTGTTTCCTGACCAACCCCCAGTACTCCAAGAAGCTGGCCGACCTTTGGCAGGCGCGAGGCGAACGCCGTTACGAGCTGGACGACATCATGCTTTTGAAGGTGGGGCGGCACTTGAGGCCGCGGCCGCACTTCAAACTCATCGTGGCGCGCGAGGAAGGCGAGAATCGCTACTTGCAAGGCTATCGCAAGCAGTACACGCACCTGGAAACCGTGAGCCACGGCGGTCCGCTGGTGCTGGTCGACGGTACGCTGGAGCAGGACGACGTCGAACTCGCCGCACGTATCACCGCCCGTTTCAGTCAAGGGCGGGAGGCCGATGCCGTGCGGGTCAGCATCACGAGCGCCGACGGCGATCGGCGCGAACTCGAGGTCAAGCCGCTCGCGCCATCGGAAGTGCCGCAGGAGTGGTACGTCGCTTAAGAGCCCGCACCCCGAAGGTGCAGGGCGGAGGTGTATGAATGGCTCATCATGTACTCGATGTACAGGGCATGCTGTGCCCGATGCCGGTGATCCGGCTAGGAGAGAAGGCGCGGCAGTTGGCGCCCGGCGAAACTATCGAACTCGTCGCCACCGATCCGGGAGTGAATGCGGACATCCCAGCTTGGTGCCGCGTGCATGGACATCGCGTGCTCGAGAAGCGGGAGACGCCCGATACCATCACTTTCATTGTCGAGATCGGCGAATAGTCTCTTTCTTGCGTCTGGCCCCTTGCTCGACGCGGGCCAGACGCTCTCTATCCCTCCCCTACCCAATGCCCTGAACGGCGAGACGCTACCTTCCTAGCTAGTTCGCCCCAAAAACGTGCGCATGCACTGTCATAGCGCACCAAGGCGGTGCATTGCCCCGCTCCAGCGGACGGCATATGCACCGAAAATGCCCGCCAGGGCTTGTCTTTGGGCGCTGGCATGATTCGTGCGGTACCGAGACGGTGGTTGTTCAGACCACCCTTTTCCTGATCGGAGGTCGAGGCATGTCTCGCACACCAGCAGACGTATTGAAACTGATCAAAGATGAAAACATCCGGTTCGTCGATTTTCGCTTCACCGACACGCGTGGCAAGCAGCAGCATGTGACTGTTCCTGCCAGTACCATCGACGAGGAAACGTTCGAAAGCGGCAAGATGTTCGATGGCTCGTCCATTTCCGGCTGGAAGGGCATCAACGAGTCCGACATGATCCTCATGCCGGACCCGGATACGGCCGTGTTGGACCCCTTCTTCGAAGAAGCCACGCTGGACATCACCTGCGACGTAGTCGAGCCCAGCACCATGCAGGGCTACGAGCGCGATCCGCGATCCTTGGCCAAGCGTGCCGAGGCGTATCTGATTTCCACCGGCCTTGGGGACAAGGCTTTCTTCGGCCCCGAAAACGAGTTCTTCGTCTTCGACGACGTGCGCTGGGGGGCCGATATGAGCGGCAGTTTCTACAAGGTAGACTCCGAAGAAGCCGGCTGGAACACGGAGAAGGTCTACCCCGACGGGAACATGGGACACAGGCCGCGGGTAAAAGGCGGTTACTTCCCGGTGCCGCCGGTGGACTCGCTGCACGACTTGCGCGCGGCCATGTGTCTGGCGCTGGAGGAAATGGGGGTGCCGGTGGAAGTACACCACCATGAAGTGGCTACCGCCGGGCAGTGCGAAATCGGCGCGCGCTTCAATACCTTGGTGAAGAAGGCGGACGAAGTGCAGACGCTGAAGTACGTGGTGCACAACGTCGCCCATGCCTATGGCAAGACCGCGACCTTCATGCCCAAGCCCCTGGTCGGCGATAACGGCAGCGGCATGCACGTGCATCAGTCCTTCGCCAAGGAAGGCAGGAACATGTTCAGCGGCGATCTTTACGCCGGCCTGTCCGAGACGGCCCTGTACTACATTGGCGGCATCATCAAGCACGCCAAGGCAGTAAACGCTTTCACCAACGCGTCGACCAACAGCTACAAGCGCCTGGTGCCGCACTTCGAGGCGCCGGTGCTGCTGGCCTACTCCTCGCGTAACCGCTCGGCGTCTATTCGTATTCCTTTCGTGGCCAATCCTGAAGCACGCCGCCTGGAGGTGCGCTTCCCCGACGCCACCGCCAATCCCTATCTGGCCTTTGCGGCCATGCTGATGGCGGGCCTGGACGGGATACAGAACCGCATCCACCCGGGCGATGCGATGGACAAGGATCTGTACGATCTGCCGCCGGAGGAGGAGCGGGAGATTCCCAAGGTGGCTTTCTCCCTGGAGGAAGCGCTGCAGGCGCTGGATGCGGACCGTGCCTTCCTGACGGCCGGCGGCGTGTTCACGGACGATATGATCGATGCCTACATAGCGCTGAAAATGGAGGAAGTGACCCAGTTACGCATGAGTACGCATCCGGTGGAGTTCTCGCTCTATTACAGCTGCTGATCGGCTACTATGGGAACGTCGTGGAGGCTCCTTATGGAGCCCTCCCCGTTCGCCTTGTGGCGGGTCATGGCTTTGTCTAAGCTGGTTTTATGCGCTGCCGGACCTACCTTTTGCTCGCACTGCTGCCCGTGCTGATCGGCACCAAGGTGTATCGATGGACCGACGAGCGGGGGCAGGCGCATTTCAGCGATCAGCCACGGGAGGGCGCCACTCAGGTGGAGGTGGGTGAACCTGTGGTGGTGCCCCCGCCTGCGGTGTCTTCTCCCGAGCGCCCACCGCAGCCCGAGCAGCAGCCGGAGGCCTATCGGCGCTTTCAGATCGTGGCACCCGCGAGTGAAGCGACCATCCGCGACAACCAAGGCCAAGTCCCTGTATCGATTGTCATCGAACCGGCGCTGCGTGCTGGCCACGCCATCGAGATCCGCCTCGATGGCAAGCCCTACGGGACCGATCCGCGAACCCGATCGACTAGGTTTACGCTCAATAATGTAGACCGCGGGGAGCATCGCTTGACGGTCGTCGTGGTAGACCGGGAGGGGCGGGAACAGGCCCGCAGCGAAAGCACCTTCTTCCTTCACCGCGCGATCGTGCGTAAACCGAACCGCTAGCGGCGGCGTCGCGATCGCCGTACGCGCCGCGACGGGGCGTGCGATGCACCAAAATGGTGCGCGCCCCTATCGCAGTCGTCCCGTTCCGCCGTATTCTAGCCAAGTGCCCGGCTCTTAGCCCTTGCCCGGCCCCCGTATACGGATCCATTTCTACCGAGCCCTAACTTGGTTTAAATCTTGCAACGGGCGGCAATATGGCGACTTATACTCATCCCAGCAGCGCGCTTCTCGAACATATGCACACGGCAGTGCTGCACCTGGATGCTGGGCTGGTGGTGCGCTACCTCAATCCGGCGGCGGAAATGCTCTTCGGAGTGAGTGCACGCCAGCTGTTAGGGCAGCCGTTCGTTGCGCTGGCAAGCGGCGCCGCGGATCTCCAGGCAGGAATTCGCCAGGCGCTGAGCACGGGCGTTGCATATACCGAGCGCGAGCGTCGCTTGGTCATCGGCCCACAGCAGGTCGTCACGGTAGACAGCACAGCCACGCCACTGCCGAACAATGAGGTTCTGCTGGAGCTCGTGCACCTGGATCGCCAGCTGCGGATTAGCCGCGAGCACAAGCTGCTCGCTCAAAACAAAGTGATCCGCGAGCTTATCCGCGGCCTTGCCCACGAGATCAAGAATCCTCTGGGCGGTTTGCGCGGAGCTGCGCAGCTGCTGGAGCGTCAGTTAGACAGTGCCGATCTGGTCGAATACACGCGGGTGATCATCGGCGAGGCCGACCGGCTGCAACAGCTGGTGGACAACCTGTTGGGGCCGAACAATCGGCCACGCATACAACAAACCAACATTCACGAGGTGCTGGAGCGAGTGCGCCACCTCGTTCAGGCCGAGGCCAGGCCGGAACTGAAGATCCTTCGCGACTACGATCCCAGCATACCGCCGCTCTGGGCTGCTCCGGACCAGCTGATACAAGCGATCTTGAACCTGGTGCGCAATGCTATGCAGGCGTTGGGACAGCGCGGCACCATCACTTTGCGCACGCGTACCCAGCGCCAGTTCACCATCGGTGAGACCACCCACAGGCTGGTTGTGCGCGTAGATATCGTTGACGACGGACCGGGCATTCCCCCCGAGATCATCGAGACGATCTTCTACCCCATGGTAACGACTCGTCCGGAGGGCAGCGGGTTGGGCTTGCCCTTGGCCCAGACACTGGTCAACCAGAACGGCGGCCTGATCGAGTGCACTAGCGAGCCGGGCAATACCGTTTTCACGATCTGGCTACCGCTGGAGGAACGCTATGCTTGAGCATAATCGCGTGTGGGTAGTGGACGACGACCGTTCGATCCGGTGGGTATTGGAGAAAGCGCTGCGACAGCTGGAGATGGAGGTAGTCTCCTTCGATACGGCCGATGCGGCCCTGGCCAGGCTGGATCGCGAAATCCCCGATGTGCTGCTGACCGATGTGCGCATGCCGGGCGTGTCCGGCCTGGAACTGCTGCAGACCATAGTGCGTCGCTGGCCCGATCTGCCGGTGATCATCATGACCGCGCACTCGGATCTGGACTCCGCCGTCGCCGCGTATCAGGGCGGTGCGTTTGAGTACATGCCCAAGCCGTTCGATGTGGATGAAGTAGCGGAACAGGTCCGGCGTGCCATCGCCGCGCGCGAAACGAGTCCGACACTCAACGTGCCGGCGGAACCCATGCCCGAAATCATCGGGGAAGCGCCGACCATGCAGGAGGTGTTTCGAGCCATCGGCCGCCTGTCTAGCTCGAACATCACGGTGCTTATCAACGGCGAGTCGGGCACCGGCAAGGAGCTGGTCGCGAAGGCCTTGCATCGCCATAGTCCGCGTGCCGGCAAGCCCTTCATCGCGTTGAACATGGCGGCTATCCCGCGCGATCTGATGGAGTCGGAGCTGTTCGGACATGAGAAGGGCGCCTTTACCGGCGCCCAGCAGATGCGCCGTGGGCGCTTCGAGCAGGCTGACGGCGGGACCCTCTTTCTGGACGAGATAGGCGACATGCCCCCCGAGTTGCAGACGCGCTTGCTGCGGGTGCTTGCCGACGGGGAGTTCTACCGTGTCGGAGGCCATACGCCGATACGCGTGGATGTGCGTATCATCGCGGCTACTCATCAGAATCTGGAAGCGCGGGTGGCGCATGGGGAGTTTCGCGAGGATCTGTTTCACCGCCTGAACGTCATTCGAATTCACTTGCCGGCGTTACGGGATCGGCGGGAAGACATTCCCAGGTTGACGCGGTACTTCCTGCTGCGTGCCGCACAGGAGCTCAATGCGGAGCACAAAGTCCTCCGCCCTGAGGTGGAACGCTACCTCAGCTCGCTGCCGTGGCCGGGCAACGTGCGCCAGCTCGAAAATACCTGCCGCTGGCTTACTGTGATGGCGAGCGGCAAGGAGATTCATCTGGAGGATTTGCCGCCGGAGCTCAAGAAAGCCGACGAGCGCGCAGAACGCCATACGGACTGGGAGACGGCGCTGGCCCGTTGGGTCGACCAGGCGTTCGCGCGTGGGGAGCAAGGCGTGCTCGCCGAAGCGTTGCCGCGTTTCGAGCGCGTACTGATCGAAACTACGCTCAACCGCACCGGCGGACGCCGTCAGGATGCTGCCAAGCTGCTGGGCTGGGGGCGTAATACGCTAACCCGCAAGATCAAGGAACTGGGTATGGAGTAGCTCCCGCAGCGAGCGCCTGCCGCCGGAACTCGACACTCGCGCCGCGTGAGCGCAGAATGCGGTCGTTCAAGCGCGACGGCTGTTACCCATGTTCCACATCGTCCTCGTCAACCCCGAAATTCCACCCAACACGGGCAATGTCATACGCCTTTGTGCCAACACCGGCACCGAGTTGCATTTGATTCACCCCTTGGGGTTTGCGATGGAGGACAAGCACCTGCGGCGGGCTGGGCTAGACTATCGCGAATGGGCACGTGTGCGGGAGCACCGCGATTTTGCGAGTTTCGTCGCGCAGGTACGGCCTGCCCGCATGTTCGCCTGTTCTACGCGTGGCACCAACAGCTACCACGAGATTGCCTTCCAGCCTGGAGATGCCTTGGTCTTCGGTTCGGAGACATGCGGCTTGGGGGCGGAGTTTCTGGCCCAGTTTCCACCGGAGCGAATCATCCGCATCCCCATGGTTCCCGGCAGTCGCAGCCTGAACCTGTCCAACGCCGTCAGCGTGATTCTCTACGAGGCATGGCGCCAGAACGCCTTCGCCGGCAGCGCTGACGCGGAATCCCTGAACTAGCCAGCCGCCTTACTCGTTCCCACAGTAGGACGCTTCCACAGGCCAGCGAGTAAGCCTCGGTGGGAGTGCCCACGTGGACACGAAGGGCTTCTCCGGAGAGCGGTGGCGGCGTTCGCCGTCCCACCTAAGAAGCCCTCCGCGACGACTTAGCTTGCCCCCGCCTCGTGCGGGGCGACAGGGCAGGCGCGAGCTTAAGGCCAGGCCCTAGAACTCGGCCTTTTGTTCCCGCTGCATCAGATTCTGAACCGCCTGGAGCGGAGTGATCTGGCCCCGAAGGAGGCGGTACACCTGCTCGCAGATGGGCATCTCCACTTCGATACGCGCGGCGAGCTTATGCACTTCCTGCGCGGTGCGAACTGCCTCGACGGTTTGGCCGATGGCGGCAATCGCCTCTTCCAGCGACTGGCCCCGGCCCAAGGCTAAACCCAGCCGCCGGTTGCGCGACTGGTCATCTGTACAGGTGAGAATGAGGTCGCCCACCCCGGAGAGTCCCATCAGCGTCTGGGGATCTGCTCGCATAGCGGCGCCGAGACGCATCAACTCGGCAAGCCCTCGGGTAATCAGGCCAGCACGGGCGTTGGCTCCGAATCCCAGGCCATCGCTGACCCCGGTAGCGACCGCCAAAACGTTCTTGACCGCCCCGCCCAGCTCGACGCCGGTAATGTCGGTACTGGTGTATACGCGGAAGCTGGGACTGTGGAACGCCTGCGCGAGATCGGTCGCGAACGCGCAATCCGAACTTGCGACAACAACCGCGGTTGGCAGCGCATCGGCCACTTCGCGCGCAAAGCTCGGACCTGAGAGCACAGCGAGAGCACGGGGGCCTATGACTTCGCCTGCGACCTCATGCAGCAGATTGCCCGAACGGGCATCAAGGCCTTTGGTAGCCCATGCGACTCTTTGCTCGGGACCAAGCAGCGGCGGGAGTTGCTCTAACAGGCCGCGGAACCCATGGCTGGGGACCACGATCAGAATGTCGCGCACGCCGGCCAGCGCGGTGGGCAGCTCCGCTATGGCACGCAACGAATCGGGGAATGCCGCGCCGGGAAGGTGGCGCCGATTCTCCCTGTCTGCCTGCAGACGAGCAATATGGACGCTGTCGTGGCCCCAAAGGCGAACTTCGCGCCCGTTCCTAGCCAGCGCGAGCGCGAGCGCGGTTCCCCAGGAGCCGGCGCCAAGGACAGCGATGGGCTTCATAGATCAATGAGCCGGTTGGTCGCTGCTCTGAGCGGCTTGAGCCATACGCTGCTGGTACAGTGCATCGAAGTTCACCGGTCCGAGCAGCATCTGCGGGAAGCCGCCCTTGGTGACCAGGTCGGACACCACCTCGCGGGCGAAGGGGAAGAGTATGTTGGGGCAGTAGGCACCCAGCAACGGCCCAAGCGTTTTCTCATCGAACCCTGCCAGCTGGAAAATGCCGGCTTGGTGGACTTCGCACAGGTACGCGACCTTGCCGCCCTGCTTGGCGGTCACGGTAACGCTGAGCACTACCTCAAAGGTGTTCGGCGCGATGGCCTGCGCATTGGAGGCAAGGTCGACGTTTACCTCCGGCCGCCACTCGTTGCTCTGGAAGATCTGAGGCGCGCTGGGGCTCTCGAAGGAGACATCCTTGGTGTAGATCTTGGCAAGATTGAAATGCTGCCCCGCGGGAGCCCCTTGCGGTGCGTGTCCCTGGTTGTTCTCGGCCATGGGTATCTCTCTGAAACGGTGGGTCTATTTGCTTTGCAGCGGGAAACCGGCGGCCTGCCATGCCTGCAGGCCACCGCGCAGCTGAAGCGTGTGCTGGAAGCCGGCTTTGCGCAACCGCCCGGCTACGCGTCCGGACTGCAGCCCGGTGTTGCAGTACACGATGACCGGACGGTCCTTATAACGGTTGAGTTTGGCGATGTGCTGATCGTCCAGAGCACTGCCGGGGAGGTGGATCGCCCCCGGCAAGTGCTCCTTCCGATATTCGTTATCGGCACGTATATCGATGAAAACGGCGTTCTGCTTGTTGTAAAGCTGGGTTGCCTCAGCCGGTTCGACGGCTCGCCCACCGCCTTGCAGGCGCTTGACTTCGACGACCACTATCGCCGTCAGGATCGCGAAAAAGGACGCGACCAGAAACGGATGATTACCCGCAAACTCGAAAACCTGTTCCATAAGCTCAGTACGCCGTTCATCTGTCGACGCGCACCGGGCTTATTTTAGGAGTCTGCGAGACGCTCTCCCAACCCGGGCGCAGGAAACACGTCGCGCATCATACCAATAAGATTGAGAATGCGCCTATCTTGGATGCGATAGTAGACACGATTCGCATCCTTGCGGGAGGTAATGATGCCTTTGTCGCGCAGGATGGCCAGGTGCTGCGAAATATTGCTTTGCGAGGTACCCACCGCACCTACGATATCCTGAACGTTCACCTCGGTGTTGCCGAGCACGCACAGAATATGTAGACGCAGCGGATGCGCCATGGCCTTCAGGGCACGCGCAGCGGGTTGGATTGCGGGTTGTAAATCATGCTCTGCGATCGAGACCATTCCTTGAGTCCCCTTTGTGGTTGGTCTTGTCATAGCGACAAGCGCTTCCCTTACATGTCGACCTTCAAATCCGTGGTTTGGCCGCTAGGCACTGGATTTTCCGGTCGCACCCCCTTCGAGCTGAAAACGCAGCGGACGATCAAGAAGCTATTATACACTCTCTGCCGCGTCAACAAGTCGTACATTACTATTAGCTTGTAAGCCAACCCCCGTCAAGAAGAAGAAGTAGATGCTTGTCATGTGCCGTCCGAGCGTACTGCTGCTGCTGATACTGACGTTGGTGCCGCTGCCGCTGTCGGCTACCGATTATCAGGCCCGCAGCGCGGAGCTGGAGCGCCTTCGCGAGCAGATTCGGGAGGTGCAGGCGGGGCTTGGGCAGGAACGTCAGCGGCAGGATCGTCTTACCCGCGAACTGCGGCAGCTCGACGAGCAGGTGGCGCAGGCCCGCCGCCGCCTGCGCGAGCTGCAGCGCGAGGAGGCGGCGCTTGCCCGGCGTATCCAAGAGCTCCAGGGCGAGCACCGCCAGCTCTCTGCCCAGCTCAAGGGGCATAGGGAGTATTTGTCCCGCCAGCTGCTCGGCGCGTATGTCAGCGGCCGCCAGGAGTACTTGCGTCTGTTGCTCAACCAGGAAGATCCTAGCCGCATCGATAGATTGCTGGTGTATTACGACTATCTGAATGAGGCGCGGGGGGAGCGCATCCGCATAGCCAGCGAACGCATTCAACGGCTTTATGCGATCGAGCGGGAGCTGGCACGCAAGCGCACGGCGCTGGAGCAGAGCCAGCATCAGCAGGAGCTTGCGCAGCAGCGGCTGGAAAGCAGCCGCAGCGAGCGTGCGCGGCTGCTTGCCCGAGTCGAAGCCGATATCGCCAGGAGAGACCAGCAGCTTGCTAGGCTGCGAGCCGACGAGAGTCAGCTCCAAGAACTGCTTACCGGGCTGCAGCAGGTGCTGGCCGACATTCCCGACCGGGAACTCAGGCGCTACTCGTTCCGGCAGAGCAAGGGGCGGCTGAGCTGGCCGCTGGATGGCCAGCTGGGGGCACGCTTCGGCGGCAGCCGCGGGATCGGGGACTCGCGCTGGAACGGTATTCTGATCGAGCCCGTCGGGTCCAACGAAGTGCGGGCGGTCTCGCACGGGCGGGTGGTGTTCGCCGATTGGCTGCGCGGCTTCGGCTTAATGGTTATCATTGATCACGGGGAGGGGTTCATGACCCTCTACGGCCATAACGAATCGCTTTATCACGAAGCGGGCGCCTGGGTTCAGCCCGGCGAAGTGATCGCCACCGTCGGTGCCAGCGGCGGCCGTCAGCGTCCGGGCTTGTACTTCGAGATCCGCTCCGGCGGTAAGCCAATCGATCCGTTGCCCTGGTTGCAGTCGCGTTCTTCTTGATGATCCGCCGGGCTGACGCGCATAAGGGGCGGCGTGTCGGCGCAACAAAAAGGGGGGCTTTCGCGCAAGCTGTGAACCCGTCGTCAAAACCCGACAGGGGCAGGCGCTCAGCGGTGACTGCTGTCACGGAATGGGCGAGTTTTTGGTTGTTTACTGGACCCCAGCTAGGCCCACGGCATCTGGCCGCGGGTTAAGGTTTCCAGGGAGCAGCGTTTATGAAATTCAGAAGAACCGTGTCCGCCCTTGCCCTCGGTGTTGTCATCGGGGTTTCCGGTACGATGGCTCAGGGAGTGTTCGCCAACCGGCCGCAGGCAGAAGCCGAGCTGCCGCTAGAGCAGCTGCGCACGTTCACGGAGGTCTTTACCCGCATCAAACGGGATTATGTCGACGAGGTCGACGACAAGACGCTGCTGGAAGCTGCGGTGCGCGGCATGCTGTCCGGTCTGGACCCGCATTCCACCTACATGAGTACCCGCGAATACCAGAACATGCGGGTGGGTACGCGTGGCGAATTCGGCGGTCTGGGCATAGAAGTCGGTACAGAGAACGGGTACGTCAAAGTCATCGCGCCCATCGACGACACGCCGGCTCATGCGGCTGGCGTTAAGGCAGGCGATCTGATCACCCGCCTCGACGGCCGTTCCATGCGCAACGTGCCCCTGAGCGAAGCGGTAGAGATGATGCGCGGCGAGCCCGGCAGCGAGATCACGCTGACCATCAGCCGACCGGGGGTCGAGCAGCCGCTGGAGTTCAAGCTGACCCGCGCGATCATCCGCGTGCAGAGCGTGCGCGCTCGCATGCTCGAACCGGGGCTGGGCTACGTGCGTATCAGCCAGTTCCAGAACCGTACCGGCGAAGCGTTCAGAGAAGCGATCTCGCGCCTGAAGGCCGAGGCGGGCGGTAACCTCAACGGCCTGGTGCTGGATCTGCGCAATAACCCCGGGGGCGTCTTGCGCGCCTCCGTGGAAGTAGCCGATGCCTTCCTTACCGAAGGCCGCATCGTCTACACCGAAGGCCGTATGAACAACGAGGTGACCTTCAACGCCACGCCTACCGACATGCTCAACGGTGCTCCCATCGTGGTGCTGGTGAACGGCGGCTCGGCCTCCGCTTCCGAGATCGTCGCCGGCGCGCTTCAGGATCACAAACGCGCTATCATCATGGGCAGCCAGACGTTCGGCAAGGGTTCGGTGCAGTCCATCCTGCCCCTGAACGACGGTACCGCCTTGAAGCTGACCACCGCGCGCTACTACACGCCTAGCGGCCGGTCCATTCAGGCTACCGGTATTACGCCGGACATGATCATCGACCAGCAGCTGCAGGTCGCCCGTGCCGAGAACCAACAGCGGGCGCGTCTGCGCGAAGCGGACCTGCGCGGGCATCTGCGCGGTACAGAGGATGCCCAGCCGGTTTCCTCCCCCGCGCCGGAAGGCGAAGATCTGGCGACACAGGACTTCGCGCTGCACGAGGCGGTGAATCTGTTGCGCGGCCTGCACATTCTGAGTTCACGTAATAACAACACCTGACGGATGATGGATGCGAGCGATCGGTCTGCTGCTATTCCTGGGCGCGCTGGCCCTGACGACTCCGCTAGCCGCACAGACACCGCAGCAGCCGGTCATTAGCATAATCATTGACGATTTAGGCGATCGCCTGCCCGAAGGCCGCCGTGTCGTGGCACTGCCAGGACCGGTGGCCTGCGCTTTTCTGCCTTTTACCCCATACGCCGACCGCCTGGCTCGCGCGGCTCACGCAGCGGGCAAGGAGGTCATGCTGCATCTGCCTATGCAGGCGATTGACCGTGATCACGGCCCTGGTGGCGTGGACATGTACATGCACCGCGAGGCGTTCGCCGCGGCCGTCGCAGCCAGTCTCGATTCGGTGCCTCATGTGGTCGGCGTGAACAATCACATGGGCAGCCTGCTCACGCGTCACCCCGGGCATATGACCTGGCTGATGGAAGAGCTCAAGGCACGCGATCCTCAGCTCTTCTTCGTGGACAGCCGTACCACGGCGCAGACGGTGGCGGAGCAAATGGCGCGAGAGGCAGGGGTCCCCACTCTGCGGCGGCATGTGTTTCTAGACCACGATCCAAGTCCCGCGGCGGTTGAGGCCGCCTTCGAGCGCCTGCTCGCGCTAGCGCGGCGGCAAGGCGCTGCAGTGGGCATAGGACACCCCTATCGCTCGACGCTGGAGGTGTTGGAGCGGCGCCTTCCCAACTTGGAGGCCGAACGCGTCGAGCTCATCTCGATCAGAGAAATGATCGCCTTGATAGAGGAGAGAGGTCGAACATGGCAAGCGTCCTTGTCCCGTTAGCCGAAGGCTGCGAGGAGCTGGAGGCGGTAACGGTCATCGATTTGCTCCGGCGCGCCGGTGTGGAGGTAGTCGCCGCCGGCCTTGTGGAAGGGCCCGTGCGGGCGAGCCGCGGCGTGGTGCTGGTGCCGGATACGACCCTGGATGCGGTGCTTGGGCGCGATTTCGATATGATCGTGCTCCCCGGCGGCGCCGGCGGTACCGAGCGGCTGCGGGCCGATCCGCGGATCCTGGAGCTGCTGCAGCGAATGGCGCAGCAAGAAAAGTACACGGCGGCGATCTGCGCCGCCCCTAGCGTCCTGGCGGCGGCAGGACTGCTGGAAGGTCGGCGGGCTACGAGCTACCCAGGGTTTCTCGATGGCCACAGCAGTGTGGAGTATTGCACCGATGCGGTGGTAATCGACGGCCGTATCGTCACCTCGCGCGGGCCGGGCACGGCCATGGACTTTGCGCTGATGCTGATCGAGCTGTTGGTATCGGCGGACAAGCGGGCGGAGGTGGAGAAGGGCTTGCAGCGGGCGGACTAGCTAGCGCCAAGTTCCGTTGGCAGTGCGCGCCGGGCCGTTGCGGCCTAGTCGCCATCGCGCATCCAGGCGACGAACAGCAGGAAAGCGCCCAGCGCGCCGGCTATCCAGCTTACCAGGGGCGCGTCCGCCACCATGCGCGGAGCGTAGCCGTCCAGTCCCAGCAGAATAAAGGCGCCGACGATCAGCGCGGCGCCGGCCGCGCCGGCAACGAACCGATAACTGGCGCTGCGTACCTCGCGACGAAGCTGCTGCAGCTGACGCGATTGCTCCGCCAGCTCCTGCCTTGCGGCCGCAAGCTCGTCAAGCGCATCGTGCAGTCGCCGCGGCAAGGCCGGGAGCAGCTCGCCCCAGCGCGGCGCTTCCTGGCGCAGCTGACGAACCAGGGCGCGCGTGCCCAGCTGCTCGCTCATCCAGCGCTCCATATGCGGCTTGGCGGTCTGCCACAAATCGAGCTCCGGGTAGAGCTCTCGCCCCAGTCCCTCGATGTTCAGCATGGTTTTCTGCAACAGCACCAGCTGCGGCTGGACTTCCATATCGAACCGCCGCCCGGTCTCGAAAAGGCGTAGCAGCAGCGCTCCGAAGGAGATATCGCGCAGCGGGCGCTCGAAGATCGGCTCGCACACGGTACGAATTGCAGTCTCGAACTCGTCCACCCGGGTGCTGGGCGGCACCCAGCCCGATTCCACGTGCAGCTCGGCTACCCGCCGGTAATCGCGATTGAAGAAGGCAAGGAAGTTCTCGGCCAGGTAGCGGTGATCGACGGGACTGAGGGTGCCCATGATGCCAAAGTCTACCGCGATGTACTGCGGATCCTCCGGGCGATCCGGGTTGACGAAGATGTTGCCCGGGTGCATGTCGCCGTGGAAAAAGCTGTCGCGAAATACCTGGGTGAAAAAGATCTCCACACCCCGCTCGGCGAGTACCCGCATATCGATGTTCAACGCCCGCAAGGTGGCAACATCGTTGACCGGAACGCCTCTAATACGCTCCATCACCATCACCTGGCGGCGTGTGTAATCCCAGTACACTTCGGGCACATACAGCAGCGGGGAACCCAGGAAATTGCGCTTGAGCTGGGAGGCGCTGGCCGCTTCGCGCATCAGGTCGAGTTCATCGTTCAGATTCTTGTCGAACTCCGCCACGACCTCGCGCGGCCGCAGCCGACGGCCTTCGGCCCAATATCGCTCGGCCAGCTCCGCTACCGTGTACATCAAGTCCAGGTCGCGCCGGATACGCTTCTGGATGCCCGGCCGGATGACTTTCACCACCACTTCGGTGCCATCCAGCAGGCGTGCCGCATGCACCTGCGCGACAGAGGCTGACGCGAACGGCGTCTCGTCGAACTCGGCGAACACCTCCTCCAGTGGCCGGCGATACTCCTGCTCGATGATCGCCCGCGCCTGGCTGCCGGGAAAGGGCGGCACGCGGTCCTGCAGATGGGCCAGTTCGGCGGCGATGTCCGGTGGGATAAGATCGCGCCGGGTAGAGAGGATCTGGCCGAACTTGACGTAAATCGGTCCGAGGTCCTCCAGTGCGCGCCGGATGCGCTCGCCCCGCGTTGCCGTGGTGCGGTCGAACCAGCGCCAAAACATGAAGAGTCTGAGGAATCGCAGCGGCTTGAAGAGCTTGGTGGTCAGAATGAGCTCATCGAGCCCATGCCGCAGCATTACGATGTTGATATGCGCTATTCGCAGCAGCTGGCGAAACGTTTTCACCGCTATCGGCCCTTACCCCGCTTCTCCAGCAGAGCGATCCGTGCCTGCAATCGGTCGGCATCCTGGCGCAGACGATCCACCTCTGCGAGAAAAGCGCTCACCTCGGCCTCGGCGGGCAGCGCCCGGCTCTCCTCGGTGAGATACTCGGCCGCATTCTGCTCGAAAGTGGTACGAGCCTGGGACAGCCAGGCGAGGCCGGCACGCGCCATCCTGCCGAGCTGGTGCGCGACCACATCGCCGGTGAAGCGGGAAAGCTGCTCTTCCCAGTCTATCTCCAGCGAACTGACGAGCTGGCGGATACCGTGAACGACAGCGACGTCACCCCGGAACTCTACCGCTCCGGCGCCCTTTTGGCCGCCGCTGAGTGCGAGCGTCAGCAAAGCGGCAGGTCGCGCGCGCACGGTAACGTCGGCAGCGGCATCCGGATCGGCAACGGCAATGCCCTCTTCGCTGAAGGCCACCCGCAGCGGGAGGTCGATACCGTCCAGCTCGACGGCGAGCACGTGCCCTGCCAGTGGTCTTAATCGCTCGCGGGCCTCAGGGTCGAGCTTGAGCAAGCCGTTAGCCAGTGCTAGCAGCTGCTGCAGAGCGAGAGCGGTAGGGTCCATGGCTTATCGCGCGTCCTAGTATTTGTAGCCCCTGTGCACGGCGCAGATTCCGCCGCTGAGGTTGAAGTACTCGCAGTCCTCCAGTCCTGCCTCGACCATCATCTCCCGCAGCTCTTCTTGATTCGGATGCATGCGGATGGATTCGGCCAAGTAGCGATAGCTGTCCGCATCGTTGGCAACCAGCTTGCCCATGCGCGGCAGCAGCTGGAAAGAGTACAGATCGTACAGCGGGCGCAGGGGCTTGATGTAGAGCTGAGAGAACTCGAGCACCACTACGCAGCCGCCCGGCTTGAGCACGCGCCGCATCTCCCGCAGCGCCCGCTCCTTATCGGTAACGTTGCGCAGTCCGAACGCTATGGTGACCCGGTCGAAGTGGTTGCTGGCAAAAGGCAGCGCTTCGGCGTTGGCCAGCACGAAGTCGACATTGCCCACCCGACCTGCGTCTATCATGCGGTCGCGTCCCAGGGTCAGCATCGCCTCGTTGATGTCGGACATTACTACCCTGCCCTGCTCGCCGACGCGGTCGGCCATCAGTCGGGCAAGATCGCCCGTGCCGCTGGCCAGATCGAGTATGCGCTGCCCCCGCCGCACGTTCGCGTACGCCACTGCCTGCCGCTTCCAGAGCCGATGCAGGCCGGCCGACATCAAGTCGTTCATCAGATCGTACTTGTCGGCGACCGAGCGGAACACCGCACGGACGCGCGCGACCTTCTCGTGCACCGGTACTTCCTGGAAGCCGAAGTGGGTGGTGTCGCCTGCCTTGTCCCGCGGATTCATGTTCGCCCTCAGTCTTGCTCGTCTTGGCGTCGGTAACCGGCGGCGGCTAGCGCCCGCAGATAGTCCTGCCAATAGATGTCTTGGTTGATCCCCAGCTCGTACAGCAGATCCCAGCTATACAGCCCGCTATTGTGCCCGTCGTCGAATACCAGGCGCACGGCGTACTGGCCGACCGGTTCGATGGCGCTGATGTTCACCGATTCCTTGCCGACTTGCAGCACCGCTTGACCCGGGCCGTGGCCGCGGACTTCGGCCGACGGCGAGTATACGCGCAAATATTCGCACGGCAGCCGGAAGCGCCGGCCGTTGTCGAACGCCACTTCCAGCACGCGGGAGCGCTTGTGGAGCTTGATCAGAGTAGGCACCACGCCGTGCTGTTTGCGCTCAAGTCTCTGCATCAGAGGATGTACCGGCTCAAATCTTCGTTACGGGCGAGATCCGCGAGGTGTTTCTCCACGTACTCGGCATCGATGCGGATGGTTTGCCCGCTGCGGTCCGGCGCTTCGAACGATACCGTCTCAAGCAAGCGCTCCATGACCGTGTGCAGGCGCCGCGCTCCTATGTTCTCTGTGCGCTCGTTGACCTCCCAGGCCACTTCCGCGATCTTGGCCACGCCATCGTCGGTGAACTCCAGACGGCAGCCCTCGGTTTCCATCAGCGCCTGGTATTGACGCACCAGCGAGGCATCCGGTTCGGTGAGTATGCGTACGAAGTCTTCGACCGACAGCGCATCGAGCTCCACCCGGATCGGCAAGCGCCCCTGCAACTCCGGAATGAGGTCCGATGGCTTGGACAGATGGAACGCACCGGACGCGATGAACAGGATATGGTCGGTACGCACCATGCCGTATTTGGTGGAAACCGTGGAGCCTTCCACCAGCGGCAGCAGATCGCGCTGCACGCCTTCGCGCGAGACGTCGGCGCCGCCCACATCGGCGCGTTTGGCGATCTTGTCGATCTCGTCCAGGAAGACGATGCCGTGCTGCTCGACCTTCTCCAGCGCGCGGGCCTTGATCTCCTCTTCGTTGATCATCTTGGCCGCTTCTTCCTCGCGCAGCACCTTGAGCGCGTCTTTCACTTTCATCTTGCGCGTCTTGGTGCGCTCGCCGGTGATATTCTGGAACAGGCTCTGCAGCTGACTGGTCATCTCTTCCATGCCGGGCGGTGCCATGATTTCCACGCCCACCGGCACGGCGCGCACTTCTATCTGCACTTCGCGATCGTCGAGTTCGCCCTCGCGCAGTTTCTTACGCAGTTTCTGGCGGGTGGCGGAATTGTCCTCCGCGGGCTCGTCGTCCCAGCCCATTCCGCTGCGCGGGCGTGGCAGCAGCACGTCGAGCAGGCGCTCCTCGGCTGCATCCTCGGCGCGAGCGCGGACCCGCTGCATCTCCTCTTCGCGCGTGAGCTTGATCGCGACCTCCATCAGATCGCGGATGATCGACTCCACATCGCGGCCCACATAGCCCACTTCGGTGAACTTGGTGGCTTCGATCTTGATGAACGGTGCCTGCGCGAGCTTGGCCAGTCGGCGCGCGATTTCGGTCTTGCCGACGCCGGTGGGACCGATCATCAGGATGTTCTTGGGGGTGATCTCGTTGCGCAGGGCCGGATCGACTTGCATTCGGCGCCAGCGGTTGCGCAGCGCGATGGCTACCGCGCGCTTGGCCTTGGCCTGGCCGATGATGTGTTTATCCAGCTCCTGAACGATCTCCCGAGGCGTCATGTAGGACATGGGATCTCCTTGCAAGTGCGTCGGCAGCGCTTAGCTCGAAGCGCTATCGTCCGGCGCCAGTTCCTCGAGGGTGAGGTTGTGATTGGTGTAAATGCAGATATCGGCGGCGATCTTCATGGCCTTCTCGACCACCTCGCGCGCCGATAGTTCGGTGTTCTCCATCAATGCGGTGGCTGCGGCCTGCGCGAACGCGCCGCCGGAGCCGATGGCAATCAGATCGTGCTCGGGTTCGACCACATCGCCATTGCCCGAAATCATCAAAAGCGCGTTCTTATCGGCGACTACCAGCAGCGCCTCCAGACGGCGCAGCACCCGGTCCGAGCGCCAGTCTTTGGCCATTTCGACTGCGGAGCGGGTAAGGTTGCCCCGGTGCTTCTCGAGCTGGCCCTCGAAACGCTCGAACAGCGTGAACGCATCCGCTGTGCCGCCCGCGAAGCCGGCCAGCACCTGATCGTGGAAAAGACGCCGCACCTTGCGGGCGTTGCCTTTCATGATCGTGTTGCCAAGCGTGACCTGGCCGTCGCCGCCCATGGCTACATGGCCGTAGCGGCGTACCGCGAGAATGGTGGTGCCTCTGAACTGTTCCACTGATAGACAACTCCGTTTGCGGGCGGCCGGGGAAGGTGGGAGATAGCCGATGGCTGATCGCCCCGCGGCCGCGGGCATGCCTGGGGTGGATTGTACTATATGGGACCGCTCAGCGGTGTCTTCTGCCGATGGCCGAAACCCTCGCCGCGCAAGACCGGCACCGGTCCCGGCGTTTGTCTCAAGCTTTGCGGCAGGGGCCCGATATGCGAATGGTCGATCAGACAGCTGTAACCACTCTCTCTCTCTCTCTCTTCTCGCCCTAGGCGGCTCGGAAGCAACATTTGAGGAGCCGAAATGACTAAGGTACTGCGCAAGGTGTCCATGCGGCATCGCATGGTTGTGTTGTCTGCCTTGATTCTGCTCGGGATGGCCGGGATCGGGATTACCGCGGTCTTGCAAGTTTGGAACGCCGCCCTGGCGATCCAGAAGCATGCCGTACAGCACGTGGTGGAGGTTGGGCACAGCCTTCTGCAGGCCTATCAGGCCGAGGTCGAGGCCGGGCGACTGTCGCTCGCGGACGCTCAGGAGCGCGCAAAATTGGCTATCCGCGCGATCCGCTACGGCGACAACGAGTATCTGTGGATAAACGACATGCAGCCCGTAATGGTCATGCATCCGATCTCGCCCGAGCTCGATGGCCGGGACGTGAGCGATATCGCCGATCCGACGGGTAAGCGGCTGTTCCAGGAGTTCGCCAAGGTGGCGCGCCGCGATGGCGGGGGGTTCGTCGACTACATGTGGCCTTACCCGGGCCGGAGCGAACCGGAGGACAAGCTTTCCTACGTCAAACTGTTCGAGCCCTGGGGCTGGATTATCGGCTCGGGCATCTACCTCCAGGAACTGAATGCGACCAATCGAAGCCTGGCAACCGGACTGCTGGTGAAGCTTGGCGGCATGGCGGTGATCTTGGTGGCGCTGGTGTATGCCATCATTCGTTCCGTCATCGGTCCGATCATCGCTACCACCACTCGGCTGCGCGAGGCTGCCACCGGCAAGGTCGACCTTACTGTCCGGCTCGACACCGATGGCGACGACGAATTGGCCGCCATGGCACGCAGCTTCAACCGGCTTGCGGAGACCTTACAGCAGGTCGTTCGAGAGGTAATCCAGGCTACGGTAAATCTGACCCGCGCCACGGAGACGTTAACGGAAGTTACCAGCGAGACCGAGCAAGGAGGCCTTAGGCAGCAAGCCGATACCGAAGAACTGGCCGCGGCCACCAACCAGATGGCTGTGACTGTACAGCAGGTCGCTCGCAACGCTGCCACCGCCGCCGAGTCGACACGCCAGGCCGAAGCGGAGGCGACCAACGGTAGGCGGATTGTCGAAGAGACCATCGCTTCCGTAAATGAGCTGACCGAGGATCTCGTGCGTTCGCAGTCGGTGGTGGAAAAACTGGCCGCGGACTCGCACAGCATCGGCACAGTGCTGGATGTGATAAACGGCATTGCCGAGCAAACTAACCTGTTGGCCCTGAACGCTGCGATCGAGGCGGCGCGCGCAGGTCAACAGGGACGCGGTTTCGCAGTGGTCGCCGAAGAGGTGCGTACGCTGGCGCAGCGCACGCAGCGCTCGACACAGCAAATCCAGGACATCATCGGCCGGCTGCAAGAGCATGCTACCCAGGCGGTGGCCAGCATTAACGAGAATGCTCAGCTGGCAAATCGGACGGTGGAGGAGTCGGCGCGCGCCGGCGATGCGCTCAATGCGATAACCGCCGCGGTGGCGACGATAAACGATATGAACGTGCAAATCGCCAGCGCGGCTGAAGAGCAAGCCGTAACCGCCGAGCAGATCAATCGCAACATGAGCGACATTCGCGACGTCGCGGCGGCTACCCGTGAGGGCGTGGGGCGGGTACGAAGCGCGGTAGACGAGCTGGCAGCTATGGCTAGCCGTTTGCACGGCATGACCCGGCGGGTGCGTGCCTGAGTAGAGCCGCTTGTCCTTCCAAGGCACTTGCAGCGGGGCCTGGCAGCGGCGGATCGTGTCCGCGCCGCAGCCGGGCTCCGTGACGGGCTTTGTCAGTCAAGCGATTCGTTTCCCCGTGTCTACTGATTGCCCTGCGGCCAGCGGCATCGACGAACCGTTTTCATCATCGGCCTGAGGAGGCAGGTCGCGAGCCCCGCGGAGGAAGGCAACCGCCGCCGGCGCAGCTCTGCGCCGGGCGCGCGCGATACCCGTTGTTTCGGCGTTATCGGATAGCTGCTATAGTCCATGCACCGAAAAAACGCCGTCGATTCCCCGATCGGTTTGTCTAGCGCTGCGGACGCAACGCCAGGCCGGCGCGGTTCGTGTCTTATTTACTTTAACGCCCTGGGATATTCCTTGAGACGAGGTCACGATAGCAGAACAATTGGTTCGCACCGTCTATTGCGGGACGGCATGGCGACGATCGTTGGCTTTCTGCTATGCGTGTTCGTGCT
This sequence comes from uncultured Alkalilimnicola sp., assembly GCA_964460035.1. Classification (GTDB taxonomy): domain Bacteria; phylum Pseudomonadota; class Gammaproteobacteria; order Nitrococcales; family AK92; genus CAYWPG01. The sequence continues at coordinate 48,894 of CAYWPG010000017.1, forward strand.
GAGTGCTGGTGGCGCGGGGATTGCGCCGCGGTACGACCTCGAATGCCGGGTGAATGCCGCGACCGGCCACCTTCTCGCGAACGGATCGCTGCGGGGAGTGCGTCAGGTCGTCGCAAGCGACGATGTGGCTGGCTGGCTGGAACCCAACCACGACGGCCCCGATCTCTCGCTCCCATTTGCGGTGATTCCCGTTAAGGTTGCGGCTGCGTGGCATGTGGTCTATGAGCATGTCGCGGCCGCGCGCCCAGGATTGCTGTTCGGAACGCTGCTCGCTTACGCTGGCGGGCCACGCGCTCCACCTCCCTAGCGGGCCGGCTGTATAGCTGGCGGCGTTCATGTTGTGTGGACGTCCCGCGGCGGATGTTTCATTTCGATGGCCGCAGGCACGCTGTGTCGCAAGTCGTGTGCGTCGCGGCATTGCTGTGCCGGGAGTTGCGTTGAGCCTGACGCTTGAAGCGTCAGCGGTCAGGGTTGCCGAAGCACTATGGAAGTGCGCATGCGCACCCGACCGCGTTACCGTCGTAACGCTGCCGTAGGAATCATGCGGCGCCGGATTGTAGTGCCTTTACCGATATGTCGATGAATACTCTGCTGATCATCCTGCTCGTGCTTCCGTTTGCAGGTAGCGTGGTCGCCGCGTTCTTGCCGACCAATGCCCGCAATGCGGAGGCTTGGTTAGCGGGCGCCGTTGCGCTCGTGGCGCTGGCCATAGCGGCAAGCACCTATCCGGCAGTGATTGACGGCGGAGTTCTACGCTACACGGCGGCATGGGTGCCGACTCTGGGCCTGAACTTCAGCCTGAGGTTGGGAGGGTTCGCCTGGATGTTCGCGATGCTCGTGACGGGCATCGGCTTTCTGGTCGTGTTGTATGCACGGTACTACATGTCGCCGGAGGATCCGGTGCCGCGCTTCTTCTCGTTCCTGCTGGCGTTCATGGGCGCCATGCTCGGCGTGGTACTGTCCGGCAACCTGATCCAGCTCGCGTTCTTCTGGGAGCTCACCAGCCTGTTCTCCTTCCTGCTGATCGGGTATTGGCACCACAACGCGCTTGCTCGTACCGGCGCGCGCATGGCGCTGATCGTCACTGGCGCCGGCGGTCTGTGCTTGTTGGCCGGCGTGCTGGTGCTTGGCCATATCGTCGGCAGTTACGATTTGGACTATGTGCTGGCGGCAGGCGATGCGATACGTGCGCACGCCCTGTATGTCCCCGCTCTGATCCTGATTCTTCTCGGCGCATTCACCAAGAGCGCCCAGTTCCCGTTCCAGTTCTGGTTGCCGCACGCCATGGCAGCACCCACGCCGGTGTCGGCCTATCTGCACTCGGCGACCATGGTGAAGGCAGGAGTATTCCTGCTTACGCTGCTGTGGCCCGTGCTCTCGGGCACCGCAGAGTGGTTCTGGATCGTCACCTGCGTCGGCTTGATCACGATGTTGGTGGGCGCCTATCTGGCGATGTTCCAGCACGATCTAAAAGGCCTGCTGGCCTACTCTACCATCAGTCATTTGGGCCTAATCACGCTGCTGCTTGGGCTAAGCACTCCGCTGGCGGCGGTCGCGGCCATTTTCCACATTATTAACCACGCGACGTTCAAGGCCTCGCTGTTCATGGCCGCCGGCATCATCGACCACGAGACCGGCACGCGGGATATGCGCATCTTGGGCGGCTTGCGCCGAGCGATGCCGATCACTGCCACCTTGGCCATCGTCGCCAGTGCGGCGATGGCCGGCGTGCCGCTGTTGAACGGCTTTCTCTCCAAGGAGATGTTCTTCGCCGAGGCGATTGCTACGGAGACTTCCGTTCCGGCCATGGGCGTGTTGCTGACACTAGCGGCACCCCTGTGGGGCGTGTTCAGTGTCGTTTACTCGCTGCGCTTTATCACCGGCGCATTCTTCGGCGCGCCGGCCACCGACTTGCCGCGTACGCCCCATGAACCGCCGCGCTGGATGCGTTTCCCCGTGGAGATGCTGGTACTGGCCTGTCTGGCGGTAGGGATGATCCCCGGCATTGTGATAGGTCCCTACCTTGCGGCGGCGGTGAAAAGTGTGCTTGGCGAGGCGACCCCCTACTACAGCCTCGCCGTGTGGCATGGCGTGACGCCGGCTCTGATTATGAGCGTTGGCGTCCTGCTAGGCGGGGCCCTTGCTTATTGGCTGTCGAGGGACTACCTGCTGCGGGATCGCCAGGGACCGCCTCTGGTGCCTTTGCAGGGCAAGCAGGTCTTCGATCAGCTGCTGGTGTTCGTGTCCTGGCGCATGGCGAGCTGGCTGGAGGCGGTCCTGGGCACGCGTCGCCTGCAGCCTCAGTTACTGTTGCTGGTTTGCACGACCATCGTGGTGGCGGCCGCCACGCTATGGAGCAGGGGCTTGGGTGCGGGCGAGTTTGCCGCATCACCCGTGGACCCCGTACTCGCCCTGGTGTGGTTGCTGGGCGGGGCCTGCGCGGTGGGCGCGGCTTATCAGGCCAAGTTCCATCGCCTGGCGGCACTGGTTCTGCTTGGCGGGGCCGGGTTGTCTACGTGCATCACCTTCGTGTGGCTCTCGGCGCCGGACCTGGGTATGACGCAGCTCATGGTAGAGATCGTTACTACCGTACTGCTGTTACTGGGGTTGCGTTGGCTGCCAAAGCGCATCAAGGACGCACGCACCACGGCGACGGAAGCGGCGCGCCGCAGCCGCGATCTGCTCATCGCGCTCGCCGCCGGTGGCGGGCTGGGTGCGTTGGCCTACGTGGTGATGACCCGTCCGCAAACCGATAGCATTTCGCGCTTTTTCTTGGAGCGCGCCTACAGCGAGGGTGGCGGGACCAACGTTGTCAACGTGATTCTCGTCGACTTCCGCGGCTTCGATACCTTAGGCGAGATTACCGTGCTCGGTATCGTCGCTTTGACCTGCTTCTCGCTGCTGCGCCGCTTCCGGCCGGCGCCCGAGAGCATGGAGCCGCCGCGCCAGCAGCGCATCCTGGATGCCGATAAAGCGGAGCATCAGGCAGGTGACATCATCCCCGACTACATACTGGCGCCGTCGGTAATCATGCGCCTGATGTTTCCGATGGCCGGTATCCTTGCGATCTACCTTTTCCTGCGCGGCCATAATATGCCCGGCGGTGGCTTCGTGGGCGGTCTGGCGCTGGCTATTGCCATCATCGTCCAGTACATGGCCGGCGGCACCCGCTGGTTCGAAGCGCGCTGGCGTATCAACGCCTTGCGCTGGATAGCGGTGGGCCTTCTATTCGCGGTGGGTACCGGCATCGGGTCCTGGTTCGTGGCCCATCCGTTCCTGACATCCGTCACCCGCTACGTGGAGTTGCCGCTGCTTGGGGAGCTGCCGTTGGCGAGTGCCATGGCGTTCGATATCGGTGTGTTCGTATTGGTGGTTGGCGCTACCGCGCTGATTCTGCTCGCGCTGGCGCACCAGTCGCTGCGCAGCCACCGCGCCCCGCGCGCCGAGGCATCCACCTCCACCACCGCCACCGTGAAGGAGTCCTGATGGAGATAGTTGTTGCGTTTGCTATTGCGGTAATGGCCACTTCAGGGGTGTGGTTGCTGCTGCGTCCTCGCACATTTCAGGTCATCATCGGGCTATCTCTGCTGTCCTACGCCGTGAATCTGTTCATCTTCAGCATGGGACGGCTGCGAGTAGGCGCTCCGCCGCTGCTGGAGAAGGGCGGCGTGGTAGATCCGGCCGCGTTCACCGACCCTCTCCCGCAAGCGCTGGTGCTCACCGCTATCGTCATCGGCTTTGCGACGACGGCGCTTTTTCTGGTGGTGCTGTTGGCTTCCCGCGGCGCGACGGGCACTGATCATGTCGACGGCGAGGAGCGCAAGCGGTGAGTAGCATCATGAATCACTTGTTGGTCCTGCCGGTGCTGCTGCCGCTGGTGGTCGGCGCGGTCATGCTGCTGATCAACGATCGCCATCATTGGCTGCGCGCCGCTATCGGCCTGTTATCCGCCGCTGCCTTGCTGGCCATGGCCGTCAAGCTGCTGACGCTTGCGGACGCTGCGCCGGGGTCCCCTATCCTGCGCAGCGCCTATCTGATCGGCAACTGGCCGGCGCCGTTCGGGATCGTGCTGGTGGCGGATCGCTTGTCCGCCGTAATGCTGCTGCTGACCAGCGTGCTGGCGGTCGCTTCGTTGACCTACTCGCTGGCGCGCTGGCATCGCGCGGGAACGCACTTCCATCCGTTGGTGCAGTTTCTGCTGATGGGGCTGAACGGGGCCTTTCTCACGGGCGACTTGTTCAACCTGTTCGTGTTCTTCGAGGTCACTCTGGCGGCGTCCTATGGCCTGCTCCTGCATGGGGCCGGTGCTGCGAGAATCCAGGCCGGCTTGCACTATATCGCCATTAACCTGGCGGCTTCGCTGCTGTTCCTGATCGGCGTCAGCCTCATCTACGGCGCCACCGACACCCTCAATATGGCCGACGTCGCCGCGCGCATACCGCAGTTGGTGGCGGAAGATCGGGTCTTGCTGGAGGCTGGCGCGGCGATTCTCGGCATCGCATTCCTGGTCAAGGCGGCGATGTGGCCGCTGAGTTTCTGGCTGCCGCCTGCCTACGCGGCGGCGAGCCCTCCGGCGGCTGCATTGTTTGCGGTCACCAGCAAGCTCGGCGTCTACGCCGTGCTGAGGCTGTGGCTGCTGATGTTCGGCCCCGAGGCCGGAGCATCGGCGCTGTTCGGCGGCCAGTGGCTGCTGTTGGGCGGAATCGCGACGGTCATCTTCGGCGCGATTGGCAGCCTGGCGTCTCAGAATATGGCGCGCCTGGCCGGTTACAGCGTGCTGATTTCCTCCGGCACGCTGCTCGCCGCGATCGGCACCGGGCAGGTAGCGGTCGTGGGCGCCGGCTTGTTTTACCTTGTCAGCTCGACCCTGGGGATCAGTGCGTTCTATTTGCTGATCGAGCTGGCGGAGAGAGGCCGGGTTGCCGGCGCGGATGTGCTGGCAGTGACCTTGGAGGCGTTCGGCGGGCCGGGGGATGAGGAGCCTGAGGACGACACCGCCGGGGTCGCCATTCCCGCAACCATGGCTCTGCTAGGCATCAGCTTTGCCTTATGCGCTTTGTCTATCGCCGGCTTGCCCCCGGTCTCCGGGTTCATCGCCAAGCTCGCTTTGCTATCGGCGGCTTTCAATCCCGACGGGCTGGGCACCACCGGACCGGTGTCTCTTACTGCCTGGGTGCTGCTCGTCGTGCTGCTGGTGGCTGGCCTGGCGGGTTTGATCGCGCTGGTGCGTGCCGGTATCAGAACGTTCTGGGCTCCGCTGGGCCGCAGCGTGCCGCGAGTGCGCGTAATCGAGATGCTGCCGGTGGGGGTTCTGCTGCTGCTTAGCCTGGTGATGACCGCTCAGGCCGGAACGGTGCTTCGCTACACCCAGGCGGCCGCCGAGTCGCTGTTCGCACCGGAGACTTATGTGCAGCGGGTCATGACCTCCTCGGTCGTGACTGCAGCGGGTCATGAGGAGGATGCGCAATGAGCCGTTGGCTACCGTTCCCCCTGATATCGTTGGCGCTGTTAGGCTTGTGGTTGTTGCTCAACCAGACCCTGGCGCTGGCCCACATATTGTTGGGAGGCGTCCTCGGGATCGTCGGCGGCCTTACGTTGACGAAGCTCGACTTGCCGCGCACTAACGCCAAGCGTGCCATGACCGCCCTCATCCTCGCCGGGCGCGTATTCTACGACATTGTCCGCTCCAACATTTCCGTGGCGCGCATAATCCTGTTTCCTCGCTCGCGGCGCGCGGTATCCGCCTTTGTGCATATCCCCCTCAAGATGCGCAGCCCATACGGTCTGGCGTTGCTGGGCGGTATCATTACCGCCGCTCCAGGCACTGTTTGGGTCGATTACGACTCCGAGACGGGAGTGCTCGTCACCCATGTACTGGATCTGGTCGACGAGCAGGAGTGGGTGAACATCATCAAGTTGCGCTACGAGCGGGCGTTGATGGAGATCTTCGAATGAGTCTACAGATCCTGAGCTGGACGCTTATCCTTGCTCAGATCATGCTGGCGCTCAGTATGGCCTGTGCAGCTTTGCGATTGTTCTGGGGGCCGCGCGCACAGGATCGCGTGCTCGCGTTGGACACCCTCTATGTGAACTCGGCGCTGCTGCTGCTGGTTTTCGGCATTCGTACTGCCAGCTCGGCTTACTTCGAAGTGGCGCTGGGCATAACCATGCTGGGCTTTGTAGGCACGGTTGCGCTGGCTAAATTCCTGCTCCGCGGGGAGGTGATCGAGTGATTGCAGCGAGTGAGTTGCCTAGTTGGGCTGCATGGTTCACGGCGGTCTGTGTTCTGGGCGGAGCCATGTTTGCTTTGACCGGAGCTATCGGGCTGGTCCGGCTGCCGACGTTCTTCGAGCGCATCCATGCTCCCACTTTGAGCACATCGATGGGAACGGCGGGGATAGTTCTGGGATCTATCGTCTTCTTCTCCGCCTTAACGTCAGGCCTGGTGCTTCACCAACTCCTGATCGGCATATTTGTGACGATCACTACCCCAATAACCTTTATGGTTCTGGCGCGAGCGGTACTGTACCGGGAACGTTACGAGGACGGTGCGGAAGAGTCGAAAAAGGAGCCGAAATAGCGGGGCGGTGGTCACGTGCCTGGTACTGGTGCGCCGGCGCCCTTAGCACCAATTCAAGACGACCGAGCAATGTGCTGGCTGCGAACGTGGCGACAAGCTGTTATCCGCTGTTTCAGCGCCCGGTCCCGGCGCCAGCCTGGGGAGCCTGCCGCGTTCCATGGACTTACCCGGCACGCTCTTCGTGTTTTTCATCGATGTGAGGCGCTGACGAGTCCGCTTTCTCCGTCGCTGCGACGGGCTCCGTCCGCACGGGCTGAGTCTCCTGCGCTGCTCTCGAACCAGAGCCCTGATCCGCGGTGTCCTCGCATATCGGCTGCGTGGGGTTATTGAGCTGGAGCTTGAGGTCGCGCACCACTCCCGGATTGAGCTCACGCTCCATTTCCGCCTGAACCGAGCGCAGCATTGCCCTTGCGCGGCCGATAATGAGCCCTATCGTCCGCACCACCTTGGGAATTCGCTCTGGTCCGAGGACGATCAGAGCCACTATGACCACGACCAGCATCTCAGCCGAACCGATATCGAACACCGAACCTCCTCTCTAGCTTCACCTGTCCTTGAGCGCCGGCATCTTGGAGACGATCGGCTAGTCATTACTCGCTTGCTTACCCAGGCACCCCACTAGCGCAGCTGGCTGTCCTTGCTGCCGCGGCGGTTATAGCCGGTGTACGTTACAGTCTGTTTATCACGCTCGCTCTGGCACGGCACGCAAAGGCGCACCCCCGGTAACGCTTGCCGTCTCGCGTGGGGGATTTCCTGGCCGCATTCCTGGCAGTACTTCAGGCTCTCCCCGCGCGGCAACTGGCTGCGCGCCCGCTCTACGGCATCCTCGATGGTGCTATGGATTTGCTCGTGGACGGCGCTATCGCCAGCCCAGCCATTTGCCATGGCGACCTCCCCTGGGATTCGGAACGAACGGCGGCTTGCTTTGAAAAGCTCGCCTCGAAGAACTTGCGCGCGAGTGCAGCGCTTTTACCGGTTACGTCCGGCACGCTTCAATCGGCATGGCGGACGACTTTGCCCCTTACCACTGAAACCGGTACGAGCCGGAGGGCCGCGTGACGGTCACCGAACCTCGTAAAAGTCGATGACGACGCCGTCCGGCCCCCGCATGCCGGAGCCGATGACTACCGTACGGTTCAGCCACGCGTAAGCCTCGGCGGCGGTTTCAAAGGCGGCATTGTTACGGAAGTAGTACTCCTGCGGATTGACTGCTTCGCCTCGTGCCAGTCGCGCCATCACCTCCGGTGGGCCGTGGCGCAGTCCCCTATCGTACAAGTAGATCAGCGCCCCGTCGTCGGTCTCCAGGGTATAGCGTGCGTCGAGCTGTATGCAGCCATCGGGCCGTTGTACTAGCCAGTCCCCGCCCCCGGCCAGCACCTTGCCCCGAAGACGCGATCCGACGAACTCGCCCCCAACGATGGGAATCAGCCGCCGATCGCCCCACGGTCCGCTGCCGATCGTCACCGGCGCGCCGGCGTCGATCCGCACCCGCATCAGGTGCTCCAACGTGGGAACCACAGGTTGTAGCGTATTCATGTCAGGACGCCTTAGCGTTGACCGCGTCGACGTTGAAGCCCGCGGTCTGCTTGTATCTCGCCGCGATCTCTTCGAGCTCTTCCTGCGACATTACGTCGTGGATGTGCCGAAAGCCGTTCGGCGCCCGTTCTTCGGCGATCTGCATTACCTGCTCGGGGCCATTCTGGCGATTGAGCAGCACGATCTGCGCGGTAGCGGGGCGGCGCTCCGCCTCATAGGCGGCGAATGCGGCCTGAATATCCTGCTGAGCGACCAGCTCCGCGGTAAGTTTCTCCGCATCCAGGATACCCTGCGAGGCGCCGTTGGAACCGATGGGGTACATCGGGTGTGCCGCGTCGCCCACCAAGGTCATGTTGCCATGGCTCCAACGGGGCAGCGGATCGCGGTCCGTGAGCGGAAACTCGTACACGCAGATGCAGTTCTCGATCAGTGCAGGGATATCCACCCAGCCGAAGTTCCAGGTCTGGAAGGCGTCCTTGAACACGTCGATTGGTACTTCACGGTTCCAGTCCTGCGTGCGCGGCTTGAGGTCGGGGACGGCCAACTCCGCGATCCAGTTGATCATCGCCTCGTCCTCGCCTAGCCGTGCGATCGGGTAAGCGACGAACTTACGGTCCTGGTAACCGGCCATGAACATGGTGCTGCCGTCCAGGAACGGCTTGCCGCGTGTGAGCCCCCGCCAGAGGATGCGGCCGCCATAGATCGGATCGCCCTCGTTGGGATAAAGCGTGCGCCGCGCGATCGAGTTGATGCCGTCGGCGGCGATCAGGCAGCTGCCTTGGACGTTAACGTTCTGGCCGGATTCGTTCGTGAAGATGACTTCGACGCCATCGGCGGTGTCGCGCCAAGCCGTCAAGCGGTGCCCGGTACGCACGCTGTCGGCGCCCAAGCGCTCACGTACCTCTGCGAGCAGCAGCATCTGCAGCTCGCCGCGGGAGATCGAATACTGCGGAAACCGGTACCCCGCCGCAATGCCCCGCGGTTCCGCCCAGATCTGTTGGCCGAACTTGTTGTAGTAATGCAGTGCGCTGGTGCGAATGCCTATGCCATCGAGCTTGGGTCCGAGGTCAAGGCCATACAGCACTCGCACGGAATGCGGCAGCAGGTTGATGCCAACCCCAAGCGGCTTCAAGTCGCCTACGGCTTCGTATATCTGCACCTCAAGCCCATGCTTGTGCAGCAATAGCGCAAGCGTCAGGCCTACCGGACCGGCACCGGCAACGATGATTGGCTTCTTTATCGCGCTCATCCTATTCGCCCCGCCGGCCAGGGCGGAGCGCTCCTCCTCGATGGAAACTATGGACTGCGGTATGGGTTTCTTCGCTCACGTTAAGAGCGGGCCGCCGCCGTGGCACGCACGGCGTCAACGAACGACGTTGACTATAAGGTATTCACAATCCACTGCCCAAGTCCGAACCCTGCCTTGCCGGATGCGAGGTACTCGGTGTCGGCCCTTTCGGGAACCCATGTCTCAATCCTGACAGGCACGCCGTCACCCACTGGTCTGTGGAAAGTCCCCCGGCCTATGGGCGAGCGGTTGTCTTCTCTTGTAGTCACAGCAGCCGCACCGTCAAGAACAAGCCCACCATGGCGATGCCCAAGGCAAGCTTGGCCGCAACGCCGAGGATCAGGCCGACGGTTGCGCCCCAGCCGGCACGTCCCGCAGCGAGGAGATTCCACTGCACCGACAGCTCGCCTATCGCCGCGCCCACGAACGGACCGAGCAGGAAACCCGGCAGGCCGAAAAAAATGCCTATCACAGCACCCACGCTCGCGCCCAGCACGGCTCGTGAGGAGGCACCGGAGCGTCGGGCGCCTAGTGCCCCGGCGGCGAAGTCCGCTACGTACGCGAGTACGGCCAGTACGGCAAGAGCAATCAGCGTCTTTGCGCCTACAAAGACAAACGCCTCCGCCCATGCTGCCAACAACAACCCGAGGAACAGCAGCAGCGGACCGGGAAGCGCGGGCAGCACCATGCCGGCGAAGCCGGCAACGATAAGCACAGCGGCGCAAAGCCAGAGCAGGAAACTGGTCATGGCTACCGACTATAGTGGTTAGGAATCCAGCCCGATAGTGTGCCCTTCACGATCTTCACGCCTGTGCTTGCCACCAGCCCTTGGGTGTAGCGCCGAAAACGGAATCCCCCCGCTTCCGCCCGATCGGATGCCGGACCTCCTAGGATGCTCTGGCCGCGGCGGCCAACGAGCTAGCTGCGCTCCGGCTTTTGCGGCAAGCCCCCCGCCTTGGCTTTTCGCAAACCCCTAGGCTATAGTGGCAATTGATCCTTTGGCACGGTTCTTTTAGAGAGTGGCAATGGGCATCCTTCGTTCCGCACCGAGTCTTCTCGCATCTGCATTCCTAGAAGGGTACAGCCGCGCCACACCGTAGTGTGGCTGGGTGTGCGTTGCACGTGCACCCGGCACATTCTCTCTATCCGTTTTCCTGATTCGCTTCAACGCAGCGTCGGGTTGGAGGCCACTTATCGCCTTCCGCCGGGCGCGGATTTTACGTGCGCGAGAGGGCAAGGCGTGTTTAGCAATAGCGTCCAGACTTCAACCGCAATTATTCAGCAACGGGCGACCGTCTTCCTAGCGGCCGGCTTCTCCGTAGCGAGCGCTTGCGATAAACGCCTTTTTGCCGTTCCGCACTGTGCCGGAATCTTTCACAAGCTTCGTTTGCACGGCGGTTTTGTTCCGGACATCGACACTACAGGCACCCGCTCCGGCATATCCGCCGGCAGGATTCCTCCAGTACGTAGTTAGGTTGGGTTGATGCGAGCCATATGAGGCCTCGCCTCACCCCATGCCGTGCGAGAGTATCTGCCGACAATACGACTCGCAGCAGGCGATTTGTCGGCAGTTTTAGGTCTTGTTGAAGGCTTTGAGTAATGGTTTACGTCTTGTCACAACAGGTCCGGCGCTGCGGTGTGGCCAACCAGCGACGTTTTGCGTCATGGGTAATCGGCTCTTTCAGCAGGATGGCAGGCGTGAATTTTAGGGCATCCGAAAGCGGGCTGGAACTGCAGGCAGAGAATGAATGGGTACTGAGCCAAACGGTCGAAAAGCTTCGTGCGCATTGCGAACCGCGGCGCTTGGAAACTACAGAAGCGCAGATTATCTATGCGCGCAACCCGCTGGCAGAGCCGGTAATGAAGCTTACCATTTCGACGCCCTGGCCCTTTGAGCACCGTATTCGCTCCTGCTTGGCGGCGCGAAAGGTAGCGATCCTGGCGGTGGGGAACTGGGCTTCGGCTCACATGCTCTGGTGCGAAGCACCGCTTTCTCGCTTGCTGGGTATTTATGAGGAGATTTTCGCTGCGACCTCTCGCGATGTTCATGTAGATATGCAATTCAGTCACTACCAGCCTGTTGGCAGGGACGAGCGCGCAGAGTCAGCGGATAGCGATGCGGCACCAATAGCCAGCTAGACGGCTAAGTTGCCCGGCTTTTAATGATACGTTAGCTAAACGTCACTAAAGCGTACAAATTGGAAATGAATCCCGTACTGTTAATTGCCTCACATGACGGTGGCCGGGCTGGCCAAAAAGGCCGGCTCGGCAGACATCCATACGCACTGAACAAACCGGAGATTATCAAGGTGTTCACTTGGACACAGCTTCGTCACAGGATCTTTAGATTGATAATATGAGTAAGAGCGAGTTTTTGCTTTCCAGTCATGATGTAAAACGGATTAAGCCGTTGTTATCGGTTATCGAGCGCCGCCAAGGCGGATTTCGTAAGCCGCATCTTGCCGCGCTTGCGAGAAAGCTTGAACGAGGCCGCGAAGTGAGTGCGCAGGCGCTCCCCCCCGATGTCGTCAGCATGAACAGTCTGATCGTTGTGGAGAGCGTGGACGACGGCGCCCGCTACGAGTTCAGGCTGGTCTTTCCAGGCGGCTACGATACCTACGGGCATTATGTGTCCATTTTTTCCGAACTCGGATCCGCTGTTCTGGGTTGCCGAGTGGGGAGTGTCATTACCCTGCGGCAGCCGAGAAAGCAAAAGCTCCGGGTGCATAGCATCAAATTCCAGCCGGAGGCCTCGCGGCGATTCGATTTGTAAGCCGCCGCGCAGCGCACGGTGCTCCTTGCCGATTACTCGGCGGCCTTTTGTCGCCGACCAAGAGGCGCAGATAAGCAAGCCCGGGAACGTCGGGCGCGCAAGAGCCGCAAGCCTGTGGGAAAGAGTCCCGAGGCAACCGACGAAGTGGCGGCCGCCGTGTAACGGCCGCCTTTCTGGGCTGTACCACCGGAGCTGAAATGCGCGGGCTTGCGCCTTTTGGGAACGCCTGCCGGACTCAAATCTCAATCCGCCAGTAACGTGATCCTAAATCCCAGGACTTCCGGGTAGCGCAGCAGTTCTTGCGCCAGGTTCTGAAAACCGCGCTTGTCGACGGTTCGCACCACCATCCTGTACTCGAAGATGTCCCCATCCTGGGCCAGGTGATAGCCCATCTTCAGCACCCGAAAGCCGAGCTGCGCCATCAGTTCTCGAACCTTCTGTTCGGGCATGACGGCGCCTCTGCGAAAGCGTAGAACCTGCTCGGCGTGATGGCGGCTCGGAACCAGCTCTTCCATCAGCCGCAGCACCGATAGCGTAGCCAGCGTGAGGGCCGAAGCGATCAGCGCGGGCGTGTAGAAGCCGATCCCGAGCAAGGTGCCGATCGCGGCCGTCATCCAAATGGAAGCGGCCGTGGTCAAGCCCCGGACGGTCAAGCCTTCCTTGAAGATCACGCCTGCGCCGAGAAACCCGATACCCGTCATCACGCCCTGAGCCATGCGTGTCGGGTCGGTGCGTACCGTCTCGGGAGATAGAGTCGTCAACCACAACGGCTGGTAGACCGTGACCATCATCAGCAACGCAGAGGCCATGCAGACCAATGCGTGCGTGCGCAACCCAGCCGGCCGCCCGCTGAAGGTGCGCTCCATCCCAATCAAGCCTCCGATAATGAGCGCCACCACCAGGTGCGTGCCAAGCGCCACCGCCGGATGATTGATCAGGTCAACTGTCGCAGTCACTAGCGAAGCGATCATCGCCAACATCCCTCCACGTGCAATGCTTCCATACTTCTTTCAGCGACCGGCGGTCTCCCCCGCTAGTCCGCGCGCCTCCTCGTTCCGAGGAAGTGCCATTCCAGGCTCCTGCCTCCGGCATGCCCTCGTTACCACCCCGCTGGGGATTCCGGGACGGGACCCCGTCGCCTGGTCGGCCAGCCCGGGGGGCTTCGACTCTCGAGGCAGGTCGGTTGCAGGCACGAAATCCGCGCGCTGCTGGAGCGCGTAGGGATAGGAATCGTCGCCTTGGCGTGCTTGCCGGCCTATGCGGGGGAGACAACCCGCATCTTAAGGCTTAGTCGCGGCGCGCGGCGCGCGGGGCGGCGAGCTAAGCAAGCCGATACGGGTGGCCATGGATAGGCCGCGATCGGGAGCGACACCCTTCCGTCCCGAATCTCCCAGCCAAAGGCCGGAAAAACGCGCATGCTCATGGCGCGGTGGGTGTTAGCTGATCAGCCGGGTATCAGCCTCCGTTTGGCCGAGCTAACGCCGGCTGCCGGGAGCTCCGCAAGTATATGGATTGAACAAAGCGCACAGGCAGAAGACGGCAGAAGAACCGGAATGGCCGATGCGTCGACAACTTCTCCTCGATCCGCCTTCAGCCGCCAGCATGACTTGGCGCTACGGATCGCGGCCGTAGGCTTGCGGAGACCACAGACCGCCAGAACGACTTTAGCCTACCAGCGCGCGCGGCAGCCATCCACTCGATTCCGGTTCCGCTTGGCGAATACCGCATGCACACCTAATGCCGCAGTGTCCTGTGCCGATATCGGTCACCGTAGCGCGGGGAAAGGCCGGACAAATTTAGTGTCCGCGGTCTGCCGGCCACCATTGCGCACCCGCATCGGCCTTGCATCCCCGCTATCGAATGCCTGCTTTTTCGGGGGATCGCCGTATACTGGCTTTCGAGGCTACGAATCTCCGAAGCCAGCCTTAATCTATCGATGCGCCTAAGGCTTCGTCCAAGCGAGCAAGCAACGTGACTCTCACCATCTTCCTGGTCGTTACTATCCTGCTTCTAGTGAACGCGCTGTACGTTGCCGCTGAGTTTGCCACCGTGGGCGTTCGACACAGCCAGGTCCAAAAACTCGCGAACGAGGGGCACTGGCTGGCGCGTCAGCTGTTGCCCATCGTTACCGACACCGCGCAGCTCGATCGCTACATTGCCGCCTGTCAAATCGGCATCACGCTGTCCAGCCTGGTGCTCGGCGCGTACGGGCAGGCCACGCTGGCGCAGGATTTGGCGCCCCTTTTCCAGGAACTGGGCGCTCTGCAGCCGCTCGCTGCGCAGTCGACGGCGGCGCTGGTGGTGTTGATCGGGCTCACCGTGACGCAAATGGTTTTCGGCGAGTTGGTGCCGAAGTCGCTCGCGCTGCAGTACCCCCTGCATATCGCGCTGTACACGCATCTGCCGATGCGTTGGTCCCTCGCTTTGCTCAAAGGATTTATTTACATCCTCAACGGCAGCGGGAACTTGGTGCTGCGCGCTCTTCGACTCCAGCATTCGCGCCATCGCCATGTTCACTCGCCGGACGAGATCGACATGTTGATCGCCGAGAGCCGTGAGGTTGGATTGTTGCGGCCCGACGAGCAACAGCGTCTGCACCAGGCGCTGTTTCTCAGCCGCCGTTCGGCCCGTCAGTTCATGGTCCCGCGGCGAATGGTGAAGGGCGTGGCGGCCGATACGCCGCCGCGAGACTTGATGAAGATCGTCATCGAATCGCCTTTCTCCAGTCTGCTGGTCTACGAGGGCGACGGCGAGACCCCCATCGGCATATTGCATGCCAAAGACGTCTGCACGCACTACGTCGCCACCGGCAAGCTGCCGACGGCGCGCGAGATCATGCGCGAGCTGGTGGTCGTGCTCAGCGATCTGCCTGGGGACCGATTGCTGGCGATCATGCGTGAGCGGCATGTGCAGAAGGTGATAGTTATCGACGAGTTCGGGACCATGCGCGGCTTGGTAACGCTCGATGACGTGCTCTCAGCCCTGGTTGGCGATATTGGGGACGAGTTCAAGGAAGGGCGCGTGGCTGCCGAGCCGTTGCCCGATGGCCGCTACCGCCTCGCCGGTACCACCCGGCTGGACGATGCCGCGGCGATTACCGGATTGCATTGGCCTGGCGATGCGAGCACCGTGGCCGGTTTCGTGATCACTGCCCTGGAACGTATTCCCGAGGCGGGTGAGCGATTCACTATCGCCGGAATAGATATAGAGATCGAGCAGATGGCAGGGCCTGCGATCGAGTCGGTGCTGGTGGTGCCGGCGCCCCGTGCGGATGCGAGCGAAGAGGACAAGTGAGATGGACTGGCTCGTACCCACCCTGATCATTATCTGCCTTATCGCGCTCAACGGCATTTTCGTCGCCGCCGAGTTCGCGATCATAGGCGCGCCGCGGACGTCTATCGAGCGTCGTGCGCACAATGGCGAGGTCGCTGCGCAACGGGTATGGAGGATACTGCAGGATCCGCGTCGCCAGGACCGCTATATCGCTACCTGCCAGCTAGGTATTACTTTCGCCAGCCTTGGGCTGGGCATGTACGGCGAGCATGTGTTGGCGCAAGGCCTGGCCGGCATACTGGAACCGGTCGGCCTGCCGCAATGGATCGCGGTGCATACCGTTGCCAGTGCCATCGCGATCGGGCTGCTGACCTACTTGCACATAGTGCTCGGGGAGATGGTCCCCAAGTCGCTGGCGCTGATGCAGGCGGAAGGCACGGTGCTGCGCGTAACCCCGCTGATGCTGGCGCTGAAGACGATAGGTTATCCGCTGGTAGTCGGACTGAACGGGATAGGCAACGGCGTTCTGCGCCTGTTCGGGGTGGAGCGTCGTCTCACCAGCGGGCATTACCATAGCCCCGAAGAGCTAGAAGCGATCGTCGAGGAAAGCGAGCAAAGCGGCGTTCTCGATGCCGAAGCCGGACAGATTATGCGCGATCTGCTCGCATTCCGGGAGCGTACGGCGGGGGAAGTCATGGTGCCCCGGGTGCAGGTGATAGGACTGCCGCTGGGCGCGCGCGCGGATCAGATCGCGGCTACCATCCGCGACCATGCCCATACACGCTACCCGGTATACGAAGGCAGCCTGGATCACATCGTCGGCGTGGTGCATATCAAACAGTTGTTGCGCTTGCTCGTTTCCGGCCGACCCTTGTCGCGCGTCGAGCTTCACGCCACGGCTTTCGTGCCGCACACGGTACGCCTGGACACTATTCTCAACGCCATGCGCGGTGCCCGCACCCACATGGTGGTCGTCATCGACGAGTATGGCGGTACCGCCGGGATCGCGACGATTGCCGACCTGGGCGAGGAAGTCGTCGGGGAAGTCGCGGACGAGAGCGAAGAACAGACGGTTTATCGAGACGCCGAGGGGCGGCTGCACGTCCCTGGCAGCTGGCGGCTGGACGAAGTGGGGGAAGAGCTGGGAATCGTACTCGAGCATGAAGAGGTGGATACGATCGGCGGCTTGATCTTGTATCTGCTGGAGCGCGAGCCGGAAGTCGGCGATACCGTCGCCTTCGAATCGATGCGGGCTACGGTCCTCGCGGTCGAAGGCCACGGGGTGAAAGAGTGCGCTATTACGGTAGAGCCGCCTCCCACTTCGGAGTAGCCTGCCGTGCTCAGGGGGCCGAGTCGCTAAACTTCGCCAGTATCGCGTTTGCGTAAGACCGGGCCGATCCGCATGCATCGTGCCCGCTTCACCGCTCAATTGTCCCGCCTCGTACGCAAGCTCCCTACGCACCATTCCACACTGGGATATGGACGCCTTGCCGTAGGCGTCCCCTCTTTGCCTGACTTAGCCGCCAAGCGGGACGTAGCTGGAGCCGTCAGCTTCTCCGTGCCAGATCGCTATCTTCAATGCGGTATGCCGATGAGTCCGTTCCGGGCGCGCATGTCACATTCGCGGCGCCCGGCTCGTCTTCTGGTTGAGCGCTTACACCAACCTAAGGAGACGTTCATGAAAAGCCGGATGAACTACTTCGCCGCCGCACCCGATAGCATGAAGGCCATGTTGGCCCTGGAGGAGCAGTTGCGCGGCTGCGGTTTGGAGCCCAGTCTGTATCATCTGGTGAAAACGCGAGCATCGCAGATCAACGGCTGCGCCTACTGCATCCACATGCATACCCGCGATGCCCGCGCCGCTGGGGAAACCGAAGAGCGGCTGTACTTGCTGTCGGCGTGGCGCGAGTCGCCGCTGTATACGCCGCGCGAGCGGGCTGCGCTGGCGTGGACGGAGTCGCTGACCTTGATTGCCGAGACGCGGGCGCCGGATGAGGACTATGCCGAGGTGCGCCGGCATTTCACGGACACCGAGCTGGCGAATTTGACGCTGCTGATAGGTGCGATCAATGTGTGGAACCGCCTGGCCATCGCCTTTCGCAGCGTCCACCCCATGCCGGCCAGCCAGGGTGTGGCAACGGCCGACGAGGACTAGGCGATGACGGACGAGGCTTCTCGGGATCTGCATGCACACCGGCGCTACCTCATGGGCGTGGCGTACCGCATGCTCGGCGAAGTGGCGGAAGCCGAGGATGTGGTGCAGGACGCTTATCTGCGCTGGCGCGAGGTCGACCGGACCACGGTCACCAACGCGCGTGCGTATCTAACGCAAGTGGTGACACGGCTATGCCTGGATCGGCTGAAAGAGGCTCGCCGCCGCCGCGAGAGCTATGTCGGCGAGTGGTTGCCCGAGCCGCTGGTGGAGGAGGTTTCGGCCTCAGTCGTGGATGCGGCCGCCGTTGCCGAGAATGTCTCGTACGCCCTGATGCTGGCGCTTGAGCGGCTGACGCCGCTGGAGCGCGCAGCCTTTCTGCTGCACGACATCTTCGATTTGGCCTTCGAGGAAGTCGCTGAGACGCTTGGGCGCAGCGTGGCAGCCTGTCGGCAGTTGGCCAGCCGCGCCCGCGCCCGCGTGCAGGAGGCGCGGCGGCGCTTTACAGTGGACCCGGATCACAGCGAGCGCTTGCTCAATGCGTTCTTTCTTGCCTCGCAAAGCGGCAACACGACGGTGCTGCAGGAGTTGCTCGCCAAGGATGCCGTGCTCCACAGCGACGGCGGCGGTCGTAAGCTGGCAACGCTCAGGCCGATCTTCGGCGCGGATAAGATCTGCCGCTTATACGCGGGCCTTGCCCGCAAGCGCAGCGGCGAGCCGCCGCGTTGGTGGCGAACGTGCGCGATCAACGGTCTGCCGGGCCTGGTGACGGTCGAGCACGACGGCACCTTGCAGACGGTGGCGCTGGAGTTGGCGAACGGGCGGATCAGCGGCATTTACGTCGTGCGCAATCCCGACAAGCTTGCGCATGTCGCGCCGCTGGTGCCCAACGACTGCTGGGAGCCCGAAGCCGCGGCGCAGATAGAATGACCGCGCGATCGGCCACCGCATGAGAGTGCTTCGTTGCGACCGGCCCATGCCGGGGCCGGTACACCGCTCACGCGGATCGCAACATTCCCACGACCGCTTATCAACCATGTCCTTGGTATCCAACGGGATGCCGGACGCGATAGCGGCTAGCGAGCCACTGAGCCGGCAACTTGCTCCGCCCTAGCCCGCTGCGCCGATCTTGACGTGGCTTACCGCCTTCTGAAGTCGCTCCGATAACTCGCTCAGGTGGGCGGACACGGCTTGGCTTTTCTCTACGCCATGGACCGCACTGTCGGTTACGTCCCGAATCGTATCGATGCGGCGGTTGACTTCCTCGGCCGCGGCCGATTGTTCCTCGCTTGCGCTGGCAATCTGCGCGTTCATTTCGTTGATCGCCGCTACTGCGCGGGTAATGCCAACCAGCGCTTCATCGGCTCGGCGCGACTGATCCTGCGCCAGGGAGGCTTGCTCGGTGCTGCTGCTCATCCTGCCGACCGCTTCCTGCACGCCGCTTTGCAGCTCGTCGATGATGCCTTGGATTTCGCGTGTCGAATGCTGCGTGCGTTGCGCCAAAGAGCGCACTTCGTCGGCTACCACCGCAAAGCCTCGGCCTAGTCCGCCGGCCCGGGCCGCTTCTATGGCAGCGTTGAGCGCAAGCAGGTTGGTCTGCTCCGCTACGCCGCTGATGACCTCCAGCACGGTGTGGATTTTCTCGACCGCCGCGGCGACTCCGCCAACGGTAGCTTGAGCCTGCTGAATCTCGCCCGCGAGGCGAGCAACCGCCGCCGCAGCCTTCTCCACTACGCGACGCCCCTGGTCCGACTCCCGGCTCGCATCACCCGCCGAGGCTGCCGCTGCAGCCGCACTGCGAGCCACCTCTTGCACCGCCGCAGCCATCTGCGCCATCGCCGTTGCCAAGCGGTGTGCATCGTCCCGTTGCTGCGCGATTCCCGCCTGATTCTGCTCGGTTACATCCAACAGCGTACTGGCACTCTGCCCGATCTCCCGGCTGCAGAGCTGTATCTCGCCAACCACACTTTGCATGGAGTCGAGCAGACGATTGATCTGCCGTGCCAGCTTGCTGATCTCATCTTTGCCGGTTTCATCGAGACGGCGGTCAAGGTCTATGGTGAGGCCGCTTGCGGCAGCGCTCTCGCTGTCGACACCGGTCACCAGGGCTTGTACGTCTTTCACCAGTCCAAGCAGCGGCGGCACGATGGAGTGCAGCAGCACCCAGCCAATAACCAGCATGACTGCAATCACTGCAGCGAGGATCAACCATTGATCGCGGGCGGTCGTGCTCAGCACCGCTTGGATGATGTCCGGAGCTATGTCCTGGGCCCGTAGGGCCGATTCCACGCGCATATGCGTGGCCATAGCGATCACGATAACCGCTCCGAATACCACCACCAGCCCACTCGCCAAGCGTAGGGGGATAGATAACCGCCTCAGGTATGCAATCATGAGGTTGCCGCTCCCTTGCTACATTTATTTTTGTTGCTTATAGACCCGTCGCTGCATTCGGATTCGAAACGAGAATCTGCAGAGGGTCGCTCCGGAGCCTATCGGCCTTCCAGCGATAATCTTAATAGCATTGCTAATTTGGCAGCCGCTATTGCCGTTAATGAATCGCTGAATATCCCCATAAATCGATTGTGAAATACCCGTTCGCAGCAGATCGGCTTCAGTCGCACTAATGGGTAGGCGGGATGCTGCGTCATGTCATAGCCCAGACCGCATAGCGTGGCCGGTGTAAGCGTCTCCGCTCCTACGGGAGCTTGGTTGCGCTGTTATCGGGACGCGCGTGTCAGAAGGTGCGGGGTCGTGCCTGCGCAGATGCGAAACCATGGGGAACGGAATCTAGGGCGAGCGGAACGTTTCCGCCAGGAACTCCCCCATTGCCTGCCAGGACTG
>CAYWPG010000018.1:0-67053 GCA_964460035.1 uncultured Alkalilimnicola sp.
GTCACCGAGCCGCCTTGCGCGCTCTGTTCCGGCGTCATCCGCGCTTTGTCCAGACGCGCATGGAGCGCATTCAAAATGCCAGCGTTCGCAACTGCGCGTCGGCGCTTTCGTCGGTATTTGCCGCGGCCTCCGGTCCGCGTTCACGGCTCTCGCCGTGGAAACGGCCGCCCGGTGTGATAATAAGCATCTCGCTGTGGACTTCGCCGCTCACCATCCCCGCCGGCAGGATCTGCAGCTTCTCGCAGACTACCCGTCCGCGCACGTGGCCTTTGACGACCACGCTGCGTGCGCACAGCGTGCCTTCGAAGCTGCCCTCCGGTCCGACTGTCACGTCTTTGCCGCTATCGACCTTGCCGATCAAGATCCCGTCGAGCTGGAGTTCGCCGGCTGGTTTCAATTCGCCGTCGAAGCGGGTTCCAGCAGCGATAACCGTTGTCCCGGTAGGGTCAGCCTTTGCTTTACCGCGGTTGCTAGAGAGTCCCATTGCACCCGATTCTCCTTTTCGAACAACGACTCGTAGTTGTTTAGATTCCATTCTATGAACGCAATTGGGTTGAGTCGGCGGTGAATGTGCCGTACTTCGTAATGAAGATGAGGCCCGCTGCTCAGGCCCGTGTTGCCGCTGTATGCGATCAGGTCGCCCTTTTTGACGAACTCGCCGGCCTTTACCACGATACTGTCAAGGTGGCCGTAGTAGGTACTGAAACCCAGATTGTGCGCCAGAATGACGAGATTGCCCAGCCCGCTTTGCCTGTGGTACGCCGCCCATTCGACGACGCCGTCGGCGGTGGCGTATACCGGCGTGCGCATGGGGGCGCGCAGATCGATACCTGCATGGAATCGCCGCTCGCCTTGCACCGGATGTGTGCGCCAGCCGAAGGAGCTGGTTATGCCGCGATTCTCCACCGGATAACCGTTGGGGATGGTCTGCAGCATGATCATTTTTTCCATGGCCGTCTGGCTGGCGGCGTCCAGGCGGCTGCGGATGTCGATTTCGGGCGTGGGCTCCAGCCCGATCATCATTTCGATGCTGCCAAGCTCGTCCGCTACCTGAGCGAGCTCTTCGTTCTTGGCGTTGATGGTGGCGATTAGGTTCTTTTGCTCCTCGAGCAGCTTGGCATAGTCCGCTTGTACACGTTCGCGGCGTTCCTGCAACTGCGCGATCTCGTGGTTGAGGCTGCCGAGTTGGTAGTTGAGCCAGTAGATAAGTCCGGCCGCGATAAGCAGCGTCGCGAAGACCGCCAGCACCACTCCGAGCGCGTACGCCTTGGCGATCTGGCTCAGGGTGTAGTGCCGCGCGCCGCGGAAATCGGTAATGGTCAGTGTAAAACGCTCACGCACGGTAACGGTCCCGTTGCGGGGCGCATGCAGCGGCGCGCCCCTCATTCTTGTTGTCGCAGGCTGTTGGGATGCCCGCGCCGTATTCTCGCCCGGTCGCCGTGAGCGGCGGGGACGGGCGGCTCGTTATTTGCTGGCAGCACCGCATGGTTGCGGTGCATGCGCCGGCGGCTGCTCTAGTCCGGCTTTAGCTGTTATCTGCGCGCTTCGAGTTCTTCCCAGCGCGCATAGGCTTCATCCAGAGCCTGTTCCGCCTCGGCCAGCTTGGCCTGAGCGCTCGTGATGGCGTCCGTCCCCTCACGGTATAGCTTGTCGTCCGCAAGAAGTTGATGCAAGTGTTTAAGTTCGGCCTCCAGTTCTTCGATACGCTGCGGGAGGGCCTCAAGTTCTCGCTGTTCGTTATAGCTTAACTTACGCTTCTTGGACGCGCTTGTCGGTTTTGGCGCTGGCGACGATGACTTAGCGGGAGTCTTGGCGACCGGCGCGGCCTCCGTTCGCTGGCGCAGCCAGTCATCGTAGCCACCGATATACTCGCCAATACGGCCGTCGCCTTCAAACACTAACGTGCTGGTGACGACGTTGTTGATGAAGGTGCGGTCATGGCTGACGATTAACAAGGTCCCTCCATAGTCGATCAGCAACTCCTCTAGCAGGTCGAGCGTCTCCACATCGAGATCGTTGGTTGGCTCGTCCATTACCAGCACGTTGGCTGGTTGCGCGAACAGCTTGGCCAGTAGCAAGCGGTTGCGCTCCCCGCCCGAGAGCGCTTTCACTGGCGTGCGCGCACGCTCCGGCGGGAACAGGAAGTCCTGCAGATAACCGATTACGTGCTTGGGGTTTCCGTTGACGACGATCTTGTCGCTACCCTCGCCTACGTTATCGACCACTGTGGCGTCTTCCTTTAGCGTATCGCGCAACTGATCGAAGTAGGCTATCTCCAGCTTGGTGCCCAGCTTGATGCTGCCGCTGTCGGGTGCCTGACGGCCGAGCAGAACGTTGAGCAGGGTGGTTTTACCGGCGCCGTTAGGACCGATGATGCCGATCTTGTCGCCGCGGAGGATGGTGGTGGAGAAGTCGCGGATCAGCGGCCGGCCATCGTAGCTGACATTGATCCCTTGCGCCTGGCAGACGAGCTTGCCGGAGCGCTCGGCTTCCTGGAGCTGTATGCTGGCCTTGCCCTGCAGTTCGCGGCGCTGACGGCGCTGCTCGCGCAATGCCTTGAGCGCGCGCACGCGTCCTTCGTTGCGAGTGCGGCGAGCCTTGATGCCCTGGCGGATCCAGGCCTCTTCCTGCGCCAGCTTCTTGTCGAACAGGGCGTTTTGCCGCGCTTCGGCTTCGAGCTCCGCTTCTTTGCGTTCTAGATAAGTCTGATAGTCGCCTGGCCAGCTGGTAAGCCTGCCCCGATCGAGTTCGACGATCCGCGTGGCAAGCCGTTGCAGGAACGCACGATCATGAGTGATGAACAGCAAGGTGCCAGCGTAGCCTAGCAGGAAGTCCTCCAGCCAGCGGATCGAGTCTATGTCCAGGTGGTTGGTGGGCTCGTCCAGCAATAGCAGATCGGGCTCGCACACCAGCGCCTGCCCGAGCAGAACGCGCCGCTTCAGCCCCCCGGAGACTTCCGCGAATTCCATATCGGCCGACAGGCCGAGCCGGGAGAGAATGGTTTCCACCCGCGTGCGTGCTTCCCAGCCGCCGGCCGCTTCCAGAGCGTGCTGAACCTGCTCCAGCCGCGCGAGCAGTTCCGGGGTGTGGGCGAGCTGCTGGCTGATACTGTGGTACTGCGCGAGCAATGAACCGGTTTCGCCCAGCCCGGCGGCGATGACGTCGAATACCGAGCCTGACGTGGCAACGGGGACTTCTTGCGTCAGCCGGGCGATGCGCAGGCTTGGCGCCGTCTGTATGGAGCCGTCGTCTGGCGTTACTTCTCCCGCGATGACCTTCAGCAGAGTGGATTTGCCGCTACCGTTGCGGCCGACCAAGCAGACACGCTCGCCGCGCTCCAGTGTCAGATCCACATGATCGAGCAGCGGCGGGCCGCCGAAGCTGACGCTGACGTTCTGTAGTCTGAGCAACACTGGCGGGCCTCGATCGGTTGGAAAACGGGCCGCATTGTAGCGGCCCGGCGTAGGCACGGGCAAAGAAAAAGCCGGAGGGCATGCCCTCCGGCTCTTAAGGGGTCGAAGCCGATCCGGTGTTACCAGCGCGCGCGCTGCGGACGCGGGGCTCGTTCCTGGGCTTCGTTGATGCGCAGGGTACGGCCGCCCATTTCCTTGCCGTTAAGCTCCTGAATGGCCTTCTGCGCGGCGCCGTCTTCCATCTCTACGAAACCGAAGCCACGCGGTCGGCCCGTTTCGCGGTCGGAGATTAACTTGACGGAGGATACCGCCCCAAATGCCTCGAACAGGCCACGGACCTCGTCCTCGGTCGCGGAGAAAGGAAGGTTGCCTACATAGATCGACTTCATACTTTTGATTCACTCTCACGGCACTCGGCGGCTGCCGGCCGCCGAGCCTGTTACGGAAGGCGGCTGCGTGCCGGTATGGCGGCCCGCTCCGCGCCTTGTGGTCGCTGTCCCTCGGGTAGCGCGGGTAGTTCCTTTGCCGGCCGAGAGGGCGCAACCTCGGCCAGAATACGCTTACGGGAAGAAGAAGTGCAAATCAGCTTTTTTCTTTATGAAAACTGGAGCTTATAACGCCTGGCTATATGATCGATTGCGCCGATGCGGCAGCGCGGAAAGTACAGATTCCGTATAGTTGCGGGTGGCCGCACATCTGATGGCGGATGGCGGCTTGGATGTAATAGCGGGTGAATACGATGGACGAGCAAATACCCTATGCGGGTTTGGGGCCGGAACAAGTGCTGGCGGCGGTGGAAAGCGCGGGCTTTTCCTGCGATGGCCGGCTGCTGGCTCTTAATAGCTATGAAAATAGGGTTTATCAGGTCGGCCTGGAAGAGGCCGCGCCGGTGGTGGCCAAGTTCTACCGGCCAGGCCGCTGGAGCGACCAGGCGATCCTGGAAGAGCACGAATTTGCGTTCGAGCTTGCCGACAAAGAAATACCGGTCGTCCCTCCGCTGGTGGTGAATGGACGGACATTGCACTACTACCAGGATTATCGTTTTGCGGTGTTTCCCCGCCGTGGCGGCCGCTGGCCGGAGTTGGAGGACAGCGACAATCGCATTCGGCTGGGGCGTTTACTAGGACGTATGCATGCCGTCGGGGCCAGCAGGCGGTTTTCGGCCCGGCCCAGGCTGAGTATCGAAGCCTATGCCGTAGAGCCCTCGCAGTACCTGTTGAGCGCGGGAGTCATACCCGAGGAACTGGTGCCGGCATATACCAGCCTGATCGACGACCTGCTGGTCCGGATGCGGGCCTGCTTCGCCCGTGCGGGCGATTTTCGAGAGATTCGCCTGCACGGCGACTGCCATCCGGGCAATATCCTGTGGACCGACGCCGGTCCGCACTTCGTGGACTTGGACGATTGCCGTAGTGGGCCAGCCGTGCAGGATCTGTGGATGCTGCTTTCCGGCGAGCGCAATGAGCAGGCCTTGCAGCTCTCGGACATTGTCGAAGGTTACGAGGAGTTTTTCAATTTCGATCGCCGAGAGCTGCATCTGATCGAGGCTTTGCGCACTCTGAGAATGATCCACTATGCTGCATGGCTGGCCAAGCGCTGGCACGACCCAGCGTTTCCGCAAGCGTTTCCCTGGTTCGGACAGCCGCGCTACTGGGAGGAGCACATTCTCTCGCTGCGGGAGCAGGCCGCAGCACTGGATGAGCCGCCGCTGCAGATCTGAATCCGGCTGTCTTGGCAAGAGAGCTAGCCGGTGCCGCTCTCGTTGCGCCCGTCGGCCGCTTCCGAGCGGGCAGCAGGGGTAGCGCGGCTCGGGCTGTCCATTAATAGGCAAGCGAGTATGGCGTCGAGTCCACTTGGTGCTGCTTCGGTCGTAGCTCTACAGAGCGGGGACGGGGTTATCGAGTACAGCCTGCGGCGCAGCCGTCGACGAACCCTTGGCTTGTACGTCTACGCCGACGGGCGTGTCGAGGTGCGCGCGCCGCTCAATTGTGCGCAAGCGAGCATCGAGGCTTTTGTGCGCGCTCGGGCAGACTGGATTCGACGGCAGCGCGCTTACTTCGCTGCCCGTCCGCAACCTGTGCGTCCGAGTTTCGGCAACGGGGAAACGCATCCTTTCCTGGGTCGGCATTATCCGCTGCGCCTGCAGCGGGCAGCGCGCGCCCGTACCTGGCTGGAAGGCGGAGCGTTGCATGTACACGCTCCGGACATCGATCGGCCCGAGCAAGTCGAGCGGCGTCTGCTGCACTGGTATCGCCGGCAAGCCCAGGAGCTGTTCCCGCAACGTCTGGCGCTGGGCGTGAGAGCGATGCAGGGCTACGGTATCGCGATGCCCGAGCTGAAGATCCGGCGCATGAAAAGCCGTTGGGGAAGTTGCGCGCGACGGGGAGCGATCACACTTAATTTGGAGCTGATTAAACACCCGGTGTCGTGCATCGATTACGTTATCGCACACGAGCTTTGCCATCTGTTGGAATTCAACCACAGCCCCCGCTTTTATGCGTTACTGGATGCCGTCATGCCTGATTGGCGCGAGCGCCAGGCCGAGCTGAACCGCACAGGGAGTCGGGCCGTGGACTAGCGATAAGGCCCTGCGTGACTCGGCGAAGCGGGGGAGGCAGAAGGAGGGGGGGATGCGCCGTATCTGTGCAACGTTGATATCGGGTTGCTGCCTTGCTGTTGCCACCGCGGGCGCCCAGGAGCGGGCAGTGCTCGATCCGGTAATAGTGACCACTCCCAGGCTGGATGCCCACTTGCACGAGATGCCTGCCGCGCTCTCGGTGCTGGAACTGCCGCTGTTGCAGCCAGCGGCGCAGGATTTGACTCTGGATGAGTCGTTGTCGCGCGTCCCCGGCGTATTCGCACACAACCAGTACAATTTCGCCCAAGGCGTGCGGCTGTCGATACGCGGTTTCGGAGCCCGCGCAGCGTTTGGAATCCGTGGCGTGCGCGTGCTCGTCGATGGCCTGCCGCTCACGCTGCCGGATGGGCAGACCCAGCTCGATGGGCTGGATTTGACCTTGGCGGATCGTATCGAGGTCGTGCGCGGCCCTTTTGCCGCAGCCTATGGCAATGCATCGGGAGGCGTGGTGCAGATCGTCACCCAGGAGGGCGGTGCCGAGCCGCAGGCGGTGCTGCGCGGCCAGCTGGGCGCTTACCGGCTGCGGGAAGGTGGGCTGCGAGGCGGCGGGGAGTGGCGCAACTGGAACCTGTTCGGGGGCGTGCGTGCGCTGCGCCTTGACGGGTATCGTGCGCACAGCGAGGTAGAACTCTACACCGCCTACGGCAAGATCCGTCGTTCGTTCAACGACTCGGCGTCGCTGACTACCGTGGTCAATGTCTCCGAGCGCGAAGCCCAGGATCCAGGAGCTCTGACCCGCCAGGAGTGGCGTTCGGACCGTCGACAGGCCGCTCCCAATAATCTGCGGTTCGACGGCTGGGACCGCGCCAGCCAACAGCGCATAGGCTGGGTGTTCCGAGACAGCATGAGCGACGGTGACATTCTTACGGCCAGCGCTTATGTCGGCCGGCGCGATTTCGCCAACCGGTTGCCGTTTGCCGCTGGTGGACAAGTCGAGTTCGAGCGCTTGTTCGGCGGGGTGGGGCTGCAGTACAGCTTGGAGAGGGGGCTGTTTTCGCACGACAATCGGCTCGCGTTCGGTGTCGACATACATCACCAGCGCGACGATAGGCAGAATTACAACCAGGCTCCCGGTGGCGTGCGGGGCGAGCTGGTGCTCGATCAGGTTGAAACCGCGGTCGCTGCCGGACTGTATGCAGAAAGTCAGTTGCGGCTCGCGCGGGCATGGCGCATGACCTTGGGCGCGCGCTATGACAATGTCCGCTTGGAGGTGGAGGACAATGTCGCCGTCCAGAGCGACGCATCCGGCAGTCGTACGCTGGAGCAGTGGAGCTGGTTGGTGGGGCTGAGCTACGGGTTTGCCGCAGGGCATCATCTGTACGCCAATGCCGCGACCGTTTTCGAGACGCCCACGACGAGCGAGCTTGCCAACCCCGCAGGGCGCGGATTCAACCCCGATTTGGATGCCCAGACAGCCGTCAACTACGAGCTAGGGGTTAAAGGTGTGCTGGGCGCCGGGGTCGATTACAGTGTCGCGCTGTTCGTGATCCGCCTTGACGATGAGCTGGTTCCGTACGAGCTAGGCGGCCGTAACTATTTCGAGAATGCCGGCCGCTCCCGCCGCGAAGGGCTGGAGCTGGGCGTTGACTGGTGGATCGCGGATCCGTTGCGGGTCAGCCTCGCATATACCTATGCGGACTTTCGGTTCGAGCGCTTTCGGCGGGAAGTCGACGGAGAAATCGTTGCCGATTATGGCGGCAATCGAATTCCCGGCATACCGCGTCAGCATGGGTTCGCCGAGCTGGCATGGGACGGCCAGCGCTGGTTTTGGAGTCTTGACGGGCGCTATGCTGCGGGCATGTACGCCGATAATGCGAACGAGGAGCGCGTTGGCTCTTATCTGATAACCAACCTTCGCCTTGGCCGTCGCCTGAACGTTCTTGGCGGGCAATGGGAGTTGTTTGCGGGCATCAACAATCTGCTGGATCGCAACTATCCGGCCAACGTGCGCATCAACGCCCGCGAAGGACGCTACTATGAACCGGCGCCCGAGCGGCATTGGTTCGCGGGGCTGGAAGGACGCTTCTAACAAGGCGTGCCATGCCGCTAGGTCTGGCGGTGGAAAAAAAGGGCCGCCTGGAGGCGGCCATGAGCGCATGGGTGCTGGAAGCGGTTAAGGTGTATGTGCGGCGCTGGAGGTGAATTCGAGACGGTTTGGCGTCACGGTTCGCCGCACTCTCCAGTCGTGACTGGGTCTTCTGTCTCCAGCTTTGCGAGGTAGTGATAGGTCAGGACGCTCAAGCTCGCAAAGACAAGCCAGGCGTACGTAAGCGGCTGCGGCCCCTTTTCCGGGTTTAGCAGGCGATGGCGCCGCCCTGGATCTGCTACATCTTCATGTGGGGATGTGGCGGCGCCAGTGCAAGGTGCGGCAGCCATTAGCCCCGTTGCCCGCGTCCGTGAGGATGGCCGTGCGCGGACCGAGCGCGTTGGTAGGCATATCGTGTGGACCTCCGCGCCCGGGCGGGTCATTGGCGCTCGAAAGAGCCTTGGATCAAGCGCTGCTGCGCTTGATCCAAGGGCTGTACGGTTCTCTGCCGCCCCTCGAGCGGACCCGCGAAAGCGGCTGTCGAGTCACCACCGTCCGATGGGCTCAGGGCCGCTGCAGGGGGGGGCTTGCAACAGGCTCAGCCCGCGGCGCGGGAGGCGCGCTTGCGTTCGTGCTCCTGCAACAGCTTCTTGCGCAGACGGATGTGGTTGGGCGTGACCTCGACCAGTTCGTCGTCGTCTATGAACTCCAGTGCTTGTTCCAGCGTGAACTTGATCGGCGGCGTGAGGATGATGTTCTCGTCCGAGCCGGCGGCGCGGATGTTGGTGAGCTGCTTGGCTTTGAGCGGATTGACCACGAGGTCGTTCTCGCGCGAGTGAATGCCGATGATCATGCCCTCGTACACCTCGACGCCAGGCCCGATGAACAGCCGTCCGCGTTCCTGAAGGTTGAATAGGGCGTAAGCCAGCGCCTTGCCGGCACTGTTGGAAATCATCACGCCATTTTGGCGACTGCCGAAGTCGCCGGGCTTGATCGGCCCGTAGTGGTCGAACACGTGGTACATGAGGCCGGTCCCCGAGGTGGCGGTCATGAATTCGGTTCGAAACCCGATTAGGCCGCGCGACGGGATGATGAAGTCCATGCGCACGCGGCCCTTGCCGTCCGGCACCATGTCCTGCAATTCGCCCCCGCGCTCGCCGATCTTCTCGATCACGGCGCCCTGCGTGTTCTCTTCGACATCGATAGTGAGATGCTCGTACGGTTCCTGCTTCACGCCGTCAATTTCGCGAATGATCACTTCGGGGCGCGAGACCCCCAGTTCATAGCCCTCGCGGCG
This sequence comes from uncultured Alkalilimnicola sp., assembly GCA_964460035.1. Classification (GTDB taxonomy): domain Bacteria; phylum Pseudomonadota; class Gammaproteobacteria; order Nitrococcales; family AK92; genus CAYWPG01. Next base: position 9,375 of record CAYWPG010000018.1, read on the forward strand.
CATGTTCTCGATCAGGATAGACAGATGCAGCTCGCCGCGGCCGGAGACTCGGAACTTGTCCGGGTCGTCCGTCTCCTCCACCCGCAGGGCCACGTTGTGTACCAATTCCTTGAACAGGCGCTCGCGAATCTGTCTGGAGGTGACGTACTTGCCGTCGCGGCCGGCGAAGGGCGAGTTGTTGACCTGGAAGGTCATGCTCACCGTGGGCTCGTCGACGCTCAGGGGCGGCAATGCATCGGGGCAGGCCGGATCGGCGAGCGTGTCGGAAATGTTCAAGCCGTCTATGCCGGTGAAGGCGATGATATCGCCGGCGTGCGCTTCCTTAACTTCCACGCGCTCAAGGCCATGGAAGCCGAAGATCTGCAGTATTCGCCCAGCGCGCTTATTGCCTTCGCGATCGATCACGGTGACCGGTGTGTTGGTCTTGACGGTGCCGCGCTTGATGCGGCCGACCCCAATCACGCCGACGTAGCTGTTATAGTCCAGCGAGGACACCTGCATCTGAAACGGTCCGTCCGCATCTACGTCGGGCGGGCTGACCTCGTTGATGATCATCTCGAACAGCGGGGTCATGTCGCCGCCGCGTACGTCGGGGCTGTAGCCCGCATAACCGTTTAGCCCGGATGCGTAGACCACCGGGAAGTCGAGCTGCTCATCGGTGGCGCCCAGTCGGTCGAACAGGTCGAAGGTCTGATCGAGCACCCAGTCTGGACGGGCGCCGGGGCGGTCTATCTTGTTGATGACGACGATAGGTTTGATGCCCTGTGCCAGTGCTTTCTGGGTGACGAAACGTGTTTGCGGCATCGGCCCTTCCACCGAATCGACCAGCAACAGCACCGAGTCGACCATGGACATGACGCGCTCCACCTCGCCGCCGAAATCGGCGTGTCCGGGGGTGTCGACGATGTTGATACGGTAGTCGCGCCATTTGATGGCCGTGTTCTTGGCCAGGATGGTAATGCCGCGTTCTTTCTCGATGTCGTCCGAGTCCATGACTCGATCACCCAGATTGGCGCGGGTATCCAGCGTGCCGGATTGCTGCAGTAACTTATCGACCAGGGTGGTCTTGCCGTGGTCGACGTGGGCGATGATGGCGATATTACGAAGATTCTCGATCACGGGTGATATCCGAAATAAGGCTGTCAGAAGGCTCATCGTGGCCAGCGCGGTCGCTGCTGCCGCGCGGCGGCCGGACGAGTGCCGCCGCGTCGACTTGGCCCGTGCAGATTACTGCGCCGTGGCGCGTCAGGAAACCCGTGCGCGCGGGCGCTGGCCGTTGCGGTAGCCGGGCTTGCCGGAGCGCCCAGCCGGTCTAGCGCGGCTGGGCTGGGGACGCGGCTCGGGGCGCCGCGGTTCGAGGCCTTCTATTACGCTACGCTCCAGACGGCGGCCCGTCAGGCGTTCGATGCGGCGTAGCTTGATCCAATCATCCGGTCCGACCAGCGAGATGGCAATCCCTGAGCTGCCGCCGCGCCCGGTGCGGCCGATGCGGTGAATGTAATCTTCCGCTGCGGTAGGCAGATCATAGTTCACCACATGGCTCAGGCCCTTAATGTCCAGCCCGCGAGCCGCTACATCCGTCGCCACCAGCACCTTGATCTGACGGCGGCGCAACGCCTCCACCGTGCGACGGCGGTGGTACTGGCTCATATCGCCATGCAGCGCGGCGCACTGGTGTCCCTGATCGCGCAAATCCTGAGCCAGCTCATCCGCCGCGCGCTTGGTCGCCGTGAATACAATAGCTTGCCCGATCTGACCGCTTTCAAGAATGGCCGATAGTAGCAAATCCTTATGCGTGCGGTTATCGGCCTGGTGTACGTGCTGCGTAATCGCCGCGTGCCGCACCTGCACACCGGCGATCTGCACGCGTGCCGGCTCGCGCATGATGCGGCTGGCAATTCGTGCGGTATTGCCTTCTAACGTGGCCGAGAACAGCAAAGTCTGACGGCTGGCCGGCGTGGCGGCGGCAATCGCTTCGACCGCCTCCACGAACCCCATGTCCAGCATGCGGTCGGCTTCGTCAAGTATCATCAGCTCCAGCCGCGAGAAATCGACCCGGCCGCGCTCCATATGGTCCATTAGCCGTCCGGGCGTCGCGACCAGCAAATCCAGCGGCGCTCGCAGCAGCCGTTGCTGCGGCGGATAAGGTTCGCCGCCGACGATGGCGCCCGAGCGCAAGCGCGTAAACCGCCCCAGATCGCGGATGGCGCCCGTGACCTGAAAGGCGAGCTCGCGAGTGGGGGTCAGTACCAGTACTCGCGGGCCGTACCCTCGCGTAGCGGCGGGGGTGAGCAGGCGTTGCAACGCCGGCAGGACGAAAGCAGCGGTCTTGCCGGTGCCCGTTTGTGCGGAGGCCATCAGGTCGCGACCGCTGAGCGCGATGGGAATCGCTTCCCGTTGGATGTCGCTGGGGCGCTGGAATCCGGCTGCATCAATCGCACGGAGAAGACATTCGTCGAGTCGGAAATCGTCAAAAGACACCATAAGAATCCTCGGCCGCGTTCAGCGGCTACTAAGTAGTGCATGGGCGTGCCGAGGAGCTGCAGGGCTGCAATTCCCTCACGGGGCTGAACCCCGGTTCCTGTGGACTCGGGCACGAGACTGCATGGGCAGTCTGGGGGACGCCGCCAACCAGGGAACCGTGGTCCTGAACACGAGGGAAGGTTAGAGACGTGAACTCGCCTTAGGCGCAAGGTGCGCACTATACGGAACCGACAGCCGGAATACTAGTGCCTGGTCGACTCGCTGGGCTGCCGCGCCATCATGCCTTGGCAAGGACTGCGCGCATGTTAACGCCGGGGCGCGATGATCGGCGCGTCTCCGTCTCCCAAGCGGAATGGCCGCCCTTTGCTGGCGGCATGAATGTTAAAGGCAAGCGTGCGGCATTCCCCGGTTAGGCAGTGCCGTTGCGCGTCCATGGCCGAGCTCTGATATGCTGTGCGCCCGCTCGGAAAAGCTGGCGTGTGTAGGCTATGAACCTGAAGAACCTGGAGAAGCGTCTAACTTATCTGACGGCGAATGCGATCAAGGATTATCGCATGATCGAGCATGGCGATCGGATCATGGTTTGCCTGTCCGGTGGGAAGGACTCCTATACGCTGCTCGAGATGCTTCGCCTGCTGCAGGCCAGAGCACCGGTTCGATTCGAGTTGATCGCCGTCAACCTGGATCAGAAGCAGCCTGAGTTTCCTGCCCATGTTTTGCCGGAGTATCTCGAGTCGATAGGCGTGCAATACCGTATCCTGGAACAGGATACCTACAGCGTGGTCAAGCGTGTTTTGCCTGAAGGCAAAACGATGTGTTCGCTGTGCTCGCGGCTACGCCGAGGGGCTCTCTACGCGGCGGCGACGGAAATGGGTATTACCAAAATCGCGCTGGGACACCATCGGGACGATATTCTCGCCACCCTTTTTCTGAACATGTTTTACGGTGCCAAGCTCGCCGCCATGCCGCCGAAGCTGCGCAGCAACGATGGCAGGCACGTGGTGATTCGTCCGCTTGCTTACGTGCCCGAGAGTTACACCGAGCGCTATGCGCAATTGAAGGGCTTCCCCATTATTCCCTGCAACCTATGCGGCTCCCAGGAGAATCTCAAACGCAAGCGCGTGGGCGAGATGCTCAAAGCATGGGACAGGGAGGACCCGAAGCGGCTGACCAACGTATTCCGGGCTCTGCAGAACGTAAACCCCTCTCACCTGGCAGATCGTAATCTGTTCGATTTTGAAGGCCTCGTCGGTGCGTTCACTCCCGAGGGGGCCGATGATCCGCTTGCCCTGATAGAGCAGCCTAATCTGATTCATGACGCCGCGGAGAGCGACGCTTCGCTAGAGCAGATCCCCATCAGCTGGGCGCCGGATCGGATTCGCCGAAATTAGGCTAGATAGCACACCGGTTCCGCTTGTTGGGGGCTGTGTTATGCTACTACAATTGGCATGTTTTCGCGGACATGCCTTTTGTAGTAGTAAGAAGAAATGAAGCAATCGGGCGCTTTCCTTAGTAATCGCTTTTACTGGGGATAACGTCGGTGATGCTTGTGCTGGGTGCGACAGCGCTCATGGGGGGATCTTGCATGGCTCACGGACGATGCGGGAGCGTTGCGTGCTCGTGCGCAGAATTGCTGGCGCGTCACTGATTAATCGTGCAACCGGGCAGGAGCTCAGAAGCATATGAGCGTGGTTGAGGAGCCGGCGCGCGAGGTTTCTGCGGCCAAGGCTGATGAACGGCTGCGCGCAGCCGAACCCCCTCCCATCACCAGGCCCGCCGGCCACAAGGGCGCTGAAGGGGCAAACGCTAGACTGCGAGTACCATGGGTGTCGCACCTTGGGCCCAGGCTGGGTGCATTGGAGCGCTCCGCTCCCCTGGCGGTCTTATTCAAATCTGTTATCGATCCGCTTGCGGTTGCCGGTACCCTGTTCGGGCTGGCTTATCTTATCGAAGGCGAAGTCTCGGGATTCGTCTTCTGCATAGGCGTAATCGCCTTTCTGCTTGCAGGCTACCTGCTTGACGGCACCCAGTTGTTCTTGCGCGGAAAATCCGTACGAGAGGATCTCTTCGGTCTTGCTCTCGGGTGGGGGGCTCTGATAGCGGCCGCCGTCGCAGTCGCGCAGATCTCCGGGTTCGCAGCCTTGGTGCAGGGTTCCTTGATCATGTGGTGGGCGGTGGTGACGCCCGTCGTTCTGGTCGCCCTGCACGCGGGAGTGTATGTCATCGTAGGGCGTCCGGCGAGCAGCGCGCAGCGCCCTCAGCCAACGGTCATTATCGGCGCAACGCAGTCCGGCAGAGCGCTGGCAGCGGCAATGCGGCAGCAGCCACTGTTGCGGTTGAAGTTTCTCGGCTTCTTCGATGACCGCCCGGCACAGCGTACCGGTGTTGCCGAGACCGAGATACTCGGGCGCCTGAAAGATGTTGCGGCTTATGTATCCGAACATGGCGTGCGCTCGATCTATATCACATTGCCGATGACCTCCCAGCCCCGCATTCTGGCGCTTCTCGATGCGCTGCGCGATACCACGGCCTCGATCTACTTTGTGCCCGACATGTTCGTGTTCGATCTGATACAGGCACGCTTCGATCATGTGGGCGGTATTCCGGTGATGTCGGTGTGCGATTCGCCATTCGAGGGGTTCAATGGCTTGGTAAAGCGCGCCTCGGACATCGTCCTGGCAACTGTGATTCTCGCGATGATATGGCCGGTTCTGCTGGCAATCGCTATTGCCGTGAAAGTGACTTCGCCCGGTCCGGTCATCTTCAAGCAGCGGCGCTACGGCTTGGATGGAAAGGAAATCCTGGTATACAAGTTCCGCAGTATGACTGTAATGGAAGATGGCGAAAACGTGCGACAAGCTGTGCGTGGCGACCAACGCCTTACGCCTATCGGGGGATTTTTGCGTCGAACATCGCTGGATGAGCTGCCGCAGTTCATCAACGTATTGCAGGGACGGATGAGTGTCGTCGGTCCGCGCCCCCATGCCAGCGCTCACAACGAGCAGTACCGTAAGCTGATCAAAGGGTATATGGTGCGGCACAAAGTGCGTCCAGGAATCACCGGGTGGGCTCAGGTCAACGGCTTTCGTGGAGAGACCGACACCCTGGATAAGATGGTCCGGCGGGTGGAGTACGATCTGGATTATTTGCGGAACTGGTCTTTGTGGCTGGATCTTAAGATCGTTTTGCGCACAGTTACGACCATCCTGGGCGATCGCGCGGCTTATTGATCTTTCTGCAAGAAGTCAGTCAGGTGTCGCCGGCTCTATATATATAAGTTTTTGATTATTTTATTCAGCGGCTTTTGGTTGGTTTCTCCGCCTTTCTATAGGTCAGGCCAAGCAAGCGAATTGGCTGATTTGGCCGCTTGTGTCGGTCGCGTAGATTGCAAGTTAGTCTGAACGGGCCATTGCCGAGTTTTCAGGATGGGACGATGATCCACACCCATGGCTGAGACCCGCGTGGAGTCAGGTACAGGCGGTGCTCTGTGGCCTCTACCAATGTTGTTTACCTGGAACGTAAATTTGGGGGGATCGCTATGAGAACCATGCTGAAAGGCCTGATGTCAGCGCTGCTGCTGGTTGTGGCTCCGGCTTCGATGGCTGCTACTGTGGCGGACGAGATCGTCCTGGGGAATGGCGATATGGCCATTTTCAGCAGCACGCCGTTTGCTGCCGATGACCTGACCGTCTGGGTGCCCATCCACTTCACCAGCGATGGTGGTGGCTTTAGCGTGTCGACTGCCAGCTCTGTGCCGGTGAATATGGCTTCGATGACGCTCTACACCTCCGACAGCACCTACTCCGGCACCTTCACCGAGGTTGCCAGCGGTGCTTTCGTCGAGACCTCGACGGTTGGCGGTGTTACCTACTTCCAGTGGGCGCTCAACACCTTCCTGACCCAGGGCTACTACATTCTGCAGCTGGTCGGCACGGGCGCTGGTAGCGTTCATGGCACCATCAGCGCAGTGCCGCTGCCGGGCGCTGCCGTGCTCTTTGGCACCGCGCTGCTTGGCGCTGGAGTCGTGCGTCGGCGCAAGGCTGCCGCTCGCCAGCTCGAGGCGGTGGCTGCCTGATACTGCAAGACGGCACGAATCAAGGGGGCTTTGCGCCCCCTTTTCTTGTTGGTGGCGTTTTTCTAACCGGTGTTGGTCTGTGTCGTATTCCTATGAATAAATCACCTGCGCTGATTTTCGTGCTGGCTGTTATCTCTCTATTGCTGCCTCTAGCCTCGGTGGCTGACGAGGCCTACCGGCTGCGAGCCGGAGACCGGGTGTTAGTGAGCGTTTGGCGAGAAGATGCGCTGGCTCGTGAGGTGCAGGTGTTGCCGGATGGCAGTATCACGTTTCCGCTCGCGGGTCGTGTAGTCGTTGCCGGTTCAGGGGTAACCGAAGCTGAGCAAGCCATTGCCGAGCGTTTGCGCCGTTACATGGCCGATCCCGTCGTGTCGGTCAGCGTTACAGCGATCGAAGGCAACACGGTCTATGTGCTCGGGCAGGTTGAACGCCCGGGGCCTATCGTTATGGCTGCCCCGATGACCGTCCTGCAAGCGTTGAGCATTGCGGGCGGAGTGACGCCATTTGCCAAGGGCAACAGTATCCAAGTGCTTCGCGACGCTCCGCAAGGGCGCAGAGTCATTCGCGTGCGCTACAACGACTTGGTTCGAGGGCAAGGCTTGGATACCAACGTCAAGCTACAGCCTGGGGACACCATTCTCGTCCCCTAGCCTCGGTTAGGGGCTCCTCGTGGCAGGTTGGGGCGATGTAAGCAATGACAGGCGTGGCGGCTCAGGCGTGACAAGCCGGGGCCGGTTCGCAAGGAGTTTCGATTGGCGGTTCTGACGAAGCTCCGTTACGGACTGTTACCGCTGCTTGCAGGGTGGTCCGCAGCCGGAGTATGCGATAGCTGGCAGCACGTGATCTCTGTGCCTGTCGGTGCAGAGTATCACTCCAATCCGCGTATGGTCGCTGACGACGCTGAGGGAGTCTGGCGAGGCTGGAGCAATCCGCGCTCAACGATTATGTGGAGCGACGGCAGGAATAGCGCGCAGGCTTCGCTTTCGGTGTTCATCGAGCGCTCGACGGATCCCGAGCGCAGCCAAGACCGCGAAGACCCGGCCGCGTCCCTGCGGGTGGGGCGGCGAACGGAGACGGGGGCATATGGCCTGAGCGCGTCCTATGCGCAAAGAGCCACCCGCAGTACCGCGATTTCTCCCATTACGATTGTCATAGAGGATCCTGATTCAGGCGCGGGAGACCCCACGGACCCCATAGTCATCGATGGCTATGAGCTTCTGGAGATCGAGGGGACGCGGACGTCGCGCTCTGTGGGGGCCGATTGGTCCGCTGCGCTGTCCGAGCGCTTCCGGCTGGATGCCCAGCTGCGGTATAGCGACACGACCTACGACATAGACCGTTTCACGGACCACTGGCAGGTTGGCGCCGGATCGACCCTGAACTGGCGTCTGAGTCCTCGTACCGATCTCGCCCTGGATGTCTCGGCGGTCAACTATCGGCGGGACGACGTCGACGAGTCGACCCAGCAGTACTCAGGGCAGTTGGTTTGGAACCGCCGGCTTACCGAGAGGCTGTCAGGCCGCTTGCGCATAGGCGGATATTGGCGCTCGGAAGAAGAGGGGGATGCGCAGGGCGGGCTGGGCGGTGCAAGTCTGAATTACCGTTTGAGCGGACGGACCCATTTATGGGCAACCGCTGGGCGCGACACCCGTGTGAACGTGCTCGGAGGGTTGACTGAACGGGATAGTGCAAGCGCCGGAGTATCTCTGGCGCTTAGCGCGGCTACAGCCGCGAGCGTTACAGGTGGTTGGAGCCGAACGCGAGCTGACCGATGGCGCACCGATGCGTATGCGAGCGCTTCTCTTTCCTGGCGATTGGATGCTCACTGGAGCGCCAGCCTGAGTTATAGGCGAAATAGAATCGACGGCGCGGAAATTGAACCGGCTTCGGCTAACATCGTCAACTTAATGTTAGTCTATGCGCAAGTACCCCGGTGAGCACAAGAAAGCGCTGCGATGGCAAATACGAACTATCAGCTTACCCTCCATGACTACGTAATGATGGTGCGCCGCCGTTTCTGGCTAATGGCGGCGATATTCATAGTGGTTTTCGCGGCCTCCCTAGGGGTGGCCGTCTATCTTCCCCCGGTATATCAGTCGACGGGAACGGTGCTGGTGGAGTCGCAGCAAATTCCCGTGGATTTAGTGCCTAGCACTATCACTACCCAAGCGGAAGAACGTATTCAGGTAATACGGGCTCGCGTGATGACGCGCGAGAATCTGCTCCGCATCATCGAGCGGCATAACTTGTTCGCGGATGAGGCGGAATCGATGACCGTCTCGGACAAGCTCGCGATTATGCGCAACCGCATTCGCATCGAAGTGATCAGAGCGGAAGGGGGGAGTCGCCGCGGTGGGGGGGCGATTGCGTTTCGTCTGTCGTTCGAAGATCGCTCGCCCGCGGTAGCGCACCGGGTGGCAAACGACCTGGTTACCCTCTTCCTGAGCGAGAACGTTCGCGTGCGTACCGAAAGAGCGACGGAGACCACGCAGTTTCTCGCCCGCGAAGCGGAGAAGCTGCGCTTGGAGCTAGAGAGTCTCGAAGCGCAGGTCGCGCAGTACAAGCAGCAGCATGCAGACGCTTTGCCTGAGCACCTGAATATGCGCCTAGGCATGCTGCAGCGGGCCGAAGCCTCTTTGGCAGCGCTTGATCGCGACTACAAGAGCGTTGAGGAAGAAAAGCGGTTTCTCGAACTCGAGCTCGCCGCGATACAGGCGGGCATCAAGAGTGCTGCTACTTCTCAAGCCGCTAGTCCAGCCTTTGAGTTAGCTCGTTTAAGAGAAGAATACGCAGCGTTGCGGGCACGCTATACGGAATTTCATCCCGATGTGCGCGCCCTGGCAGGTCGCATAGAGACGCTAGAGCAAATGCTGCCGGAGGGAGATGCCGCGCTCGATGGCGCCGCCATGAGCGCTACCGAATTTATGGCTGCGCAGGTGCAAGGCCGGCTGGAAGCGGCGGATCGGCGTCTGGCGTCCATTGCCGCGCAGCAAGATCGGCTCAAGCAGCAAATCGAGGAGCTGGAGGCACAAATTCTGCAAACGCCGCAGGTGGAGCGTGCCCTCTTTATGCTCACCCGCGATTATGATAATGCTCGTCGGAAATACGATGACTTGCGTGCCAAACAAGTTCAGGCGCAGCTGGCGGAAAGCTTGGAGGAGGAGAGCCGGGCGGAACGTTTCTCGCTGCTGGAACCGCCGCAACTTCCAGATAGCCCTATCAAGCCTGATCGACAAAAAATCGCCATGATGGGCTTTATGCTGGCAGGGGCGCTGGGAGGTGGCATCGGGCTAGCGCTGGAGTTCTTGAATCAAAAGGTGCGGGGAGCCCGCGCGCTGGCGGCAATAGTGCGCCAGCAACCATTGGTGGTCATACCGTATATCCGGACCTCGTATGAGGCGAAGCAGCAACGACGGCGTCTTTTGATAGCTGGGGCTGGAAGCGTTCTATTCGCGATGTTGGCGGCTTCGCTGATTCACGTGTTCTACCAGCCTTTGAACATTCTCTTCTTTAAGGTCCTTGCGAGACTGACCTAGGAAAGCAGATGGAACGGATCAAACAGGCTCTTGAGAAGGCAAGGCGTGGTGCGCTCGGAACGGGAGGGTCGCCGTTGCGGCCACCGCTGGTGCCGGCGGCTTCCGACGGGAGTGTCGAGCAGCTCAAGTATACGTCTACCCGCGTCGAGGAGCTGGATACCCATCATTTGGAGCGCCATCGGATCGTTGCGTTCAACAAGAACGACCCCCGTACCGTCAGTTTCGATCTGCTCCGTACCCAGGTGCTGCGGAGGATGGCGGAGAAGGGCTGGCGCACTATTGCCATCACCTCACCGAATCCCGGGGCGGGGAAAACGGTGGTTGCCATCAATCTGGCCATGGGTATCGCGCATCAGACCGATAAGACGGCAATGCTGGTCGATTTCGACCTGCGACGGCCAAAAGTCGCGACCTACCTGGGCTTGGCAAAGAACGTGTCGCTCAACGACGTGTTCGCGGGCGATGCGACCGTACAAGAGGCATTGGTAAACCCCGGGCTGCCGCGACTGGTTGTGTTGCCAACCATGAGGCGCGAGACCAAGCCTGCGGAATTGCTCTCCTCTCCCAAGGTTCAACAGCTGATCAAGGAGCTCAGGGAGCGGTATCCGGAACGGGTGGTTATCTTCGATCTGCCGCCCTTGCTAAGCGCAGACGATGCCTTGGCGGTGTTGCCGCAGATCGACTGCGTGCTCGTAGTGGTGGGGAACGGCGAAGTGAGCTCGTCCGAGCTGCAGGACTCGTTGCGTCATCTGCCCGCCGTAAATGTCTTGGGTTACGTCCTGAACAAGGGCGAGTTCAACCGCCGAGCGTACTACTGACTAGGATGTCCGAGAGCATAAGCGGCGATCTGGGGTGGGGCTAGGGATATGCATAGCGCTGGTAGTAATGCCAAGCCATACCGGCTGGCCTTGTTTGGGGCTGCACCGGATACGCCGAATATGGGCGTATCGGCGCTCTTTTACAGTCTGGTCGGTGGCGTAAGCCAACACCTTGATCCCGTCGAGTTCGTTGTCTTTGACAACGGACTGGGGTGCCGTTCGGAAATCTTGCCCTTGCCGGATGGTCGCCAGATCGATGTGATCCGTGTCGGCGCGCGTGGCGGGCGTCGCTATTATCGTCCTGAGAACCTGACAGCGCTTGCGTTCCTGTCCCGATGCGGGGGGCTCGGCTCTAGGCTAAACCGGGCGATCAGTCTTATCGATAGCTGCGATGCGGTTTTGGATGTGTCCGGCGGCGACAGTTTCAGCGACATCTACGGAACGAGTCGCTTCGAGAACATCGTGCGCCCCAAGGAGATCGCGCTTGCCCGAAACCGGCCTCTTGTGCTGTTGCCGCAAACGTATGGCCCCTATAAGCGGCCGGCCGTGCGGGCGCGCGCAGAAGATGTGGTGCGTGGCGCCGCCATGGCTTGGGCGCGCGATCCGGATAGCCACGCAGCGCTGGTCGACCTTCTGGGGCGGCACTACGACCCAGACCGCCACCTCTGCGGTGTGGACATGGCATTCGCGCTGCCGCCCAAGCCCGCTGCCAAGGCCTTGGAGCCCGATCTGGCCGCCTGGATCGACGCCGACGGCCGCGATCATCCGTTAGTGGGAATCAACGTCAGCGGGCTGATCTTCAACGATCAGGTTGCCGCCCAGGCAAACTACGGCTTGAAGGCTGACTACCGTGAGGTCATGCGCCGGCTGCTAGAGCGGCTGCTGCAACGAACCGCGTGCAAGATCGTGCTCGTTCCTCATGTCATGGACCAGCCAGGGCACTATGAGTCCGATGTTCATGCCTGCAACCTGCTTCGCGACAGTCTGGACGGTCAGTATCGAGCCCGTGTGCTGGTTGCGCCTGCGTCGCTAGACCAGTCCGAGGTAAAGTGGCTTATCTCACGGTTCGATTGGTTCTGCGGAACCCGGATGCACTCGACCATCGCTGCGCTCTCCAGCGGCGTTCCGACGGCGGCCATATCGTATAGCGACAAAACGCGCGGAGTCTTCCGTACCTGCGGGCAGGAGCGATGGGTAATCGATCCGCGTGCACTGGAGACCGACGCCGTGGTGTCGGGCGTACTGGCGGCATTCGATGGCCGGGAGGCGGCACGCGTCGAACTCAGTGAAGCCCTGCCGGGCGTCAAGGCCAGCCTTGAGCGTTCGTTTGGCGCAATTGCCGCGCTGGTGCGCACTTTGCGCAACCAGAACGATCCTCTGCGCTTGCAGGCATCTTGATGGGTGCCAAGAAGCTACTGAAGGGGAGCGTAGTCGTCTCGGCCGGCAGCTTGGTGGAGGCCGGGGCGTCCTTCTTGAGAAACATCGTTATTGCGCGCCTGATCAGCGTAGAAGATTTTGGGATCGCCTCATTGTTCGCGGTGAGCATGTCGCTGGTCGAAATGCTCAGCAATATGGCGATCGACAAAATTATTGTGCAGGCCGACGATGGGGGAGAGGCGCGCGTTCAGGCAACAGGCCACGCATTTCAGGCCCTAAGAGGCGCGGTAGCCGGTGCGGTGCTTTTTCTCGCTGCCTGGCCTCTGGCCAATCTGTTCGGCGTTCCCGAGGCGGCTTGGGCTTTTCAGTGGCTTGCGCTGGTGCCGGTGGCGCGCGGATTCGTCCATCTGGATCCGGTTCGCTATCAGCGCGACATGCGATTCGCACCCTCGGTGCTGGTGCTGACCGTGCCGCAGCTGGTCGCGTTGGGTCTTGCGTTCCCCTTGGGAGCATGGCTGGGCAACTACGCGGCCATGCTTTGGCTCATCCTCACGCAGGCTGTTCTGCAGCTTGCTCTCTCGCACCTGCTTGCCAGCCGCCCCTATCGCTGGGCTTGGGATGTGGCGGTGCTGAAACGGATGGTCGGGTTCGGTTGGCCTTTATTGGTCAACGGGCTGCTCATGTTCTTAATCTTTCAAGGCGACAAGGCAATCGTGGGCGCAATGTTCACCATGGCCGAGCTCGGCTGGTTCAGCGCCGCATTCATGCTAACGCTGACGCCTGCGATGATTCTGACTCGGGTTCTGCAGTATCTGTTGCTGCCTTTTCTATCCAGAGCAAGAGGCGACGCGGAGCGATTCGACGAGCGCTATACGCTTGCGGTGAGCGTGTCTCTTTTACTGTCGACGATGTTAGCGGTTGGAATGACGCTTGGCGGGCCTGCTCTGCTGCTCCTTCTTTATGGCGACCGCTATGCGGCGGGCGTTGCTGTGATGGTGTGGCTGGCCCTGACTCAGGGCGTCCGGGCAGCCAAATCCGGTCCCATGATCGTCGCTATCGCTTGCGCAAAAACGCATAATCCTATGTATGCGAATTTCGCTAGATTGTTAAGCTTATTGGGCGCTATCGCAGCTGTCTTCAGTGGCTATGGGGTTGCCGCCGTCGCGATCGCGGGCTTGTTGGGGGAGATTTGCGCTCTTTTCGTTTCAATGCTCCTGCTGCGGAGCACATTGGGTTTGAGAATTTTCTTCGCTATTCCGCCTCTGGTTTTCGCGGCGTTGCTCTCGGCGGGCGCGCTGGCTGTTCTACCTTACGTGGCCGCGCTGGAGTCGCTATATGCGCAGCTCGCCGCCGCTACCGTTCTCGCGATTTTGGCTGGTGTGTTGATGCTGGTGACCATGCCGCAGCTGGCGGGGCGATATCGGCGGCGCATTGCGGTTGCGTTGCGTTAGCGCCGCGTTCGTATGGAGTGTGAAGCTTTGTGGCGGTAGAGGGGCTGCAAGCGCCATTGGCTTGCTATGAAAGGGGACTGTAGAAGCCGGGCAGAGAAACTCGAAGGTAACGGAATCCGCTGTTCGCGGGGGGTGCATGGCGATTGCATGAAGAGCGTCCGATAGCGGGCGAGTAAGAGACAGCAAACGAGGCATTTGTATGCAAGAGGGGGCGGACGGTTCATTGTGCGGGGACAGTATCGTGCCCGCTAGCCCCGAGTTCCCGGGGCAGTTTATGTTGACACAGGGCACCTCGCCCCAGGTGCGGTTCGATACTCAAGAGCGTGTCGGATCGTGGGTGCTATGGGCAAATGGCGCACATACAGCGGTGCGTGTGCGCGATAGCCGCGGCGTCGATATCGGCTTGTTCTGGGGTGTTGTCGTAGATCCGCAGCAGGGTATTGTTGTCCGCAGCGACATCGTTCTTTCCCGCAGCGCAGCAGAGGCCGGCTTCATCGCGTACGTCGAGGGGCAGATTTACCGGTACGGCGGGTCGTGGATTTTCATCCTGGCTGCCGGCGAGCATGAGCGGGTGTATTTGGATGCCGCCGGTACCTTGTCGCTGGTCTATGAACCCGAGACGCGCAAGGCAGCCAGTACGACCGGGCTTCTTCTCGAACGGCGGCAGTATGAGCAGCGCTTCGACCGCGAGCTGTACGAGAGCCTGCAAGTGGAAGATCATGGTTGGTTTCCGGCAGGCTTGACCGCCCATTTCGGGGTCGTGCGGCTGCTGGCCAATCACTACCTGGATTTGAATACCTATCGGTCGGTGCGGCACTGGCCGTCGGATGATGCGATCGCCCCCACCGACGAGCTGAGGGTGGCGGAGGAGATCCTGCGCGTCGTCGGTGGAACTATGCGGGCGCTGGTGGCTGACGGTCCTGTGGTGTTGCCGCTGACGGGGGGCAAGGACAGTCGATTGCTACTGTCCGCATGCCGCGATGCGGCCGGCGCGCTAGATCTTGTGACGGTCGATTACCCACAAGCACGCCGCGATGTTGATCTTGCGCGACGGCTCGTAGAGCAGGCGCCGCAACTGCGGCATCGAGTGATTCCCCCCGAGTTGGTCAGTTGCGAGGAGCGGGCGTTGTGGGCGTATCGTTGCTCGCATTGCGTGGGCGGGGCGAATTGGCGCTACCGTTATGAGCTGGGTGATGGGTACAAGTACTTTATAAGCGGCGTTGGCGGAGAAGTCGGGCGCGGATTCCTTTGGCGAGCCGCTGACAATGCTCGCCTGCGTGTAACGGCGCGGGGACTCATTGGGCGCTTTGGACTGCGTTGGCACCCCCGTTTGGAGGAGGCCATTGCCAACTGGTTGGAGCCACTGGGCGATCACGATTTTTCCACCGTGCTGGATCTGGCTTACCTCGAACTCCGCGTCTCGGCCTGGGCCTATGCTCAGGCATATGCTTATTCGGGAGCCGGCACGATGACTTACATCAGCCCTTTGGTAAATCAGGGGCTTTTTGCGCACTTCTTCGGTCTGCCCCCGATCGAGAGGAACAAAGCGGATTACGTGCTGACCGCCATTCGGCTCGGTTGGCCGGAATTATTGAATGTGCCGGTCAATCGCTATGGCGACTGGCGCGATTATCTCATGCTTGTGCGCAAAGCCAGCAATCCGGCGCTGGTGCTCAAAAAATTACGCAAGTTGATGGCGAGTGCGTAACAATTGTATATCGCGCGATTCATGCTAAAGGCTTGCAGGATCTTTAGGGTAGATTGCAGCGTGCTATAACAAGGCGTTTGCGTGCACAAGTTCAGGGGTGGGGTTTGAGCGCGAGAACAATAGAGGATGTTGTAGAGCAGCAGCTCTGCACAGGATGCGGGGGCTGTGCTTATATGGAACCGCGCCGCTATCGAATGGAAGACACGTTCGAGCACGGGCGCCGTCCTTTTCGCGTAGCGGATGCGCAGCCGTCCGATGGATCGGCGCTGGCGATATGCCCCGGCAAAGGCCTGGATGCCCCGCTGCCGGAAGAGGGCATGCGTGGGGAGCTGACAGGGGTGCTGCTGCGAGACTGGGGACCAGTGTACGGCGTGTGGGAAGGATGGGCGGCCGATTCGGGCATACGCTATGCAGGGTCCAGCGGCGGGGCGGCATCGGCCTTGGCGCTATTTTGCCTGGAGCGGGCTGGGATGGAGGGTGTGCTGCACACCGCCGCCCGTGAAGACATCCCTTATCTGAACGAGACCGTATACAGCCGAAGCCGGGAAGAGCTGGCCGCTCGCACCGGATCGAGATATGCGCCGGCCAGTCCGGTGGAAGGGCTGACATCGCTGGAAGCGCAGCCGGGGCCTAGCGTTTTTATAGGGAAGCCCTGCGACGCCGCAGCAGTGAAGAAGGCGGCGGAACTGCGGCCAGGACTGGCACAGAAGTTAGGTGTAACCATCGCCTTCTTTTGTGCGGGAACACCGTCGGTTGCCGGTAATCTCGCGCTGTTGAAGCGGGTGGGGGTCGATGACCCGGCTAAGGTGAGGCGCTTGCGATATCGTGGCAACGGATGGCCCGGGCTGTGGACGGTGGAGTTCGTCGATGCGGACGGCAATCTCCAGACTCGCGAACTCACGTACGCCGATTCCTGGGGGTTTCTGCAAAGGTATAGGCAGTGGCGTTGCTATATCTGTCCGGATCACACTGGCGAGCATGCCGATATTGCGGTGGGCGATCCGTGGTATAGGCCCGTAGAGCCAGGCGAAGCCGGAAAGTCGCTTATCGTCGCTCGGTCCAAGCGCGGTCTGGACCTCATTCTAGAAGCCGAGAAGGCTGGCTACCTGGTGCTGGAGACGAAGGACGAGACGCTTCTGGCCCGGTCGCAGCCCAATTTGCTGCAGACCCGGGGCAGCCTGTGGGGACGGCTGCTGACGCTGAGGCTTCTTGGCGCAGGCGCGCCGCGTTTCCGCGGCTATGTGTTTTTGCCCTTGTGGCTGGGCAAGCTGACGTTACTGCAAAAAGCTCAGTCGGTTTACGGAACCGCTAAGCGCGTGTTCCGCAAGGGGCTGAGAACGAAAGCGAAGCCCCAGCCATGGACTCCTTGTCAGGGGCAGGATAGCCGTCGATGACGACGCCGGCTCCACGCGCAGGGGCGTTTGCCGCTCTTTCCTGGTGTCCGGCGTGGGTGGCGCTGCTCCTGTTCACGCTCATGATGCCCACGGAGTTCTCCTTCTCCGCGGGCAGCTTGCGTCTGACTCCGTACCGGCTGGTGCTGATTCTGGCGTTTCTGCCATCGCTAGGGCGGGTTCTGGGGGGCAAGTCTCGTCCTCTCCACTTAGTGGATCTGCTCGTCGCGCTGCATGTCCTGTGGAGCTACGTCGTCATCATCCACCACCATGGTCTTGGTACCGGCGTGGAGTCGGGCGGCATCCGCATGCTCGAATTCGGCGGCGCGTATCTGATTGCGCGTGCTTACATCGTGGATGAGAGGTCCTTCCGCGGGGCCTGCATCATGCTATTGACGCTGCTGGCCCTGCTGGCGCCTTTCGTGGTCGTGGAGAGTATAACGGGGCGGCACCTGATCAAAGACATTGCCAGCGCTTTGGTAGGCCGCAGGTTCCATACCAATATTGAGCCCCGTTTCGGTTTCGCACGGGCCTTTGGCCCCTTTGATCATCCCATCCTGCTGGGCGTATTCGCAGCCGGTGCCCTGGGCGTTTCGCGGCTGGTGGCTCTGCCGCAGATCGGGCAGCCCCAGAGACGACGCCTCCCGGTGGCGGCCAGTGCGGTGTCGGCGGTGTCCTCCTTATCGTCCGGAGCCTTAGCGACGTTAATGGTCCAGGTCGGCTTGCTGATATGGGATGCCAAGACGCGCTATGTGCAGGGCAGGTGGAAGCTGCTGACGGCGGGGATCGTTGCCGTCTATACGGCGGTGGACCTGCTCTCGAATCGGGCGGGCTATCTGGTCTTTCTGCATTATCTTACCTTTAGTGCCCATACCGCTTATAACCGCGTCATAATTTTTCAGTACGGGATTCAAGACGTCTGGCGCAATCCGTTGTACGGCATCGGTTTCTACGAGTGGACCAGGCCAACCTGGATGCACAGTGCCAGCATGGATAATTTCTGGCTGGTTCAAGCAGTGACTTTCGGCATACCGGGATTCCTAACCATCGCGCTGGCCTATCTGGTCATGTTGTCCAAGGGCTGGGGCAAGCTGCCACCCAGGTTGGGACGACTGCGCCTTGGCTGGTCCATCTCGCTGGTCGGCATGATGGTCGCTGCCTGCACCGTTCATTATTGGAACAACCTGTTCGTTTACTTTGCTTTCTTCCTTGGAATGGGGAGCTGGTTTCTTGGCGTGAACCGCCAGCCGGCGGCGGCCCTGAAAGCCGAGACCGACTACGACTTCGGCTCTATGGATGGATCGGCTTGGGAAAGTGGTGGGCGCAGCTGACACGGGTGGCGCTCAATACTGCACGTATCCTGACGGATCGCTGGGGCGGTCGGGTCTGACCTGGCTGATAATGTTGTCGCTCAACAATTTGTGCTGAGGCCACGAGATGCCAAGGCAAGAGGGAACTGCGATGGAGAATGGCGGGAGCCGGCATCAACGTTTTCACGATCTGGATGCTTTGCGAGCATTCTTGATCATGTATGGGGTCTTAGTTCATTCGGCGACGATCTCGGAACACTGGCTCCTGCGCACGATCATCGTCAGTTCGGGCCTGTTCAGGATGGAAGCGTTTTTCCTGCTGAGCGGGTTCTTTGGTGCACTGCAGTTGAGCCGCATGCCCCGGAGCGCTTTCTGGGAGAACCGGTTGCTGGCATTGGGAGTGCCGCTGGTGGTGGTGCTTGCAACTACTTCGGCAATCACGAACTACCTGATCCACGGTTTCAGGCACGGCTTGCTGCCGGTGCAAGAGTATTACCGACTGGTAGCGAGTGGCTCTGAGCAGGCTTTCTTCATCTGGCACCTGCACTTGTGGTTCTTGTTCTGCTTGATTGCCTATGCGCTGACAGCACCACTAGTGATAAACCTTGTCAAGCGAGGAGTGGGCTACCTGGAGCGCGGACTGGCGGTGTTCGGGCCGTTGCTGCTGTTCGCCGCCTTGGCGTTTGCCGTCGTTGGGTGCCGCGTGTTGCATGACCTTACGATCAAACCGGTGCTTGGCGAGGGTCCTTTCAGCTTTATCGTCCGTGCCACGTTTACCTACTTTCCTTACTATGTCCTGGGATTGACGGTCTTTCACGCCAAGGCGATTCGGAATTGGCTGGAAACCCGGGAATATCTGTCTTTCCTAATCCCCCTTGCGCTCTATCTGAGTTACCGGATGCTGGCGCTGGAGTCGCTGCCGGGACGCATCGATGGCGTAGTCAGGCTCGCGCTGGAGACTCTGGTTGCATTGGGTACGACAAAGTTGCTGTGGCTTTTTGCCCGACGGTTCTTTGCGGGGGAGAGTGCCTGGATACGCTTCGGGGCCGAGTCGGCGTATACCGTGTATTTGTTGCACTATCTGTTTATCGCGATCGCCGCGAACCTGTTCGTGATGCCGGATGAACTCGTGTTGTGGCGGTTTCTGGCGATTGTCCTGTTCGCTGCTGGGGCGACGCTATTGCTGCATAAGTTTGTGGTTGGACGCAGCCCGGGCGTCAGCTTCCTGCTCAATGGCAAGCGTCCCCGGCGGGCGGCTACTGCAATACCGCCTGCGGGGATTGCCACCGGCAGACGCGAGTCGGGTTGAACTCGGGCCGACTATGGTGCGAATGGACCGATAAAGGAAATGTTCCCCTTGTAGCACTGGCTCGACAGGCTGATTTTCTCTCCGTGGTTGAGCAATTGCCGGCCTAGCGCCGTGGGTTGATAACGCCCGTCGGCGCCAGCCTGCAGTACGGCCTCTTGCCCCTCGACGACGTGTTCCCCCAGGCCCAAGCTCCAGCCGTATTTATCCTTCTGGTTCCATACCAGCTTGGTATACACGTTGTGCGAGATCGTGACTCGATTCTTCCTGATCGACGACTCGCTCACCGCCGATAAGCCATCGAGTATGTTGTTCACTACGGCCAAGCCTTGATGGGAGCTCTCAGGTATGTAGACGGCCTTGCTTAGGTCGCTGAGGATCAAGTTGTTAAGCAGCATGAGGCCTTTGGATGGCGCGGAATTGTCCTGCCAGTCGGCGTAGGTCCAAGCATCGACGGCAGTGTGCAAGCGGTTGAATGCAATGACGATATCTTCCGCGCTCTTGGTGGTCATGGCGACGTTGCCGCCGCTCACGTCGTTGTCGCAGACGTAGTTGCGCTTGCTTTGCAGGTAGAGCGTGATGCCGTTGGCGTGAACCGCATCGACCCCGGTAATCCGGTTACCGGCGATCAGGCCGTCGGTCACACGGAAAAAGGCAATGCCCGTACCGCCGCTACGGTGAACTGTGTTACCCACAACGACAATGTCTCGGGCGTTGCTCACGAAAATCCCGCGGTTAGGCTGATTGTGGTGTACGTGGTTGCGATAGACCAGAGTGTCCCGAACATTGGTCAGGTAGATGGCGCCGTTGTTGGCTTGGGCCGAGTTGTGCCGAAGCTCGTTGTCATAGATTCGTATGCCGCGGTACCAGGCGTCCTGGTCTGAAGTCGAGGCACGACGTGCCCGGATGCCCGCGCCGCTGTGAGTCGCTCCAGGCTGGCCTACGTGCCCTTCGACACGGAAGCCGCGTACTGTGACGTAATTGGCTTCTACGCGAATACCGATCTCGCGGGTCGCAATGGTGACGTTGGGGGAGTCGTCCTTTTGCAGGGGAATGAAGCGAACCTGGTTGTTCGCCTTGTCTATCAGATACTCACCTGCCGTATCCAGCGCGGCCGGGTGGTTGAGGATGGCGTACTTGGTCGGCCTGTCGCTGTAGAAATTCACGGCCGGGAAGTAGATTCTGCCACTGGCAGCGTCGTAGGCACAAATGCTGGTCAGTGTGGTGGTGTTGGGAACATGCCAGATTATGATTTCGCTTGAGTCCCAATTGCCTGCCAGCTCGCCGAAGAAATCCGGATCCTCTATGTAGCCCAGCTTGTCTGCCGTACAGCCCTTCGGAGCGACGGATGCGGTGCCGACGCGAAGATCGACGATCTTGTCCTGATCCTTTACGACTGGAACTTCTCGAAACTCCGTGAGATTGTCGACTCGGTAGAAGTCAGACGGAGTCGGATGCTGGGCAGGGGTGAGCCGCGATCCATCCTGAAAAAGGTGGACGACCGGGGTGTCGATCTTTTCAGGCGGCGGTGGGAGCGGGGCGCAGAAAATGGCGTGTTCATTCGCTTCGCCGCATGCGGTGATCCCGTTTAGCAGCTCTGTGCCAGTCACGATTGCCGGGCCGCTGCCGAAAGTGCCGTCCCAATTCCCATCCAGAATAATGGGGTGCTCTTCGGTACCGCTCTTGGCGATGACCACCGTACCGCGATATTCGACCCCGCCTTTGAATACGACGCGATCGCCCGGTTCCAGCGCTATGCTTCGGGCTATGCCTTGCGCTTGCGGGTCTCCGGGCGAGTGCTTGAAAGGGGCCTGAGGCGTAGTGCCGGGGTTGGAGTCGTCGCCCGCCTCGTAGTCTACATAGAAGCTGCGCAGGTAATCCTTCGTCGTGCCGGCCTTCGGCGGAAGGCTAAATGCCGGGGGCGTGAACGACGGAGCCGAGAAGCCGGGCGCCGGAGGCCTGGATGGTGACGGCGGTGTCGAAGGCTTAGAAGAAGGCGGCGAAGAAGGCGCTGTATCCGCTGCGCACGCCGTTAACAGCGCGCAGAGGAGCGAATACAAAAGGCCGCGAGTGGTTCCATTCCAGTCCATTTCCCCCACCTCTCACCCCAGAAAATGTGGCTGGCGCGCACATGGGACATCGCGTCAGCATTATGAAAATGCAACGCCAGCAAAAAAAATGGTAGCCCTAGGGCCTTAATTTAGAAATAATTTGAGATCTAGGTCACACTAGCGGTTTCCGTCAGTGTCTCTGGTGATAGAGAGCGGTAACGGAAGAACGCTACGCCGTAGGGCATGCTTTTTTGCAAGCTCCAGATTAATGTCGGCGAAGTATGGCGAAGCATTAGGCCTGTTA
Organism: uncultured Alkalilimnicola sp.; assembly: GCA_964460035.1. Taxonomy (GTDB): domain Bacteria; phylum Pseudomonadota; class Gammaproteobacteria; order Nitrococcales; family AK92; genus CAYWPG01. Next base: position 31,186 of record CAYWPG010000018.1, read on the forward strand.
GCCGTTTGCGGTTTGGGCGCACCGTTCGCGAGGTGCCTTTGGCGCTAATGGATAAGACAGGAGTCGGGAAGCACTGATTCGCTCAGTACTTCCCTTAAGGGGGGGCATACAGGCTGCATGCGAACACAGCACAATCCGGCAATGGCTTTGTGCTGTGCCTTCTTTGTGCTGTTGGCGGCCCGGCCGTGCTGCTTGCTCCGGGAGCAACGGGTAATCAGGTGCAACGAATGGATCTTTCCATAATCGTCGTTTCTTACAACACGGTCGATATGACAGTGGATTGCCTCAAATCGGTTCTGGCGAACCGGGGCTCGCTGAAGATCGAGTTGATTGTTGTCGATAACGACTCGCGCGATGGATCGGCCGATGCGATCGAAGCCTTGGGAGAGGGAATCATCCTGATCCGCAACAAGGAAAACGTAGGCTTCGCCAAAGCCAACAACCAAGGTTTCAGAGTGGCGACGGCGCCGCTGGTGTTGTTGCTTAACTCGGATACCCTGATCCTGGGGGACGTTTTGCAGGCGTCGGTTGCTTATATGCGTGAGGAAAGGAATCGGCGCGTTGGCGCCTTCGGCTGTCGCGTCTTGAACACGGACGGCACGATGCAGCCGACCTGCTATGCTTTTCCGAGCAACCTGCACCTGCTGATCATGGCCTTGGGGCTCAATCGCCTGCCCTGGCCGCCTTTGTTCCGCGCCTATCAGATGTCCGACTGGCAGCGCGATACCGAACGGGACGTGGATGTGATCAGCGGATGTTACCTGCTCGTTCGGCGCGAGGTAATCGACGAGGTGGGCCCTCTGGACGAGGATTTCTTCTTCTTCGGCGAAGAAACCGACTGGTGCCGGCGTATACAGCAAGCGGGTTGGGCAGTCCGTTTCGCTCCGGTGGGCGAGATCATTCACCATGGGGGCGGGAGTGCGCGCAAGCTCAATCACAAGCGGGATTTGCTGCTCACCGAATCCAAGCTGCGCCTGCACCGTAAACACGGCGGCCGTCTCAGCGCGATGGTCACGTTCTTCATACTTGCTTTTTTCAATTCCGCCCGCGCCGTGTTCTGGACGGCGCGCTCTTTGGTCGATGCCAGCGCCAAGGCAAGAGCGAAACATTTCCGCGACGTCTGTCGCGAGTTCGGCAGCCTCTGGCCCGTATGCACGGGAGCAAGACGATGAAGGTATTGGCGCTTACCTGGGCGTGCGACGGCGAGGATGTAAGCGAGCCCCAGACTACGTTCCGTTGGGTGTCGGAGCTTGCCAAGGACCATGAGGTTACGCTCTTCAGCGTTAGCAAGCCCGACCGCTGGGGCTGTGTGCAACAACAGTTCCCATCGCTGCGCACTATCGAGTGGCGCGATATCCGCTTGCCGCGGTTTTTGCATCGGCTGCAGGCTGTGGCCAAGCCGGGTTTCGTTCCCTACTACGTTAAGGCACGGCGTTACCTGACCGAATTGCTGCGGCAAGAAGAGTTCGATGTGATCCATCATCTCTCGCCCTTCGGCTGGCGCTATCCCTCGCCGGCAGCGGGCTTGGGGGTTCCTTTGGTGCGCGGGCCGGTGGCGGGCGGACTGCAGGCCCCCGCCGGACTGCGCCAGGCAACTGCCGGCTCGGACCCTTATGCCTTGTTCCGCGTGAGCGACACGCTGCGCCGGCGCTTCGATCCGGTGCTCAGGGGGAGCTATAGACAGACGCAGCAAGTGCTGATTTCTGCGCCCTACGTTTCCGCTTTCCTCTCCGATCTTTGTGCTCACGAATTGCTGGTAGAACCGCCTCACGGAACGGATGAGCAGTGGCTGCGCGAGCCGCGGGCAAGGCAGTCCGAGGGGGAGTTCGTCCTGCTCTATGTCGGGCGCTTGGTGCGTTGGAAGGGCGCACGCGATGCGATTCGCGCGGTGGCGACGGCGCGCAACCGTAGCCGGCTCAGGCTGATCGTGGTTGGCGATGGCCCGGACCTAGAGCCCTGCAAACGCGAAGCGGCTGAGCTCGGCGTATCGCGTAACGTCAACTTCCTGGGCTGGAAGCCCAGGCGCGAGGTGATGGAGCTGTATGCGCAAGGCGATGCATTCGTCTTTCCAAGCTTTCGAGAGCCGGTTGGAGCAGTGGTGCTGGAGGCGATGAGCAGCGGTTTGCCCTGCATCGTGTGTGCAGCTGGCGGGCCGGGTTTTCTCGTGAACGAGTCCTGTGGACGGATAGTTTCCCCGCAATCGGAGATGCAGTATGCCAAAGGGCTAGCCGCAGCGATCGACGAGCTGGTCGAGAACGAGGAGCTTCGCGCTCGTCTGGCGCGTGGCGCCTACGAGCGCGCTGCGACGTACTTTCCTTGGTCGCGCAAACGCGAGCGGATAGCGGCGCTTTATGAAGCCGTGATCGCCCGCTTCAAAGACGAGCGCTCGGCCGGCGCCCCGGCAGCCGGCTACGGGACATAAGGACACGTCTATGGCCTCGTTGATTCTCCCCGCGCATAACGAAGGCTCGGTAATCGGCAAGACCATACAGGCGCTCCTTCCTCAGCTGGCAGAGGACGACGAGCTGATTGTGGTCTGCAACGGCTGCAGCGATAACACCAGCGCGGTGGCACGCTCGTTCGGTCCCCGAGTCAAGGTGGTGGATTCGCCCATCGCTTCCAAAGTGCACGCGCTCAACTTAGGGGATTCTTTGGCGCGCGCTTTTCCGCGGTTCTACATCGATGCCGATGTGGAGCTGCGCGCTGGGGCGGTGGAGAAGCTGAAAGCCGCTGTCGGACCGCAGGCGCTGCTGGCGGCGGCCCCTGAGCCCTGTATGGACTTTAGCGGCTCGAGCTGGGCGGTGCGTGCGTATTACCGAATTTGGCTGTCCTTGCCGTATTGCCGTAGCGGGATGATGGGTGCCGGTGTCTACGTTCTGTCCGAGCAGGGGCGGCGGCGATTCAGCCGTTTCCCCGACCTTATCGCTGACGATGGATACGTGCGCGCGTTATTCGCAGAAAACGAACGGGCCAATGTGCCGGGGGCACAGGCGGTCGTAAAGGCGCCAGCAACTCTACGATGGCTTCTCAAGATCAAGACTCGCAGCCGACTGGGGCAAATTCAGCTGGCTCAGTGCTTCCCTCTCTTGCTGAAGAACGAGAAGAAGGCCTATGCTGGCGGTTTTGTGGAAATACTAAAAAAACCTTTGAATTGGCCGGCGGCGGCGATTTACTTGTATGTGGCGATATTGACGAGAATAAAGGCCAAGCGGCTGCTAAAGAGCCTTGATGAATACCAGTGGGAAAAGGATGAGTCTTCCAGGTAAGGAACGCCGTCGGGCTTTCGTACGATGAATAACTCCAAGCGTAAAGCCTTGCTGGTCGCATCCCATGGCGGACATTGGGTGCAGCTGCGCCGGCTGGCGCCGGCGCTGGCCGGGATGGAAATGCATTACGCCACCACGACCAAGGATGTAGAGGGTGAGGTCGCGCCGGCACGGCTGTGGGTAGTGCCGGATGCGAATCTTACCGAAAAGATCGCGCTTGTGCGTTTGGCCTGGAGCATGTTGTGGGTCGTGCTCAGGGTCAGACCGCACGTAGTGCTTTCGACCGGGGCCGCGCCGGGTTTCTTCGCGCTGATGTTCGGTAAATTGCTGGGGGCAAAGACCGTCTGGGTCGATAGTTTGGCCAATGCGGAACGGTTGTCCGTTTCGGGTAGCAAGGTTCGGCCTTTCGCGGATCTATGGCTCACGCAATGGCCCGAGCTGGAAAAACCCGATGGGCCACGGTATCGGGGAGCCGTCATATGATTTTCGTAACGGTCGGCACCCAGCTGGGATTCGATCGCCTGGTCTCGGCCATGGATGAATGGGCTGCCGCCAACCCGTCTACCGAGGTGTTCATACAGATCGGGGCGGGGGCGTATCGCCCGCTGCATTGCCGGTTCGTCGAGTATACGCCGCAATCCCAGTGGGAGGAGTTGTTCGTTGCAGCCGAGCGCGTGGTGTCGCACGCGGGCATGGGCACGATTCTCAAGAGCTTGGACTGGGGAAAGCCTTTGATCGTCATGCCGCGACTTGCTGCGCAAGGGGAACATCGAAACGATCATCAGCTTGCCACGGCGAAGCGATTCGCGAGCTTCGAAAACGTCACCGTGGTTTCCAATGCCGAGGAGCTGGCTGCGGCTTTGGATGCGCCCGTGCCTGTGTTGACGCCGGCACAGGAAAGTACCACCAATCCGCGTCTTGCTGCGCTGCTGCAGGAGATTCGCGCATTCATTCACGAAGAAGCGTAGGGGCAGATCCATGGAGAGGCTTTGGGGGGCGGCAAAGCGTTTCGGGCTCAGGCGGTTGACCGCGTCGCTTCTGGTCGCCGCGGGCGTGCTTTGGCTGTTGTATCAGTCGGATCTAATCGCCTTCTGGATACGTAGCGAAGAGTACGGGCATGGGCCTCTGGTACTGCTGGTGCTGGGGTATCTGGTATATCGCTGGCGCGGACAGCTGCCGGTCCATGAGCCTGGTCGACTGTGGACGGTAGTGCCGGTTGCGGCGGTGCCGCTGCTGGTGTTTGCGATCGGGGCGCTGGCCGGTATCAATCAGCTCCTGATGTACGGCGCCTGGCTGTTCGCCGTTGCCGGCGTGTTCGCCTTCGGTGGCTGGGCGTTGGTGCGAGCGCTGCTGGTGCCGCTGTTGATCGCGTTTATGGTCATCCCGCTGCCCAATGGCGTCGAAGTCGCGCTCACGGCCAAGTTGCAGTTGCTGTCGTCGCAGCTGGGGGTGTGGTTCATCCGTCTGTTCGGCGGTGTCGTTCACCTGCAGGGTAACGTCATCGACATGGGGACTACCCAGCTGTTAGTGGCCGAAGCCTGTGCAGGCCTGCGTTATCTCTACCCGCTGATGAGCCTGGGCGCCATAGGCGGTTATCTGTTCCGGGGCCCGTTGTGGGCACGCTGGACGCTGTTTCTGGCCACCATTCCTATCACCATCCTGCTCAACAGCTTTCGGATCGGTGTCACGGGCATCCTGGTAGCGCATTGGGGTACCGCGCATACCGAAGGCTTTCTGCATTTCTTCGAAGGCTGGGTCGTCTTCGTTACCGCGCTGCTGATCTTGCTGATGATCGCAGCCTTATTGCTCAAGCTGCAGCGCAGCGAATACCGGCTGATGGATGCTTTGTCGTTGGCTGCGCCCCGCAACGAGAGGCAGGCCTCGGCTGAACCGATGCAAGCAGCGGCGTCGGGCGGACGTTCGCTGTTTGCCGTTGCGGCGCTGATCGTGGTTGCAGCGTTGCTTGCGCCCATGCTGATCGGGCGGCCCGAGCAGCTCCCCGAGCGCCATCCGCTTGCCGAGTTCCCTCTCCAGATTGGCGAATGGAGTGCGCGCGAGTATCGGCTGCCGCCGATTGTGGAGGCCGTTGCCGGCGCAAGCGACTACTTCTATGCGGATTACTCCGCTCCCGGGCTGAGCGGCCTGAACCTTTATGTTTCCTATTACCACACCCAGCGGCATGGAAAGATCCCGCACTCGCCCCGGGTATGCATCCCGGGCGATGGCTGGGAGATCGTCAGCCATCGGCCGGTGAATATCCGCGATGCCAGCGGCAACGTGTTCGAGGCCAATCGCCTGATTACCTCCAAAGGCGATCGACGGGTGCTGGCTTATTACTGGCTCAAGCAAGGGCCGCGCACCTACCGCCAGGAAATGCTCGCGCGCCTGGATCTGATTCGCACCTCTGCGCTGGAGCGCCGCACCGATGGCGCGCTGATTCGCCTAGTGGCGGAGTTGGCGCCGGATGACGATATCGCCGAGGTCGAACGACGGCTCGGAGACTTCGCTGCCTCTATTACCGCTGTGCTGCCGGCCTATGTGCCGGACTGAATCGAGACGGCATGAACCGTCATGGGCTGGATGAGAGGCTGCCACTCGGCAGCCGACAAAGGACTGCAACCTGGTGAGAATACAATGACAAGCCAACTTCGTTCCGGATCAAAGCGTCGCTCGTTCGGCAAGCTCGGTCTTTCGGCTGTCGCCGCTACCGCGCTTGCGCTGGCTGCATGTACCTCGCCTGCCGATCAGGCGCAGCGCTTCTACGAGAACGGCAAGGCGCTGCTCGAGCAGGGGGATCTGACGCGCGCGCGACTGGAGTTCCAGAATGCGCTGCAGCTCGTCAGCGACATGAGCGGGCCTCTTTACGGACTGGCGCTGATCGCCGAACAGCAGGGCGATTGGGAGCGCATGTACAGCCTGCTCAACCGCGTTATAGAGCAGGAGCCGACGCATCTGGATGCGCGTGTAAAGCTTGGACAATTGCTGCTGGCGGCCGGGCAGTTGCAAAACGCTTTGGATATGAGCGATGCGGCAATGGAACTGGCGCCGGAGTTGCCGGCGGTGCTGGCGTTGCGGGCAGCAGTGCTGCTACACCTGGAGGATCATGCCGGAGCCGTAGAACATGCACAGGCAGCTCTGAAGGTTCAGCCAGACAATGTCGAAGCCTTGGTGGTCCTGGCCTCCGAGCGACTCGCGCAGGAGGAGCCGAAGAGCGCCATAGCGTTTCTTGATCAGGCCCTTGCGCAGAATCCGCACAATCTGGCCGTGCGATTGCTCAAGATTCAGGCCTTGGAGAAAGTGCCTGACCCTGAGGGAGTCGAGCAAGCTTATAGAGAGGCTATTGCTGCGCACCCAGATGTGACCGGGCTGCGCGCCTCGCTGGCTCGCTTTTACTTGAATGCCGGCCGTGTGGACGAGGCGGAAGTCGAACTGCGTGGAATCGTCGAGCGCGAACCGTCTAATCTTACGGCCAAACTCGACGTCGTGCGTTTTGCCAACGTCCAACGGGGCGCGGAACAGGCCCTGAAGGAGCTGGAGGCATTCATCAGTGCCGAGCCGGATAACTACGAATTGCGATTCGCGCTCTCGAGCTTCCTCGGCGAGCTTGGCGACCGCGAGAGGTCGCGCGCAGTGCTGCGTGAGATCATCGGGCTGGCGGGCGACAGTGACGATGGCTTGAGAGCGAAGGGAATCCTCGCGGCGGAGTTGCTGGGCGAGGGCGATCGTGAAGGCGGGGAGAGGCTGGTACGCGAGATCCTCGCTGTGGATCCGCAGCACGAGCAAGGGCTGTACCTGCGCGCCAGCATGGCTGTGGACGACCGTCAGCTCGATCAGGCAATTGGCGATCTGCGTACGATTTTGCGCGATGCGCCGGAGTCGGCTCGGGCGTTGATGCTGCTCGGTAGAGCGCACGAGCTAGCCGGCTCGCCGGAGCTGGCCGAAGGGCAGTATCTGCGAGCATTTCAGGCCGGCCGATTCGCGCCCCGTTTCGGCCTTCCCTATGCCGATTTCCTGCAGCGGCGAGGCAATTTGAGCCGCGCCGAGCGTGTGCTGGAGGACGTGCTCCGCGCGGCGCCCGGGGATGTGGCGGCGCTGCGCATGCTGGCCCAGATTCGGCTCAGTCAAGGCAACTGGGCCGGTGCGCAGCAGCTTGCCGACGAGATTCGCCAGCGCGGGGATCAGGACTCTCTGGCCGAACAGATTCTTGGCGCCGTCAGCGCCGGGCGCCGTGACTGGGAGGCGGGTATCGCGGCCTTCCGCCGCGCGCATGAAGCCACGCCGCACGCGGCGCAGCCTATGGTTTCGCTGGTGCGTACTTACGTGGCTGCCGGGCAGGCGGCCGAGGCGGAGCGCTTTATCGAGTCGGTGCTTCGTGCCAGTCCGGACAATACGGTTGCTTTACTGCTTAAGGGACAGTTGCAGCAGCTGAACGGCGACTTCGAGGGGGCGATCGCCACCTTTGCGAGGGTGACGGAAGTCAGCCCGGCGGATCCCGCCGGCTACTCGAGCCTGGCAGGAGCCTATGCACGGGCGCAGCGGATAGACGAGGCGGACGAAGTGCTGAGCCAGGGGCGCAAAGCACTGCCAGAGGCGCTGAACCTGCACCTGATGCACGCTTCCGTCAAGGAATTGACTGGTCGGATCGATGAGGCGATTTCGATCTACGAGGAAATTCTCCAGCGCCATCCGAACGTGGACGTCGCGGCAAACAACCTGGCCGCGCTGCTGGCGCAGCACCGCACGGATCGTGCGAGTTACGAGCGGGCTTACGCGTTGGCGCAACGCTTCGAACGCAGCCCGGTGCCGCATTTCAGAGATACCTGGGGGTGGGTCAACTACCGGCTTGGCAACTACGATAGAGCCGTCGCTGCCTTGCAATCGGCGGCACAGGAAATGCCGGGAATGGCGATCTTTCGCTACCACCTGGGAATGAGTTATCTTGCGCAGGCAAACAAGGAGGCTGCGCGGCGGGAATTGTCCAAGGCTTTGGAGCTGGCCGAAAACCAGGCTTTCCCGCATGCGGAGCAGGTACGTCAGGCGTTGCAGGAGTTGGAAGCGACGCCTGCGCCAGCAGGATGATGGAATGTTATGTACGAAGAGTTTTACGGGCTGAAGGAAAAGCCGTTCTCTATTCAGCCCGATCCGGATTTTCTGTTCTTTGGGCAGCGCCATACGCTCGCGTACGCGATGCTCGAATACGGTATTCAGAATCGCGCGGCGTTCTCAGTGATTACCGGTGAGATTGGTTGCGGCAAGACGACGTTGATTCGTCACTTGCTCAACCAGCTCGGCGAGGATGTCACCGTTGGGATGGTCTACAACACCCACCAGGATATCGCCAACCTCCTGGAGTGGATCATGTTGGCGTTCGGACAGCCGTACGATGGGCTGTCGCAGGTGGCCATGTACGATGCGTTTCAGCGATTTCTCATCGCTGAGTACGCAGCCAGGCGCCGGGTTTTGTTGATTGTCGATGAGGCGCAGAATTTGAGCCCCAGCGCGCTCGAGTCGTTGCGCATGCTATCGAACATCAACGCGGATAAGGACCAGCTGCTTCAGATTCTGCTTGTAGGGCAGCCCCAACTCAATGAGTTGTTGCGTCGGCCGGAACTCGTGCAGTTCGCGCAACGCGTGTCGGTGCAGTTTTTTATTCCCCCGCTCGGGACGGTGGAGGTGGAGCGATACATTCGCCACCGTCTTAAGGTTGCCGGTAGAGAGAAGCCGTTGTTTACCTTAAAGGCTTGTCAGCGGATTGCCGAAGCGACGAATGGGGTCCCCCGAAGCATTAACATATTATGTGATACCGCGTTGGTTTACGGGTTCTCTGCCGAGCGCGAATGGATAGATGACGAGCTGATCGAGGAGGTCCTGAGCGATAGAGCAGAGTACGGACAGGCTGTAAGCACTGCGTAGGGCCAATCCGTTCCCGCACGCAGGGGGTTATGATCCATCGGACTCCGGGCTGCTGTCGCTCATCGGGTTCGGGCAGATTGCCAACGTCGAAGGAAGTGTTCGCCATGACTGGCTGGGTGGCTCGGACCCTCGCACCCACTGGCACGAACAACCCGATGCCCGAGCGCGGCATGGCTGTCTTCCGTAACGATACTCGCCGTTACCTCAGCTCGTGGTAGGCGGTTTGGCGAACTTGGAGAACTTCGCGACCGCCTGCGCCCGATTGCTGACGTCCAGCTTTCTGAAAATACGCTGCAGGTGATTCTTCACGGTAAACGCGCTGATCGACAGAATTACGCCTATCTCCTCGTTCGTCTTGCCTGTGCGCACCCACTCCATGATCTCTATCTCCCGGTCGCTCAGACCGAAGTCTTCGACCGGCTCGTCCGTACGTGACGTGTTCTGGCGCTGTTCCGGCAGGTGGGTGACCTGGCGCAAGGCCGTGTCGATGTGGGGCAGCAGCACCTCCATGTACTTCTTGGTTGCAGGCGCGATTTCGGTTAGGGTGCTGAACACGGTGTAGAGGCAATAGTGCTGCCCACGCTCGTCGCGTATCCCATGGGCGATAGCCGAGCGCATCCGGCGGAACGTATCGCTGATCGAGCAGTCTTCGGCGTCCTCGGCAACCTTGAACCCATCGGGCGCAGCTACCGCCAGCGGAGTGCCGCCATTGGCCTGCCAGCGTCCGAACAGGTCGCGTACGAACGGGGTGATGTCGCGGTCGATGACCGGCCCGGTGCGCATATGCGGGATCGGCGAGATCACGTCTACGTAGAGCAGGCCCAGTTTTAGGTCGCCCCACGCAGCCAACATGATCTCGTGAGGGAGAAACCGTTGCAGATCCCCCTGCAGCCAACAATAGAGATCGAAATGCCGACGTACCCGCAACGAACCTTGAATGATATCCAAGAAACGCTCGCGGTCCTCGGCTACCTTGGGAGGGAAATCGTTAACTAAGGGCATCGTCTGGCTGTACACATGTTATTGTCAGGTTATCTTTTTTGATCTTACACATAGTTTTAGGCAATCGCATCCTGACATTTTTCTTACGCGTCACAGGCCAGCCCAATGCATGCTCTTGACGGTTCCAGAAAGCGGCGAGAGTAGGCGGAGATGCTTGGGCAAGGCAATGCAAACATTTAGAGATATGTACTTAAGAGTTTGCTGATATAACTGCCTTATGGTTAGGGTAGGCTATTGAGTTACGACTAGCGACCAATTAGGCTGCAGGCCGGTAACCCATGTAGGTGCTATCGATAGCTGCCATCAACCCATGGGAGAGGCGTGTCATCGGCCGCTAAGATTTCTTACAATCTGCAGCCAGCACAGCAATCGGCATGGCAAACTATAACCGCTAATAAATAATAGGCCGAGAATGATACTTGTTACTGGGGGTGCCGGTTTCATAGGCGCTAATTTCGTGCTCGACTGGCTCCGGGAGACAGGAGAGCCGCTGGTTAACCTGGATGCTCTGACCTATGCGGGGAACCTGGCGAACCTGGCTTCCATCGCCGGCGATCCGCGGCACGTGTTCGTGAGGGGAGATATCTGCGACGCGGACCTGGTTAGCCGTCTTTTGTCGGAGTATCGTCCCCGCGCGATTGTGCATTTCGCCGCGGAGAGCCATGTCGACCGGTCGATTCACGGACCCGAAGCGTTCATACGTACCAATATCGAGGGAACCTTCACGCTGCTCGAAGCGGCGCGCAAATATTGGCAGAGTCTGGATGAAGACGCTCGGGCCGGTTTCCGCTTCCTTCACGTGTCCACCGACGAGGTCTACGGCTCCTTGGAGCTGGACGATCCCGCATTCACCGAGACCAAGGCGTATGAGCCCAATAGCCCTTACTCGGCTAGCAAGGCAGCGTCCGATCATCTGGTTCGGGCATGGCACCATACCTACGGGTTGCCAGTGCTTACCACGAACTGCTCCAACAACTACGGACCGTTTCAGTTCCCCGAGAAGCTGATCCCGCTCGTAATCGCGAACGCCTTGGCCGGGAAAGCGTTACCGATCTACGGCGACGGTATGAACATTCGCGACTGGTTGTACGTGACAGATCACTGCACCGCTATCCGCCGGGTTCTCGCCGATGGGCGTCCGGGTGAAACCTATAACATCGGCGGCTGGAACGAACAGCCCAACATCGCTATCGTCAAGGCCATTTGCGCGCTGCTCGATGAGTTGCGACCCGACCCTGCCGGTCCATACGAGAGACTGATCGAGTTCGTACGCGACCGTCCGGGGCACGACCGCCGTTATGCCATCGACGCACGCAAGATCGAGCGAGAACTCGGCTGGCGTCCGGCAGAGACGTTCGAGACCGGCCTGCGCAAAACGGTTGCCTGGTATCTGGACAATCAGGACTGGGTGGCGCAGGTGCAAAGCGGAGAGTACCGCGAGTGGATTGGCCGCAACTATGAACAACGCTGAATGGTGAGGGGGCGATATGGCGCGTAAGGGCATCATTCTCGCTGGCGGGTCCGGCACCCGGCTTTATCCCATTACGCATGCGGTGTCCAAGCAGCTGCTGCCGGTCTACGACAAGCCCATGATCTACTACCCGCTCAGCGTGCTTATGCTGGCAGGGATACGGGACATCCTGATTATATCCACGCCGCAGGATCTGCCACGCTTCGAGCAGCTGCTGGGGGATGGTGCGCGCTGGGGCGTGAATCTGCAGTACGCCGTACAGCCTGCGCCTGAAGGCCTTGCCCAGGCCTTCCTCATCGGTGCCGACTTCATCGGCAACTCCACCTGCTGTCTTGTGCTGGGGGATAACATTTTCTACGGCCACGACTTACAGGACGACCTGCAGGAGGCAAGCCTCGCACAGCACGGCGCGACCGTATTCGCCTATCCGGTGCAAGATCCGCAACGCTATGGCGTGGTGGAATTCGACGACAAGGGCCGCGCGATCAGCATTGAGGAGAAGCCCGCGCGGCCGAAATCGCGTTACGCAGTTACCGGCCTTTATTTCTACGATAACCAGGTTGTCGACATCGCGCGCTCTATCCGCCCGTCCGCCAGAGGCGAGCTCGAGATCACCGATGTCAACAATGTCTACCTGCAGCGCGGCGAGCTGCGTGTGATAACGATGGGGCGCGGGCACGCATGGCTGGATACGGGAACTCACGAATCGTTGATCGAGGCCAGTCTGTTCATCCAGACCATCGAAAAGCGACAAGGCTTGAAGATCGCTTGCCCGGAGGAGATTGCGTGGCGCCGTGGCTGGATAACGGACGCCGATGTGGAAGCCTTGGCCGATCCGTTGGCGAAGAACGGCTATGGGCAGTATCTGCTCCGAATCATTCGCGAAGAAGTCTTCTGAGGGCGATGCGCATAGCGTGACGCTGTCATGGACGGCGCCGGTGGCCACTGGCTGCCCCCCCTCTGTCGTGCCTTGGATGACAGGTCCGCTCAGGAAAGGATATACCCGTGCAGATCATCGAGACCACAATACCCGATGTGAAGATCCTCGAGCCCAAAGTGTTCGGTGATCATCGCGGTTTTTTCTTCGAGAGCTTTAACGCGCGAGCATTTGCTGCGGTAGATCCTACGGTCAGCTTCGTGCAGGACAATCACAGCAAGTCGCAGCGCGGTGTGTTGCGGGGGCTGCATTATCAGATACGCCAGCCGCAGGGGAAGCTGGTGCGGGTCGTGGCCGGCGAGGTGCTGGATGTGGCGGTAGATATTCGCCGCAGCTCGCCGTCGTTCGGCCGCTGGGTGGCGGTCCGTCTCTCCAGCGAGAACCGCCGCCAGCTCTGGATCCCCGCCGGTTTCGCGCATGGTTTCGTAGTGCTGTCGGAGTCGGCCGAGTTCCTTTACAAGACCACGGATTTCTATGCGCCGGAGCACGAGCGCTGTATACGGTGGAACGATCCCGACCTGGCAATAGACTGGCAGTACGAGGGCGAGCCGCTGCTGTCGGCCAAGGATGCGGCGGGCAGCCTGTTCCGCGACGCCGAGGTGTACCCATGAGTTCGCGTCCTGTCGTACTGCTTACGGGGGCGAGCGGCCAGGTGGGCTGGGAGCTGCGGCGCTGCCTCATGCCGCTGGCGAAAGTGGTCGCGCCAGGGCGTGAGCATTTCGATTTGGCACGGCCGGAGACTTTGATTCCGCTGATCCGACAGCTCAAGCCGCGCTGGATCGTCAACCCCGCGGCTTACACCGCGGTGGACCGGGCAGAGTCGGAGCGCGACCTGTGTTATGCGGTGAATGCACTGGCACCGGGAGTGCTGGCCGAGGCGGCTCGGGAGGTCGGGGCAGGGATCGTTCATTTCTCCACCGACTATGTATTCGATGGCAGGAAGAATACGCCTTATCGTGAGGAAGATCTCACTGCTCCCTTGAACTGGTACGGTGCGAGCAAGCTCGCCGGAGAACAAGCGGTGGCAGATGCCGCCGATGCTTGGCTGGTTTTTCGCACCGCTTGGGTATATGGCGCACACGGCGCGAATTTCGTGCGAACGATGATGCGTTTGTTGCGTGAGAGAAGCACGTTGACGGTTGTGGATGACCAGATCGGCACCCCGACCTGGGCGCGCGCAATTGCCGAGGCGGTGGCAACGGTATTAGCGCGGTGCCCTGACCCGCAGCAACTTGGATCGCGCAAGGGTGTTTACCATCTGACTTGCGGCGGGCAGACAACATGGTTCGCATTTGCCGCGGCGATCCACGACCGTTTGCAGGCGCGCGGTGTTGCACCCCTGGCGGAGCTCCAACCGATTCCCAGCCAAGCTTATCCTACACCCGCCAAACGCAGCCCGTACTCGGTACTGGATAACGGCAAGCTGGAGCAGGCATTTGATATTCGTTTGCCGGATTGGGACGAGGTCTTTTCTCTTGCAGCCCCGGAGTTCGGTCTGTAGCGCCTTCCCATCTATGGGTTGACCGCCAGTTTTTTACCTTGCCCCGCGCTTACGAAGCATACCGCTATGCGGCAGCTGATGCGCCCACCGGGCATGGCCGCATGCCCCCATCCGTTCCCCCTAAATACCGCCCTGCACCTACTGGCTGGCGAGCTTAGCGAGGCTCTCTTTTTCGTGTCTTCGTATTGCCGTGGCTGGACTAGCACCGGGATATGGCGCTTTGCCCGAGTAGGCGGGAGACGACCAGCAACCGGCTGTCTCATTGCATTTGTGAATCAAGAACTTTGGGAGTAGTCTTGACATAGATCAAGTGTGCGAGTTGTGCTTTATCGCACCGCGATCTGGCATACGGCAACCAGGGGGAAAGTCCGTGCAAGAACTAGCAATGATGACTAGCGGTAGACCCGACTTCTGGCTGAGTATATTCGTGATAGGCGTCATGATTGTCATGGGCGCCTACATGGTGGTGTTCATTTTGCGCCAGGTCAGCAAGGACGCTGCGGCCGCGGAAGCTGCAGCAAACGGCGACGCGGATTCATCTAAAGCAACCACGGACAACGGTAAATGACGCTTCCGGAGCGGGGCAGGTGCCGTCACGGATCTGCCTCGCTTCGCGCACTCCGTCTCGGCGAGCGCTTGATGACGCGCTCCCCCTTCTGAAAATTAAGCGCGGTCACCCACGCTTAAGGCGCGCCATCCTGAAAGTCCCGTCATTAACGCGGTGCTTCCCTGCCTGATGTCGATATGGGTACCGCGATTCGGAGTTGGACTATTTGGCCCGAGTTAGGCCATTTAGTAGGTTTGCACCTAAGGCGCGGCCCCCTCGCCGCGGCTCTTTGCTCCTCTACTGCAGCTGGAAATGGTCCTCGCGCCCAAGTGGGCGCTCCCGCAGCGCCTTGATCCGCTGCCTGGTGTCCCCGCAGGGACGGGATCTTCCTCCGGGCTTGGCCGTAGCCGCTACAGGCTTTTTCGATGTGGCGGGAAATAGTGCATTATCGGGGGGGACGTTTTTGGCGCAACGGGGCGCCGGTCAACCGGGAGGAGTTATGAGCTACCAGTGTTTCGACGTCAGCATCGAGGACAACATCGCGCACATCGTTCTCAACCGTCCTGAAAAACGCAACAGCATGATCCGGGCGTTCTGGGAGGAACTTCCGCGGATCGTCCGGGATATAGACGACAACGCTCGTGCCCGTGTGATCGTCATCTCCTCGACCGGACCGCATTTCAGCTCGGGCTTGGATGTCAGCGTGTTGGCGGACGACGGCGCTCTTGGCGACGATGAGGATGCCCAGTTGGCGGCACGGGTCGCCGGGTTGCGCTTTTATGAGAATGTGGCGCTGATGCAGGAAACCTTTACCTGCTTGGAGCGTTGCCGCATCCCGGTGCTGGTGGCCATACAGGGCGGGTGCATAGGCGGCGGGGTGGATCTGATCACTGCCTGCGATATGCGCTACGCTACGGCCGACGCATTCATCACGATTTTCGAGATCAATGTCGGCATGACGGCCGACGTTGGCACTTTCCCGCGGATTTTCAAGCTCATCCCGGAAGGAGTGGCGCGCGAGCTGGCTTATACCGGACGGCGCATGCCGGCCGCCGAGGCGCAGGCGGTGGGGCTGGTGAATCGAGTGTTCCCCGATCAGGAGACCATGCTGCGCGAGGTCATGGGCATCGCACGCGAGATCGCCAGCAAGCCGCCGCTCGCCATCTATGGCTGCAAGCGCATGGCCAACTATGCCCGCGATCATTCCACCGACGATGCGCTGGACTATGTGCGCATCTGGAATGCGAGCATGCTGCAGCGAGAGGAAATTCGGGAAGCTATGCGTGCGAACGCTGAGCGTCGTCCGGGCAAGTTTGCGGAGCTGCCGCGTGCGCGGCCGGTGCTCAGCGGAAGGGGCAACAACAGCGAAAGCTGAGGCTAGGTCTCGAATCAGGTCGCCGTCAGATAGCGCAGGAACCACTCCCGGCTGAGCGCGGCGACCTCGTCCAGCTTGCCCGGCTCGGGGAACAAATGGGTAGCGCCGTGAATGACGGATAGCTGATGAGGCGCGCGTAGTTGCTGGGCGGCCTGGATATTGAGGTCTATGACGACCTCGTCCAGGCCGCCGACGATGAGCAGCGTAGGTGCCCGCACTTCTGCCAGCCGCTCTCCCGCCAAGTCCGGCCGGCCGCCACGCGAGACGACGGCGCGGATCTTATCGGGTCGGTTGGCTGCCGCGATCAGGGCAGCGGCGGCACCTGTGCTCGCCCCGAACAGCCCGAACGCCAGTTCGGCAGTGGAGGGGCGTTGCGCGAGCCAGTCGACAGTCGCAGTCAAACGCTCCCCGAGCAATCCGATGTCGAATCGCAGTCCGGCCGTGCGCTGGTCCACCGCCTCTTCTTCAGCGGTCAGCAGATCGAATAGCAAGGTCGCGAGTCCTGCCCGCTCGAACACATCGGCCACGAAACGGTTGCGGGTGCTGAACCGGCTGCTGCCGCTGCCATGGGCGAAGATGACCAGGCCGTCCGCGCCCGGAGCAAGCGCCAGGTCCCCTTCGAGTTCTACGCCGGCGGCGGGAATACGCAGCGTTTGCATAAGCGATCTCCTGTCTAGCGTTGCACGGCTGCGAGCCGCAACCGATCCGCCCGCAGTGGCGGAACTAGGACGGTGGCGGGTAGGAGCAGTGCCCCGAGCTTGATCCTCGGTGTCGGGTTCTCCTGGTTAGCGCATCCCGCGCGCACCGCCGTCTGGCCCCCTCAGGCATCTTGGTGCATCGCGCGGCTATTCAAGGGCGTTGCCGCGTCAGCTTGCGCCACAGCGTGCTGCGGCTGATCCCTAGCCGCCGGGCCGCTTCGCTGCGGTTGCCGTTGCACTCTCTGAGAACCCGTTCGATACGCGCGATTTCGTCGTCAGCCGGCTCGCTGGCTGCTGGGTCCGGACCGGCGGCAGCGAGGGTTGGCGCGAACAGCTCCGGCAGCAAGTTTCGCAGCAGGGGCTGGTCCAGCTCTACCGTGTCGTCCATGCCACTGCAGTACACCGCGATTCGCTCGAGCAGGTTCTCCAGTTCGCGCACGTTCCCCGGCCAGGAGTAAGCCTGGAAATAGGGCATGAGCCTGCTCAGGATGGGACCAGCGGGTCGGCTGGAGCCGGCCCGGCGCAGCGCCTTGTCCAGGGCGTGTGCGGCGATGACGGGCAGATCGTCCATGCGGGCGCGTAAAGGCGGCACGTCCAGGCGCAGGATGTTGAGCCGGTAATACAGGTCTTGCCGGAAGTGGCCCTGTGCGACCGCCGTCGGCAGGTCACGGTGAGTGGCGGCGATGACTCTTACGTCCACCGGCGTCGGCTCCGTGGCGCCCAAGCGCAGGACCTCCTGCTCCTGCAGTACGCGCAGCAGCCGCGTTTGCAGTGCAATGGGCATTTCGCCTATCTCATCGAGGAAGATCGTGCCGGTGTGGGCGGTTTCGAACAGGCCTGGCTTGCCGCCGCGACGCGACCCGGTGAATGCGCCATCCTCGTATCCGAACAGCTCGCTCTCTAGCAGCGCCTCGGGGAACGCCCCGCAGTTGACCGCCACGAACGGGTGGGCTCGGCGCCCGCTGGCGTTGTGTATGCCCTGGGCGAGCAGCTCTTTTCCGGTGCCGCTTTCCCCTACGATCAGGACAGTGGCATCGGTGCGGGCATAGCGGGCTGCCAGATCCTTCGCCTGGCGGATAGCGGGGGAGTCGCCGATGATCTGCTCCAGCTCGTACTTGGCCGAGAACTGTCGGGGCTTGTCGGTGGAGCGCAGGCTGCGGTCCACGCGTTGAATGGCGGTCGAGTCCTGCAGCGTCATTACCGCGCCCGTTTGTACGCCTTGCTCGCGTATGGGCATGCGATTGGTGACCACGGTACGGGTGCCTATGCGGACGATGCCCTCCAGCTCGATCGCCCCGCGTTCCAGCGTGCGCCGCAGGCCAAGCTCCGGGGCGAACTCGCTCAGTCGCCGTCCCAGCGCTTGCTCGGCAGGGATCCCGAGCAAACGCTCCATCGCCGGGTTGAACGACTGCACGCGCTCTTCCATATCTACCGCTACAACGCCTTCGTTGAGCTGCTTGAGGATGGTATCCAAGTATTCCCGTCGCGCTATCTCGATGCGGCCTACGCGCGCGATCTCTATGGCCGTATCCAGGGCCTCGGCCACCGAACCGTGGGAATAGAGGAACACTCCGGCAAGACCGGCTTTCTCGGCGAGATCCGTCACCAGACCGGGACCGATCACGACCTCGATACCGGCGCCGGCCAGCTCTTCCACGCAGGTCTGGGCATCGTCCGCCGAATGGTAGGCGCGTTGTTCGATCGGCAACCCGAATCGTAGCCTGAACTGTTCGAGTTCATGAGGGATGGTGCGATAGGTGATGACGGCGAGGCGGTCAGAGATCTGACGCGCGGTGGCCAGGGCCTTGAGCAGATCAAAGCCGGTAGGCTTGACCAGAGTAACCGGCAAACTGAGCTGTCTGCGCAGGAACTCGCCGTTGGAGCCGGCCGCGACCAGCACATCGACCTCGCTGATGCGTTGGCGCTGCCTGATCTCTTCCAGTGCCTCGTCAAAGCCGCGGTCAATGATGTGGATGTCGGCACGGCCTGCATAGCTCGGAGCGATATCGCGCAAGACTTCTTTTAGCCGACTCATGCCAACTGCCCATATGATGGGTTTACGGTCGGCGTTGCGAGCGGTGGCAGGCATAGCGGTTCTCCCAGGAAGTTGCGCTGATTGTCTCAGTTTATGTTTCATGATGAAACGCTGTGTTTCAGCATGAAACGCTGGAAGCGCCCGCGATGCCGTCGTGGCGAGCAAGGGAGGCGGTCTTATCTCCTTGAGTCACTGGCAGATGTGGTCGTTGCAGGCGAGTCGGCCCGAGATTGGCACGAGCCTTGCTCCCGTTGCGTGGAACAACCGCGCCGCGAGCACCCACCGGGAAGTCGCGGCGGCTTAGGGAGGTAACCGGCACTATGGCAGACAGAACATTGTCGGCGGGGCAACGTTTCCGTGCCGCCGTCGAGGCCGAACGGCCGCTGCAGGTAATCGGCACCATCAATGCGTACCATGCCTTGATGGCGACCCAGGTGGGCTACAAGGCCATCTATCTGTCCGGGGGCGGGGTGGCGGCCGGCTCCTTAGGGCTGCCGGATCTGGGCATCAGCACCTTGGCCGATGTGCTCACCGATGTGCGGCGCATTACCGATGTGGTGGATACGCCGCTGCTGGTCGACGCCGATACCGGTTTCGGCAGTGCGTTCAACATCGCTCGCACCATTAAGTCGTTGATCAAGGACGGCGCGGCGGCCTGCCATATTGAGGATCAGGTGCAGGCTAAGCGGTGCGGGCACAGGCCCGGAAAGGCCATTGTCTCCAAGGAGGAAATGGTCGATCGCATCAAGGCCGCGGTCGATGCTCGCACCGACCCCGATTTCGTGATCATGGCGCGCACCGATGCCCTGGCGGTGGAAGGCTTGCAGGCCGCGATCGATCGCGCCTGCGCTTACGTGGAGGCCGGCGCGGACATGATCTTCCCCGAAGCGATGACCGAACTCGACATGTACCGCGCTTTCGCCGAGGCGGTGAAGGTGCCGGTGCTCGCCAACATTACCGAGTTCGGCGCCACGCCCCTTTTTACCCGAGAGGAACTGGGCGGGGCGGGGGTGCGCTTGGTGCTTTATCCGCTGTCAGCCTTCCGCGCGATGAACAAGGCGGCCCTGGAGGTCTATCGGACCATCCGCTCCGAGGGGACTCAGCAGAGCGTGGTACCGCTGATGCAGACGCGGGCCGAGCTGTATGAGTTCCTCAACTACCATTCGTTCGAGGAGAAGCTCGACGAACTGTTCAGCAAGGAGAGATCGTGATGAGCGAAGCAACCGTTACCGCAAAACCGAAGAAGTCGGTTGCGCTATCCGGCGTTCCCGCAGGTAATACCGCCCTGTGTACCGTCGGTCGTAGCGGCAACGATCTGCACTACCGCGGTTACGACATTCTCGACGTCGCCGAGACGTGCGAGTTCGAAGAGATCGCTTATCTGCTGGTGCACGGCAAACTGCCCAACGTTGCCGAACTCCGCGCGTACAAGAGCAAGCTCAAGAGCATGCGGGGGTTGCCCGCCATGGTGAAGGCCGGGCTGGAGCAGTTGCCGGCCGCCACGCACCCGATGGACGTGATGCGCACCGGGGTGTCCTTGCTAGGCTGCGCGCTGCCCGAGAAAGACGACCATAACCATGCCGATGCCCGCACCATTGCCGATCGGCTGATGGCTTCGTTGGGCTCTATGCTGCTGTACTGGTATCACTTCAGCCACAACGGCCGCCGCATCGACGTCGAGACCGATGACGACTCCATAGGCGGTCATTTTCTGCACCTGCTGCATGGCGAGAAGCCGCGCGAGTCGTGGGTGCGGGCGATGCACACCTCGCTCATCCTGTACGCCGAGCACGAGTTCAACGCCTCGACCTTCACCGCGCGCGTCATTGCCGGTACTGGGTCGGACATGTACTCGGCCATCACCGGGGCCATCGGCGCGCTGCGCGGCCCGAAACACGGCGGTGCCAACGAGGTGGCGTTCGAGATCCAGCAGCGCTATGAGACTCCGGACGAGGCCGAGGAGGATATCCGCCGCCGGGTGGCGAACAAGGAAGTCATCATCGGTTTCGGGCATCCGGTCTATACCACGGGCGATCCGCGCAATAAGGTAATCAAGGAAGTGGCCCGCAGGCTCTCGAAGGAGAACGGCGATATGAAGATGTTCGATATCGCCGAGCGGCTCGAGACGGTGATGTGGGATGCGAAGAAGATGTTCCCGAACCTGGACTGGTTCTCCGCTGTTTCCTATTACGCCATGGGCATCCCCACCGCGATGTTCACGCCGATTTTCGTGATCGCGCGTACCAGCGGCTGGTCGGCTCATGTGAACGAGCAGCGCATCGACAACAAGATCATCCGCCACAGCGCCAACTACGTAGGGCCGGAGAACTTGAAGTTCGTGCCGCTCGCCGAACGCCCCTAAGGGACCGCTTGCGGCCGCTGCGAGCCCGGCCGCAGGATACGCTTGTCGGGGAGAGGCCGAGCAATCGGCACCTCCTCGACAACTCGGCTGGCGCGATGCCGAGGCCGTAAGCTCGGCACCATGGGGTACTTAGCTTGCAGGGAAGCAAGATCATGACCGTCACTGCCGGTACCGATGTCCGTCCCAAGCCCGACCAAGTCCTGGTCGATATCGCCGACTACGTAACTAGCTACCGCGTCGAAAGCGAACTGGCGCTGGAGACCGCCCGCTACTGCCTGTTGGACACGCTGGGCTGCGGGCTCGAGGCGCTGGGATACCCGGCCTGCACTAAACTGCTGGGCTCTGTGGTGCCGGGCACCATTGTGCCCAACGGCGCCCGTGTGCCAGGCACGCCATACCAGCTCGATCCGATACGAGCGGCTTTCAACATAGGCGCCATGATCCGCTGGCTGGATTTCAACGATACCTGGCTGGCCGCCGAGTGGGGCCATCCGTCCGACAATCTGGGCGGCATTCTGGCCACGGCCGACTGGCTGTCGCGCAATGCGGTGGCAGCGGGCAAGCAGCCGCTGCTTATGCGCGAAGTGCTGCTCGCCATGATCAAAGCGCACGAGATCCAGGGCTGCATTGCGCTGGAAAACTCCTTCAACCGCGTGGGCCTGGATCATGTAGTGCTGGTCAAAGTGGCTTCCACGGCAGTGGTGGCCCACCTGCTGGGCCTGGGCCGCGAGGAGATCATCGATGCGGTATCGCAGGCCTGGGTGGACGGTCAGGCGTTGCGCACCTATCGTCATGCGCCCAACACCGGCAGCCGCAAGTCCTGGGCGGCGGGCGATGCCACTGCGCGCGCTGTGCAGCTGGCGCTGATCGCCAGGACCGGCGAGATGGGCTACCCCACGGTGCTGACCGCCAAGACCTGGGGGTTTTACGACGTGCTGTTCAAAGGCAAGGAGTTCGAGTTCCAGCGCCCGTACGGTACGTACGTAATGGAGAACGTGCTCTTCAAAGTCAGCTTCCCTGCCGAATTCCACGCGCAGACCGCCGTGGAGGCCGCGATGGCGCTGCATCGCCAGCTCGGCCAGCTGGGGAAGTCATGGGCCGATATTCGCAAGGTCACCATTCGCACTCATGAAGCGTGCATCCGCATCATCGACAAGCAAGGGCCGCTGAGCAATCCTGCCGATCGCGATCACTGCGTGCAGTACATGGTCGCAGTGCCGCTGATCTTCGGTCGCCTTACCGCCGCCGATTACGAGGACGAGGTTGCCCGCGATCCGCGTATCGATGCCTTGCGCGAGAAGATCGTTTGCGTAGAGGATCCCCAGTTCACCAAGGACTATCACGATCCGGACAAGCGCTCCATCGCCAACGCCCTTACCGTCGAGCTCAACGACGGCACGGCGATGCCGGAAGTAGCGGTCGAGTATCCCATCGGCCACCGCCGGCGCCGCGCCGAGGGAATCCCCTTACTGCTGGAGAAGTTCAAGACCCATCTGTCACGCCGTTTCGCGGAGAAGCAGCAGCGGGCGATTCTTGCCGCGTCGCTCGACCAGGCGACGCTGGAAGCCATGCCGGTGCACGAGTACGTGGACCTTTACGTCACCTGAATCGCTATTGCGCTCAGGTGTGCAGCCCGATCGTAGGGGCGTGGACGGCGTAGCGTGGTCCTGCGGCGCCTGCACGCGCGGGCGGGAAAACGAGAACAGATCCTCCCCGTTGTCCCCCCGATGGGCATGCTTACTTCAGCTAAGGTGAAGCCCCTCTTCGCGAATCAGCGATTGTCTCCCCAGGTGTGTGCCCGGCACCATAGGCGTGGCTCACGTCAGAGGAGTAGCAGCGGTGACGGATGCGAATTACCAGGCTTGGATCGGAAAGAGCGAAGCGACCAGCGATGTGGTAACGCCGACGGCGGTTGCAGCCCTTGCCGCCACGCTGGATCGGTCGTTCGACGCAGCCGTTGGGGCCGAGCTGCCGCCGCTTTGGCACTGGGCATTCTTCCCTCCTACCGTACCAACGGCCGAGCTTGGCTCTGATGGCCATCCGCGCCGTGGCGGTTTCTTGCCGCCGGTGGAGCTGCCGCGCCGGATGTGGGCGGGCAGCCGCGTGCGCTTCCTGCAGCCCTTGCGGGTCGGTGAGCAGATCAAGCGCGTGTCCACCATCGAGCGGGTGACCAGTAAGCAAGGTCGCAGCGGGCGCTTCGTGCTGGTGAGCGTACGCCACGAGGTGTTCGGCAGCGAAGGGCCGGCGCTGGTGGAAGAACAGGATCTGGCCTATCGCGAGGCCGCGGGGCCGAACGCGCCCGCCGCGCAGCCGCAGCCCGCGCCAGCGGACAGCGCCTGGTCGCATGAGGTCGATCCCAGCCCGGTGCTACTGTTCCGCTATTCGGCGCTAACCTTCAACAGCCACCGTATTCACTACGATCGGCCCTATGCCACCGAGGTGGAAGGTTATCCCGGGCTGGTTGTCCATGGCCCGCTCACGGCCACATTGCTGCTCGAGGCGCTACAGCGCGAGCGGCCGGGTGTGCGCGTCCGCTCGCTGGCGTTTCGTGCGATACGCCCGCTGTACGACGGCGCCCCGTTCTTCCTAGAAGGCAAGCTCGCCGCAGACGGCCAGAGTGCGCAGCTGTGGACGCGCGACCGGGACGGCGCGCAGACCATGGAGCTCACCGCCGAGCTAAGCGCCTAGCGGCCCGCGGCTTAAGCCAAGCCGCCAGAGTTCGTTGAGAAGGTTAAATTGTATGTACAACAAACCCGACCAATACCAGGAGTTGCGCGAAGCGCTTCGCGACCTCTGCAGCCGCTTCCCGGCCGAGTACTTTCGTCGTATCGACGAAGAGCGCGGCTACCCTCAGGAGTTCATCGATGCGCTGACCGAGGCCGGTTGGCTGGCAACCATGATCCCGCAGGAGTACGGTGGCGCTGGTCTGGGGCTGGCGGAAGCCTCGGTGGTGATGGAGGAAATCAACCGTTGCGGCGGCAACGCCGGCCACTGCCACGGCCAGATGTACAACATGGGCACCTTGCTGCGGCACGGCTCCGAGCGCCAGAAGCGGGAGTACCTGCCGCGCATCGCTAGCGGCGAGCTGCGGCTGCAGTCCATGGCCGTCACCGAGCCGACCACCGGCACCGATACCACCAAGCTCAAGACCGTTGCGGTCAAGAAGGGCGATCGCTACGTGGTCAACGGCCAGAAGGTGTGGATCTCCCGGGTCCACCACTCGGATCTCATGATCCTGCTGGCGCGCACCACGCCGCTCAGCGAGGTCAAGCGCAAGTCCGAGGGCTTGTCGATTTTCCTGGTCGACCTGCGCGAAGCGCTGGGCAACGGGCTTACCGCGCGGCCTATCCGCAACATGGTCAATCACGAGACCAGCGAGCTTTTTTTCGACAATCTGGAGATCCCCGAGGAGAACTTGATCGGCGAAGAGGGCAAAGGCTTCAAGTACATCCTCGACGGACTAAATGCCGAACGCACGCTGATTGCCGCCGAGTGCATAGGCGACGGCTACTGGTTCATCGACAAGGTCGTGGAGTACACCAAGAACCGCGTGGTGTTCGATCGTCCCATCGCACAGAATCAGGGCGTGCAGTTTCCCATAGCCCGCAGCTACATCAATATCGAGGCGGCGAACCTGATGCGCTTTCGCGCCTGCGAGCTGTTCGATGCGAACCAGCCGTGCGGCGCGGAGGCCAACATGGCCAAGCTGCTTGCCGCCGACGCTTCCTGGGAGGCCGCCAATGTGTGCTTGCAGTATCACGGCGGTTTCGGCTTCGCGGCGGAATACGACGTGGAGCGCAAGTTCCGGGAAACGCGTCTCTATCAAGTGGCGCCGATCTCCACCAACCTGATTCTCTCCTACGTCGCCGAGCACGTGCTCGGTCTGCCGCGTTCGTTCTAAGGAGCGCTTATGCGACCGCTGGAAGGCATTACCGTCGTTACCCTGGAGCACGCAGTTGCAGCGCCTTTCTGCACCCGGCAGCTGGCCGATCTGGGGGCGCGGGTGATCAAGATTGAACGGCCGCAGGTCGGGGATTTCGCGCGCGCCTACGATACCCGCGTGCGCGGCCTGTCCTCGCATTTCGTTTGGACCAACCGCTCCAAGGAAAGCGTGACCCTGGACCTCAAGCATCCCGAGGGCATGGAGATCTTGCACCGTCTGGTGGCCAAGGCGGACGTTTTGGTGCAGAACCTCGCCCCGGGAGCGGCCGCGCGGCTGGGGATGTCGTTCGAGACATTGCACGAGCGATACCCGCAACTGATCGTTTGCGATATTTCCGGCTACGGCAGCGACGGCCCTTATCGCGACAAGAAGGCGTACGACCTGCTGGTGCAGAGCGAATCCGGATTTCTGTCGGTTACCGGCAGCGCGGACGAGCCGGCCAAGGCCGGTTGCTCTCTGGCCGACATCGCCGCCGGCATGTATGCCTACAGCAATATTCTGGCCGCGCTCCTGCAGCGTCAGCGCACCGGTCGCGGTTGCCGGATCGATGTCTCCATGCTGGAGGCAGCGGTGGAGTGGATGGGCTATCCGCTCTACTACGCCTTCGATGGTGCTTCGCCGCCGCCGCGGGCCGGCGCTGCGCATGCCACCATCTACCCCTACGGGCCGTTTCCGGTTGGCGACGGCGGTACCGTGATCTTCGGTGTGCAGAACGAACGCGAGTGGCGCGCGTTCTGTGAGCAGGTTCTGGAGCAGCCGGAGCTGGCGGGCGATGCGCGCTTCGCTTCCAACCCCGCTCGTGTCGCCTCCCGCCAGGAACTACACGCAATCATCGTCCAGGCATTCGCGCCGCTGACCACGGCGCAGGTTCTCGAGCGCCTGGATCGCGCGCAGATCGCCAATGCCCGGATGAACGATATGCATGGGGTCTGGGCGCACCCTCAGCTCAAGGCGCGGCAGCGCTGGACCGAGGTCGGAAGTCCGGCCGGACAGTTGCCGGCGCTGTTGCCGCCGGGCGTCCCGGCGGAGTTCTCGCCGCGCATGGATCCGATCCCCGCCCTGGGCGAGCACACCGATCGCGTGCTCGCCGAGCTGGGCTATGCGGCCGGGGAGATCGCGCGGCTGCGCGAGGCCAAGGTCATCTGAGGAGGCAGCAATGGCGACCAGCAAAGAGACTATGAGCGGCAGCGCCGCCTTGGCGCAGTTCGCCGCCGAGCTGCGCTTCGACTCGATTCCAGCCAGCGTCGTCGACCGTGCCGAGGATCTGTTCCTCGACTGGGTGGGGTCGGCTCTGGCAGGCAAGGGTGCGCGCCCGGTCGAAACGATAGCGCGCTTCGCGGCCGCGATGGGGCCGGCGACTGGGGCCAGCGAAGTGCTGGTCTCGCGTCGACGCACTTCGGCGCTGTTCGCAGCGCTGGTCAATGGCGCATCCTCGCACGTGGTGGAGCAGGACGATGTGCACAACGGTTCGGTGTTTCACCCCGCAACGGTGGTGTTTCCCGCGGCGCTGGCAGTAGCCCAGGAAAAAGGCTGCAGCGGCAAGGAGTTCCTGACCGCGGTCACGGCCGGATACGAGGTGGGGATCCGCATTGGCGAGTTTCTCGCGCGCTCGCATTATCGGATCTTTCACACCACCGGCACCGCCGGCACGCTGGCCGCGGCGGCCGCTGCGGGCAGACTGCTGGGCTTGAATGGCGAGCAGATGCTGCATGCGCTGGGCAGCGCCGGTACGCAGGCCGCCGGGTTGTGGGAGTTCCTGCGCGATGCCGCCGACTCCAAACAATTGCACACGGCCAAGGCGGCCGCGGACGGCTTGCTGGCGGCCTATCTGGCGCAAGCCGGCTTTACCGGCGCCCGCCGTATCTTGGAAGGAGAACAGGGAATGGCGGCGGGCATGTCCACCGATGCCGATCCAAGCAAGCTGGTGGACGGGTTAGGTAGCCGCTGGGCGTTGGCGGAGACCTCGTTCAAGTACCACGCTTCCTGCCGCCACACGCATCCGGCTGCCGATGCGCTGCTGCAGGTGATCGAAGCGCACGATCTGGCGCCCGACGATATCGCCCGCGTGGTCGCGCATGTGCACCAGGGCGCCATCGATGTTCTGGGGCCGGTGATCGTGCCGCAGAGCGTTCACCAGGCCAAGTTTTCCATGGGTACCACACTGGGCCTCATAGCACTGCACCGCTATGCCGGCATACAGGAGTTCGAGCGCGACTACCTGAAGGTGGCCGACTTTCGCGACCGGGTGAGCATGGAACTGGACCCCGAGGTCGATGCCGCCTACCCCAAGCGCTGGATAGGCAAGGTGACCGTGGAAACGGTGGACGGGCGTGTGCTTCATGGCCGGGTGGATGAGCCCAAGGGCGATCCGGGCAACACCTTGACGCGGCCCGAGCTGGAAGCCAAGGCAAGACGCCTGGCGGCCTTCAGCGGCGCTGCCAGCGAGGCGGAAATGGATCGTTTGATCGAGCGTATCTGGTCATTGCGCGATGCCGCGAACTTGAGCGCGCTGATCGGCTGAGAGCTGCGAGATTGGAAGAGTGAACGCGCGGAAAATGCTGGAAGGCAAAGCGATGGCGGTTACCGGCTCCGGAGGAGCCAATGTATTCGGTTGGGAGACTGTGTAGTCATGGCGGCGACCGCTACGGTCTGGACATTGGAAGACGAGATTGCCTGGAACCTCAACAGCCCGTTTCGCCAGCACTTGGGCATGCAAGTCGAGGAGGTTCGCCCCGAAGGGATAGCGGTGATCTCAATGGTCGTCACCGATAACCTCCTGCAGGCTTACCGTGTGGTGCACGGCGGTATCCACTGCGTGCTTATAGACACCGTGCTGGGCGCCGCGGTGCGTGCCGGTTACGGCCGCGACGTCAAGGCGTTGACCACCGATCTGAACGTCAGCTTCTTGCGGCCCAGCGGTCTGGGGCAGCTGGTCGCGAAGGCGGAGATGATCAAAATGGGGCGCACCATCGCGGTAGGACACGGCGAAGTCCTCGATGCCCAGGGGCGCCAGGTGGCTGTCGGCCGCGGCTCGTTCATGGTTACCACCGAGTAGGCGCTCGTTGCCGGCCGCCGCGCCGAGCAAGAGGAAGGGGCGGTTTGGCTGCGCCTTTCGAATTTGGTTCGGGGCTGGTGGCCGGTTGCGCTCGGCTCAGGTGCCGGATGCTTCTTCCGCGGGGACCGTGGCCACCAGGTAGTCCACCAGTTCGCGAGCGAATGCCGGCAGCGTTTTCAGCTCGCGTACGCAAATCTTCAATTCGCGCTCGGCCCAGGGGTTGCTCAGCTCCACGACATGGATCGCTGCCGTGCGCATGTGGCGCAGCGCGGCCGAGCGCTGCAGCACTCCGATTCCCGCGTTGGCCTCGACCATTCGGCACAGGGCATCGAAACTGGATACCTGTACCCGCACCGACATGGTGCCGCCCTGGTCGCTGACGATGCGATTCATAAACGCATAGATCGCGCTGCCGGCATGCAGCGAAACGAAGTCATAGTCCAGCACTTCTTCGAATGCGATGCGTTTGCGCTGCGCAAGAGGGTGGTTGCGGGCGGTGGCCAGTACCAGTCTGTCCTTCTGATACGGCAAGGTTTCCAGGCCCTCGGTGCGCACCGTGCCGGCAACGATTCCTATGTCGATGACGCCATCCTGCAGTGCGCGGATGATGTCGTCGCTCATGCGTTCCTCAAGATCGACGGTAAGCTGAGGCCGTGCGGCCAGGAACGCGCCTAGCGCGGAGGGCAGAAACTCGGTCATGGCGGTCGTGTTCGCGAACATGCGTATACGGCCCTTGATGCCTTCCGAGTACTGGAGCAGATCGCCGTGCAGGTGTTCGACCTGCTGAAGAATCGCCAGCGCGTTGCGCAGCATGGCCTTGCCCGGCGGCGTGAGCGTGACGCCGCCGCTGGTTCTATAGAACAGCTTGGTACCCAGCGCGTCCTCCAGATTCTTGATCCGCATGCTGGCCGCCGCGAGCGAGATGCACGAGCGCTCGGCGCCGCGGGTGAGGCTGTTGGCTTCGGCGATATTAACGAAGAGCCTGAGATCGACAAGGTCGAAGAGTAGACGCTGCATCGCGGTCTCCGGTTTGGGTGCGTCGGCTGATGGCCACAGGGCGTTGATGCTAACAGCCCACGCGGATGGCGGTGAGTGTACTTGCTCCAACTTCGGTCAAGGACAGCTCTCGGGCATATGAGAGGCTTTGCTGGACAGAGGGGAAACGACGCGTAGGCTAGGACTGAGCTTGTGGCTCAGCTTCACGGCATCTCGCGCAGACTAGAACAAGGGGGAGAGCGCTATGGGACCGCTGGCAGGTTATAGGGTGGTCGAACTGGAGGGGCTGGGGCCGGCTCCGTTCTGCGGAATGCTGCTGGCGGATATGGGGGCCGAGGTCATTTCGGTCACGCGGCCTGCGGTCGTCGCCCAGGGTGGGCGCGCTCCGCAAATCAGCGAGCGCGGCAAGAAGTCTATCGCTATCGACCTTAAGCGGCCCGAAGGCGTCGAGCTGCTGCTCGCGCTGTGCGAAACCGCCGATGCGTTGATAGAGGGCTTTAGACCCGGCGTAGCCGAGCGGCTGGGCATAGGGCCCGACCAATGCCTGCAGCGTAACCCTAAGCTGGTGTACGGCCGGATGACAGGTTGGGGACAGACCGGCCCGCTGGCGCAGGCGGCAGGACACGACATCAACTACATCGCGCTCTCCGGCGCGTTGCACGCGATAGGGCGCGCCGGCGAACGGCCGTTGCCGCCGCTGAATCTGGTGGGGGATTTCGGCGGGGGTGGGATGTTCCTTGCCTTCGGCGTAGTGTGTGCGTTATTGGAGGCTCAGCGCTCCGGGCGAGGCCAGATCATCGATGCGTCCATGGTCGAGGGTTCCGCCGTGCTCATGAGCATGATGTACTCGTTCATGGCGCAAGGCATGTGGAAGGATGAGCGTGGGGCGAACCTGCTCGACGGGGCGGCGCATTTCTACGATACCTACGAGACACGCGACGGCAAGCATATCGCGATCGGTTCCATCGAGCCGCAGTTCTACCAGCTGCTGATGGAAGCCACTGGGGTCGATCTTACGGCGTTTGGCGAGCAGCTCGACCCGCGCACCTGGCCGGCCGCCCGCGAGGCGCTGGGCAGCGTTTTCAAGCAAAAGACACGCGAGGAGTGGTGCGAGCTGTTGGAGGGCACCGACGTATGCTTTGCGCCGGTACTCTCCATGAGCGAAGCGCCGCACCATCCGCACAATCGATTTCGCCAATCGTTCATCGAGATCGACGGGATGCTGCAGCCGGCGCCCGCGCCACGCTTCAGTCGTACGCCCGCAGAAGTCTCGCATCCGCCCCCGCGGCCCGGGGCCGACACCGATGCGGTGCTCCAAGGCCTTGGTTGCGACAAGGACCAGCTGGCGGCGCTACGAGCCCAAGGCGTGGTGGCATAGTCATAGCCCATGCGGTAAGTACAGGAGAGACCCGATCGCCATGAACGTCAGCGAGGCGCTCGCCAGCCGCCGTTCCATACGCGCTTTTTTGGATAAGCCGGTGGATGGAGCCCTGATTCGCCGCGTGCTCGCGAAGGCAGCGCGCGCGCCATCGGGGGGGAATTTGCAGCCCTGGCATATTTTCGTGGTCGGGGGCGAGCGGCTTGCCCAGCTCAAGACCGTCATGCGCGAGCGGGTCGCGCAGTGCCCCGACGGCGAGCGCATGGAGTATCACATCTACCCGCCGCAGCTGGTGTCGCCCTACCGCGACCGGCGCTTCGCGGTCGGCGAGCAGATGTACGCCTTACTTGGTGTGCCGCGCGAGGATAAGGCGGCACGCCGGGCCTGGTTTGCTCGCAACTATCAGTTCTTCGGCGCGCCGCTGGCGCTGTTCTGCTATGTGGACCGTCGCATGGGCCTGCCGCAGTGGTCCGATCTGGGCATGTACCTGCAATCGGTAATGCTGCTGCTCAGAGAGGAAGGGGTGGATAGCTGCGCTCAGGAATGTTGGGCGGCATATCAGGAGACCATCGGCCGCTTTCTAGACGCTCCAGCGGAGCTGATGCTGTTCACCGGCATGGCGATCGGCTACCGTGATCCCGCGCATCCTATCAATGCGCTGCAGACGGAGCGGGCGCCGCTGGAGGATTTCGCGCGTTTCGACGGTATCTGATCGGCCGTAAGCGGCCCAGGTGGACACGCCGCCTGCTCGGTGGCAGCGGTGGTTGTGTCGGGTCGTGGGCGACTTAGGTTTTCATAGTTGGGGAGCACCATGCCAGGCGCACTTTCGCATATTCGCGTACTCGATCTTTCGCGTGTTCTCGCAGGCCCGTGGGCCTCGCAGATTCTTGCCGACCTCGGAGCCGAGGTTATCAAGATCGAGCGTCCAGGCAGCGGCGACGATACCCGCGCCTGGGGGCCGCCGTACGCCAAGGACGAGAAGGGAGCGGATACCTCCGAGTCCGCGTATTACTTGTGCGCGAACCGCAACAAGAAGTCGGTCGCTGTGGATATCACCAAGCCAGCCGGACAGCGTGTGGTGCGGGAGCTGGCTGCGAAGTCGGACATTCTGTTGGAGAATTTCAAGGTGGGCGGGCTGCGCAAGTATGGGCTGGACTATGACAGCCTGGCGGCGCTGAATCCGCGCCTCATCTACTGCTCCATTACCGGTTTCGGACAGACTGGGCCCTATGCTGCGCGCGCCGGCTACGATTTCCTGATTCAGGGCATGGGCGGCCTGATGAGCGTTACCGGCCACCGCGACGGCGATGCCGGCGCCGGGCCTATGAAGGTGGGGGTTGCCCTGGCCGACATCATGACGGGCCTGTATGCCTCCACTGCGATACTCGCCGCCCTTGCGCATCGCGATGTCAGCGGCATCGGGCAGCACATCGATCTGGCGCTGCTGGATGTGCAGGTCGCTTGCCTGGCCAATCAGAGCATGAACTACCTGACCACCGGCACCGTACCGCAGCGACTGGGCAACTCGCATCCTAACGTGGTTCCGTATCAGGATTTCCCTACCGCCGACGGCGATATGATTCTTGCTGTGGGCAACGACAGCCAGTTCGAAAAGCTCTGTCAGGCGATCGGACGGCCGGAGTGGGCGCGCGATCCGCGTTTCGCAACCAACGCGGCGCGCGTTGCGCATCGTAACGAGCTGATACCGGCTTTGCGGCAAGCAACGGTGATGCGCACCACCGCCGAGTGGATAGAGTTGCTGGAGCGCATGGGCGTGCCGTGCGGCCCGATCAACAACGTGGCGCAAGTGTTCGATGACCCGCAAGTGCGCGCTCGCGGCATGAAGATCGAGCTGCCGCATCCGCTCGCCGGGCAGGTGCCGCTGGTGGCCAGCCCTATTCGTCTTTCGGCCACGCCGGTGCAGTATCGCAGCGCGCCGCCCACGCTAGGCCAGCACACGCGGGAGGTGTTGAGCGAACTGCTGGAAATGGACGAGCAAACGATCGCGCAGCTGGCGCAGGAGGGCGCGATTTAGTGAGAGCTGCAAATCTCCGCGTTCCCTGCTAACCCTGGAAAGCCCTTCGTACCCAGGGGGCTCCCACGGAAGCCGGCCCCCCTGCCTGCTGAAATTCCCTGTGGGAGCCCCGGACGCCATGGAACCGTGGTCAGTTGCCGGTGAACTTCGGCTGGCGCTTCTCCAGAAAAGCCGTTCGTGCCTCTTCATAGTCGGCCGTGGCATGGGCCAGGGCTTGCATGGCCGCCGACAGTTCCAGCAGGGTATCGAGCTTCACATGGCGTCCTTCGCGCAGCAGGCGCTTGGTCAGGCGCACGGCGTGAGGTGGGTTGGCGGCGATGCGGCGTGCCAAGGCGCGCGCGTGGTCGAGCAACTCGGCGTCGGGGACCACTTTCGAGACCAGGCCGCAGGCCAATGCCTCCTGGGCATCGATCGGGTCGCCGGTAAAGGACATTTCGCAAGCCTTGGAGAATCCTACGATGCGCGGCAACAACCAAGCGCCGCCGTCGCCGGGAACGATTCCTAGCTTGACGAAGCTCTCCGCAAAGCGCGCGCTTTCGCCGGCGATGCGTATGTCGCACATGCAAGCCAGATCGCAGCCGGCGCCGATCGCCGGGCCATTGACAGCTGCGATTACTGGCACTTCCAGTTGTTCGAACACCAGTGGCAGGCGTTGTATGCCTTGCTTGTAGTTCTTGCGCGTGCGTACCGGCAATTCGTCCACCAAGCCGCCGCCGGCATGCATGTTCTTCAGGTTGCCGCCAGAGGAGAACGCCGAGCCGGCACCGGTGAGTATGATGACTCGCACCTCGGGGTTGGCGTCCAGCTCTTTCATACGCGTTTCCAGCGCGTCGACCATGTCCAGGTCGGAAATCGGGTTACGCAGCTCGGGGCGGTTCAGAGTGACGGTGGCAATGCCGTCGACGAGTTCGGTCAGGACCAATTCGGTCATGAGGTTCTCCTGTTCTACAGAGAGGGCGGTAGCCGCCCACAGGGCCGAAAGAGATCGCAGATGATACAGCGCTGGTGCGTCTTGATCCGAACGCCGTCTGACGCCGCCACAATTTTGACGTCAAGAGGCCCTGCTCCGTGGAATGCTCGCGGGGCGAGCGAAGAGTGCCAATCGATTGACACCATTCCATCTGTAATACCTGCACCGGACCCGTTAGCCGGCGGTTAAGAGAAGCCGGTCCCTGCTTCCGCTACCTCCTCAAGGAGGCGTCTTGGAATAGGAGGGTGCCTGTTCGAGGCACAGAACTTGCAGTTGCCGTACCCGAAAAGTCAGTGCGCCCCCGGACTTTCGTGTCCCTTGGACCAGGGATTATCAGTCCAAGGGGGGCTTGGTAGCGCGTGTTGTGGCGTGACGGGCGCTGGCTGGGCCGTGTCACATACGGTGCGGGAACGGGAGAGAAGGGTGGCAATTCCGAAGAAGAAACTCGCTCAGCTTAGGTCGCTTCTCGAGAAAGGCGCGGCTTTGCATACTCAACATCGGCTGGACGAGGCTGTGCGGATCTACCAGAAGGTGTTAAAGGTCGCTCCTCAGCATGCCGATGCGTTGAACCTGATGGGCCTGGCTCGCCACCAGCAGGGGCGCTTGGCTGAGGCGCAGCGGTTGCTGGAGCAAGCAGTACGGGTCATGCCCAGGCACGCGCAGGCATGGCTGCACTACGGCAACCTGCTTCAGCAGCTGCGTGACTTCGAAGGGGCCATCAGCGCGTTCGAGCGCGTGCTGGAGCTCCAGCCGGAAGACAGCAAGGCCCTGCTGAATATCGGCAACTGCCTGACCACCATGGGTCGCGAAGAGGATGCGCTCCGCTACTATTTACGCTCGATTACCGCCGATCCCATGAGTTCGCTCGCTTGGGCGAACTACGGCAAGCTGGCGTACAAGAAAGGCGAATGGTCCAGCGCTCTTAAGGCCGCCGATGCGGCAGTGGATTGTCCTAATCCGGAGCCATTGGCTTTGAGCCTCTGGATCGCCGTGCACCATCTGACCAAAACGAGCGAAGAACTGGCGCGGCGCGCAGAGGAGCTGTTGACGCATCCCGGCGCACCGGGCGAGCTGGTGGCCGAGGGCCACTTCCTGGCCCATCATATCTTTAACCTCGACCCACAGCTGTTGTTGCGTGCCCGCGACCGGGTCGAGCAGGATATTGCGGCGAACGTCCAGTCGAGCAAACGAGCGTTCCCTTCCGTACGTCCCGAGCCCCGCACGCTGGGCTTCTTGTCCGCGGCATTCAAGCGCCATCCCGTGGCGTTCATGACGCTGGGCGCGGTGGAGCACTTGCGGCAGCAAGGATTTCGGCTTTGTTTTTATAGCGGCACTACCTCGGAAGACGAATATACGCAGCGTTTCCGGCAGCATGCGGACTTGTGGCGGGATATCACCCAGATGTCCGACGATGAAGTCGTGGATGCCATTCGGGCAGATGGTGTAGACGTCCTCTTCGATATGTCCGGCGTGACCAACGAGGGCCGTCCCCGTATCCCGGCCATGCGTGCCGCGCCCTTGCAGATAAAGTGGGTGGGCGGGCAAATGGGGCCCTCTGGCATACCCAACATGGACGCCTTCCTCACCGACACCGTGGAGTCGCCACCCGAAGCCGATTCCGATCACCGTGAGCGCCTGCTGCGCATGCCGCATGGTTACGTTACCTACACACCGCCCATGGAGGAGCTGGCGGTGGCGGCCGAGCCGCCGGTTATGCGCAATGGGTATGTCACGTTCGGAAGCTTCAATAAGCTCGGCAAGCTAAGCGCGGAGCTGCTTGAAGTGTGGGCGGCGATTCTGCGCGAGGTTCCGGATAGCCGTTTGCTCATACGAGGGGCTGGGGCGACTACGGCTGCCGTGCAAGCGCGCATTGTCGAGATCTTCGAGAACTGCGGCGTGAGCCGCGAGCGCCTGATTTTTCTGGGCCTCGCTGGGCATCGCGAGTTTCTCGAAACCTATAACGAGGTGGACATCGCGCTCGACTCTTTTCCGTATACCGGCGGCCTGACGACCTGCGAAGCGCTGTGGATGGGAGTGCCGGTCATCGCCTTGGCCGGGCGATTCTTCTCGGAGCGGCACGCGGCGACACATCTGCATAACGTCGGCTTGGCAGAGCTGGTGGCCGCAAGCACGGAAGAATATGTGGCAAAGGCCATCGCCTTGGCCAAGGACCGCGAGCGGATCGCACGCTTCCGCACCACGCTGCGTGACACAGTCATGCAATCGCCTCTGTGCGATCACCAAGGTTTCGCGGCTGATCTAGCTAAGCTGCTACGGGAAGACTGGGTTCGTCATGTGGCGAAGCAGACAACGGCCATAAAGGAGGCGACAGTAGCGGAACAGGCAGTAGCGGAACAGGCAGTAGCGGAACAGGCAGTAGCGGA
>CAYWPG010000019.1:0-3708 GCA_964460035.1 uncultured Alkalilimnicola sp.
TGCCGAGCCCGTTACCGTTGCGGGTGAAACCTTGTCGCTATTCACCACCGCCGGCACAGCCGTATTCCCGTTAGACGCCGACCAGCCGGCGGCCTTGATCGAGGTGGCCGACGCACGGCTCTTTGCAGCGCGGCGGCGCAGGTCCGATACCGAGTTGGCAAGCGAGCACCCGGTAGCGCCATGAGGACCGGGATCGCGACCGGCCTCTGCCTTGCCGCCAGGCAGGAACGCGATACACACACCAGAGCCTGTTAAACCCCCTGGCAATCCCAATCTGCCTGGGAGGCACGGCTACCGAAGGCAGCCCCATGGTTCTGGTGGATATACTGGTGTTACTGCTGATCGCCAACGGCGCCCCCATTCTCGCTCGCCTTATCTTCGGCAAACGGCTTCTGACGCCCGTCGACTATGGACGTTATGCGGCCGACGGCCGGCGCCTGCTCGGCCCGTCGAAAACTCTGCTGGGAGTCGCAGCCGCCATCGTTGTCACCGCCGTGGCGGCCAATCTGCTAGGCTACGGCTTTTGGCTGGGCGCGCTCACCGGCATGGCCGCCATGGCCGGCGATTTGCTCTCCAGTTACTGCAAACGCCGGCTCGGTATGCCGCCCAGCGCGTTCGCACCGGGTCTGGATCAGATCCCCGAGTCGTTGCTGCCCGCTTTGGCCCTAATGCGACCATTGGGATTGCTAGCAGCCGAGATTGTGCTGATCGTCGCCGCCTTCGTCGTGCTGGAGCTAGGCTTGTCAGCGCTGCTCTATAAACTGCACATCAGGCAACAACCCTACTAACGGTCGTCGTGACCGGTTCAACAGGGGCTGGCTCACAGGGTTGTGGGGGCCGACCCTGGCCGCGAACCTTGCCCTCTGGCTACTGCAGCAGAACAACCCCACTGTCCTCAGCAACTAGAAGTTGTAACCGATGCCCAACTGATAGCGGAATCGGCCATCGTCCCAGTTCTCGTCGGCCTCCTGGGCATCGCGGAAGGTGAACTGATAATCCAGCTGAGTCAGGATAAAGGTGCGCTCCTGTACGTACCACTTTGCACCCAGTTCGGGGCCAGCCACCCAGGAGTCAGTGATCTCGTCGCCGTATAAGTAGCCGACGCTGGCACCGGCAAAAGGCCTCACCACCGAGCCAGAGCGGCCGAAATGCCACTGGGCGAATACGTCCGTCACGCCACGCCAGCGCGAGGGCCTCTCTGGCCGATCGCTGTACTCTACCTCCTGTCGCACACCCAGGGCTGTGTTGTCCGTTAAGTACTGGGCGAAGGAGCCACGCAAGCCAATCGTGTTGCTGTCGAAATCGCCGTCGCTGCTTCCTGACCCGGACAGTATTACCTCGCGGTCGCCTTGTGCCGGTGCCTTGGGCGCCGGAGCCGCTTGCATTGGCGCCAAGACTAACGCCGGAAGGAAACCCGCCACTGCCGCGAAAGCAAGGTACTTCTTCATAGGACATGCTCCCTGTCCATCGACGCCGAGTCCACCGAGAACCCATTCGGCCAGCCCGCAGGATAAGCTCCTCCCCTGCCGCCCCCGGACTACCTCCTGTCGCCACCCAGCGACAGCATATTTTCCCGCCAGATCAAGCGCTTCCATACCCTAGCTACGGGCACCGTCGCACCAACCCAACGGCGATATTGTGATTTCGCCACAGCTGCGCCGATCGGCGCTCCTAAGCAGCTGGTATTGCCGCGTTTTTCTAAACTGGCACTATCCGTGCATAAAGATGGATGGGCGCGGCGTGATCACCAGACGCCGCAACCGCCTAGAGGCTCGGTCCCCACCCGCCCGGGCCTCGGAGGGTTAACCACACGGACTGGGAAGTCCGTTGTCGCTAACCACTGTCCTATGGGCTGCTGTCATTGGCCGGCGCTTTACGCGCCGGCATTTTTTTGCAGTCCCGTCTCGCCCGTTCAGGCAAACCGCCGCCCGCCCTGCCGCTGTGCGGTCTGTTGCGAGGCAGTGCGCTCCAGAGCTTGGGTGAACTCCGTCATGGTCCGCACGTTCTGCTCTGCGGCGCGCTGCGCCTGGGAGGCCAGCTCCTGACCTAAGCTTGCCAGATCTTCCGCGCCAGCAGCCATCTTCTTGCCCAACTCCTGCACGGCCTGGCTTTGCTTGTCAAAGAACTTCCGCAGACTTTCCTGATCCCGGATTTCGAGCACATTACGCCATTGCTGCAACATAAATTGCGTATACGTTTTCGCGCTCCCCAACTGGAATCGCACAAGACGCTCGAAGCTGTCGAGCATCAACAACCCGACTCGCTGCATCGGCAGCATCATTCGATCCATCTGCGCGCCCAACTCTTCTGCCGCCTGATTGGCCATACCCATACCTCCGTTGAAATTCTGATAGAGCGGATCGACTCCCCCGAAATGGGGCCATTCGCAAGTTGCAAGCCGCGGTGGGGTTATGGGGACTGGGCAAGGACAGTCAAACGTTTAGGTTAATTCATGGCGACTACCCGCGAGTTGCTCAGGCCGCGCGTCGGCGCCGTACACAAGGTGCGCCACGAGCCGAAACACGTGTGCGGAGGACTTTCTCGGCACCCTGTCAGAGGCGCAGCGAACGCCTCCACAACAGGATGAAGATCAAGCCGAAGAGCATGCCGCCCAGATGCGCGAAATGCGCGACTCCGGCCATGGTCCCGAAAGCCCCGGCCCAGAGCTCGAAGGCGCCATAGAGAATCACGAACCATTTCGCCTTCATCGGGATCGGCGGAAAGAGCAATACGACGCGCTGGTTGGGGAACAGCATGCCGAAAGCCAGGAGAATACCGAAGACACCGCCGGAAGCGCCCACAGTCGGATAGAGGTTTCCAGCCTCTGCCGCCAGCGTCGCCACAATCAGCTGGATCAAGGCGGCGCCAATGACGCAAACGCCGTAATACACGGCAAAGCGGCGCGACCCCCATACGTTCTCTATCGGTGCGCCGAACATCCACATGGCGAACATGTTGACGAAAAGGTGAAACATGCTGCCGTGCAAGAACGCATAACTGCCCAACTGCCAGAGCTGGAAACCGGGCAGCTCGACCAACCCCTGAGGGGTCATCACGACAGGGGGCGTATCGATAGGCCACAAAGCGAAGTAGGCCAGCAGCCCGTCACCCCAAACCGGCTGCAACAGGAAAAAGACTACGCCGTTGAGGATCAACAGCGTCATGATAACAGGCGGAAACACGATGAAGCGGCGCTCTATTGATTCTGTGCTCAGCATCGGCTGACCGCCGCCGCAGCCTGCCAGCGGGCAGAACATATGTAGGCGGTCTCAGGGCAGCCGGCCCCATGGAGTCGTTCGATCATTGATGCGGCCTCCCTGCTACTTGCTGAATCCGAACGACGGGCGCAAGAGTCTGCCAAGGCAGACTCGCTAGACAGCAGCATATCCAGTGCGCCGTCTTACTCCAAGCCTTGGCCGCAAGCGCGGTCACCGCCGGGGTAGCAGGACACCTATTTATTAGTAGACTAGCGCCTCCTGCTGCCCTTGACGCCATTCACTCTAATGCGGCCCTGGGCGCAGCAGACAAGATCGGGCCGCCATGTGCCGCAAGGCGGTGACAGCGGTATATCGCATGCCCGTACCCTCGCGCGAGCGGCTGCGTACTTTAGTCCGCCGCCCCTCGGCAGGCGAGAAGCTGCCTGCAGCGCACACGTCCGCTGCGCCGGCCGGTCCAGGCAAGCATGGCCAGTTGCCCGACATGCTTGTA
>CAYWPG010000019.1:3808-66429 GCA_964460035.1 uncultured Alkalilimnicola sp.
GTCCGCTGCGCCGGCCGGTCCAGGCAAGCATGGCCAGTTGCCCGACATGCTTGTATTCCCCCTCTAAGGCCCTAAGTCCAGCCTTGACCGTTCGAGCTGCGCGGGAAACCACTGTTCGCGGCGAAGCGATGGAAGGAGCATTGGCCCACCTGATTCACCCAGCGGCGACATGATCGCGCACGGGTCCGCGTTCGCAGGGTTGATCCTAGGGAGCGTGGTGTCCGGCGGCCGTCGCTAGCGATGAGGCCCCCCGCCCGCGCAAAAGACCTAGGAAAGCGCGTCGACTAATTGTCCGGCTGGCCGCCGACCCTCTTCTCTATCGCCGTCGTGCGCGGCTCTTGTCGGGAGGAACCAGTGTTGGGTGGCGCGAACGGGAGTTCACGGGAAAAACGGCATTGGACTGCCAAGAACCTCAACGGCTTGGAGGACGCAAGCAATGGATACGGAAAAGATGCAGGACATGGCAGAGCAGGGCATGGAGCAGCTGCAGAGCCAGCCACGCAACGTGGGCGACAACGAACGCCTCGCTTCGCTAGCCGGCGGCGCCGTACTCGCGCTGATGGCGCTGCGCAGAGGCGGTGTAGGCGGTCTTGCGCTGGGCGCGCTGGGTGGCATGTTGCTGTACCGCGGCGCCACCGGCCACTGTGCCGTGTATGAGCGCATGGGCCGCAGCTCGGCCAAGCCCACCGACCAAGGCCTGATGGCGGAGAAGCAGATCCACCTGCGCACATCCATGACCATCGATCGTAGCCCTGAGGAACTCTACACTTTTTGGCGCAACTTCGAGAATCTGCCGCAGTTCATGCGCCATATCGTCGACGTCACCACCTTCGACGACCGGCGCTCGCACTGGGTCGCACAAGCTCCTTTCGGCAATACCGTAGAGTGGGATGCCGAGGTCGTCGAGGACGTGCCCAATGAGCGCATCAAGTGGCAATCGAGCCCCGATGCCACCGTACGCCATCACGGCGAGATCCGCTTCCGTCCCGCAGCGGCCGGACGCGGCACCGAGGTGGAAGTAGAGATGCGCTATGAGCCGCCGGGCGGCCGTCTCGGTGCTACCGTCGCGAGATATTTCAACGGCATCACCAAGCAAGGAATGCAAGAAGATCTGCGCCGCTTCAAGCAGCTGATGGAAACCGGCGAGATACCTACGGCAGAGCGTGCCAGGCCAGCGGCTCCGTCGGCCGACAGCAGCCTGCGTCACTGAGGCGGCGGCTGCGGAGCCCCAGCCGAAGCAAACGCGGAGGGACAGCTCATGAAAGCGGTGTGCTGGCACGGCAGCGAGGACGTGCGCGTCGACCGCGTTGCCGATCCGACCATAGTCAACGACCGCGACGCGGTCGTAAAGGTCAGCTTGACCGCGATCTGCGGCTCCGACCTCCACCTCTACGACGGCTACATTCCAACCATGCAGGAGGGCGACATTCTCGGCCATGAGTTCATGGGCGAGGTGGTCGCAGTAGGCAAGGCGGTCGAGAATCTGGCAGTGGGCGACCGGGTCGTGGTGCCGTTTCCCATCGCCTGCGGCGGCTGCTACTTTTGCGAACATGAACTCTTCTCGCTGTGCGATAACTCCAACCCTAACGCAGTGGTTGCCGAGAAGATGTTCGGGCACTCGCCGGCTGGCCTGTTCGGCTACTCACACATGATGGGAGGCTATGCCGGCGGCCAGGCCGAGTACGTACGGGTACCCTTCGCCGACGTCGGACCGTTCAAGATTCCGGACCACGTCAGCGATGAACAAGCACTGTTTCTCACCGATGTCTTCCCCACCGGATACCAGGCGGCGGAGCAGTGCGGCCTGCAACCGGGCGATACGGTAGCGGTCTGGGGATGCGGCCCGGTCGGGCAGTTCGCGATCGCCAGTGCAAAGCTGCTCGGCGCCGAGCGGGTGATCGCGATCGACGACGTTCCCGAGCGGCTGGAGCTGGCAGTACGAGCCCATGGCGCAGAACCTCTGCGACCTAGCCAGGTCGGCAACACCTTGCTGCTGGTCGAAGCGCTGCGCGACATGACGCATGGGCGCGGCCCCGATGCCTGTATCGACGCCGTGGGGATGGAAGCACATGGCCTGGGACTGGAAGGCTGGTATGACCGACTCAAGCAGAACCTGATGATGGCGACGGACCGCCCGACTCCGCTGCGGCAGGCCATCCTGGCCTGTCGTAAGGGCGGCACGGTGTCGGTGCCGGGCGTCTATGGCGGCTTTGCCGACAAAATCCCGCTCGGGGCGTTCGTGAACAAGGCGCTGACGCTCAAGACGGGCCAAACGCACGTGCACCGTTATCTGCGGCCACTCCTGCAGCGAATAGAGAGCGGCGAGATAGACCCGACCTTTCTGATTACCCATCGCCTGCCGCTGGATCAGGCGCCCCAGGCTTACCGGACATTCCGCGACAAGCGCGACAACTGCATCAAAGTCGTGATGCGGCCGGATGGAGTCCTGCACTAGCAGCGCAGGCGGCAAGTTATCCGCTAAAACCGTGATCGAAGCTGTAACGCCAGTACGCACCCACACGCCAGGATGAGGTGTCCTCCAGGCCCTCGGGCGTGCGCAGCTCATGATCGATATCCAGCCCCAGCGTATGCCGCCGATACCGGAACTGATAGCTCATCCCCAGGGCGTAGGTATCCACGTCCGCGATGTCGTCCAGCGCCGTTTCGAAACGCCTCAAGCCCAGATTGACACCGAAACGGTGCGCCTGGCCGCTCGCTACCAAACTCAACGTGGGGTTGACATACTCCTGAGGCCGCGTGCCGTCGATTTCCCGATACACCACCCCCACGCGCGCTTCCAACTGGTAATCCCCCAGCTGAGTCTGAAGCCCCTGGTCGAGGCTGAACTGGCGAGTGGTGCGCTCTCTGCCTGGTTGCAGGCGATTGTCGAACATGGACCAGAGGGCTCCCAAGCGCGTGGTACCGATATCGGCCAGCGACAGCCCGAAATCCACTTTGGCCGTTGCTGCCCGCGATTCGATAAGACCCGACTCGCTCTCGCGTGCATGCACCGTCACGTCGGCTACGCTGTCTACCGGCCGCTCGCGGTAGCTGGCGAGCGGCCCTTGCACGCTCATGCCCACACTGTCCACGGCGACCGGATCGGCCCCGCTCACGTCGTGTGTGGCCCGCTGCGCTCGCCCCTGTAACACCAGCCCGCCGCCCAGCTCGATGCCGGCACGGGCAGCCATGCTGCGATAATCCCGCGCCAACTCCACACCCGCTGGCGCGAACTCCTCGCCAAAGCGCTCGTAGGTCAGCTCGTAGTTCAGACCGCGTCCTTCGTCGCGCCCACTGAGTGTGGCGCTGATCGCGTTGTCGCGCAGTTCCTGCTCGCCGCTACCGCCACGGAAGCGGGCCACCTCGCCCCTGGCCAGTAAGCGCTGATGCGCGAAATCGAAGCGACGCTCCGCCATCACGCTCCCGACCCATTCGCTGTGATCGGCATCGCCATCCTCGCCGGCCTGCGCATGCTGCACGAAGTTGGCACTGAGACGGCCGGCTGCGTTGTCGGCAACGGCCCACGAAACGCCCCGGAACTGACTGTCGGTGCTCAAATCGTTCCAGCTCGTGTCGTCCACACCGGCGAATAGCGCCAGCGAATGCTGCCGGCCGTCGACGGCAGAGGGCGGCAGCAGTTCCAAGCGCCCGGCCTTGAGCACCTTGCGCAAGGTCAACGGACTTTGGTCTATGAACTGATCGCCCAGCT
Source organism: uncultured Alkalilimnicola sp. (assembly GCA_964460035.1). Lineage (GTDB taxonomy): Bacteria > Pseudomonadota > Gammaproteobacteria > Nitrococcales > AK92 > CAYWPG01. The sequence goes on from CAYWPG010000019.1 coordinate 7,518, forward strand.
CGAAGCGAAGCGGCATGACGCCATCGCCGCGCTCGTAGCCCAGCGACATCCGCTCCGCCACCAAGCCTTGCTCCTCGCTTCTATAAGCCGAGTCGTTCAACACGCCGGCGAACTGAAAGCGCCACAGGGACTGCGGTGCGGTTCGTCCGACCAACCCCAGCTGAAGATCATTGAACGCGTGAGTGCCGCGGTATGGGAAGGGGCTGGCATCCGTGTTGCCGGTGATCCAGTAGCGGTCGATGCGCAGCGTATTGCTCCCACTCAGGCGCCACTCCCCGGCCAATCCCGCATCCGCCGCCAACAGCAGCGGCACGCACAGCCAAAGCTTTCTCATCGGGGGGCTCGGCGCAGTATCCGGAATACGTAGTCGGCAACGCCCTCGTGGCGCTGGAAACCGGCGCGCGGGTCTTCGTACTCGACCTGGGCGTGCACCGTCGCGACCACGGTGCTGAGCACTCCGCCCTCGACGCGCTCCTGGGCCAGGGTATGGATACCGCCAATGCCGATCAGGCGCAGGCGCGCATCGGCCGGCACTTGGAATGCGAGCGCCTCAAGCAAACGATCGCGGTCGCGGAAATCCGCCGCCAGCAGCGTGCTCATGCCAGGCCGGTTCCATCGCGCGAACAGCTCGGTCAGAAATGCCTCGGCCAGTTCTGGCGCAACCGCCGGCAGCGGCGCTGTTTCTTCCTCGCCAAAGGCAGGGGGCGCGGCCAGCAGCAGCAACGCCAAGCCCAGCTGCCGGCACACCGCGGCCCAATGCGCAAGACGGATACTCATCGCGTTCGCGCACGGCGACCCACTGGATCGCGGTAATCGAAGAAATTGACACCCCGATGCGGTTGCACCTGAATCAGTTCGCCTTCGACATCACCGCAAAGGGGTAGCGAGAGAATGCGCGCCTCCACGGCCTTGGCGGCTCGCCGATGCTCGGGTGGGGCATTGTCCTCGCCAGCGAGGCGCCAGTAATGGTGGTTCAAGCGCATCAGGCCGGCACAGTCGGCCTGCTCCAGCGCTTCCGCAACCTCTACAGGCAACGCCTGTCCGGCCGCACCGGCTGCGGCGGTCAGTACCAGCCCGCTCAGGAGAACGACCAGCAGGGTATGGAAGCGATAGCGAATCCGGAAGCCATTGCGCCGGCGCAAATCGCAGCATCGGGGGCTCATGCCGCGAGTATAGGAAGCCCGAATCGGAGGCTACCGCCGCGGGCGTCACAAAATGGCGATCGCGCCGGAAACCATAAGATCTTGTTTGACTTGACGTTAACCGCAGTCCGCTCAGCCGCCCGCGAGGTTGGACTCGATCCGCAACGGCGTTTCGGCTCTATCGTAGACGATGAAGCAGGACAGATCCCCGCCGCTGACAACGGTATCGGCCATCCGTTGCAGATGGGGGACGGCTTCCTGCGAGGCGGGAATATTGCCGTCTGCGCGGCTCAGAGTGGAGATGAGCACCAGGTCCCACGCCGGGTTGATCGCATCGGCCTCTTCCACCAGAGCGTTGAACGTCAGCCCTGGCTCGATCAGCTTGTCGGTTACCATTACCGGCGTCAGAGTGCTGGCCGGGCGCTCCGGATGCTGCGGATCTCTCATGCGTGCCACGCGGACGAACAGAATCAACAGGCGCATCGGCACTTCCTGCCGCATTCCCGTGTCGATCAAGTCGGCGAACCTCATGTCCATGCGCACACCTCGAGCAACCCTACATACCAACCGCACCATTCGCGGCGCGGCAACAGCGAGGCACTGGCCACATCCAACACTGAATGGGGGTTTGCCAAATTCATTACCAGTTGCTAAAACGGCTGTGCCCGCGGCGGAGAAAACGCCGCGGCAATCTGCCAGAGCGGCCCTGCAGCGCGCCGCAGGGCAACCGACGGAACCGAATCCAGGGTGATCTTCGTCAGCATCCTGCCAAGAGGTTTCAGCAAAGCGCACGCCGCGCCTGACCGGCGCGTTATGCTGTCGCCGCCGGAAAGGAGAACCTATGAACTCGTGGTACGGAATCGTCAAGCACATCCATATGAGCGCCGCTATGCTCAGTGTGGCGCTGTTCTTCATGCGCGGTAACTGGATGATATTCCGGCCGGAGCGCCTGCAGCAGCGTTGGGTGAAAATAGTGCCGCACGTGATCGACACCGTGCTGCTGGTCAGCGCCCTGGTGCTCGCGTATCAGTTCTTGCAGTTTCCCGTACCGCGTAGCTGGCTGGCTGCCAAAATAGCGGGCCTGCTCGTTTACATCGGTTTGGGCATGATCGCGCTCAAGCGCGGCAAGACGCTCGCTATTCGCATCACGGCTTTTATCGCCGCGCTGGTCACGGTGGGTTATATCTACGCGGTGGCGTTCAGCAAGCAGCCCTGGCCCTTCGGCTGAACCGGGCGCAGCTAAGCGCGAGCGCGCTTGCGGCCGTTTCTCCGCCCGACTCCGGCTCCAGAGCGCCGAATCCGGCGACGCGCTACGGCAGGTGCTTAGCGTCAGCCGTCCAGCGTCCAACCGCCGGGTAGTGCCGCAGCAGGTAGTCGCTGCCATCATCGCCTAGCACATGAAAGCAGCGCTGTCCGGGCTCTCTCCATCGCGCCTGTATCGCAGCCACCTCGACCCGCCGTTTGCCGGCATAGAATCGCCGGGGGCTCCCCCCGGGCGCCAGCGTTTCGACCTCAACCCTCATGGCCACACCTCTCTTCCCCGGTACGCCGCGCGGCTGCAATCGGCTTTGCGAAACACATGGGGGTCGTCGACAGCCCAGGCCAGCAGGTGAAATAACACAGCACAATCCCCAGCTTTGAAAGCCTGTTGCACTCGTTGCGCATACCGCAGCCCTATAGGGTGTCCGGCGCACTATGGGCGATTGCCTCGCGCAGCGAGGACGGGCACCGGGAGGAAACCGCAACAGCGCCGGACTGGCGTCCCCGCCGCACACCGGCGGCGTGCGCCACAGTTCATCCAGCCTACCGGGCTAGGCTCAGACATGGATGGCGCTGAGCCGGCGTCTCGCCAGGCGCAGCCGCGCGATTCGGCCGGCCCACCCAGCGCCCGCAGCCGGGAGAGGAACACGATGGCCCAGCACGCCCACCCTATCGAACGCGAGTTCACACCTGTATCGCGGCCGCTAAAAGTGCCCGTCGGCCATGGTTGGCATTGGATAGCGGACGGCTTCAGGCTCTTCACTCGGGCACCGCTGACGCTGATCGCGATGGTCGTATTGTGGTTCCTGGCGGCGGCCGCCCTCAGTTTCATACCGCTGCTCGGCCCGATCGCCGCAACGGTGCTCGCACCGGTACTATTCGGCGGCTTCATGCTGGCCTGCGACCGGCTGCAGCGCGACGAAGCGATAACCGTCAGCCTGCTATTCAGCGGCTTCTCTGGGCACGGCGGGGCACTCACGCTAGTCGGCGCGCTTTATCTGGCCGGCCTGCTGTTGCTGGGATTGGTTGCGAACATCTTCGATTTATTGGCCGGCAGCCCCGCAGGACCGACCGCTGCCGGACCAGTCGCTGCCGCCGTGCTTGCCTCGGCATTATCCATTCCGCTGACGATGGCCCTATGGCATGCGCCGGCCCTGGTCATCCTCAAGCAGTACCCGCCGGCCGCAGCCATGCGCCAGAGCTTCTTGGGGGCGGCCGCCAACCTGCCCGCTTTTCTCGTGTTCCTGTTGCTCAGCCTGGCACTCAGCATCGTCGCGGCCATACCGGCATTGCTTGGCTATCTGATCTGGGGGCCGGTGGCGCTAAGCGCTGTCTATTGCAGCTTCCGCGACATCTACCATGAACAGCGCAGTCCGCTGTCGGCATAGACCGCCGACGATCTTCCTCGGTCAGCAACTATTGATGCGCTGATATTCGGCCCTAGGTCTAGTACATCGCTGACCGGTAGGGGCTTGGCAATGAGTCTCATGCGAATGTTTCTTGGCGCTGTGCTTGGTCTTACGCTCACCACCCTGGCCCAGGCGCAGCCTTCCACCCCCCCTGACAACGCCCAACAAAGCGGCGTGCCCACTGCCAGTATCGCACCCATGCTGGAGAACGTGCTGCCCGCGGTGGTGAACATTTCGGTACACGGTGTGGCCGCGATGGAGTCGCACCCTCTGATGAACGACCCATTCTTCCGCCGCTTCTTCGGCGAGGAGGGAATGCCCGAACAACAGGAATTTCAAGCTGCAGGTTCGGGGGTGATCGTCGACCCGGAGAATGGCTACATCATCACCAGCGCTCATGTACTGGAGCAAGCGGACAAGATTCTCGTCACGCTCAACAGCGGCGAGCAGCTGCCGGCAGAGCTGGTCGGCAGCGACCCGGGTACGGATATTGCGGTAATACGGGTAGAACCGCAGGAAGGCGTGCAGCTGCAAGGCCTGCCGTGGGCCGACGCCTCCCAGCTGCGCGTAGGCGATTTCGTAGCCGCGGTCGGCAACCCCTTCGGGCTGAACCAGACCGTCACCACCGGCGTCATCAGCGCGCTCGGGCGCACCGGGCTTGGCGTACAAGGCTACGAGGATTTCATCCAAACCGACGCGTCCATCAATCCCGGCCACTCGGGCGGGGCGCTGGTCAACATGAACGGCGAGCTGATCGGCATCAACTCGGCCATCCTCTCCCCCGGCGGCGGCAACATAGGCATAGGCTTCGCCATTCCCGTGAGCATGGCGGAGGTCGTATTCCAGCAGCTGGTCGAGCACGGCACCGTGAGGCGAGGGCAGCTGGGAATCCTGGCGCAGGATCTGAACGCGTCGCTGGCAAAAACGCTGCAGACCGAAGCCAAGCAGGGCGCGGTAATCGCCGAAGTGGAGCCAGGCTCGCCTGCCGCGGCGGCCGGACTGCAGGCCGGAGATGTCGTGGTTGCCGTCAACGGCGCGGAAATCACCGGCGCCGGGGAACTGCGTACCCGCATCGGCATGAAGGAGCTGGGCGAGGAGGTCGACATCACCGTCGACCGTGAAGGAAAGCGCTTCCAGCGCCGTATCACGGTAACCGATCTAGCAACCACCGAATAACGCGACGCCAATCGGACATGACACTGCGCCCCGCGCCCGCCGCGGCGGCGCAGTCCGTTGCCGACGCCGCTTCGATTGCCCCCGCAGGCGCCGGTTCGCTAGCATGCGGGGTGGCATTCCATTCGTTTGCGTAGCCGAGCACGCACGCCGCTCGTCCAGCTCCCTGCGCCAGCGCATAGGCAGGGCAGGCCAGCGCTGTGCCGTGCCACACCACCACCCGAGGTCCCGTCGCGCATGGCAGCGCACCGTGGTCTACGCAAGCGCATGACGATAATCACAATCGCTAACTCGAACACTCTCGAATCAATTTGAGGAGCACTCGATGAGCAGGCACTACGGCGATTACCAGCTACGCATCTACCAAGCCGGCCTGAAGGGGGAACGTCCGCGGCTGCCCATGCGCATGGCCGATCTGGAGCAGGCTGCGAAGGCCATACTGCCGCCTGAGTCCTATTGGTACGTCGCCGGCGGGGCGGGCGAGATCACCATGCGGGCCAACCGCGAGGCATTCGATCGTTACCCGATCTTGCCGCGCATGCTGGGCGACGTTTCCACTCGCGACCTGAGCATCGAGCTGTTCGGACACCGTTATCCCTCGCCGATGCTGCTGGCGCCTATCGGCGTTCAGAGCATTATTTGCGAGGAGGCGGAACTTGCCGTCGCGCGCGCGGCCGCGGAGCTGCAAGTGCCGCTGATCCTCTCCACCGTCTCGGCGCAGTCCATGGAGGCGGTAGCCGAAACCATGGGCGAGGCTCCGCGCTGGTTCCAGCTTTACTGGCCCAAGAGCGACGAACTGGCGGCAAGCTTCGTACGCCGCGCGGAAGCTGCGGGTTACCAGGCGATTGTGGTCACCCTAGATACCAAGATGATGGCATGGCGCGAGCGCGATCTGACGAACGCCTTCCTGCCGTTTCTGAAGGGGCAGGGTTTGGCCAATTACATCTCGGACCCTGTCTTTAGAGAAGGGCTGGAAGCGCCGCCGGAAGAAGACATGTGGCCGTCCATCCGCCGGTGGGGACACGAATTCGCCGACCCGAGCAAGACCTGGAAGGATTTGGAGAAGCTGCGCGCGGCCACCAAGCTGCCGATCCTGCTCAAGGGTATTTTGCATCCGGACGATGCCCGTCTGGCGCTGGAGCATGGCGTGGACGGCATCATCGTATCCAACCACGGCGGCCGCCAGGTCGACGGCGCCATCGCTGCCATCGACGCGCTGCCGGGCGTCAAGGCGGTGGTGGGCGATAGAGTCCCGCTGCTGTTCGACAGCGGCATCCGCACCGGCTCGGACATCCTCAAGGCCAAGGCTTTAGGAGCCGATGCCGTGCTGCTGGGAAGGCCGTACATCTGGGGCTTGGCGCTGGGCGGTAGCGAAGGCGTTGCCGAAGTCATCCGGCGGCTGCTCGCCGATCTGGACCTGTCCATGGCGCTTGCCGGCTGTGCCCGCTTCCGCGATATAGGTCCCGAGCTGCTCGCGCGGCCGAATCGCTGAGCGAAGCCGGCACTGCCGTTCGCACGGAAGCGCCGCGTCCTGTGTCGACAGACGGGACGCGGCGCGCGCTATCCGCGCGCTGTGGCGGCATCCGTCATGGCGGCGATGTCCTTGAGCAAGGACAGCATCTGGGCAACATGCGCTTCGCACTGCTGCAGATGGGTCTCCAGCGCAACGCCCTCCTGGGCGAGGCTGTCCAGCTTGGAGAGCAGCTTGCCGTGATCGTCCTGATGCGCGAGCACCGCCTGCTCAACGCCTCCCGCCTGACGGTGCACCTTCGCCATCGCCTCGCCTATCGTCGCCATGGCTCGCCGCAAGCCAGCCGTATCGTTGTGCATCGCGCTGGCCATTCGACAGCTCTTGCTGCCTATCGCCAGCAGCGACTGCGCCTGATCTGCCAAGCGCTGCAAAGTCGTGTCTATATCGGTGGTAGCCACGCTGGTCTGTCCGGCCAGCGCACGTATTTCCTCAGCAACGACACCGAAACCCTTGCCCGACGATCCGGCGCGCGAAGCCTCGATGGTCGCGTTGAGCGCCAGCAGGTTGGTCTGCTTGGCAATGCCGATCATACCCTTGGCCGACTTGCCGATACGAGCCAGCGCCGTGTTCAACTCATGCAACAGGCTGTCGACCGCGCCCACGGACTGGCTGAGAACGCCCAGGTCGGATTCCGCCATGCCCGCCCGTCGATCCGATTGCCGCAGCGCCTCCGTGGCGCCTGAAGCATTGTCACGCGTATGGTGAACCGCTTCGACCACGGCTCGGCGGTGCTCATCGATACTGCCGACGACACCGCGCAGCTCTTCGAATAACGCCTGCTGACGGCGAATGCGCCCGCGCAGCTGCCGCGTGCTCTCGATCGCCTCGTCCAAATCGCTCAAGTGACCGGTGCAGCCGGCAGCGAGCCAGTCGGCCAGATCCACCCAGGGCCCGCCCGCTTGCAGCCGCTGGTTCAGTTCGTGGAGGAAACTGCTGCTGCCAGCGGTGCGCTCGCCGATCCGCGCCAGCGCCTGCGCCGCTTCGACCGCCTCCTTGGAGGCCGCGGTAAGGCCGGCTACCGCTTGGGCGTAGTAGGCGTCTATGGCGTCTACCGCCGCATCCACCGCTTGCGCATCCTGTTCCGCTTGACGAATCACGGCTCCCACCTGATTCAGACTCTCGCGCAGGGCATCGGCGTGTTCGCTGACGGTTTCCGCCTGTAATGTGCTCTCGCCGCCGCTGCCGATCAGGCGCTCGATCAGCTCCGTGAGCTCCTCGAGAATGCTGTGGATCTCGGTGGTGGCAGCGGCCGTCTGTTGGGCGAGTTCTTTGACATGCTCCGCCACCACGGCGAAGCCGCGACCCACCTCTCCTGCGCGGGTCGCTTCGATGGTTGCGTTAAGCGCAAGCAGATTGGTCTGGCGGGCGATCAGGCTGATACCGTTGGCCGCCTCGGAGACGCCACGCAGCGCATCGTTGAGCGCGCCCAGCTGCGCTTCGATATCGGTTACCGACGCGCTCATGGCCTTGATGTCTTCCAGCGAGCGCGAAATGGCTTTCTGCAATCGCACCACGTCGGTGCTGGCATCGATAGCGTGCGAACAGGCCTCGCGGGTAGCCGTTGCCACCTGCTTGTTGCGCTCTGCCATCGCCTGCGCGATGGACACCACTTCGGCGAAACGCTCCGATCCGTGGCGAATCCGTCGACTGACCTCGTCGATCAGGCGCGCGATTTCCTCGTCCTCGCCGGCGCGGCCTTGCAGTCGCTGCGTGAGCTGCATCGCCAGTTTCGCGTCTCGGTCGGCGACCGCCGCTACCGTGCCAGAATTACCGCGCCTACGCCGCCATTGCCACTTGACCATTGTGTCGACACCCCGCGCTCGCTAAGGATCTGCTCCGCCCGTACAGGGACGCCTGGGTATCTGGCAGTAGCGGCAGCGCGAGCCGAAGCTTGAGAGCTGCCAGCGCCAAGGCGCCATCAAAATCGGTAGCTCGCTCCCAGCGACCAGCCGCTGGTGCGAGCGCCCGGCTCGGCCGGGGTCGCTTCTGCACTGCGCCCTTCGCGATAGGGCACCAGACGCTGTGCGGACTCGTTGTTTATCCAGGCATAGTTCCAGTAGAAGCTGAAGTTGGGCGACAGCTCCAGCTCAACCCCAACCGCCCATTGCTCGGCATCGCGCTCTTCGGCCTCGGCCGCCAGACGGTAGTACTGTATCCGATAGGCCGTGCTGCCGGGCCGATACCGTAGCCCCACCCCCCAAACGGTGTCGTCCGGATCGTGAGCGCGCTGGTACAACGCGACTGCGCGTACGGCGTTCGCCTCATAGCCCCAAGCGAAACGATCCGCGCGGCGCTGCTCGGCCTCCTCGCGCGCCCAGCCCAGATACATGCCACCGTGGCCGTAACTCAAGGCCATGCTCAGCACATCCTCATCGTCGTCCTCGCCTTGGTCCGAGCGATCGCCGCCAACGCCGTAGTGCACATCGATCACCCAGTTGCCCAAGGGCGGAGTACGGTAGTGGACGCCATTGCGGATGCTCTCATCGAACCCGCGGCCTGGGTCAGTGGCCGCAGCATCTTCGAACTGGTTGCGGGTGAGGTTGCGGGCCGAGCCGAGCTGGTTGGCGAACAAATCGACGTTCTGCCCCATCGCCTTCATAGGCGTGTCGAAATGGCCGGCGCGCAACAGTCCCAGGCCGCCCTGAATACCCACGAACGAGTCCTGTATGCGGACCTCGCTGTCGCCGCTAGCCGCGTCCACCCCGGCTTCGAGCTGAAAGAACGCGTGGCCCCGCCCCAGCGCGTGGACTCCGCGCACCCCGACACGACTTTCGTTATCGTACAGATCGGTTCGGCTTTCGATGCCGTCGTCGGTCCCGTCCAGCGACAAGTTCACTTGGCCGTACACTTCAGCCTGGGCAGCCGCCAGCCCCGGCAGCAAGGCCAGCACTATCGCCGCATAGATGCGCTTCATTCCCCCTCCCCCGGATAGCAACGCTGAACCTGGCCCTAGCCGGCATTGCCGTGCTGGGGCGCAAGCGGGCCTGCGCTTGTGCTGCCCGCCTTGTTTCGTTGCGCCTAAGGATAACTCTCCGGTGCCCGCAAAGCGTGCTCCGCCTGCTTTTACCGCCCGGCAGGGGTTGTGATTGACGATGGTGAACTACCAAGTACCCACAAAGGAGTGCCTGGCGCTTGGCCGCAGCGGTTCGCTGGGCACCCTGGCGGCAAAGCGCAGTCCGCTGCAGCGCTTTGGACAGCAGCCGTACCAGACGGGCTGCCTGGCAGCAGCTTGGGCATCAAGGTGCATACGGACATGGTCGACAGCAATCGGACTTATCGAATCGGTATTTCAGGGTCTTACGGCGGGCTTAATCTTGGCGACGAAGCGATTCTGACGGCCATGATTGCTCAGATGCGAAGCACCCTCCCGGTAGAAATCACCGTCTTCTCTCGTAATGCCGCCGATACGCGGGCACGTCACACGGTAGAGCGCGTAGTCCCGGTACGGGATATGACCCGACAGGAGGTTCGTACCGAAGTGGCGCGGCTGGATCTATTGGTTCTCGGTGGCGGCGGTATTCTCTACGACCACGAAGCCGACATCTATCTGCGCGAAGTCCTGCTGGCTCATGAGCTGGATATTCCCGTCATGGTATACGCGGTGAGCGCAGGCCCGCTGCGGGTACGCGGAACGCGCGAGCTAGTGCGGGAAGCGCTCAATCAGGCGGCGCTGGTTACGGTGCGGGACCGCCACGGGCGCCGCTTGCTCGAAGACATCGGGGTGTATCGCGATATTCACCTCACCGCCGATCCGGCCTTGCTGCTGGAAGCCGAACCGCTCGAGCAGGACACGCTCAAACGCGAAGGACTGGACCTCTCCCATCGGCTGGTGGGCTTCTCGGTGCGCGAACCCGGACCGGCCGCACCCGAAATCGAGGTCAATCATTACCATCGCCTGCTGGCCAATGCCGCGGACTTCATGGTCGACCGGCTCGATGCCGACATCGTGTTCATCCCGCTGGAGCGCCGCCACATGGACCTGCAACACAGCCACGCGGTCATGGCGCAAATGCAGTGCGCCCAGCGCGCCAGCGTACTCAAGGGCGAATACACGCCGGGCCAGCTGCTGCGGCTGATCGGCAATTTGGAGTTCGCCGTGGGCATGCGACTGCACTTCTTGATCTTCGCGGCCCTGCAAGGCGTTCCGTTCGTTCCGCTGCCCTATGCACCCAAGGTCAACGGATTGCTGCAGGATCTGGATATGGACATGCCGCCGTTGGAGAACGTCAACTCCGGGCGCCTGCTCGCCGCCATCGACCTGTCCTGGGACTTGCGCGCCCAAATCCGAGAGAAAATCCAGCGTCGGCTGCCGGAGCTGCAGTCTAGAGCGCGCACGACGGTGACGCTATTAGAGCAGTTGTTGACGGGAACGCAGGAGGTCGGTTGACCGAGTACTGCACCAACCTGCCAGGACCTTTACCCCGGCTGAGAGAGCAACCATGCCAGCGCTCAAGCGCCCTCGCCAACCGCAGCGCATCGTGCTGCCGCCCAGACAGGCCACGCTAGCCACCGAAACGGACGTGCTGATCGTAGGCGGCGGCCCGTCCGGCTTGGGCGCCGCCCTAGGCGCCGCCCAAGCCGGCGCGCGGGTCGTACTGGTGGAGCGCTACGGCTTCTTGGGAGGCAATGCGACCGCTGCCTTGGTCATTCCCCTGATGTCGTTCCACACCCAGCGGCCCACCTTCGAAAAGACGGGGGTAACCACGCTGCTGCCTAGCGACCATGGCCCTGGCCATCCCATCATCGCCGGAGTAGTCAAGCAGCTGCTGGAACGGCTGGTCGCCGCAGGCGGCGCGATCCCTCCCTCGCTGGACACGGGTTACGTCGTACCCTTCGACCCGGAGATCTTCAAGCTGGTGGTGCTGGAGATGTTGGACGAGGCGGGCGTGGAGTTTCTCTTCCATGCCTTCGCCAGCGGCGTAGTCGGCGACAAGACCGTGGAGGGCGTCATCTTCGAGACCAAGTCGGGGCCGATAGTCATACGGGCCGGCACCATTGTCGACTGTACGGGCGATGGGGACGTGGCGGCACGCGCCGGAGCGCCCTACGAGGTAGGCCGCGAGCAGGACGGACTCGTGCAACCAATGACGCTGATGTTCCGGATGGTGGGATTCAACAAACCCGACTTCGATGCTTATGTGCGCGAGCATCCCGGCCAGTGGCACGGAGTACATGGCTTATGGGACCTGGTAGAACGGGCCACCGAGGCCGGCGAACTGGATTTGGCGCGCGAAGACATTCTCTTCTTCGCCACTGCGCATGAGGGCGAGTTGTCCGTGAACAGCACGCGCGTGACCCGCGTGCTGGGCACCGACGTGTGGGATCTGAGCTACGCCGAACGGGAAAGCCGCCGCCAGCTCAAGCAGATCGATGCCTTCTTGCGCCGCTACGTGCCCGGGTTCGAACGCAGTTACGTTGTGCAAAGCGGCACTACCATCGGCGTGCGCGAAACCCGGCGCATAGTCGGCGACTACCGGCTCAGCGCGCAGGATTTGCTGTCCGCGCGCAAATTCGAGGACGTGATCGCACGCGGTTCCTATCCGGTCGATATCCACAATCCCACCGGGCCGGGCACGACGCTCAAGCGGCTGCCGCCGGACGAGGCGTACGACATACCACTGCGCAGCCTACTGCCCAAAGGCGTAAATAATCTCTTGGTGGCAGGACGCGCCATCTCCGGCAGCCATGAGGCGCTCTCGTCCTATCGCGTAATGCCTATCGCCATGGCCACTGGCCAGGCCGCAGGCATAGCCGCCGCCTTGGCGGCCCGGCGGCGCCGCAGCGTGCGGGAGCTGGACGTCAGACACGTCCAGGCGGAACTGCGCCGCCAGGGAGCGGATTTGGGCGACGGCTAGCCGGGCTGGGACGATTCGGGGTACTGGCCGCGAAGGGTTTTTCCCACGCAGCAGTGAGGCGAAGATTCGTGGCCAGGACACCACTCCCACGGGTGCCCTTCGCCTGGGTACACACAGTGCTGACTGCGCATCTTGATGCCGGAACGTGGAGTCTCCCACAGCAGCCGATTCCGCGGCCTGTGGTGAAAGTCCCTTGTGGAAAAGGCCCGTGGCAGCAGGCCCGGCGTTTATCCTGCCTTGGACATACGCATGTCTTCGCCGTCCTGCTCGGCCGGCCGCGGCGTGCAGAAGAACAGCCGGGCCGGCGGCACGTTGCGCATTTCCCCGGCCCGCTCGATGTGTCCGAAGACCCGCTCCAGATGCTGGCTCACGGCCGGCGAGAACTGATAGACGAGGAACGCTCCGGAAGGCTTGAGCACATCGTGCGTGGCTTGCACTATGGCGTCGCGAACGTCCGCGGGCATAGTGCTGAAAGGAATGCCGGAGATTACGTAGTCGGCCCTGCCCAGGCCGCGCTGCCGCAAAATTTGTTCTACATCCGCCGCCGAACCATGCACCACCTCCAGGCGGCGATCGCTTATCGTCCTGCGCAAAAAGTGCACGAACTCCGCGTTGGTCTCGATGACCACCAGGCGCGTCTCCGGGCGCATGCGCTTTAGCAGCTCCGTGGTGATGGTGCCGACGCCGGGACCGTATTCCACGATAAGTTCGGTCCTGCCCCAATCGATGGGCTCAAGCAGCTGGCGGATAAGAAATCGAGAACTCGGGATCAGCGAGCCAAGCATTTTCGGATGCTTGAGAAAGTTTTTCGCAAACAAGAGCATCTGTGCGCGTCGCGACGAACTCTGCTGTGACACCTGGAGATCTCCTTTCTTGTCTGCCGGCACCCAGGCTGCCCATGCCACCAAGGCATGGGGTTGGTCCGCTATAGAGCCAATTCTTATTTTGCTTGCCGGCCTGTAGGGACGATCCTAGCAAGCTCGCCAATCAAGCGACATCCTCAGAGATCAAGCTGTTTGCTGCCTGTCCGGGCCCGGCGACGCGCAGCGTCCTGCCGGTACAAACTGACGCAGGACCAGGCACGAGCTCCCCTCGCTAGCCATAGAGTTAGTGTTGTTCGCGCTGGAACAAGGTCAGCTCCCAGAGCTGCGTACGGCTATCGTGGCGCAGGATGTATACATCACCGTCGTCAGCGGTGATTTTGAAATAACCGTGCTCGGTCGCCAGCCAGCGGTCGATCACATCGACCACCCCGATCCGGCGACTGCCGATATAGAAGACGTTGGGCTCCGGATCGCCCCATGGGCCAGGCCGGGTTTCAACGTGTATTTCCATTACGGCATCCTGCCCTGAGCTCTTGCCTTGGATATGGGGACGGCGATGATGCGTTGCCGCACAAACCTCGCCGCAGCCCCCTCCCGGGACTAGACGATAGGCGGCTCGCCCAGCCAGGCCTCGTCAGCAGCCCCCAGTTGTTCGGCAAACGCTTCCACCTGACGGGCCACCTGGCTCACCGCATCGAAGCGCGCGATGTGGAACAACGCCTCACCCTCGTGCACCAGCGGCAACGTCGCCCTGCCTATGACGATGCCGGCGAACGGCGCTCTTACCACCATTTCCCGCTCGCCGAACGGATCGGCTATGTAGCCCAGCGATTGGTCCTTGGCTACACGCGCACCCAGGCCCACCGCCGCACGGAAAATGCCGTCCTGTCCGGCGCGCACCCAGCCGCTCGAGCTGGCAACGAAGTGCTGGCGAGGCCGGCTGCGCAATGCGCTAGCCGGCAACATGCGCAGATGACGCATCACGTTCACGATACCGCGCACGCCGGCCTTAATGCCCGGCTCGTCGAAGCGCAAGGCTTCGCCGGATTCGTAGGTCACGACCGGAATGCCTCGCTCGTCGGCGACTTTGCGCAAACTGCCGTCAATCAAGCCCGAGTTGATGATCAGCGGTACACCGAAGGCCTGGGCCAGTTCGCAAGAGCCGGCATCGGCAAGGTTGACGCGAATCTGCGGCACGTTGGCGCGATGAATCGCCGCCGTGTGCAGGTCGATGACGTGGGTCGCCTTGTCCAGGATCTCGTGCTTGAACAACCAGGCGATGCGCCCGGCCAGCGACCCCTGCTCGCTGCCGGGAAAGGAGCGGTTGAGATCGCGACGGTCGGGCAGATAGCGCGTGCGGTGGATAAAGCCCAGAACGTTGACGATGGGCACCGCCACCAGCGTCCCCGCCAGCCGCTTGAGCGCGCTGAGCTTGAGCAGGCGGCGAATAATCTCTACGCCGTTGATCTCATCGCCATGAATAGCGGCACACACCAGCAGACATGGCCCGTCGCGCCGCCCATGCACTACCTGTATGGGCATGGTGAGCGGCGTGTGCGTGTAGAGCTGCGCGACGGGCAGATCGATCGTGGCGCGGCTGCCGGCCGGCACTTCGGAACCCGCTATGGAGAAGGGCTGGCGTGGCATCGCATGCGCTCAACCGTTAGAACGCGTGGCTGTAACGGTTCTTCAGGCGCACGTAGTGCTCGGCCGAGTAGCGCAATTGTTCGCGCTCGCGCTCGGTAAGCGCCCGGGCACGCTTGACCGGACTGCCCACATAAAGATATCCCGATTCCAGCTCCTTGCCCGGCGGCACCAGCGCACCCGCGGCTACGATCACCTCGCGCCGGACGATGGCGCCGTCCATCACGGTCGCGCCCATGCCGATAAGGCACAAATCCTCGATGGTGCAGCCATGCAGTATGGCGCGGTGGCCGACCGTGACGTCGTTGCCGATAGCGGTGGCAAAGCCACCGGGCCGGAACGGGCCATCGTGTGTTACGTGCACGATGGTGCCATCCTGGATGCTGGTGCGCGCGCCCACGGTGATGCTGTTGACGTCGCCGCGCAGCACCGTCATGGGCCAGATCGATGCATCTTCGCCTATGGTCACGTCGCCTATCACCAGCGCGGTATCGTCTATGAAGGCGCTATCGGCGATCTGGGGTCTGGAGCGTTCGAAATCGCGAATCATACGGACTCTCCGTGCAGCTTATAGGACTTGTTCTGGCAGAATTGGGCACGGCCTATACCATCGTCACCATTTCCTCGGCGCTGGTCGGGTGGATGGCGACGGTATCGTCGAAGTCCGCCTTGGTCGCTCCCATACGGATCGCAACCGCAAACCCTTGCAACATCTCGTCGGCTCCCGGGCCGATGATATGCGCGCCGACAATGCGCTGCTCCGGCCCCACGGTCACCAGCTTCATCAGACTGCGCCGCTTCGATTGCGACAGCGCGTACTCCATGGAGATGAAGCGGCTGGTGTAGATCTTCACCTGATCGCCGTACTGCGCGCGCGCCTCCTCCTCCGTCAGTCCCACAGTGCCTATGGGCGGATGGGTGAACACCACGGTGGGAATGTTGTGGTAGTCGAGGTAGCGCCCCTCGCGGCCGCCGAAGAGCCGGTCCGCCAGCCGCCGTCCGGCGGCAATGGCCACTGGCGTGAGCGGGTAACGGCCGATGATATCGCCGATGGCGTAGATACCGGGGACGTTGGTGGCCTGATAACGGTCAACGGGAATGTCGCCGTTGACGCCGACGCGCACGCCGGCTTTCTCCAGACCCAGATCCCGCGTGGCGGAGCGCCGGCCCACTGCCCACAGCACCGTATCGTAACCGCCGAGGGTGCGCCCGTCCTGCCCGTGGATGGTGATCGTGCCGTCCGCCTCCCGCTCCAGGCGCCGCGCCTCGAAGCCAGTGACCAGGGGCAGCCGCTCGGCGTGCAGCGCCTCGAGCAGCCCCTCGCGGATGATCGCGTCGAAGTTGCGCAGCGGTTCCTGCCCCCGAATCACCAGACAGGTATCGCTGCCTAATTCGTGCAGCACACCGGCAAGCTCGACAGCGATGTAGCCGGCCCCGAGCACCGCTACCTTGCCGGGGCGCTCCTCCAGCGCGAAGAAACCGTCGGAGTCTATCCCCAGTTCGGCACCCGGAATCGCCGGACGCCAGGGCACCCCGCCGGTGGCGATGACAATGTGGTCGGCGGTGTAATGCTCGCCGGCCACTTCCACAGTCCGCGAGTCGACGAAACGGCCGAAGCCTTGGATATGATCGACGTTCGCCTTCTCGAGATTGAGCGCGTAAATGGCGTTGAGTCGCGCGACGTACTCGTCGCGGCGGCGTTTGAGTTCGCCCCAATCGAAGCCGACTTCACCCATCGAGAACCCATAGTCGACCGCCCGGTGCACGACGTGCGCCGTGTGCGCGGCGTTCCACATCACCTTCTTGGGCACGCAGCCGACGTTGACGCAGGTACCGCCCAGCCGCTTGGCCTCGATCACCGCGCAACGCGCGCCATAAGAGGCCGCGCGGCGTGCCGTCGCAATGCCGCCGCTGCCGCCGCCTATACAGATCAGATCATAGTGCTTGCTCATGCGATTCTTCCGCTGTTGCTGCTTGCTTTCAAAATACCATCGCCCGGCGCTGCGCAGCGATCAAGCAGGCCGGGAGGCGGGGAGCCGGGGTATCCCGCGCGGGATACCTCGCCGCTTCGGTAGCGCCGTCGGGCTGCGCAATGTTTAAAATCCAATCCGTGACCTGCAGTTAAGTGCTACTGCGCTTGCGGCCGCGTATGCCCAGGCGAAGCCTTGACTACCATTGAGTGATACATTGAGTCGAATCACCCCAGACGGAAAGACGGCACCCATGGACAATCCTTTGCTCGCAACCGACCAGCTACCCGCGTTCTCGCAGATCCGCCCGGAGCACATCGAACCGGCGATCGATCAGTTGCTGGCCGAGAATCGCCAACTGCTCGCCGAGCTCCTGCAACGCAATGACCGCTTCACCTGGGACAACCTCGTCGAGCCCATGGAAGATGCCTCGGACCGCCTCGGCAAAGCGTGGTCGCCGGTCAGTCACATGAATGCGGTGGTCAACAGCGACGCACTGCGCGCCGCCTACAACGCCTGCTTGCCCAAGCTCTCGGCGTTCGCCACCGAGGTAGGCCAGAATCAAGAGCTTTACGAGGCCTACCGGCAGATTCGCGAGGGCGAGGAGTACGCGCGCCTAAGCCCCGCCCAGCGCAAGGTCATAGACAACGCGCTGCGCGATTTCCGCCTCTCGGGCGTTGCGCTGCCGGAAAAGAGCAAAGCGCGCTACAAAGAGATCGCTCAGCGTCTCTCCGAGCTGTCGTCTAAGTTCCAGGAGAACCTGCTCGACGCCACCGACGGCTGGACCAAGCATATCACCGACGTCAACGAGCTTGCCGGACTGCCGGAGTCGGCCTTGGAGGCGGCGCGGGAGGCCGCGAAACAGAAGGGCCTGGATGGGTATTTGCTCACCCTGGAGTTCCCCTCGTACTTTCCGGTCATGACCTACTGCAGCAATCGCGACCTGCGCCGCGAGGTCTACGAGGCCTACTCCACCCGTGCCTCGGATACCGGTCCGAATGCCGGCAAATGGGATAACCGGGCAATCATGGAGGAGATCCTCGCCCTGCGTCACGAGAAGGCGCAGCTGCTCGGCTTCAACAATTACGCCGAGCTGTCGCTGGAGCCGAAGATGGCGCGCTCGACGCAGGAGGTGATGGACTTCCTGAACGATCTGGCCGCCCGTGCCCTGCCTCGTGCCCGTCAGGAGCTGGCTGAGCTGACCGAGTTCGCACGCCAGGACGGGTTGGCCGAATTGGAAGCGTGGGACATCGGCTACTACTCGGAGAAGCTGCGCCAACAGCGTTACCGGATCTCGCAGGAGGACCTGCGGCCATACTTCCCCGCGCCTCGTGTGATCCACGGGTTGTTCGACGTGGTCCAGCGGCTCTATGGGCTGACTATCGAAGAGGTAAGCGGTGTCGACGTCTGGCACCCGGACGTTCGCTTCTACCAGATTCGCGACAGGAGCGGCGAGCTGCGCGGGCAGTTCTACCTTGACCTCTACGCGCGCGCGAAGAAGCGCGGCGGCGCCTGGATGGATGATTGCCGCGTGCGCCGTCGCCGGCCGGATGGCGAATTGCAGATCCCTGTGGCCTATCTCACCTGCAACTTCACCTCGCCGGTGGGCGATAAGCCTGCTCTGCTTACCCACGACGAAGTCCAGACGCTGTTCCACGAGTTCGGTCACGGGCTGCACCACATGCTCACCCGGGTCGAGCACGCGGCGGTATCGGGAATCAACGGCGTGCCCTGGGATGCTGTGGAGCTGCCCAGCCAGTTCATGGAGAACTGGTGCTGGGAGCGCGAGGCACTGGACCTGTTCGCCGCCCATTACGAAACCGGCGCCAAGCTACCGGACGAGCTGTACCAGCGCATGCGGGCAGCCAAGAACTTCCAGTCGGCAATGCAGATGGTGCGCCAGCTCGAATTCTCGCTGTTCGACTTCCGCCTGCACCTGGAATACGACCCCAGCAAGGGCAGCCGAATCTACGAGATTCTCGACGAGGTCCGCGAGCAGGTCGCGGTGGTCAAGCCGCCCGCCTTCAACCGCTTCCCGAACAGCTTCGGGCACATCTTCGCCGGGGGCTATGCGGCTGGCTACTACAGCTATAAGTGGGCCGAGGTATTGTCGGCCGATGCGTTCTCGCGCTTCGAGGAGGAAGGCATCTTCAACCGCGAGACGGGCCAGAGCTTCCTGACCAACATTCTCGAACAGGGCGGCTCGCGGGATGCCATGGAGTTGTTCGTGGCCTTCCGCGGCCGGCAGCCCAAGATCGACGCCTTGCTACGCCACAACGGTCTGGCTGCCTAACGCGGAGCCCATGCTGCGCGCCGCGCCGGCGCGCGGCAGGCCCGCCGCGCCGACCGCCTCCCGGCGGGCTGATCGCGGCTGTGTTATGCTCGCTGTTGCAAACACACAACACTGCACAGCCCGCCGTCTATGAAAATCGCATCCTGGAACGTCAACTCGCTCAAAGTCCGTTTGCCCCACCTGCTGCAATGGTTGGAGGCTACCAAGCCCGATGTGGTCGGCCTGCAGGAAACCAAGCTGGAAGACCATAACTTCCCGGTGGATGCCATTCGCGCCGCCGGATATGAAGTCGCCTACGCCGGCCAGAAAACCTATAACGGGGTAGCGGTGCTCAGCAAATTCCCCATACGCGACACCTGTGTCGACCTGCCCGGCCTGACCGACCCGCAGCGGCGCGTGCTGGCAGCCACCTGCGGGCCGCTGCGCTTTATCAATCTTTATGTCCCCAACGGCCAAAGCGTTGGCAGCGACAAGTACGCCTATAAGCTCGACTGGCTGGAAAAGCTGCATGCTTTCCTGGAAACGGAGCTGGCCGAGCATCCGCATGTTGCCGTGGTGGGAGACTTCAACATCGCACCGGATGATCGCGACGTACACGACCCCGAGGAGTGGCGCGACCAAGTACTGTGCAGCGAGCCCGAGCGCGCAGCGCTCGAGCGGATCCTGGCACTGGGGCTGACCGACACCTTCCGCTGCTTCGAGCAACCCGACAAGGTGTTCAGCTGGTGGGACTACCGAATGAACAACTTCCGGCGCAATCGCGGCCTGAGAATCGACCTGATACTTGCCAACAGCGCTCTTACCGAGCGTTGCCGGGCCAGCTATGTGGATCGCGAACCGCGCACCTGGGAGCGCCCCTCCGATCACGCGCCGGTAGTAGCCGAGTTCCAGTCCTTGGCGTAAAACCGCCTCGTTAGGCGGTTTTACGCCAACCGCATAGAGCAATATGATTAACTAATTAGTATCGCGAGCTTTACAAAGACAGCCGCTAATTCAAGCCCTTAATTCGCGCCTCCGCCAACTGAAATCTCAAGCAAAATCAGCAGCCATCTCAACGCCACACCCGCCTGTGACCAAGGAAAGGTGTTCAGCGCAGCAAGCCGTAATTCGATGTAGCTACTAGAGCAACACGGCAACTTGTACAGGAAGGCTTACACCCCTGCGCCTCCCCCCTCTTACCCGCAGCCGATCTTAACTTTCATATCAACCACTTACCAAACAAAACCGCCGCTGGCACCGTTCCTGCTACCTAGGAAACGAACCTTACAGGTTCACCCTGCGATTGCAGAACGAAAACGCCAGCGCTCGCAGGACAACCGAAACAACCACAAAAGGAGATGAGAATGCAGAAGTCTCTGATCTTCGCTTCGACCGCTCTTGGGCTGATCCTCGCCACCGGTCAGGCGGCGGCGCAGCTCGTGGACGTAGACGTATTGGAACTCGAGGTGGAGCTGGAAACCGAGGTCGAGATCGAGGACAACAACGTCGCGACGGGCCTCGGCAGCGTGGCGCTGTACGATGACAACGACAATAACAACATCGGAACCGATGGCTCTATTGCCATGGATGACTTTAACAACGTAGCAAGCGACGGCTCGACCGCCATGGACGACGACAACGCGGTCGCTAACGGCGCGCATGCCGTGGCTCTGCAAGAAGACAACGACGGCAATAACATCGCCAGCGGCGAAGGCGCGATCGCCCTGGACGACGACAACATCGTCGCGGGCGGTGCGGTAACGCTCGGCTCCTTCAACGTGGTCGCCGAGAGCGAGCTCGAAGGCGAAGTGGAAGAGAACCTCGTTGTGAACCTCGGCCTGGCCGCTATCGCGGTCAATGTGAACAGCATCGATGACGGCGCATTCGCCGGGGCTTCCGGCATCACCCAGGTGTCGCAGAACAACGGTGCCGCCAGCCTGAGTCAGCAGAACGTGACCGTTCTGGCGAACCTCTCGCTGGGCGGGGGTATCGGCAACTAATACGATCGCCCGATCGGGGGCGCCGGCCACAGACCGGCGCCCTGTACCTCAAGCTGCCTTCAGAAAGATTCACCATCGTTCTGCGGAGGTCTCTGTATGAATCGGATCCGTTCTACGGCGTTCGCAGGCTGCGCCGCCGCCATACTCTGCCTGGCAAACCCTGCCTTGGCAGCCGACATCCTGGACCGCTTCGCCACCGACAGCACTCTGTCCGACCTCGAACTGGCCGGCGCCAGCGGACGCAACGCGCCATCCCAATCGGCTTCCGCGACTACAACGGGTACCGTTGCGGGCAACAGCGCGGAACTCACCTATAGCGGTGGCAATTCGATCTCGGGCGATGCCTTCGTCGGTGCGGTCGGCGTGTTTACCGTGATTCAAAATAGCGGCAATAACGTGCTTATCCAGGACTCGACGGTTATCAACGTCAGCTTGACGCAGTAATACCGCTTGCGCCGATCACGGAGGATACGCGCACTATGACGTCCGGTCGTCACATCTTGGCGTACAGCCTGCTCGTTCTCGCGTTACCGGCGTCCGCGGGCACGGTTCAACTACCGTCTCAGGCCGGCGGCTCGTATGCCGTAGAGGTCACAAGCTTCGCCAGCAGCCTCTTTCGCAATATCGTGCGCCAGCAGTACGACTTCAGCTGCGGAGCCGCCGCTGTCGCGACCTTGCTCAGCTACCACTACGGTCGCCGGACCAGCGAGGACGAAGTCTTCAGCGCGATGTTCGCGCAAGGCGACCAGGAGAAAATACGCCGCAGCGGCTTCTCCATGCTCGACATGAAACGTTATCTCGCCTCGCGGGGCATAGCTTCCGACGGCTTTAGGGTAACGCTGGATCAGCTGGGGCAAGCGCGATTGCCGGCAATCGCGCTGACCAACGAACGCGGCTATCTGCACTTCGTGGTCGTCAAAGGCGTTACGCGCCGCTACGTGCTCGTGGGCGACCCGGCGCTGGGCATGCGCAAGCTGCCCCGAGCGCAATTCGAGGAGAGCTGGAACGGCGTCTTGTTCATTATTCGTGACGATACCGACATTGCCAGCCGGCACTTCAACCTGGCCTCGGATTGGGCCGTCAAACAGCGCGCCCCTATCGCGAACGCGGCGAACCGCGGCGGCGTGCCCGATTTCTTCGCGTCCATCAAGGCCAGTCAAAAACTGTGAGGAATGCGATGGAACCAGCAACAACCCGGTGCAAGGAACGCACCGCTCCATGGAAAAGACGGCTAGCACAGACGATGGCAGCCTCGGCGCTGCTCGCGACCGGAATCGTGAATGCCGACCCCATTTGGCAGGCCTGGCCCACGGTACCCGAGACACAGCTTGCCGAAGCGCGGGGCGGCTTTGTAGATCACAACGGAATTCACATCTCCTTCGGGTTTCAGCAGATGATCCGCATCAACGACGAGCTCGAAGCCCTGATCGCCTTCGAACTACCGCTGCTCGGACTCAAGGGCAACGGAGCCGAGCTCGCCGCCAGTATTCGGGAAAGCATAGGAGACCCGATCCAGTTCATCGGCTCTGAAGTAAGCTTGTCCGGCCTGAACATGATCATCCAGAACAGCCTGGACAACCAGAAGATCGAGAACCTGCGAATACTGGACCTGGAACTTAGCGGTATTAGCCGTCTGAGCACCCTTGGCACTCAGGGGCTTCTGAACAGCTCCATCATCGACAGCCTTCGGTAACAGGTCGTCTCACTACACGACCGCTTACAAGACGAATGCCGCACGCGGGGCGAATATGGACCAGCGTGTCCCACGTGCGGCCCTCCAATGTGTCAGCGAATATGCCCCCGGCCCTGTGCCCTAAGCCGCAGCGGCTTCAGCGCCAGGGTTCCACAGCTCGCGGCCCCGTGCCCGGGGGCCTTGCCGATGACACGCTCGGCCTGTTCGCATGGATTGCGCTGACTGCGATGGCGCGGTGCGCCGCCTCGCGGGGCGGCGGGCCGCTCAACGGACCGGTCCGCTGCGCCGGAACGATCGCGCCCCGGCGCAGTCGTGGCGTGAAACGATCCCCAACCGTTCTGTTCTTCTAGAGCACGACCAGTGGCATGCGCAACGCCACCTGTACGTTCGGAGCATGCTCGGTTACGCCTACTGCCACGGAGAGATTGAAACTGGAGCGCGGCCCCAGGCGCTGCGAAAAGCCGAACAGCAGCGCGCCAACCTGAAACCGGTCGAACACGGCGTCCACACCGGCGTCGTCCTCACGCCGCGTCTTGAAGATGATGTGGTGGTCGTACGCGAGGTTGAACGAGGTCCGCTCGTTGATACCGAACCCCATGCCGTAGGTAATGCCCACCGCATCGCCCGGATCGATCAGTCCATACTCGGGTACGTCGCGCTCGATGTTCCACAGATAGCTCACCGAGCCGAACAGCACGGCCGGCTCCGTAGGATAAATAATGCTCAGGCCGGGCTGCACGGAGTAGAAGCCGGAGCCCGTGGGTTGCTCGCGCAGCACTTCGCCCACGAAGGTGCGCGTGCCGTCTGGATTCTCCACGTACAAACGCTCGCGGTCGACCTCGAACGGATCCTTGCCGGTGCGACTTTTCAGTCGCAGGTTCGCGACATAGATTGGCCCCGAGCCTAGTCCCTTGTTGAGCTGATAACGGAATGCCAGCTCCACATCGCCTATGCCGTGGCCGCGAGAGCTGTATATGAGATCGGTGGGCGTTTCGCCGAAAACCTCGCGCTCCCGAACCTCTTCCTCGCGATAGATGTACGGGATCTTGATCTCCGTCTCCAAACGGTTGAACAGCCCGTAGCGCAGTGCCACGCTTGCAGTGTAGCTGTCGCGCTGCACTTCGCTGACATTGATCAGGCCGATGAGCAAAGAGGGGATTACCGTATACCCTTCGATCGCGACCTCGGTACCCGAGGAATGGGAGTATTGCAAGCCAAGGTCTAGAACCAGCCCGCCCCTGCGCAGCAAAACGTTGCGGCCTGCATCCACAGTCGGCGGATCGATCGTGATGCCATCGGCAGGGTCCGCGCGCGCCGTGGCCTCCATTGCAGCCACGATCGCCAGACCGAGCACAATCCCACTAGCAGCCTTCCTGGCCATAATTCCATGCTCTCCTTGCTTATCCGATGCGGTCCGTTCCCCAGACCACCCGAGGGCTTACAGATCTACGATTCCGTATACGATGCGGAACGCGCCCTGCGCAGGCCGCTGACAACGCGCCGCTTGGCAGTCAGATACGAGCGGCAACATCGGTCCGGGCGGCTGCCGGCTCGTCCTCCGGACTGAGCGCGGACGTGCTAATGCGAATCTTGTACTTATCGATTAACCGGTAGAGCGTGACGCGGGAAATCCGCAGCGCCGCGGCTGCTTTCGATATATTGCCCGCAGCGCTGCGCAGCGCCTGTTCGACCGCCTCCCGTTCCGCGTCCGCGCGCACCTCGCTCAGCGTGCGCTCGCCGCCCGCGGCTGCGGGCTCCAGCCCGAGATCGACCGGCGAGATCAACCGCCGGTCGCACATCACCATGGCGCGCTGGACCCGATTCATCAGCTCTCTCACATTGCCGGGCCAGTCATGACACTGCATCACCTCCAGGGCCCGGCGGCTGAACCCCTTTACACAGGGGGCCTTATCGGCGGTGAAGCGGTCGAAAAAATAGCGGGCCAGCACCTCGATATCGCTTTGCCGCTCGCGTAGCGGCGGCAACTCCAGGCGAAGCACGTTCAGTCGATAGTACAGGTCGGCGCGAAATCGATTCGCCGCCACTGCGGCCTCCAAATCGACGTGCGTGGCAGCAATGACCCGGACATCGACATGAATCGGTTTGGTCGAGCCAATACGCTCTATCGTCCGCTCCTGCAGGAAGCGCAACAGGTTGACCTGAAGATCCAAGGGCAGATCGCCGATCTCGTCGAGAAAGATCGTTCCCCCTGCGGCGGCCTCGATGCGGCCGATCTTGCGCTGATTGGCGCCGGTAAAGGCGCCTCGCTCATGGCCGAACAGCTCGGACTGCACCAGCGTTGCCGGCAGCGCTCCGCAGTTGACCGCCACGAAAGGCCCGGAAGCGCGCTCGGAGCGCTCGTGCAAGGCCCGGGCCGCAAGTTCTTTGCCGGTCCCGCTCTCCCCTTGAATGAGCACCGGAGCATCGACCTTGGCCACTTTGCGGATGAGACGGAACAGCCGCTGCATGGCCGCGCTGGCACCGACCATTTCGCCTTGCAGGGCCAGATCCTCCGGCTCCGAATCCTGCAATTGGGCCATGCCCAGCGCGTGGCCCAGCGTTACTCGCAACCGCTGGGAGTCCAGAGGAAGCGTATGAAAATCAAAACAGCACTCTCTAATAACTTGTCGCAACCCCGGATCGGCAATGAGCTCGGACTGGGTAATAACGATCCATTGAACGTCGGGCGAAATGGCCAATACTTCTTCCAGCTCCGGCAGCACCGTAAGCGAATCCACCAGCACGATGCCGACCGGGGGCAAAGGGGGCTTGAGGGAGGCTGCTTGCTGGTAGGTAAGCGGCTCTACGTACCAGTCGGTTAGCAAATCGCCAAGAAACACTTTATCGGCATGGCGTTTTTGACGAACAAAAAGCAGTTTGCGTGGCTTCATCGCGGAGAATCCTTTCGTTGCGTGAATACGCTCTGCGGCCTGGATAATAGGACAGAAAAGGCATA
Organism: uncultured Alkalilimnicola sp.; assembly: GCA_964460035.1. Lineage (GTDB taxonomy): Bacteria > Pseudomonadota > Gammaproteobacteria > Nitrococcales > AK92 > CAYWPG01. The sequence goes on from CAYWPG010000019.1 coordinate 33,247, forward strand.
AAAAACAAACCAGTTCAGCAGCATATTTCTTATTGCTCAAGGTGGTTCGCGGCACCTCGAGCTGTGCTAGGCTCTGTCGGCCCCGCAGGCGAGAGCCTGCGTGACGACGCACGGCGGCATAGCCCTGCTCAGCATCTTGCAAGAGGAATCGAGACGCACCGTGAACTATCGTGATCTGCGAGACTTTCTCCACAAGCTCGAACAGATGGGCGAGCTCAAGCGCATCCGCCTGCCGGTGGACCCGGTTCTGGAGATGACGGAGATCTGTGATCGCACGCTGCGCGCCGAAGGGCCAGCGCTGCTGTTCGAGAACCCCAAAGGTCACTCCATCCCGGTACTGGGCAACTTGTTCGGCACGCCCAAGCGGGTAGCGCTGGGCATGGGCGCCGACAGCGTCGAAGCGCTACGAGAGATCGGCGAGCTGCTGGCCTTTCTAAAAGAACCGGAGCCGCCGCGGGGCCTTCGGGATGCCTGGAACTCGCTGCCCATATTCAAGCAAGTGCTGAACATGGCGCCCAAGCAGCTGCGCAGCGCCCCGTGCCAGGCCAACGTAATCGAAGGCGAAGACGTAGACCTGAGCCGGCTGCCTATCCAGACATGCTGGCCAGGCGATGCGGGCCCGCTGATCACCTGGGCGCTGGTGGTAACCCGCGGCCCGAATAAGCCGAGACAGAACCTTGGCATTTACCGCCAGCAGGTAATAGGCCGCAACCGCGTGATCATGCGCTGGCTCTCGCACCGCGGCGGCGCGCTGGACTTTCGCGACTGGCAGCAGGCTCACCCGGGCAAGCCGTTCCCGGTAGCCGTCGCGCTGGGGGCCGACCCGGCCACTATTCTGGGCGCGGTCACGCCGGTGCCGGACACCTTATCCGAGTATGCATTTGCCGGGCTGCTGCGTGGCAGCAAGACCGAAGTGGTCAAGTGCCTGGGCTCCGACCTGCAGGTGCCGGCCAGTGCCGAGTTCGTGCTGGAGGGCCACATCCACCCCGACGACACGGCGCCCGAGGGGCCGTTCGGCGATCACACCGGCTATTACAACGAAGTCGAACGCTTTCCGGTATTCACTATCGATCGCATCACTCACCGCGACAACCCGATCTACCACAGCACCTACACGGGTCGCCCACCCGACGAACCGGCCGTGCTGGGCGTCGCTCTGAACGAGGTATTCGTGCCGATCCTGCGCAAGCAGTTCCCGGAGATTACGGACTTTTACCTGCCGCCGGAGGGCTGCTCCTATCGGCTTGCCGTGGTCACCATCAAGAAGCAGTACCCGGGGCATGCCAAACGCGTCATGATGGGCGTGTGGTCGTTCCTGCGCCAATTCATGTACACCAAGTTCGTCATCGTCACCGACGACGACATCAACGCTCGCGACTGGAAGGACGTGATCTGGGCCATGACCACGCGTATGGATCCGGCGCGCGATTGCACAATCATCGAGAACACGCCCATCGATTATCTGGACTTCGCCTCGCCGATATCCGGCTTGGGCTCGAAGATGGGCTTCGATGCCACCAACAAGTGGCCGGGCGAAACCCAGCGCGAATGGGGCCGCCCCATCACCATGGATCCGGCCGTCAAAGCTCGGGTAGACGCGATCTGGGACGAACTGGGGCTATGACTGCCATCAACTCGCGTCCGCCTGTGCGGCGGGCGGACGCGGCCGTGACTCGCAGGGGGCAAATCGGGGACAATGGCCGTTTCACCCTGATCGATGAGTCTGCATGAGTTACAAGGTTACCATTCAGCCGAGCGGGCGCACCATTACGGTGGCCGCCGGCGAGAGCGTGCTCGATGCCGCGCTGCGGCAAGGCATCCTGATTCCCTACAGCTGTCGAGGCGGCACCTGCGGAAGCTGTGCGGGCAAGCTGATCAGCGGGGAGGTTGAATACCCGAACGGTCAGCCACCGGCATTGACCGATGCTGCCGTGGCGGCAGGAGAAGCATTGTTCTGCCAGGCACGGCCACGCAGCGACTTAGTCATAGAAGCGCGCGAGCTGGAAAGCGCGGGCCAGATCGCCCCGCGCAGGCTGCCGGCGCGGGTGGTCAAGGTCGAGCAACTCAGCCACGATGTCCGCCGCCTCTATCTGAAGACGCCGGACAGCCAGCGCCTGCAGTTTCTCGCCGGGCAGTACATTGACATCCTGCTCAAGGACGGACGTCGCCGAGCATTCTCGCTGGCCAACGCGCCGCACGACGACGCCCTGCTGGAGCTGCATATCCGCATGATCGAAGGCGGCGAATTCACCCACTACGTCTTCACCGAGCTGAAGGAGAAGGCGCTGTTGCGGCTGGAAGGGCCGCTAGGACAGTTCTACCTGCGCGAGGATTCGCCGCGCCCCATCCTCATGCTCGGCGGCGCCACCGGCTTCGCGCCGCTGAAGGGCATGATCGAGCATGCCTTCCATAGCGGCATAGAGCGGCCCATTCATCTGTACTGGGGCGTGCGCTCCCGGCGCGATCTTTATCTGCACGAGCTCGCGCTCGCCTGGGAGCGCCAGCATCCGAACTTTCGCTACACGCCTGTACTCTCCGAGCCGCAACCCGAAGACGAGTGGCAGGGCGAGACCGGCCTGGTCCATACCGTGGTGCTGCGCGACCATCCCGACCTGGGCAATTTCGATATCTATCTCAGCGGCTCGCCGGCCATGGTATATGCCGCTCGCGACGACTTTCTGCTCCAGGGCGCGAAGACGGAACAGCTCTACTCCGACGCATTCGAGTTCGCCTACGATTCGCCCCGCAAGGGCTGACAGCGGTCCTAGCGCGCAAGCCGCATCATGGATCGATGCGGTCGGCCGCTTGGTGCATGCGCCAACGGCCTCAGGCTGCGAGGCGAGCGCAGCATTGGGCGCGCAACGCTCACCCAATGCTGGATCACATCCCTCGATTGCGCTTATAGTCAAATTAGCCAATGCGCCGAGAGAGAAGCCCGCTTCTCTCATGGCCTGTTCGCTCTGGGCGCGAACAGGCACGAAGAAGGAAGCGCTCCACGGGAAGGAACCCGAGAGAGAAGGCAATGTGGACTCGCACCCATGCGTTAGCTCGCCGCGCCCTCCGCCGGCTGACCGCTCGCCGCGGTATGGCCCTGGCGGGCCTGTGCCTGGCCGTTACCGGATTGCTCAGCGCCGTGGCCTATCAGGCGGAACGCAATCGCTGGCAGTCGCAGTTCGAGCGCTCTGCCCTGAGCTGGGCGGAATCCTTGCAAAGCTCTGTGCGCTACCAATTGGCGATGCTGGAGCACATGAGCGACCTTCTCGGACACCCGCCGCAGGTGCAGCCGGACCGTTTTCGCGCACTGACCCAGCGCTTTCTGCCCGAGCTGCCGGAGATCGACGTCATCGCCTGGGCGCCGCGAGCCGAGTCGGACCGGGCGGAGAGCTTCGCCATCGCCGCCGCCGAACCGGCCGCGGTAACCGATGCCCTGATCGGTTACCGCCCCGGCATCCAGCGAGCGCAGCGTGAACTGATCGAGAAAGCGCTGGCGCAGCAGACGACGATTGCCAGCGGGCGGCTGATTACGCCGCGTCCCGACAAGGTCGGGGCGAGCGTCCTGCTCATCCGGCCGGTTTTCGATTCCGATGGGACAGCCAAGGGGCTGCTATTGGCCAGCTACGGGCTGACCAGCTGGATCAAAGCGCTATCCCCCGCCACCTCGGAGCAGCTGGATATACACCTGTTCGACGCCAGCGCAGGGCAAACCTTGCTGCACAGCGATCGTCTCCGCGGGGACTGGCGCAACGTATTTTCCAGCACCCTCGCCCCGCAATCCCTCACCAGGCAGCTGCACTATGCGACCACCATCGCGGTGGCGGATCGCGATTGGCTAGCGGTGCTTACGCCCTCGGATCAGCTGCGCGCTCAGCGCTCGCACTGGGGAACCGTCGCCGTTTGGCTGATCGGTGGCCTGCTCGCCATCGTCATCGCGCGCGGCCGGCCAACGCGGCCTGAAGCGGCTCCCGAGCCGGCGCCCGCGACAACTCCGCAGGCCCCGCCGCGCAGCCAGCTGATCGCCCATCAACATGACTGCCTCGAACGGCTGCGCCGCAGCGAAGGGCTCTTTCGAGCGCTGATCGAAGACTCGCCCGAGATCATCGCCCACCTCGATGCCAATGGCGAGGTGCTGTACGTCTCGCCATCCTGCCGCGAGACGCTGGGCCTGGAGCCTGAGGAGCTGATCGGGCGCAGCCTCTTCGATCTGCTACACCCCGACGACGTGCTGCGTGCACAACACGCGCTGCAGCGAGGGCTGTTGCGGCCAGGGATTTATAGCGCCCACTTTCGCGCGCGCCGGGCGGATGGCGACTACTGCTGGCTCGACAGCCTGAGCCGCGTCATCACCGATCCGCAGACAGGCGACGCTATCGGCTTCATAGGCATCGCGCGCGACGGCGCCCGCCGGCATCGCGAAGTGCAGGCGTTGCGCGACCGGGAAACGCTCTACCGCTCGGTGTTCGACACTTCCCCGCAGCCGGCCATGGTGGTAGCAGCCGACGGTCACCGCCTGCTGTGCGTTAACCATGCCCTGTGCAACTTGCTTGGCTACAGCAAGTCGGAGATGCGCGAGCTAAGGGCGTGCGACATCAGCCACCCAGCCGACGCCCATCTGCCGCCCCAGCTGGCTGCCCGTGCCTGGCGGACCAGCGTCAATCGCTTCAGCGCCGAGATGCGCTACCTGCGCAAGGACGGCAGCACTGTGTGGGCAATCGTGCACATGGAGCTCGTGCGGGAAATCAACGGCAAGCCGCACTACCTGGTATGCCATCTCTTCGATATCACGGCACGGCATGCTGGCCAGCGGGAGCTCGCGGGGTTGGAGTCGCACGCGGAGCAACAGCGGCTTGAAGTATGACCGCTTCATCCAGTCCATGAACTCCCGGCGCCAACCCCTTATACTGCGCGCTCAGCCACGGCGGATCGTTCACCATGCCTTATACGCGTAACGGCGCTGTACGCCTTTACTACGAGACGTTTGGAGACGGCAGCCCGCTGGTCCTGATCATGGGCCTGGGCGGCAACATTCAAGCCTGGGGCTTACAGATCGCGAGCCTGGCCTCGCGTCACCGGTTGATTGTGTTCGACAACCGCGGTGCAGGCCGTTCCGACAAGCCGGACGAGCCCTACGACATGGCAAGCTTCGCCGCCGACACCATTGCCGTGATGGATGCGGCCGACGTGAGCAGCGCCCATATCCTGGGCGTTTCCATGGGGGGGCTGATCGCGCAGGAGCTCTATCACCGCTATCCAGAGCGAGTGCGCAGTCTGATCCTGGGCTGCACCGGAGTAGGCCCTGCCGACCCCGCTGCCGTACCGCCGGACCCGGCAGTGATGGCCGCGCTGCGGCTGGACCGCCGCCGCGAATCCCCGCGCCGCATCATCGAAGCGATGACCGAGGCTTTCTATCATCCGCAGTATCTTCGGGCGATGCCGAATCTGGTCGCCAAGCTGGTCAAACTGCAGGAAACGGCGCCACAGCCGGCGCACGCGTTCGAGCGGCAATTGCAGGCCTGTTACCAGCCGCCGTACAACTCGCCTCGCCTCGCAGCGGTCGCCGTGCCGACGCTGGTACTGCACGGCGAGCACGACCGCGTGTGGCCGCTCGCCAACGCCGAGTACCTCGCCCGCCACATTCCCGGCGCCAAGCTCAGGGTCATTCCCGACAGCGCCCACATGTTCATGCTCGAGCGCCCGCGCGAGTTCAACCAGGCGGTGCTGGACTTTCTCAGCGAACTCGAGACCGAACAGTGACCCTCGTACCGGCCGACGATTCGATGCAGCTGCAAGCCGACCGCCGGTATCAGGAGTCGGCTCTAATCGGCGTCTCGCGCAGTTTCGCTTTCACCATCCCCGAGCTACCGCAGGCCTTACGTCCGGCCGTGATCAATGCGTACCTGCTATGCCGGATCGCCGACACCATCGAAGACCACGCCACCTTGGACCGGGCAGCCAAGCAAGCGGCCTTCGCCGCGCTGGTAAACGCTCTGTCCGACGCGCGCGATGCCCATACGCTGGCGCAAAGCTGGCTGAGCGCGCTCGCTGCCGACACCCCGACGGCGGAACGCGAGCTGATAGGCAATCTGGCGCGAGTGCTGCGAGTGACGTCGGCGCTGCCCCCGAATCAGCGCACGGCATTATCGCGGTGCGTACGCGTGCTCTGCGAAGGCATGGGACGCTTCGAAGCGCTCAAAGGGCCGCGCGGCTTGGCCGACCTGGCGCAGTTCGACGACTACTGCTACTACGTAGCCGGGGTTGTGGGCGAAATGCTCACCACGCTGTTTTGCGACTACAATCCAGCCATGGCCAAGCAGCGCCAGCGCCTGATGAGGCTTGCGGTGTCCTTCGGCCGCGGCCTGCAAATGACCAATATCCTCAAAGACATATGGGAAGATCGGGCGCGCGGGGTCTGCTGGCTGCCGCGCGATGTATTCGCCCGCTACGGCTGCACGCTCTCCCCTGCGGCCGACTGGGCGTTGGACCCCGGCTTCCATGCGGGAATAGGCGAGCTGGTGGCGCGGGCGCATGGTCAGCTGCTTGGTGCCTTGGACTATACCCTGCAGGTACCCGCCAGCGAGCCGGGCATTCGGCGCTTTTGCAGTTGGGCCGGGGCAATGGCGCTACTGACCTTGCGGCGGATCTCCAACCACCGCAGTTTTACCAATGCGGCACAGATAAAAATCTCGCGGTCGCAGGTCGCGCGCCTCACCGCTGCCGCGAATTTCGCGGTCCGTTATGACTGGGCGTTGCGCGTGGGTTTCAAAGTCGCAGCGTTCGGGCTGCCTGCGCCTATTCCAGCGACAGCCGGGCCCAGTACGGATCCTCAGGCGGTCTCACCATGAGGGAGAACACATGCTGCTCCGTCTGTCGTTCGTTCTGACCATCGCGCTCGCGATAAGCGGATGCGCTACTAACGCAACGCCGCTGAACCCCAACGATCCCTGGGAGCCGGGCAATCGCCAGGTCTACGACTTCAACGACGATCTGGACCGCAAGGTGCTCGCACCGGCGGCATCGGGCTACAGCGCCGTCACGCCCCGCTTCGTGCGCCGCGGCGTCACCAACTTCTTCAACAACGTGACCTACCCCAAGGTCATCGTCAACAGCTTCCTGCAGGGCAAGGGCAGGCAGGGACTGGCGGATACAGGCCGCTTTCTGATCAACACCACGCTGGGCGTGGTGGGCCTGTTCGACGTCGCTACCCCCCTCGGACTGCCCGCCAACAACGAGGACTTCGGCCAGACCTTCGCCGTCTGGGGCGCCAACTCCGGCCCGTACCTGGTGCTCCCAGGCTACGGCCCATCCACCGTGCGGGACTCAATGGATATCCCGCTGGCGATCGCGCTCAACCCGCTCACGTACCTCGCAACCTGGGGAGTGGGCATTCCGCTCGCCGCCCTGTATGCGATCAATACCCGCGCGGAGCTGGACCAAGCAGCCCGTTTTCGCGACGAGGCGGCGTTCGACCCCTACGTGTTCACTCGTGCGGCGTACCTGCAGCACCGTCAGAACCTGATCTACGATGGCAACCCGCCTTTGGACGAGCTCTACGATGACGAATACTTCGACGAGGCTTTCGACTAAGGCGCCGAAGTAGCCGGCTGCGCCAGCTTGCGTGCTCCTGCGGCCGTGCGGGGCCGCCCCCGCGAGGCGGTGTCCATCCGCCTCGTTTCCTCGCCAGCCGAGCCGCGCACGCCATTTACCAGTAAAGAGTTCGGCGCCGCCGCCGCTGTTGGGCATGCCGGCGGCGCATCCATTGCCGCGTTGCCTATACCGAATAGTGACAAGCGTAACACTAAAGATGCTTTTCGATTCTATCCGCGTCCCGTAAAGTGCGCGGCAACTCAAAACCCTTCCGGGCGAGCATTGCCAGATGGATTTCTACACCGCTTTTACAATCTTCGTCGTCTTCGGCTGCGTGCTGCTGCTGATGATCACCCGCATCGGCCCCGAGCTCATTCTGCTTGGGGGCGTCGTCGCTCTGACCAGCGCCGGCGTGCTTACACCAGAGCAGGCCCTGGAGGGATTTTCCAACACCGGCCTGATCACTGTGGCGCTGATGTTCATCATCGTGGCGGGAATTCGCGAGACGGGTGGCATAGAGTTCCTGGTCTCGCACGTGCTCGGCCGGCCTCGCACCCGCGCCGGGGCGCAAACGCGATTGATGCTGCCGACGCTGTTCGTCAGCGCCTTTCTGAACAACACGCCCGTAGTAGCCACCTTCATTCCCGCTGTGCTCACCTGGGCACGGCGCATTCGAATCGCACCCTCCCGGCTGCTATTGCCGCTCAGCTATGGGGCCATTCTCGGCGGAACCTGCACGCTGATCGGCACCAGCACCAACCTGGCGGTTAACGGATTGCTGATCCGCACCACCGGCGAAGGATTGGAGCTGTTCGATATCGCTTGGGTGGGCATTCCTACCGCCGTTGTCGGTTTTTTCTACGTTCTGCTGCTGGGGGGGCGGCTATTGCCGGACCGCGCCCCCCCAAGTGCCACGTTCGAAAACCCGCGCGAGTACACCGTCGAGATGGTGGTCGAAAGCAATGGCCCGCTGGTCGGCAAGACCGTAGAGGGCGCGGGGCTGCGTAACCTGCAGGGGCTGTTCCTGATCGAGATCGAGCGCGGCGGCCGCTTGATCCCATCCGTAAGCTCCAGCGAGCGGTTGCAGGCGAACGATCATCTGGTCTTCGCCGGCGTCACCGAGTCGGTAGTAGAGCTCAACCGCATCCGCGGCTTGAAGCCGGCCGGTGCGCGCACCTTCAGTCTGGAGGACAAGTATCCGGAGCGCCGACTGGTCGAAGTCGCCATCGCGCCCAACAGCGATCTGGTGGGCAAGACCATCCGCGAAGGCCGCTTTCGCTCCATCTACGGCGCCTCGGTAGTGGCCGTGGCCCGCGACGGGCAACGCATCCACGAAAAGATCGGTTCCATCCGCCTGGAGCCCTCGGATACTCTGCTGCTGGAAGCCGAGCCCTCCTTCGTGGACCGCCACCGCCACTCACGCGACTTTCTCCTCATCAGCGAAGTCCCCAACTCGGAAGTGCCCCGCTACAACAAGGCATGGCTGTCCTGGAGCATTCTGGGCGCAGTGGTGATGAGCGCGAGCTTCGGCTGGCTGAGCATGATCAACGCGGCCATGCTTGGCGCGGCGCTGATGTTGCTGACTCGCTGTCTGACGCCCGCCGTGGCACGCAAGAGCCTGGACATGCAGGTACTGCTGGCCATTGCCGCCTCCTTTGGCTTGGGGCGTGCGCTGGAGGTCACTGGCGCGGCGGAGTACCTGGCACTCAATCTAATGCAGCTCGCCGCCGGCAACCCGCTGCTACTGCTCGCCGCGACTTACGTGATCACCTCGCTGCTTACCGAAGTCATAACCAACAACGCCACCGCCGTGCTGATGTTTCCCATCGTCATGGCAGCGGCCGATGCGCTAGGCGTCAGTTATATGCCTTTCGTCATCACCATCATGATGGCGGCGTCGGCAAGTTTCGCCACCCCCATAGGCTATCAGACCAACCTGATGGTCTATGGTCCGGGCAGCTACCAGTTCATGGATTACGTTCGCTTCGGCCTGCCGCTCAACATCCTGACCGGCATCACGGCCGTGGTAGTCACCCCCTTGGTGTGGCCGTTCTGATACCGCGGGCGTATCCATCGCTGGCTGCAGACCGCGCTCGGCTCCCGGCGGCCTGCAAGGCAGGGCAATTGGGCAGCCTCTATCGGCGCGGTGCCAAAGCTGTCCGCACAGCCAGAACGGCCTTTAGTGGAACGATGCGGGCGTGTGCATGCGCGTCCGCAGCGGGCTGCGCCGCGGGAAATGAGCGCGCAGGAACTCCATCTGGTCGGCGAGAATCCGTCGTCCCTGCAGATAAACATACTCCGCGTGCGTGGGCACGAACGGCACGGCCAGCAGCTGCAACCCGGCCTGCTCCGGCGTGCGCGCGCCTTTGTAGTTATTGCATCGCTTGCACGCCGTTACCACGTTGTTCCACACATCCTTCCCGCCGCGGCTGATCGGGGTAATGTGGTCGCGCGAGAGCAGCGCGCTAGGAAATCGCTCGCCGCAGTACAGACAAATGTGATCGTCCCGGCGAAACAATGCCTTATTATTAAGCGGCGGCGAATAGTCAGCCCGCCCTTTGAGCGACGCTTGCACCGACCCGTCGGTAGCGATAATGGAGCTGAGTTCGAGTACGCTGCGAATACCGGTGACGGCATTGTAGCCGCCTCGAATGCGGTACAGCAGACGGCCGCAGGAGTAGGCCACCTGCCCCAGATAATAGAGGCGAACTGCTTCCTGATACCCTACCCATTCCAGAGGCATCCCGGAAACGTCCGTTCGCAAGATCTGATGGTCGCGACTCAGCACACAGCCCCCTCCGCGTCCCTGTCGGCATGACGCGAAGGCGGACAGTCCGCATGGCGCATGCCGGCCCTTCACTATACGGCAGTCCCCCCCGGGGAATGCAAGGTTCTCTAATACACTCGGGGGCATATGGACAAGATCTGCCGCTTCAAATGGCGATTTGGATCAGATAGTATTGCTCGGCTCTGCGGCGTGGACACCGTCCTGATTATCTTTGCGCGGTACTCAAGGAACTTCTTCTACTTTTTCCGAGACCGCCAATTTGCGCAGCGGTAGGGCAAAAAAATGCGGCCTTCTTCGATCAGAGCGAAGGCCTGCCATTTTGGTCACAGCGGGTGGCCACCTGAAACACCGTTTAAAAACGGGGGGATTACAACGATGGCAATACGTGTAGGCGTGCCGAAGGAGACCGCGCCCGGCGAACGCCGAGTGGCACTGGTGCCGAGCGTAGTCAAGCAGCTTGGCAAGTTGGGCGTCGAGATCGTGATGGAAAAAGGCGCCGGCTTGGAGAGCGGCTTCGACGATGCCGATTACGAAGGTGTAACCATCCTCGACTCGGCGGACGAAGTTTACGCTCAGGCGGACGTCACGCTGAAGGTTCAGCCGCCGACCGAAGAGGAGGCCGGCAAACTCAAGGAAGGCAGCGTGCTGCTAGGGTTCCTGGCACCGCACGAAGGCGACGAGCGCATCAGAAAGCTCCTCGAACGCAAGGTTTCTAGCTTCTCCATGGAACTGGTGCCGCGCATCTCGCGCGCACAGTCCATCGACGCCCTTTCCAGTCAGGCCTCTATTGCCGGGTATAAGGCAGTCCTGCTGGCTGCGACCACCACGGGCCGTTTCTTCCCGATGCTCACTACCGCCGCCGGTACCGTCCGCCCTGCCAAAGTGGTAGTCATCGGCGCGGGTGTGGCCGGCCTGCAGGCGATCGCAACCGCCCGCCGCCTCGGCGCGATCGTCGAAGCGTACGACGTGCGTGCCGCCACCAAGGAGCAGTGCGAGTCGCTGGGCGCCAAGTTCATCGAAACCGGGGTCAAAGCCGAAGGTGCCGGCGGCTACGCGCGCGAACTGACTGAAGAGGAGAAGGCGCAGCAGGCCAAGATCCTCGCCGATCACATCGCCCAGGCCGACGCCGTCATTACCACCGCCGCCATCCCTGGCCGGCCGGCCCCGAAGATCATCGACAAGGCGACTGTCGAGCGCATGAAGCGCGGCTCGGTCATTATCGACCTCGCAGCCGAAACCGGCGGTAACTGCGAACTGACCCAGCCCGGCGAGCTGATCGATCACAACGGCGTGATCGTCTACGGCCCGCGCAATGTTCCCAGCAGCGTTGCGGTTCACGCCAGCGAGATGTATTCGCGCAACCTGTACAACCTGCTCACCCTGTTGATAAAGGACGGCGAGCTGAATCTCAACTGGGAAGATCAGGTGATCGCGGACAGCTGCCTGACGCACGCCGGCGAGGTTAAGCACGAGCCGACCCGGGCGCGTCTGGAAGGAGGCACAGCGTAATGGAAGGTTTCATCCCGCTTTATATCTTCATGCTGTCGGCGGTCGCCGGCTACGAACTCATCGCCCGCGTGCCGGTCATTCTGCACACCCCGTTGATGTCCGGCTCCAACTTCATCCACGGCATCGTCGTGGTCGGCGCAATGATCGCGCTCGGTCATGCCAACACCCCGCTGGAGCAATTGATCGGCTTCGTCGCCGTGCTGCTGGGGGCGGGCAACGCCGTCGGCGGCTATGTGGTGACCGAACGCATGCTCGAGATGTTCAAGAGCTCCAAGAAAGAGGGGGCTAAAGCATGATCCTGACCCTCGTCCAAGCGTTCTACTTCATCGCGGCCGTGGTGTTCATTCTCGGCCTGAAGGGCATGACCTCGCCGGTCACCGCCCGCCGCGGCATCGTCTGGGCCGGCTATGCCATGGTCCTGGCTACGCTGGTGACGTTCCTGCACCCGGAGCTGCACGGCATCAGCAACTACGTACTGATCATCATCGCCATCGCCATCGGCGGCGCGGGGGCCTGGATCTCCGGCAAGCGGGTCGCCATGACCGACATGCCGCAGATGGTGGCCCTGTACAACGGCATGGGGGGCGGCTCCGCCTCCGCCATTGCCGCGATTTACCTGCTGCAGGCGCAAGCGGCCACAGTCGCTCCGGGCGGGGCGGACAGCATCGCGGCGCAGATGGGACCGGACGTTGCGATTCTGGCCATACTCGGCGGCCTGATCGGCACGGTGGCCTTCTCGGGCTCCATGATCGCCTGGGCCAAGCTCGACGGGCGGCTCAATCGCTCCAAGATCATGCCCATGCAGCACATCGTCTACATGGCGGTGTTCGCCGCCACGGTGGTGCTTGCGGTGTGGTCGTACTTCACCGGCAGCATCCTGCCGATCGCGCTGTTCTTCCTGCTCGCCCTGTTGCTGGGCGTATTCATGACGCTGCCGATCGGCGGCGCCGATATGCCGGTGGTAATCTCGCTGTTCAACGCGCTCACGGGCCTGGCAGTGGGCTTCAAGGGCTACGTACTCGGCATTCCGGCATTGATCGTGGCCGGCACTGTGGTGGGTGCGGCCGGCATGCTGCTCACGCAGCTCATGGCCAAAGCCATGAACCGCCCGCTCTCCAACGTGCTGTTCGGTGCCTTCGGTGCGCAGAACGGCAGTGGCGCCGCGGCCGGGCCCGAGGGCGAGATGAAGGAGATCCAGCCCGACGACGCCGGCATCCTGATGGCCTACGCCGAGCAGGTGGTAATCGTTCCGGGCTACGGCATGGCCGTGGCGCAGGCTCAGCACAAGGTCTGGGAGCTGGTCGAGCTGCTGGAGGAGCGGGGCGTGCGGGTGAAGTTCGCCATTCACCCGGTGGCGGGGCGCATGCCCGGCCACATGAACGTGCTGCTCGCCGAAGCCGGCGTGCCGTACGACAAGATCTACGACATGGAAGACATCAACGCCGAGTTCTCCAAGACCACCGTGTCGCTGATCATCGGCGCCAACGACGTGGTCAACCCGTCGGCGCGCAAGGATCCGAACAGCCCGATCTACGGCATGCCCATCCTGAATGTGGATGAGTCCGAGAACGTCATTGTCGTCAAGCGCGGCCGTGGCACCGGCTTCTCGGGCGTGGAGAACCCGCTGTTCTTCGACGACAAGACGCGCATGCTGTTCGCCGACGCTCAGGAAGCGGCCAACCAGCTGATCCAAACCGTCAAGTCGCTGTAACTCGGCAGCGCTTCGGTCTAAAGAAAGCCGCCCTTCGGGGCGGCTTTTTTATTGCGCGTGCAGAAGCGAACACGCACCATCGCTGACGAAGACACCGCTCAGCAGGTAAACTCCGGCAAAGGACAACAACGAGGTCCAGCGATGGAAGATGCCAACCGACTTTGGGAGTTTGCGGTCGCCGTCTACGAACAGGAAGTAGTCAAGGCGGCCTGCTTGCGGGTACAGGCGCGCTACGGGCTTGCGATTAGCTTGCTGCTGGGCGCTATCTGGACCGGCAAACACGGCTACGGCCGCTTGGGCGCCACCGACCTGGAGACGAGCATCCGCCGGGCCGTGGAGTGGCATCGCGACGTCATCGAGCCGCTGCGCGCACTGCGCCGCCAGCTGCGCCAGCAACCGCCAGCAGGCGCCGAAGAGGCCACCCACCAGCTGCGGCGCCAACTGGTGGAAGCGGAACTGAACGCCGAACGCATAGAACAGCAACTGTTCCTGGAAGACTTCCCCAAGGGGCTGAAAGCCGCCCCGCCCGAGGAGCGCTGGCGCGATGCCGCAGTGAACGCATCGCTGCTGATGCGCAAGAGCTGCCCGCGTCCCGAGCCCGAAGCGTTAGATGCGCTCGCGCAGATCATTCACTCCATCTGCCCGGAGGCCCAGTACGGCGAGCTGTACCTCGAAATAGAGGGCGTCTGGCGCGTGACCTGACCGGCGGCACCTCCATCGGAGCGCGGTGCACCGAAGGCGGCTTTGGCAAGGCTCCTGCCGCTATGCCTCCAGCGCTTGGAGAGTCGCCATCGCGGCGTTGATGCGTTGCAAAGTTTCGCGGTCGCCGCCGCGGTCGGGATGATGGCGCATGGCGAGACGCCGATACTGTTGTTTGATCTGAGCCGCGTCCACCGGATCTTCCAGCCCCAGCACAGCCAGAGCCTCGCTACGCCGATCGAAGGCAGCGAAGCGCCGCCAGAAGGCCTGCAGTAAGTCATCGACCTGCTCGGCATCCACGCCGTCCAGATTCGCCAGATCCAGATAGAAATCCTCCAGCGGATCATGCACAGCCATCGCGCCCGGCTCGGCTGTCTTCTCCAGCGGCCTCAGCACGATGCGCAGACAGTGGATTTCCAGCTCCTTGCCTTCTTGACGAAGCTCCCGACGCAGGCGGTAGAGGAAATGAAACAGCAGAAAATGCGTGCGGTAGAGCCCGACAGAAGTACTCAGCTCTGCGGTGCCCAGGTCCTGGGACGGACAACGGCGCTCCAAGGCGCGCAAGAGTTCGTATTCGCTAATGCCCTGCGGCCTCGCTCTGAGCTCGGCGAGGATTGCAGCCTTCAAGGACGCCGCTGCGACATCGATACTGTTATTCATGGCGCTAGTATAGACGGCGCCGGGCACCGCAGGACAACGCGCCGGCCAGGCATCCTGGCAGCCGCGGGCAGCCGAACAGGGCTTATGCACAACTTCGGGAAAGTCAACGGGGGAGCCTCCCGCTCCCGCACGCCGCTCTGCGGGAATGCGAAGCTTAGTTTCAACTCTTTGTTTTAAAAGCCATTACGTTTGCTGTCGACTTTCTCGCCGATCCGAAAAAAGCCTTGAACGGAGGCACCTTAAGTATGTTGGCAACCACTCTTCCACAGAGTTATCCACAGGTTTTGTGGATAACGGGTGTTTTGCACGGGAAGACGGACAGTTAGCCCCACCGGGCCGGTACGCATGTAAGATGGACGGAGTCTCGCGATTCTGCACTCCGCTGCCTCAGGGTAAAAAAGTTCGTGAACCAGCCCGTCGTCGTTCAGGTTGCGGTACCGTCGCCGCTGCTGCGCACCTTCGACTATCTGTGGCCGCTGCCGCAAGCGCCCCAGCCAGGAATACGGGTGCGAGTGCCGTTCGGCCGCCGCGAGGTGGTCGGGGTAGTTTACGGGACCGAAGCTTCCACGCTCGCCCCATCCCAGCTCAAAGCCGTGCTGGCAGCACTGGACGAGGCCCCAGTGCTGCCCCCGGAGCTGCTGGCACTGACGCAGTGGGCGGCCCGCTACTACCATCATCCGCCTGGCGAGGTGCTCGCCACGGCGCTACCGACGCTGCTGCGACAGGGCGAGCCGGCCGTGCCCAGCCGCATGACGCGCTGGCGGCGTGTGGCCGGGGTCGAGGCCGCCTTATCGGCGCGCGCCGAACGCCAGCGGGCACTGCTCGCGCTGCTGGAGGCGCATCCAGAAGGGCTCACCACGGATGCGCTCGGTCAACTGCAACCGGGCTGGCAGAAACCTATGCAGGTGCTGGCCGAACGCGGGCTCGCGGTCTGCGAAGTAACCAGCGACTATCGCCTCACCCAAGGCCAGGCACTCACCACAGCGCCGGAACTCTCTCCAGAGCAGCTATCGGCCTGCGAAGCGATCGCTGCGCAACGCGGCGCATTTGCCACCTTCCTGCTCGATGGCGTGACCGGCAGCGGGAAAACCGAGGTCTATCTCCATGCTATCGCCAATGCCCTCGCCGCCGATTGTCAAGTACTGGTGCTGGTGCCGGAGATAGGACTGACCCCGCAGCTAGTCGAACGCTTCTCGCGCCGCTTCAGCGTCGGCATCGCCGTTTTCCACTCCGGCCTCTCGGAGCGCGAGCGACTGGATTCATGGCTAGCTGCCCGTGACGGCGCCGCAGCCATCGTGCTAGGCACTCGTTCGGCGGTGTTCACGCCGCTGGCCCGGCCCGGCCTGATCATCGTCGACGAGGAGCATGACGCCTCGTTCAAGCAGCAGGAAGGCTTCCGCTATAACGGCCGCGACCTCGCCATCGTCCGCGCCAGCCGCCTTGGAATTCCGATCGTGCTGGGCTCGGCCACACCGTCTTTGGAGAGCCTGCACAACGCCCAGCGCGGCCGTTATCGACATTTGCAGTTGCCGCGTCGGGCGGGCGGCGCGCGGCCGCCTAGCGTGCGCCTGCTCGACATTCGCGGCCGGCCGCTGGCGGGTGGACTCTCGGAGCCGCTGCTGGCCGAGGTGCAGCGTCATCTTGAGGCAGACGGCCAAGTACTGATTTTTCTCAATCGCCGCGGTTTCGCGCCGACTTTGCTATGCCATGCCTGCGGCTGGGTAGCAGGCTGCCCCCGCTGCGATGCTCGGCTAACCCTGCACCAGCGTGCCGGGCGGCTGCGCTGCCACCACTGCGGGCACGAACGGCGCATCGTGCCGCAATGCGAGGCGTGCCAAAGCACCGAGCTGCTCGCTATCGGCCAGGGCACCGAGCGCGTCGAGCAGGTGCTGGCCGAGCGATTCCCCGGCGAGCGCCTGCTGAGGATCGACCGCGACAGCACACGCCGCAAGGGCTCGCTAGCCGATCTGCTGGAGCAGGCCCGGCGCGGCGAGGGCAGACTGCTGCTGGGCACCCAAATGCTGGCCAAGGGACACCACCTGCCGGACGTCACACTGGTAGCCATCGTCGATGCAGATCAGGGCTTGTTCGGTGCGGACTTTCGGGCGCCGGAGCGCATGGCGCAGCTGATCGTGCAGGTGGCCGGTCGAGCGGGGCGGGAGAGCCGGCCCGGCGAAGTGATCATTCAAACGCATCATCCTGAGCACCCTTTGCTGCAAACGCTGGTGCGGGAGGGCTATGGCCGTTTCGCGGCCGAAGACCTAGCGCTGCGACGCAGCGTGGAGCTACCGCCTTATACCGCATTGGCGCTGCTGCGCGCCGAGGCGCCGCAGGCAAGCCCGCCCCACGATTTTCTGCGCGCGGCAAGGGCGCAGGCCGAGGCACTGGGGCATCCGGGTGTGCGGCTGCTCGGGCCCTTGCCCGCCCCCATGGAGCGCCGTGCCGGACGCTTCCGCGCCCAACTCCTGCTGCAAGCCGCGGAACGCTCGAACCTTCATCGCTTGCTCGATCGGTGGGTGGGGGAGCTGAGTTCGCTGCCCAGTGCCAGAAAAGTGCGCTGGTCGCTGGACGTGGATCCGGTCGATACTCTCTAATGACAACGGTACGAAATGCCTTGCGATCCGCGCTTGAAACCCCCCTATAAGCCGGGATAATAAGCGCTTCTTTGCATCGAGCTAGGACAGTCGGAGTCACATGAAGAACCATCTCGCGCAGCTCCTGAACCAGGCGATCCAAAGGCTACAAGCCGACGGGACGCTACCGGCCGACCTCACCGTCAAGGTTCAGATCGAGCGCACGCGCGATAAGGCACACGGAGATTTCGCCACCAACACCGCCATGCTGCTAGCCAAACCGGCGCGACGGGCGCCGCGCCAGCTGGCCGAGCAGCTGGTCGCCGCATTGCCCGCCTCGCCGCAGGTGGCGCGGGTAGAGATCGCCGGCCCCGGCTTCATCAATTTCTTCATGGACCCCGCGGCGGCCTTCGCGGTCGTCAATGACATCCTCGCCGCGGGCGAGGCGTACGGGCGCAGCACTGTCGGCGCCAACAAGCGCGTGATGGTCGAATTCGTCTCCGCCAATCCCACCGGTCCGCTGCATGTAGGGCATGGCCGCGGGGCGGCGTTCGGCGCAGCGCTCTGCAAGCTGCTGGCCGCCGCCGGATTCGACGTACACCGGGAGTATTACGTCAACGACGCCGGCCGGCAGATGGACATACTCGCCACCAGCGTCTGGCTGCGTTACCTTGAGGCGCTGGGAGAGAGCGTTCGTTTTCCGGACAACGGCTACCGCGGCGCGTACGTGCGCGATATCGCCGCCGACCTCATGGCCCAGGCGGGCGAGCGCTATCGCGCCGCCGGCGGCGCCGTCATGGCCGATTTGCCGGCCGATGCCGCCGATGGCGGCGATAAAGAAGAACACATCGATGCGCTGATCGAGCGTGCGCGTACGCTGCTCGGCAAAGACCGCTACCAGGAGATTCACACCGCCGGCACCAATGCCATCCTGGCCGACATACGCGACGATCTGGCCGAGTTCGGGGTGGAGTACGACGAGTGGTTCTCCGAGCGCTCGCTCACCGACTCCGGCGCCGTAGACCGGGCGTTGGCACGGCTGCAGGAAAACGGACACCTCTATGAAAAGGACGGCGCGCTCTGGTTCCGCTCCAGCGCCTTCGGCGACGAGAAGGACCGTGTGGTCCGCCGCGACAACGGCCAGATCACTTATTTCGCGTCCGACATCGCCTATCACCTTAACAAGCTCGAGCGTGGCTTCGATCTCGCGATCGATATCTGGGGCGCGGATCACCACGGCTATGTGCCGCGCGTGAAAGCGGCCTTGCAGGCATTCGGCTACGACCCGGCGCAACTCGAGGTGCGCTTGGTCCAGTTCGCTATCCTCTATCGCGGCAGCGAGCGGGTACAGATGTCCACGCGGGCGGGCGAGTTCGTCACCCTGCGTGAACTGCGCAACGAGGTGGGTAACGACGCGGCGCGCTTCTTCTACGTGATGCGCAAGCCCGAACAGCACATGGACTTCGATCTGGAACTCGCGAAATCGCAGTCCAATGACAACCCGGTATACTACCTGCAGTACGCCCACGCGCGCATTTGCAGCGTTTTCCGTCAGCTGACGGAGAAGGGCCTGAACCACGATGTGGCTGCCGGAGCGGCGGCGCTCACGCGCCTGACGGAAGACCACGAGCAGGCTCTGCTGGCCACGCTAGGCCGCTATCCCGAGGTGATCGAAGCCGCGGCGCTGGCCCACGAGCCGCATCAGCTCACGCATTACCTTCGTGAGCTGGCCAACGCGTTCCATACCTATTACAACGCACACACTTTCATCGTCGACGACCCGGCATTGCGCAACGCGCGCCTGAACCTGATCGCCGCAACGCGCCAAGTGCTGGCGAACGGGTTGGGCATACTGGGCGTCTCGGCACCGGAGGCCATGTAGCGCTGTGGCTCGCGACTACAAGAACAGCGGACGTTCGACCGCCAAGCGGCCTGCGCGCAGCGCGCCCGCCTGGAGGCCGCTATTGACCGGCCTTGCCCTGGGGCTGACCGTCGCGTTGGGAGTGCATCTCTACCACAGCGGCAAGCCAGCTCAAGGCGTAGTGCCCAGCGATACGCCGACCCCAGCGATAGCCAAGAGCGAGCCCGCCCCTGCCACGGCACCCGCAGAGGATCCCAGGCCGCGCTTCGAGTTCTACAAGCTGCTGCCTGAAATGGAAGTGCCGGTTCCCGAGGAAGAGGCGCGCCGGCTGCGCAATCAGCCGGAGACGCGGTCTCCCGCGGTAACCGCTCCGCCGCCCGCCCAGCAGCAGGCAACGACCCGGCCGCCGGCGCCGGGCGGATCGGCGGGCTCTACGCCAAGCCCAGCTCCTGGCACCCGTTATCTGCTCCAAGCCGGCTCGTTTCAGAGTTTCAGCGATGCGGACAGGTTGAAGGCGCAGCTGGCACTGATGGGCGTGGAAGCCAACATCCAAAGCGTGGAGCTGCGCGCCGGAGAGACCTGGCATCGGGTGCGGATCGGCCCGTTCGAAGACGGTGGCGAAGCCAGCCGCGTACGCCAGCGATTGGAGACCAGCGGCGTCGAAACCATTCTGCTGCGCTTGGGCTCCTGAGACAGCCCTCCCCATTTGGTACTGCGGACCTCGGCTCGATACGGCTCGGCACAGTAAGGGTATCCTGAGCCGATCCGCCACGAACGGTTCCGTTGCGTCCGAATAAGCCGACGCGATGGCTCGGGCGTTCTGAGAACAGGTGCCCGCCTTGGCCAGCCCGCGGCGCGGCAGCTCCTGAGCGGCGACAGGGCACTCGCCGTTGCGATCGCTCAGGGCCGACGTCCGTGATGGCCCCACGGAAACCTCGGCCAGAGGGCTAAAGTTATGTCGCAGGTCGACACAGCCCACCCCCAAGGGAACCGCCCTCCCGATGAGCGCGCGGCATGGCATAGCCTGTCCGCCGAGGCGGTACTGGCATGCTTGCAAGCGGATCGCGAGCGGGGGTTAAGTACGCAGGAAGTACTACGGCGCCTGCGCCAATGGGGGCCGAATCGTCTGGAGCAAACCGCCAAGCGGGGACCGTTCAAGCGCTTCTTAGCCCAATTCCACAACGTGCTCATCTACGTGCTGCTGACCGCGGCCATCGGCACCGGACTGCTCGGGGAATGGGTGGACACAGGCGTCATCCTCGGCGTAGTGCTGATCAACGCCGCCATAGGCTTTTTGCAGGAGGGCAAGGCCGAGCAGGCGTTGGATGCCATCCGCGGCATGCTCTCCCCCAAAGCGCTGGTACTGCGGAACGGGCAGCGTAGCGCGGTGGACGCGGCCGAGCTGGTGCCCGGAGATATCGTCCTGCTGCAGGCGGGAGATCGCGTGCCTGCGGACCTGCGCCTCATCGCTGTCAAGAACCTGCGCATAGAGGAAGCCGTGCTCACTGGCGAGTCGGTGGCAGTGGAAAAAGCGCCGGCTCCCGTCGCCATCGATGCAGTGCTAGGTGAGCGCTACTCGCTCGCCTTCTCCGGCACCATCGTCACGTACGGACGTGGGGTCGGCGTTGTGGTGGCCACCGGTGCGCACACCCAGATCGGGCGCATCAGCACCATGCTGGCGGAGGTGCAAACCCTGACCACGCCGCTGGTGCGGCAAGTCAGGCAATTCGGCCGCTGGCTCAGTGGCAGCGCCGTGGTGCTGGCGCTGGCGACTTTCGCGTTCGGGCTGCGGGTGCGGGGATATGCCCCCGTCGACATGTTCATGGCGGCGGTGAGTCTGGCGGTAGCGGCCATTCCCGAGGGGCTGCCCGCCATCATGACCATCACCTTGGCCATCGGGGTGCAGCGCATGGCCAGGCGCAACGCGATCATCCGTCGCTTGCCGGCGGTGGAGACCTTGGGAGCGGTGACCGTGATTTGCTCCGACAAGACAGGCACGCTCACCCGCAACGAGATGACCGTGCAGAGCGCGATCTGCAGCGAGGCCACGTTCGGTATCAGCGGCACCGGATATGTCCCCGTCGGGGGCTTTCACATCGGAGGCAAGGAAGTCGATCCGGAACATTATCCGGTGCTAAGCCAGATGTTGCGCGCTGCCTTGCTATGCAATGAAGCAGTGCTTTATCACCGAGACGAGCGCTGGCAGATGGAAGGCGATCACACCGAGGGCGCTCTGCTCACGGCAGCACTCAAGGGCGGCCTGGCCGTGGACGAGGAGCGTCAGGCGTATCCGCGTACCGATGTCATCCCCTTCGAGTCCGAACATAAGTTCATGGCCACCTTGCACCATGATCACCAGGGCCGGGGCTACATCTTCCTCAAAGGGGCTCCGGAACGGGTTATCGGCATGTGCGATCTGCAGCGCACCGATAGCGGCGACCGGCCCTTGGATCGCGCTCGCTGGCAAACCGAATGCCATCGGCTGGCCAGTCACGGGCAACGCCTGCTGGCGCTGGCGGTAAAGGAAACCCACGCAGATCATCTGGAGTTGACCTTCGCGGACGTAGAACGCGGCATGGTGCTGCTAGGCGTATTCGGCATCATCGATCCGGCGCGCGAGGAGGCTATCGACGCGGTGGCGAAGTGCCGGCGCGCCGGCATACAGGTCAAGATGATCACAGGCGACCATGGCGTCACCGCCATGGCTGTCGGCGCCCAGCTGGGCATTGGCGACGGCAGCCGCTATCTCACGGGTACCGACCTCGAAGCCATGGATGACCAGGCGCTGCGGGAGGCGGTCAAGGAGATCGACATCTTTGCCAGAACCAGCCCCGAGCACAAACTACGGCTGGTAAGCGCGCTGCAAGCCAACAATCATGTCGTTGCCATGACCGGCGACGGTGTCAACGACGCTCCCGCCCTCAAACGAGCCGACATCGGCGTGGCCATGGGCCGCAAAGGCACGGAAGCGGCCAAGGAGGCCTCGGAAATGGTGCTCGCCGACGATAACTTCGCCTCTATAGCCCATGCCGTGGTGGAAGGCCGCACCGTCTACGATAACCTCACCAAGGCGATCCTATTCCTGTTGCCCACCAGCATGGCCCAGGCTTTCACCATTGTTGCGGCGGTCATGCTCGGCCTGACTCTGCCGTTGACCCCGGTGCAAGTGCTGTGGGTCAACATGGTCACCGCCGTGACCCTGGCGTTGGCGCTGGCCTTCGAGCCAACCGAGCCCGGAGTGATGGAACGCCCTCCGCGCAAGCCGGGTGCGGCGATTCTCTCCGGCTTTCTCATTTGGCGTATAGGATTCGTTTCGGCACTGCTGCTCGCGGGCACTTTCGGCCATTTTCTCTGGCTGCAGGTCAACGGCGCCGGCGAAGAGCTGGCGCGTACCGCAGCGATCAACACCTTGGTAGCGGGCCAGATCTTCTACCTGTTCAACAGCCGCTATATGCTCGGGTCTTCGCTGACCCGAAAAGGGCTGCTCGGCAATCGCGTCGCGTTGCTCGCCTCAGGCTTGCTGATAGTGCTGCAACTGATTTTCACCTACGCGCCAGCCATGCAGGCACTGTTCGGTACAGCAGCACTGGAGATGTCAGCCTGGGCGGCCCTGGTGGCGTTCGGCATCCTGATGCTGTTGATAATCGAAGCAGAGAAAGCGCTGCTGAAGCGCTACATGCGGTAATTACTAGAGGAGGGCACAGCACGTGGACAAGCAGGTATGGTTCGCGCATGGCAAGGAAAGCGGCCCTTGGGGGCGCAAGATCCAGGCGCTGGCGGTCATTGCCCAAGCGCGCGGCTTCAGCGTGGAAAGCCCGGACTACAGCCACAGCTTCGACCCGGAGGTGCGTATACGCCAGCTGCTCGACCTGCGCCCGCACGCCGAATGCCTGGTACTGGTGGGCTCGAGCATGGGCGGCTACGTATCGGCGGTCGCCTCCTCGCAGTTGAGTCCGGCGGGCCTGTTTCTGATGGCGCCGGCTTTCTACATGCCCGGTTACGAAGAGGATCCGGCTCCCTCGGCCAACCTGATCGACGTGGTGCACGGCTGGGACGATGACGTTATTCCAGTAGCGCATTCGATACGCTTCGCTCAGCGCCACAGTGCGCGCCTGCACGCTATCCCGGGAGACCACGGGCTGGTGGGACAGCTTCCGCTGCTTGAGCAGCTCTTCGGGCTGTTTCTCGACGAGGTGGAGAAGTCCGTAGCCAGCGAAGGCCCTGCCTAGCTCGCGGCCGCGGCCGGGCAGCCATCCGCTGATCTTAGGCCCGTGCCTGCAACCGCATCCGGCGATGCCGGGCATGAAAAAAAGGGCGGGACAAACCCGCCCTCAAAACCTAGTTTCTGGGGATCGACCTCTGATCAGTGGATGCGCCGAGCGCCTCTTTCAAGCTATTGCGCGAATTGTGCAGGCGCGCGCATATGACGGCCGCCAGGCGGTTGTCAACGTCGATCTTCTTGAAGATGTTGGATATGTGCGTCTTCACGGTGTGGGGACTCACTCCCAGGCGCTGGGCAATTGATGTGTTGCGGGCTCCCTTGCACAGCAGACCCAACACCTGCCACTCACGCCGGGGCAAGGGCTCGTGGGCCGGTCCGGCGCGCTCCATCTCCCCTCCCTGGATTCATGCGGGCGAATCCGTGTCTGACTTCCTACCATCGGGCCCCCACAGCCGTTTCGGTCTGCTCAAAGCTCCTAATCGGCAGGGCTTCGGACGTCCCCTCTGGCCATGTCGCTCGCTGTTTCGAGCTCGGCCACCCACTCCACGCGCTCGGCTGCGACATTCTCGCCAGCCGGCGTCATGCCACCCACCAAACGGTCGCCGTCCAGCTGCGCTTCCACCCGCTGCAGCCCCTCCTCGGGATGCTCGAACGTAAAGCTGAGCCGGTTCCCGCGCAGCCTGGGCTCTGCGATAGCAATCTGCTCGCCATCGACTTCCGTATAGCCGCTGATCCGCTGGAACTCTTGCTCCAGCACCAGACGGTACTGCTCGTCGTTATCGCCGCGCCAGCGCCAGATGCCCGCCACCTCCGCCGGCACATACCAGACGAATATGTTGCGCCGCTCCACTTCCACCGTCTCGTCAGGCTCCCACTCCCCCATGTCGAAAGCGTGGGAGACCACCGGCGTTCCCGGCGCCAGCTCCTCGAGGATCTTTGGCCGCAGCTTGAGGTTGACGGAAGGGAGCAGATAGAGGGTCAACGCGGTTGCCTCGCTAAAGTCGAAGTCGAACAGGTCTCCCTGTACGAACTCGACACGATCCTCCACACCGGCAGCCTTGGCGTTCTCCCGGGCTTCTCGAACCCTCTCCGGGTTCAGGTCTATGCCCACGCCGCGAGCTCCGAAGCGCTCGGCTGCCATGATGACGATGCGGCCGTCCCCGGAGCCGAGGTCATAGACCACATCGTCGCTATCGACTTCGGCGGCTTTCAACATGGCCTCCACAACCGGTTCCGGCGTCGGCACGAATGGAACGTCCAGCCGTACGTGCTCAGCGGCATGTGCGGCCTGCCAGAGCGAGACGAACGCGACGGCAAAAGCGATGCTGACCAAGGGGTGAGTTCTCATTTGGTTACTCCTTTGGCACTTACCGAATCCAGCGGCGGCTGTAGACGCCTTGCCAACAGCAACATGGGCAGACCCGCCGCCAGTACGGCCACGCCCACCAAAGCGCCCATCCCGGTGTAGCTGAGACTGGCGTAGAGCAGGTACGCGCAGTTGGCGCAAAACAGCAGTGGAGTAAGCGGATAGAGCGGCACCCGGAAGCCGCGTTCGCGTTCGGGCTCGCGCAGTCGCAACACGATCAACGCGATCCCCGTGAGCAGGAAAAACAACCAGAAGACCGGTGCAACGTACTCGACCATGGTTTCGAAGCCCTGGCGCGTGGAGGCGCCCAGCAACACCAGAGCCAGTGCGATAACGCCTTGCACCAATAAAGCCGACAGCGGGGTCCCGGTGCGCGGACTCCAGTGTCCCAGAAAGCCGAAGAGGCGGTAGTCCTTAGCGAATGCGTAGTTGGTGCGGGCGCCGGTGAAGATAGTCACATTGATGGAGGCCAACGCGACTACGGCGATTAATAAGCTCACAGCGGTACCGGCCGTGCTTCCCAGCACCGCCGACATCAGGGTCGTGGCCGGCACCGCGGTGGCTGCCAGGCCATCTACCCCCAGGGTGCGCACGAAAGCCATGTTCAGCAGCAAGTACGTAATCGTGATGATGGCGATACTCCAAAGCAGCGCCCGCACCATGTTGCGCCGACCGTCCCGCACCTCGGCCGATACGTACGCTGCCTCGTTCCAGCCCCCATAGGTCAGCAGCACGAAGATCATCGCCATCCCCAGCAGCTGCGCGCTATAGCCGCTCTGCGGCGCCGCAACCGCCGGCGCGGCGGGTGCAGTAATGCCCAGCCCGGCGACGACGATAGCGAACAGCCCCAGCAAGGTGACAGCGCACAGCAATTTCTGGGTGCGGCTGCTACTGTGCAGTCCCACCATGTTCAGCGCGGTGAACAAAAGCACTGCACCGCCCGCATACAACGGCACGCTGTCTTCGCCGATCGGCAGCAAGGCGGTGGCGTAGTCCGCGAACACGAACGCCAGCAAAGCGATGCTGCCGGTCTGCATCACCGTCAGCCGTGTCCAGGCGAACAGAAACGCAACGTTGCCGCCGTAGGCACGCCTCAGGTAGTGATATTCGCCACCAGGGTGCGGATAAGTGGTCACCAGCTCGGCATATACCAGCGCACCGACCAGCGATATCAGTCCGCCGACCAGCCACACCAGTATCACCATCAGTTCACTGCCGACGTTCGCTGCCACCAGCGGGGGCGTTCGGAAAATTCCGACACCGATGACGATACCGACCGTCAAAGCGACCGCATCGACTACCGATAGAACCGGCTTAGGACTGGCAGATTGCATTGGTTTATCCCGGCCGTGGAATACGGAGTTCGTACCAGCGGAGGTTTCAGGGCCATGGCGGGGTGTTGCCCCCCGCTTCTAGCTGAACATGCGGTCGGCGCGGGCATGACAAAACCCGCCATGCAGCAGGTTAGGAATCCCTTGAATTAGGGTTTTGCGATACCGAGCTTAACAATTGTGGAGCCGGCGCCAGCGCAAGCATATCCGAGGTCGGAGGCGAGCGTCTCAACGTCGCCCCGTCCCAAAGAATGATCCAGGAGAGCCGAAATGCGCTATCGACGTAGTGGCACGGTCGCCGCCTCTGTATTGGGACTATTGCTAAGTGCGTGCGCGACCCTCGATCAGCAGGCACCTCAGGCTGAAATGGCGCGAGCAGAGCTGGCACTGGAACAAGCCCGGCAGGCTGACGCGCAACAGCATGCGCCGCTGACCCTGCAGGAGGCGAGAGAGAAATTCTCGAAAGCGCAGCGCGCAGCGGCCGATCGCGATTTCACGCAGGCGCGCCGGCTGGCCGAAGAGGCCCAGGCCACAGCACAGCTCGCCATGGCCGAAGCCGAGGCTGTGCGCACCGAGCAACTGGCCCAGGAAACCAGGAGCAGCGTCGATGCGCTGCGCCAGGAGCTGGAGCTCGAGAGCGGGAGCAGACAGCGATGACAACTACTCGCACAGTGTCGTTGACGGCTTTACTGTTACTGCTGGGCGCCTGCGCCAGCACACCGCAGACCAGCGCTGAGCTCCAGTCCGCGCGCATCGCAGTCGCTCAGGCGGAGCAATCGCCGGAAGTCGCGCGCGATGCTCCCGAGACCCTGGCCCAAGCCCGTGAGCGCCTGCGGCAGGCCGAAGCTGCGGCCCAAGCGCGCAATCTGGACCAGGCCAATCACTATGCGTATCTCGCCCGCCAGCATGCCCTGGCGGCGCAGATGCAGGCACGCCAAGCGGCTGCGCAACGGACGATAGAGGGCGCCGAACAACGAACGGCGGAAGCACGGCTGCAAGCCAGAGAGCGTCAGATAGAGCGCTTCCAGGCAGAGCTGGAAGAGCAGCGACGCGCTACCGCAGAAGCGCAGGCGGAACTAGGCGAGGCCGAGGCTCAACTGGCCGAGATGCAGCCGCGAGCGACCGAGCGCGGCCTTGTCCTGACCCTGGACGAAATGCACTTCGCCTTCGACAGCGCTCGCTTGCAGCCAGGCTCCGAGCGGTCCATACAACGTTTGGCCCGCTACCTGCTGGCTCACCCCGATCAGCAAGCGCTGATCGAAGGCCACACCGACAGTGTGGGCGACGCTAGCTACAACGCTGAGCTGTCGGCCCGGCGCGCCGAGGCGGTACGCGAAGCGCTGATCGCCGAAGGCATAGACGCGCAGCGTATGGAGGCGCGCGGGCTGGGCGAGGAGATTCCCGTGGCAAGCAACGAAACTGCGGCCGGCCGAGCCCAGAATCGCCGCGTGGAGGTCATAGTCGCTGCGCCGCGAGCAGCCGACGAAGAGCAGGTTGCCGAAGCGGAGAGCGAACAAGAAGCACCCTAGTTCAAGGCGAACGCGTGCAACCCATCCAAGAATAGGGGGGCCCCAAGGCCCCCTTCCGTCCTACCGAGCCCACTTCTCTCGCGTTAAGCGGTCCGGTGGCGCAGGCATGGCCAAGCGCCCCGATCAGCGTGCAGCAGATCACAACCGGCCCTAGAGCGAAGGCGTAGCCGAACGCTTGTATTCCGCCTCGTATCTTCCCTGGCACTGGATGCAGCGGCTCGCGCTTGGAAGGACCCGCAAGCGGGCCGGATCGATCGGGTTGCCGCAGTCGTCGCAATAGCCGTAGCTGCCTTCGCGTATGCGCGCAAGCGCATGCTCGACAGCGCTGATCTCCCGCGCGAGATGGTCGATGCGATGAAAGTTCAAGCCGCTGATCAAGTCCGCAACCGAGTCCTCGCCCGAGTCCCGCACGCGTCCCGCGACCGCTTGCAGATCCGACTCTCCGGATTCGCTCAAAGCGTGCTGAACCTGCTCGCGAAGCACCTGGTGACGCTGGCGCAACTCCTTCTCGCGCGCGGCTATCTGACTCGGTGACAAGCGTTCTGCCATAAGTGGTGTCCTCATTGGCTAAGCGTGAAGGGCGCAGCGCCCCACTGCGGGCACCGCTCACGCGAGGTAGGAATCCATCTATTCCTCGCCCTCCTGCGGCATGCGCCGTGGGGGCAGGCACAGTCCTACTCGGTATGGAGGCATTTAGAAAAGAATAAAGCGCTCCGGAGCGCTGTTCCGCGCTCCAGCCGCGGCAAGGATTCCTCCCAAGCTCGGACCTACAGCGAAACGAACCCTCGCCCCTGGCCGCATGTGCCCGCAGGCGTCAGCGGCCGGCGGAGCCGCCTCGGCTTTCTAGGATTGTCCTGACGGCCGAAATGGCGCGAACGCCGGAAAATGCGGTAATGTTGGCGACATGGAACAGCCCAAGACATCAGCACCCGAGCTGCCGCCCCGCCCGGAGCCGCCGGATCCGCGAGAATGCTGCGAGAGCGGTTGCGACCCCTGCGTCTACGACCTTTATCAGGACGAGCTGACGCGATGGCGCCAGCTCTGTGAACAGATCCTGGCCGAGCAAGAGAAGAAAACCGGGACGTAGCGGACACGAACGCAGTGCCGTCCCCTGTTGGTCGGCGCCCCCGTTTTGCCCTGATGCAACGAGAACCATGAGCCAATCCATTACTGCTATCATCGCCCGCGAACTAGGCGTACGCGACCAGCAGGTCGATGCCGCTATCCAGCTGCTCGACGAAGGCGCGACCGTGCCCTTCATCGCCCGCTACCGTAAGGAAGCGACCGGCGGCCTCGACGACACGCAGTTGCGCGAGCTGGAACAGCGGCTGGGCTACCTGCGCGAGCTCGAAGAGCGCCGTGAGATCATCCTCAAGCAGATCGCCGAGCAAGGCCAACTCACCAAGGAGCTGGAAGCGGCGATTCGGGCAGCCGATACCAAGACCCGGCTGGAAGACCTGTACCTGCCCTACAAACAGAAGCGCCGGACCAAAGGGCAGATCGCGCGCGAGGCCGGGCTGGAGCCGTTGGCGCGCGAGCTGCTGGCAGACCCCAGCGAGGATCCCCACAGCCGTGCTCAGCGTTACCTCAACCCCGAGGCCGGAATCACGGACACCGCAGCGGCTTTGGAGGGCGCGCGCGCCATCCTCGCCGAAGAGTTCGCCGAGGATCCGGACCTGATAGGCCGCTTGCGCGACTACATGTGGGAACACGGTGTGCTGGAGTCCCAGGTAATCAAGGGCCAGGAAGAGAGCGGCGCCAAGTTCTCCGATTACTTCGCCTACTCCGAGCCGATCAAGCGCATTCCCTCGCACCGCACGCTGGCGCTTCTGCGCGCCCGCAAGGAAAAGGTCGTCCGCCTCAAGCTGGACGTGCCCGTTCCCGAAGGCGGGCGGCATCCCTGCGAAGAGATGATCGCCAACCACTTCGGTATCCGCGACCAAGGCCGCCCAGGCGATCGCTGGCTGAGCGATCTGGTGCGCTATACCTGGTCGGTGAAGATCCTGCTGCGGCTGGACACGGATCTGATGATGCAGTTGCGCGAAGCCGCCGAAGCCGAAGCGATTCAGGTGTTCGCACGCAACCTCAAGGATCTGCTGCTCGCAGCGCCGGCTGGAGCGCATACGGTAATGGGCATAGATCCCGGGATACGCACCGGCTGCAAGGTCGCCGTGGTCGACCCCACCGGTAAGGTGCTGGAGACCGCCACGATCTATCCGCACCAGCCCAAGAACCAGTGGCGGGAGGCGCTGGCCACGCTGGCAGTCCTCGCCCAGCGCCATGGCGTCAGGCTGGTAGCGATCGGCAACGGCACCGCATCGCGCGAAACCGAGCGCCTGGTGGCCGAACTGATTCGCGAGCTGCCCGAGCTGGGACTGACCAAGATCGTGGTTTCCGAAGCGGGGGCATCGGTGTACTCGGCCTCGGAGATCGCGGCACAAGAGCTCCCTGACCTGGATGTGTCACTGCGCGGCGCGGTATCCATTGCGCGCCGCCTGCAGGATCCGCTTGCCGAGCTGGTGAAGATCGACCCCAAATCGATAGGGGTGGGGCAGTATCAGCACGACGTGAGCCAGACGCAGCTTGCACGCAGCCTGGACGCTGTGGTTGAAGACTGCGTCAACGCCGTCGGTGTGGACGTCAACACCGCCTCTGTGGCATTGCTCTCGCGCGTTTCGGGCCTGAGCAGTTCGCTGGCCGAGCGTGTGGTCGCCTACCGCAACCAACACGGCGCCTTCCGCAATCGCGAGCAGCTCAAGGAGGTCAGCCGCTTCGGCGAGAAAACCTTCGAGCAGGCGGCCGGATTCCTGCGCATTCGCGGCGGCGACCAGCCGCTGGACGCCTCTGCCGTGCACCCGGAGGCTTATCCGCTGGTGGAGAAGATACTCAGCCGCAGCGGGCGCAGGATCGAGCAGGTGATTGGAGATAGTCAATTCCTGCGCAGCATCAACGCGGAAGATTACACTGACGAACGCTTCGGGCTGCCTACCGTGCGCGACATTCTCGCCGAACTGGAAAAGCCCGGCCGCGATCCCAGACCCGATTTCAAGACCGCCGAGTTCCGCGAAGGCGTGGAGACGCTGGAAGATCTCAAACCGGGCATGATTCTCGAAGGCGTGGTGACCAACGTGACCAACTTCGGGGCCTTCGTGGACATTGGCGTCCATCAGGATGGATTGGTGCACATCTCCGAGCTGGCGGACCGCTTCGTCAAGGATCCGCACGATGTCGTCAAGTCCGGCGAAGTCGTCAAGGTGCGCGTGATCGAAGTCGATCTCAAGCGCCGCCGCATCGCGCTGAGCCGCAGATTGCAGGCCAGCGGAGACACCGGAACGGAGCGCCGCTCTGGCTCGAGCGCCGGGTCAGGTTCGCGGCAGGGGCCACGTCAACAGGCACAGGCCGCGCCGCAAAGCGCCATGGCGGCAGCGTTTGCCAAACTGATGCGCAAAGACTGAGACCAACGGCGAGAGGCCGAGCGCCATCCAAGCGGCGCCGCTCCCAGAGAGGTTTTCCACAGGCCGCGGAGCCAGTCTCTGCGGGAGCGCTCCCCTAGCCGCGAAAGGGCTTTCCTGCTGCAGTAGGGAAGCGAAGAGTTCGCGGTCCGGGGAGCCGCTCCTGCGGGGAGCCTCCTACAAGGGTATTACTCCCAGCAGGTGGCCTTCGTCCTGGTCAAACGCCGCACCGACTATCTGCCGGTCGGTCGACCCGAGACATCAAATCTCTTAACGAAGCGGCAGCTGTGCCATCCCGGGCGCGAAACGCGGAAACAGCTCCCGGACCGAGCAGCAACCCTCAGGTGCCGATTCGGTACTCGCGGCCGTCCAGGGCCTTGAGCGCGCCATCGGGTTTCGTCCGTTGCTCGGCGGCTTGATCGAAATCCCCGCGCAGAAACTTCAGCGCATAGCGCTCCAATTCGATCTCGTACTGCGTGCGCAGGCCCAGGCGGCGCAGCAACGGCCATGGGGGACTCCAGCCGGTAAGCGCATGCTGTAGCAGAAAGCCGCTGACTGCCAACGCCACCAGCAAGTAACGGCGCCGGCCCAGGATGGCAAACAGCGTGGCAAGAATGATCAAACCGCTGGCATTGGCCTCCAGGCTGCGTTCTATGTCCCATTCTTCGTCCAGTTCGCGTAGTCGCTGATCGATGAACTCGGGGTGTTCCACGTAATAAGCGAGCCGGTATTCCAAGTCTTGCCTGATCTGATCGGTTGCTTCTTCGGTACTGCGCCTCATCTGCTCGGTGGTACCGGATACATCCATGATCGATCTCCCTATTCGGTCGCGCCACGACACAGCCGCGCAGTGGACCACTGCCTAGCTCGATATTGGGCCGCGGCGCCAGCGAGCAAATCGACCCTTCTGCTCAGCGATTGCGCACCAGAGCCCGTCCCCCTTCGCGTCACCCGTGCGTACAGAATGATGCGTGCTCGGATAGCAGCGGCGGCCAACACACCCGGCCTGCCGCTCAGCAGCAGCTCACGCTACCGGCACCGCCAGGTCGTGGACGGGAAACAGCCCTGGCTGAGGGAGAGAATTGTCTACAATGTTGATTGAAAACCCGAACAAGCCCCGTTATCTTAAAGAGTCGCGAGCAATATTGTCGACAATAACATCAGCGATGAGCAGTCCAGTCTCCGAGGAGGATGCGCAGGATAGCCGCACTCTGGCCGATCAGGTCTTTGCGCGGCTGCAGGATGACATCGTCCTGGGCGTGCTGAAGCCCGGGACCAAGCTGGGCGAAACGGAACTGGCAACCCGCTACGGCGTCAGCCGCGGCCCTTTGCGAGAAGCGATTCGCCGGCTGGAGTCGCGCAAGCTGCTGGAGCGCATACCTCATGTAGGAACCCGCGTAGCCGCTCTCGATGCCAGCGAGCTGATCGAGATCTATCGCGTGCGGGAAGCGCTGGAAGGCATGGCTGCCAGGCTGGCGGCCGAAAACATGACCGAAGCCGAGATCGCCAGCCTGTGGGAGCTGCTGGCTCTGCACGAGCAACAGCAGGATCTACAGGAGGATACTGCCTACTTCCAGCATGCGGGCGATCTCGACTTCCATTACCGGGTCATCCAGGGCAGCCACAACCGCGCCCTGATCGAGCTGCTCATTGGCGAGATTTATCACCGTGTCAGACGGTATCGCTATCAGTTCTCCATGACGCCGAACCGCCCGCAGAAAGCGCTGGCGGAACATAGGCGCATCGCCGAGGCCATCGAAGCTCGCGACGGCGAAGTGGCGGAACTGCTGATGCGTCGGCACATCAGCCGGGCACGGGAACATCTGGAGGCGCAGCAGAGCTGACGATGCGAACGACTCACAAGCACATGCTTGGCGACAAGACCCCTGCGGAACGGCCCG
>CAYWPG010000020.1:0-63794 GCA_964460035.1 uncultured Alkalilimnicola sp.
GCTCCATGTTGCCGCGCAGCTTGTCGGCGGCCTTGAAGAGTTCGGCCTCGAAACCTAGCGAGGCACCGTTGCCGCTTTTGGCGACCTTGTTCTTTGTCATGCTGTTCTTGTCCTTTGCGTGATGCCCTTTTTGTTCTCTGGCAATGGTCTGGCGCCTAGGCGCCCGGCGCGTGTCAGGCGTGCTCAAATGCCTGACAGCGCCGGGGAATCCCTGATCCATAGTCAGGCAACCTTCTCCCCAGACGCCTGAGCTGCTGCGACCGTTTGTTTGTCAGGTGGACAAATAAGCCACCGCGCGAGACTCATCCAGCAGCGTCGCCACACGCTCGGTGTGCTTCTGAATGCTGGCGGTTAGCTTCTCGATTTGTTCGAGCTTGAGATCAACGTCTCGGTCTGCTTTGAGCTTGCGGGCGACTTGATTCAGGTTGCGGCCAATGGCCCGAAGCTGGCGCGATGACTCCCAAAGCGCCTGGGTGGCCTCCATCGTGAACTGCGGTTGGTGGGTCAAGCTGGCCTGAACGCAGTTGATAACGTACTGCTGCGGCGAACATCCTTCGGCTCTCGCGCCGGCAACAACTGCCTCGCACTCGCTCTGCGTCAGCCTGACTTCGAGCCTCTTCTTGGGGACCGCTGTCAGCTGCTCCTTCGATCTGCGAAGCCACCCAATGCCTTACCCCTGGGGGCATGTCGCCCTGGACGATGTATCGCATCAGCGCGCGCAGCAAAGCGGAGGGAGTTTTGTCTTGCTTGGCGCAGTGCTCGTCCCACTGCGCCTTCAGTGGAGCCGGGACTCGTACCCGATACACGTAGCTGTCTCTGGTGGCGCCAATTTGAGGGACTCTCGGCATGGCAGCGTAGATGGGGCTTAAAGTAGTACGGCCGTAGTGTGGCACAAAATACCGGCGAAAGCCTATCCTGCATAAGCCCCCACACCCACCCAACTTTTTCGTCATGACGAAATCTCGGGCCGGCTGCATCAGCACACGTGCCGTCGCCACGGACGGGCAGGATGGTCACAACACAGGCCGCCGCGTGCCCGAGTAACACGCTGCCCCAGCCTACGGCGGCAGGGAAAAGGCGGCCATGCCGCACTGGTGACGAGGGCCTCACTTGGTCAGCTTGGCCGCGTCACCAGCAAGGCCAAGGGCAACTCTGCCTGCTCCAAGCTCAGCGCAAGGCAGTTTCAGCGTGCCGGAAGGCAGGCCACCAGACCCGTCGCCACTGCTAAAACCGCCCATTCCGGTTTTGGTCGGAGCACCACGGAGACTAAAAATCTTCGACAAAACAAATTCTTATCCAATCATCTATGGAAAGGAAGGATTCAATAAAAAATTTCATCGTGCTCGATCAGGGGCTTGGCGTGTCTGGCATCGCTGGCCGCTGATGCTGGGCGCTTGGTGGGGAGACTTCGGCGAGGTAGTGCTTGAGCGCGTCCTCGACGGTCATGCGCTCGGCTGGCGCACGCTGGATGTAGACGCCGCGCACCATCTCGTTCATGGTGCATCGCGCCCAAATCCTCGGCGTCGCGTTTGGTGCGAAAGGTCTTGCCGTGGTCCGGCTATCCCGTCTTGCGGATGATCGCCTTCCAGGTGCCGGCAGGCGTCTTCACGATGGTCGGCATGGACCGCTCCAGAACAGGGCTCGTGTACTGCCACTGTACCGGCGAGCCGATGCGAGCAAGGATGGTGGGCCCGCCAGGACTCGAACCTGGGACCAAGGGATTATGAGTCCCCTGCTCTAACCGACTGAGCTACAGGCCCGTGACAGCCAAGCAGTATAGCAGCCGCGGCGGCAGACGGAAAAGATCATAAGCGCCAAATCATGGCAACGTTGCCGCCTTGGTCAAACAGTCCCGGGGCAGGGGATGCCAGCCGCGAGCGAGGAGGGCATGGTAGCCGTGCCATTGCTCGTACCATGTGCCGGCATCGCGGATATGCCCGCGCATTGCGCTTGGCGGGGTGGCCCGCGTAACCAATGCTCGCAGAGCGGCTGCGCGTACCGTGATGTGCGGATCGTGGGTAGCGAGCGCACGTACAGTGGCCAGCGGCGTGCTTGCATCGGCGGCCAAGGCGGCGCGGGCCGCGGGATGTTCTGCGCCTGGCACCGAGTTGCCGGGTTTTGCCCATGCGACGACGATTGCCATGCCGATAGCAAGCCCCGCCAGGGGCATGATCCCCACCGGGAAACGCCTGAGCAGCGGTGCCAGCAGCGAGGTGGCGACAAGCAGTCCGAATGCAAGCGGGAGTGCCACCAGTCCCGCCCGGGCGCTCCAGCGCATCGCCCGGTTGCGATCGCTGGCTTCCAGGGCCCGTTCCAGAACGAACGCAATATTGTCGGTGCCCAGCGGTGTTCCAGCCAGTTGTGGCACGTTGCCGGCGCCGTGGCGCAGCCGCAGATCGGCAAGCTCGGGCTGGCGCAGCGGCAGTAACCGTCGCTGCTGCGCTTCGCATGTGAACCAGCCGGGCTCGTTCATGCCGCCGGGCCAGTGATAGGTTGCGTACAGCTGCTGAGTGGGCGACTTGACGGCCTCTGCGGCATGCAGGGCGTGCCGGTAGTATTGATTTACTATCCATTGTCCTGCCGAGCTGCCGCCAAGCAAGTCGCGCAGATGGTAAAAGTCCTGGCGTTCGATGGTCAGCGCCGCAGGAACCACAAGCGCAAGCGCGGTGAGCCAGCACGCTGTGCGCACTCCCCAGGGGCTTCGGGACGCGCCGCGCAATACGAATACGCTGAGCGCCGGCAGCAGCACTATTGCCGCCTGGGCGCCAAGGGCGCTCGCGACCGCAAACACGCCTACCAGCGCCAGTACCGCAGGAGTGCGAAAGCGTGCAGGGACCAGGTCGCTGGTGAAGTGTCCGATCAGGCAACCGAGTCCGCCGACGCAGGCGGTGAGCATGAGGGCCCCGCCGAACACCAGCTCGGGCGCGGTGAGGTTGGCCAGCACCGAACCGGCGGGAATGACGCTGATACCAGCATCATTCAGTGCTGTCGCTTTCGCTTGTGCCGCGCTTACCGCCGCGCGGACGGCAAACCAACTGCCGAGCAGCGAGATCGCGAGCCCCAGGCTCCAGGCCAAGGCTGTACGCGCAGGGCCGGCGCAGGCGGTGGCGCCTCTTGCCGGCTCGCGCAGCTCAGTATCGGTAGCCAAGCCCCAGGCTCAGGAAGTTCTGTTGTTCCCGGCCAGCGTCGCGGGTCTCGCTACGCCGTTCCAGAGCCAACTCCAGGCTCCAGCCGCCGACAAACGCGACTCCCGCCCCCAGGCTGAGAGTGTTGCCATCGGGCCAGTCCATCCAGTCTTCGGACGCGGAGCTGCGATAACGAGCCGTACCCACCCGCCATGCTACCTCGCCGGCTTGCAGCAGACCTTCGGCGAAGCTGTGCCGATACTCCAGTCCCAGGCCATAGCGTTGGGTTTCGCCGGCGCGGCCCCAGTCCGCGGTCCCGAAGGAGGCGCCAAGCTCCATGGCGTGGCCGTCCCAGGGCGTGAGCAACACGCCTATGCTCACATCCTGGCCGCTAGGCTTGCCGGGCAGGAGGCGGCGCACCGAACGATAATCGGCATCCACGTTGGCTCCGTCGGTAGCGGGAAGACGCCACACGCCGCCGAGGCGGAGACTCCCGCTGTCGAATCGAAGGGCTGTGTAGCGCACGCCCAGCGAGGCGCTGAACCCGATCTGGTCCGCTTCGTCGATGTCGTAGCGCAGGACGTCGTTGTAGTGGTCGCGGTAGCGGATCTGGGAGTTGTCGGCGTTTACGCCCAGCACTTCCAGCGTGCCGCCCACACTCAGTCCGCTGTTAGCGAAGGCGATGGCGTAGGGTACGGCCAGCGTCTGTACGTTGACGCTGACTTCGCCGTAGGCGGTATTCGCGATGCCGGTATTATCCACCCAATACCTGATCGACTGGGGGGTGTAGAAATACAAGCCGGTGGCGACGGTGCCTATCCACTTGTCGGGGTTGACGAGCAGCGCGCCGAGCATAACGCCGCCGGCTCTTGCTTTCAGGCGGTGTTCGCGGTCGCGCTCGGGCGTGAAGTGCAGCTCGCCGACCAGCGCCTCTTGAGCCTCTGCAAGCAGCGCCGGGTTATGCCAAATGGAGCTGGGCGTCCCCGAGAGCGCACCAGTCGCGCCGCCCAGTGCCCGCTCACGCACCCCCGGCGGGCTGAGAAACGGATCGGCCGCCACTGCCGAACTGGGGCCGGCAGTGGCGGTTAGTACCATAAGCGAACATAGAAATGAACGCGCAACGGGTTTCAGCATCGGACGGTCCGTCAAAGCAATGAACCCAGGAAACAGCTGGGAGAATCGGAAGAGCGCTTGAAGTCGTCTTCTGCGTCTTGCTTGGGTGCCAGCTCGAACATGCCCAGGCCGTAAGCGTCGAAACCGATCCAGCGCGGATCTTCGGCGGTCACCACCGTCATCACGGCAGTCTCGCCTGCGGCCCGCGGGCGTGTGCGAGCCGGATCGGTCACAGGAATCGCGAGCGCGATAGGATCGAGCAGTTCATACGCGGCCAGCGGCTGGCCGCTGCTGGTATATGCGATTACCGTGACGCGAAAGCCGCCGTGCGGTGTAGCGCGGCTGGAGAACACTCCGAACGCTATCGGCCCGCCCCCCGCCAGGGTTCTAAGGTTATCCAGCGCTGCCGGCGAGAGCGTTGCCGCCACGCTGCCGGAGGCAGGGCCGCCCAGGCTGACAGGGCCGGTTTCGGTGGCAGCGATGAGCGTGGTCGCTATCTGGTAGTAGGGGCTGCCGGTAATGGCAATGGTGTGGCCTTTGCCAAGCACCACCTCTTGCAGGGTTTGTGTTAGCGCGACCAATGTATCGTACTGGGCAGGCGGGAGCGGTTCGCCGCCGCGCTGGGCGAGCACGCCGCCGGTGATGATGGCGATCTTGGACAGCTGTACGTCGTCCAAGGGGATCCCGGCGGACAGCGCCGTGGCCAGGCTGCCCAGGATCAGGTCGATCTGCTCCGCGCTCAGACGGACGGCGGCGGCATCTTCCTCGCTCATACCGGAGGTGTCGGCAATAGCGTTGTCCAGCGCCCCCAGCACAAGATTGAGCGCGTCGCTATCCAGCGTGGCGTGGCCGGCTTTTGCCTGGGCCAGAATCTCGTCAATGCCGTTCAACAACGCCTGACGTTGCTCCGGGGTAAGCTCGCGTTGGGCGAGTTCCGCCAGGGCCGAGGCCTGCTGGCTCGGCGACAGAGCATCCCAGGCGGCACGATTGGCTGGATCGCCGGCGTCGCCCAGGCCATCGAGCTGGGCCAGCTCGGCGCTGGAGGGCGACTTACGCTCATTCTCTCTGACGACCCCGTAGCCGTCGGCAACGATGATTCCAAGACTCTGCTGATCGAGCACTTTGCCCTGGTTGTCGCTTAGCGTGAGCGTCGCGACGAAGCGCCCGGCGACGGCGGTCCACTGCAGGCCACGGCCGGACGTGGAGAGCACGGTGTTGCCGCCGCGGTCGATGATGGTCCAGGCGTACTGGTAGCCAGGGCCGGACGGGCCGTCCCCTACCAGTTCCACGAGTTCCCCGGGGGCGGCGCTGACATCGTTACCCGCTACCAGCGGTTCGCGCTGGGGTGGGCCATCCACCTTCAGGACAAAGCGTTGCTCCTCGAACGCGCCGCCCGGGTCGAGTACCCGCAACACCACTTCATATTCACCCGGCTCCGGTGCGGTGCCGCTGACAACGGCAACGCCTTCCTGGGTGCGGTCCAGCTTCAGCCAAGGCGGGAGTTGAATGGCCTGCACCGTCACTGGCCAGCCGGCGTGGTCCAGGTCCGGATCGTCAAAACGCAACTGATATTCGAAGCGTTCTCCCACCTCGGCGGTAGGCATGGGCGTGCTGGAGATCGCCGGCCCGTCGTTACGCGCCTTCACTGAAATCTTGAAGTGCTGGCGCGTGCGCGAAAGCAGGCTCAATTCCTCGATGGGATCGCCGGCGGCATCGAGGAGCGTATCGCGCACCCGGCATTCGAACTCGAAGCTGTAGTCGGCCGAGCGATTGGTAGGACGGAAGAATACCGCAGGATAGGCGAGCGTGGCGCCAAGCTCCATGATCCGGTCGCCTGGCCGGCCACTGTCGTCAGTGAACAATTCACCGAAGCTGTCGCTGCTGAGAGGCAGCACGACAACGGCCTGCTCGGCCACGATCCCACCGTCGTGCACATCTACGTCGCTGAAATCGGCGCATACCGGCACGCGCAGCGGCTGATCTTTCTCGTCCATGTCATACAGGAGCGTCCGATCGCCCCCGATCAGCGTGGGTGGATTGTTGGGAAATTCATAGGCGCCCAGATCGATCTGCGGCTGTTCGCCGGAGTCCATACGGAAGTTGCGCACCTGGCCGTCGCGATCGGTGGGCACCTTTGCGGTGTTTTGAATCAGTGTCAGATCACTGGGGAAAAGATCGTAATCGCCGGCGTTAATCGCTGCCGATGCGGTGCCTAGCCGAAAATCGGCGCTAACGCTGCCATTCCCGCTGCCGGCGGCGTCCGGCTCGATCCGGAAGTGCGGCTCGCCATCGATTACTTCTAGAGGCGAGCCACTATGGGGACCGCTCAAGCCACCGCTTATGCCGCCTTCGAGCAGTACCTTGCGCAAGGCGAAACTGGCCGGTGGGGCAGCGAAGCGTAGCTGTGGGCCGGCGCCGCTGCCGGAGTGCGGGCGATTGCCGTGGACAATGCCGTTGCGTATATCCAGCCAGGTCAACGCGCCGGTCAGATAGATGGCACTGCCTTCATCGGCACTGTTGAACGCGATGGTGGGATTGTCCAGGTCCAGGCGCAGATCGGGGGTGGTGCCATCCAAGTAAATCCCGCCCCCTCGCTGCGATCCGGTGTTACCGGCGATAACGGCGTTGACCAGCTGAACCGAACGGCTGCCCTCAATGTACAGGCCACCGCCGTGGGTAGCTTCATTGTCGACAACGGTGACATTGGCCAGGACCGCGTTGGTGTTGCTGAGGTATGCGGCGCCCCCGTAAGTGGCTTC
The DNA here is from genome assembly GCA_964460035.1 of uncultured Alkalilimnicola sp. Lineage (GTDB taxonomy): Bacteria > Pseudomonadota > Gammaproteobacteria > Nitrococcales > AK92 > CAYWPG01. Next base: position 6,998 of record CAYWPG010000020.1, read on the forward strand.
GTTGCCAGAGAAAGTGACGTCCAGCAATGTCACGTTGGGGCTGTTCTCTACATAGATTGCGCCGCCTCTGGTAGCGTCTTGATTGTTTCGAAATACGGAATGATGGATCTCCAGCCGTGTGCTGCCGGTCGCGTAAATCGCGCCTCCCCAGTCGGCGCTGTTGTTCTCGAACACACAGCCGGACGCGTCAAGTGAGGTGCCTGATTCAAGCCGTAGCGCGCTGTCGGCACTTTGCTTGAATGCACAGTTGCGTAACAGAGCGTTGGCGCCGTGCACGAGCTGGATGCCATTCCATCGGGTGCCGCGGAACTCCGTAGGCGAAGTGGGGGTGCCGAGGGCTTCCAGCTGACCGCCATCTATTTCAATGTCGAAGCCTTCCTGGACCTCGACCACGACACCGGCGCCTACGGATAAGGTACCCGTAACCCTGATGAGGCCGCTGGAAGGCGCTTCGTACCTGTTCCACTGCTCGCGAACGCTCGCGCAGGTGCGGATAGTGCTGCCTTCCGTCCAAGTCTTATTGGGGTTGAACTGAAAGGCGGAGGCGGGCATACCGCGGATACGTACTTTCTCTATTCCTCCCGTCCAACGAGCGGTACTGCTGATGGTGTGGGTATAGGGCGAGGCCGCTTTATAATTGTCCAGACAGTTCGGGTGAACGCCGCTGGGCAGCGGGCCGGCCCTTTCGAGGTAGAGTACGCCATCAACCCTGGACTCGTGAAAAGCGTGTCCGTTCGCGGCGCCTAGCAGCAGCGCCATCGCTAGCAACGCGCGTAGGCTGGGTCCACTCCATGAGTGCATGGCTCTCAGCTCCTGCCGCGCGCAATGCGGCCGTTGACTTCCAGCCAGGCGCCGTCCCAGGCGGACTCGGGGTCGTAGCGGCCGGTTTCGATGACGGCTACCACGTAGGCTGCATTGATCGACGCTTCCGGGTTCGTGGCGGCGGCCAGCGGGCCCTGTTTGGCCGGATCGTCAGCCAGCGTCAACAGCACATCCAGCCAAACGCTGCCGTCGGCCGCGCGGTGTATGCGCTCGATCCGTTCCACCGGCAGCAGCACGCCGGTACTCAGCCACAGGGCAAAGCCGCCGCTGCCCTGCATCATGCGGGGCACGAACCAGGCCGGCAGCCAGTGGGCAGCGGCGTCGTCGGGTGTCGTGTAGGTTTCTGGAGCGCCATCGATCATCGTTTTCTTCCTTGTTCTCTCCCCTTGATTAATTGGGCAGCGTAACGGCGGCTGCCTCCAACGGCCGGTCGACGACTTCGGCGAACTGCAGCACGTTCATCGGGGGATAGTGCTTGAGTTCGCGCATGGTGCGAAGGTTGACGAGAAAGGTGAAGCGCGCCAGCGTCTCGATGGGGATTCGGCCCGGATCGACCCGCCCGACAAGGATCTGCTCGGCTTTGAATCCAGCGAAACGCCCAACGGTGAAATAGTTGCTGACGATGCCGATCAGCGCGCCGGCTTCGCGGATGGGCGCCTCGGTGGCGGAGAAGGTGGGGATGCCCCGGCGATGGATCTCGTCCACCACCAGCCCCGCGTTGGAAATGATGAACGAGTCCGATGGCAAGTAAACGATCTGCACACCGGCGTCAGCTAGCGCGTCCACCGCCGCGGGCACGGCTTCGATGCTCGGGGCCCCGTCCACTACCGCCACGGGCACGCTGACCAGACGCATGCCGGCACGCTCCATGAGCACGGTGAGCTGCGAGATCGCTAAAGCGGCGTTGGCTTCCAGCGGATTGTAGATCGCGCCCACAGTGTGGTAATTGCCGATCGCCTGCAGAGCGTTGAACTGTGTTTCCACCGGCACGAGGTGGGAGGTACCGGTCACGTTGCGTCCGGTGCCCGACAGGTCGGTGGCGATGCGGGCGCCCGCCGGATCGGCCACGATGTTGAACACCACCGGAATGTCCGTGAGGTGACGCTCGGGGTCCTGATAGTCCTGCGTGCCGGCAAGGTGAGTGGCCACCGTAGTGCCGAACGCGTAGACCAGGTGCGGGCGTTCGCGCCGAATCTCGTCCAGGATCTCGTCCAGCTGCGCCAAGTCGCGATCGGCATCGCGGAAGATAAACTCCACCGGTGTTCCGCGCTCGCGAAAGTAGCTTACGAAGCCCTCTTCGGCATTGGTAATGCCGCGCCAGGTGACCACGTAAACTCGAAACGGCTGGGCCAGTGCGGGCAGTGCCGCGGCCAGCAGCAACAGACCAAGCGAAACGGCGGCGATCAGCAGGCGTTTGCGCAAGCTCATGACGCGGCCTCCACAGGTTGATGTCCGCTGCTCTGATACTGGTAGAGCATCATCAAAAGACTGAACAAGCCGACAGCGATCAGTGCGCCCATGCCCATTGCCAGGAACGCCCCTTGATAGTCGAGTACGGCGATGAGCGTGGCCGCGATCAGCGGGCCGGTAATGTTGCCGATGCGTTCCATCAGGCGGAAGATGCCAATGGTCTTGCCGGGGGTGACAGTGCTGCCGGTACGGGCCTGGATCTCGGTGATCAGCGTCAGCTGCGGGGATACGCCAATTGCATGGGCCGTGCCCAGCAGCGCGACCCCTAGCAACATGCCCCAGAAGCTATCCAGCCAGTAGACGCTGAGCAGGGCGGCGGCCGACATGACCCCGCCGATGACCACGAAGCTCTGTCGCCGCTTGAGCCGATCGGCCGCCCAGGCGGTGGCCGGCGAGATGACGATGATCGCCAGGCCGTAGAACATCAGCACTCGTCCTGCGGCCGATTGGCTGGCGCCTAATTGCAGCAGATACAGCGGCCCGGCGTAGTAGAGAAAGCCGGTAAGCGCCATCTTGGCCGGAATCGCCGCCAGCGCCGTGACCGTGACGAAGTACTTGTCGGTGAGCAAAGCGCGGAAGTCGGCCAGGCTGAGCGGTGCCGGGGTGGGCTGGTTCCGGTCCTTGTTCTCCACCAGGAAGCGCGTGACGAACAGCGCCGAGGCCAGCGACAGCAGCGCGGAGAGGTAGAAGGTGGACGCGTAGCCGATGCGATCGGCGAGAATGCCGCCTATGGCCGCGCCGCACAGCGAGCCGGAGAAGAACCCGGACAGGAACAGCGCCATGCCTTTGGTGCGGTTTTCTGGCGTGGTGTGGTCCGTCACATACCCTTGCGCGGTAATGAAGACAATGCCATAGCCCACCGCGGTGAGCGAGCGCCACAGCAGCAGCTCGAGGATGTCGTTGGCGATGCCCGTATGCACCAGGCCCACAGCGGTGATGCCGGCGCCGATCAGGAAGGTGCGGCGGCGGCCGGCGCGATCGGACCACTGACCGGCAAAGGGCAGCGACAAGGCCCAGATCAGCATGAAGATAGAAATCGGCAAGCCGATTACCACTTCCTTGGGAAGCCACGCGATCGGCTCGTACATCGTTTCCACGAACATCGGGAAGAACGACAGCGACATCGACTCGGAGAAGATCAGTAGGAACAGCGGAGGCCTGATGTACATCAGCCGCTCGGAGAACAGGCTCTTCTGCTCCCCCGGAGCGGCGAACTTGAGCCGCTGGCTGATCGCGCTGGGCTTGAGCTGATCGTAGAGGCGGTTGACGTTCTCGATCGCTGCATTGACCGCAGCACCCAGGCGGCCGACCTCGTCATTGCCGGTGTGACCGACGATGCGCCGAAAATCGCCCGCGGCGGCGCGGCGTATGACCGCACGGATGGTCTGCAGCGGCGAAGTCACCAGGAAAGCGGTCAGGAAGATTAGCAGCTCGATGGCGATCAGCCCGGCCACTACCAGCACCGTGCCTATGTCGATGAGGATGTCGGTCATTTGCCGCTGCATGTAACCCTGATCGCCGCCGACCGTCACATTGCCCACAGTCTCCCCGCCGACGACTATGGCGTAATCCACCAGTCGGAGCTGGCTGACGTCGATAGCGTTGCGATAGCTTTCCCAAAGCGGATAACCGTCGAGGTCGCGGATGGCCAGGTAAGCAATGTCCGGGTTATCGGCCTGGATCGGTGCGAAGATCTCGTTCACTCCCCGCAGCTCTGCCAGCGGCACGCCGTACTCGACTACGCGAGTGACCAGGTCGCCCAGCGATTGAGCCACGACCTCGGCTTTGCGCTCCATCGCCGGGTTGAACTCACGCTCGAAGAGCTTGAGGGCCAGATAGGACACGAGTACTGACGAGGCGATTAGCAGCAATGCTGCGATCAGCAGCAGTGCGGTCTGTTCCGTAAGGCGGTGTTTCATAGTTTTCGTGCTCGTCGTGTCGTTGATAGGTTTGCGCAGCGGCGTTAGCGATCGTCCCGCTGCCGCTGCGCCGCTTGCTCCAGCTCCTCCTTGGCTTCGGTCAGAGCTCGCCGAAAGCGGCGGAACTCGTCTTCCAATGCGTCTGCTCCGCGCCCGGCGCTTTCCGTGCGCGAGCCGTCATCCTCGTCCAGCGAACTCTCCAACCTGCGCAAGCTGCGGGTGAGGCGGCGCAGCACGAACACGGCGCACAGCACGCTGAGCACGCCGAATACAGCGATGACTATCAGCGACTGCTCCAGCAGCCCGCGCTGCATGCGGGCGAATACATCCGCGGTCTGCGTTAGCGGATAGGCCAGGACCAGCGCGCCTTCTATCTGGTTGAAGCTGTTGATCAGAGGAATGCCGACGATGTAGTCGGTCGCCGTGGTCGTAGACCACAGGGACTCGCGCTCGGCGGTGCGAAAAGCCCGCGCTTGCCAGTCCTCGGGCACCCGGGTGCCGATGGCGCGCGTATCGGTGTGGAACAGCACCTCGCCACGGGTATCGAAGACCTGGACGAAACTGAGGGTGGGCTCGCTGTCGATGGCCTGCATGAGCATCTCAGGGATGTTGTCCAGCGACGGCAGGCTCAGGCCCAGCCCCAAGCCGTACTGGATGCGGTAGCCCATGTCCCGCAGCATCACCATGTAAGACGAGCGCACGAGACTGTTGTACGTGCTCTGGAAGTTGAAGTAGTTGAGCAGCGAACTCAGTCCAACGGCAAAGGCCAGGATCAGGCAGATGGTCAGGCCGAGCTTGTCGGCCAGGCCCATGCGCCGCCGCACCAGCGAGGGCTGGCGGGGCGGCTGGGTCGGTGCGCTGGCTTGTACGGTGTTCACGGCGTACCTCAAGTGTGCAGGGCCAAAGATCAGGCTTCTTCCATCCGCTCGGCGGCGGGGCGGGTGGCGGCCAGGGATAGCCGCCATTCGATTTCGCGGATCACCGAATTGGTCTGTTGCAGGAACGCCAGGAACAGGTTCGATTCGCCGACCGGCGTGCCCAGGCACAGCTTCGTGGCTTTCATCTTGATGTAGTTGGTCTGGTTGAGGTGATCCTGCAGCAGGCGGATATCCTTGGCCTCGCGCTGCGCCCGCTCGATGCGGAAGATGTCGTTGAAGTGCTCTTCGAGCTGCCGGCGCATGGCGCGCAGCTGGTTCTCCTGGCGCAGCCGCTTATGCTGCTTCCACTGATATACCGCTGCCGGGATCAACAGCAGGAAGACCAGCAGCAGTTCCTTGAACTTGGCCAATTCGCTGAGAAAATCGGCGAGCATGCCGAAGCCTGAGTACGGCGTGTAGTAATTCACGCTGGCCTCGTGCATGGGCAGCAGCCGCCAGATGGCATCCTCGCGCGGGTCGCGCTGGACCAGCGCGGCGGTTTCCGCAAGCATGGCCACCGAGTTGATGACGGGCAGCACAGCCTCGACCATATGCGCCGGCAGGTCGTGCCGCCCCACGAGAATGGCGTCGGTGGTGACGGTGGGAGTCGGCTGGGTCGGCTTGGGCGGCGAATCGGCTGCCGGATAAACGCCCAGCGGAATCTCCGTGGCGCGGTAGAAGCGGTTGTTGAACGCAAAGCCCGCAGTGCCCGGCAGCGGCAGGAGCTCGAATTTGCCGCTGGCGATCACGGCGCGCAGATCGGGGTTGACCAGGCCTGTCGTGACGATGGCCGCGTCCAGCGTCGGGTCGGTGAGCAGATCGCCGAAGTAAGCGGCGTTGTTGCCCAGGCTCTCCGGATCGATGCCGTAGTAGTTCAGCACTTGCAGCGCGTTTGCCCGGTAACCGGAGCCGGGAACGCCGATGGCGACGTTGCGCCCCGGCAGGTCCCACAGCGTTTCGATACCGGAGCCGCGACGCACGATCACGTGAATGTAGTCATCCCACAGCGGCGCGATGCTCGCGAGATTCTGCATCGATACCGCCGCGACCTGCACGATGGCCATATCGGCCTCGCCGGCTAGCAAGCGCCGGCGGTTGTCCACCGAACCGCTGGTAACCAGCAGTTGCACGCGATAAGGCGTCTGCTGCTCGATGTGGCGCTTGAGGATGGTGCCGAACTCGTAGTACCAGCCGCCTTCGGCGGCGGTGGCCAAGCGGATGGTCTTGGTCTGGGTGGTATAGACGAAGCCCCAGTACGCTACCACGGCCGCAATCAGGCCGATCACCGCCCACCCGAACCAGTGCCGCAGTTGATAAAGTGTCTGGATCATCGCCGTTTGCCTTTCTGTTGTGTGTTCTGTCGCCATTGCCGGCGCCAAGCCTTCGAAATCGCAGTCTCAACCAAGTTGCAGCGTCGCCTTCAGCGCATCAGCCGTACCGCTGAATAGCCAGGTCGTCGTCCCCAAAGTGGCGCTGCGGCGCTCGCCTAGCGTGGTGGTGCGCCCCGTGCCAGGTTCCAGCTCCAGTTGCAGCTCGCATTCCACTGGTGTGGTGAGATAGAACCGGATAATCCGCACCAGCCAGTGCCATTGGTCGTGACGATTGAGCAGGGTGTCGAAGCGCTCGTGGCTGAGCGGGCCGATACGCACCCGGATCTTGCCCATGCGATCGCGGACATGAGTGCCTATGACCGCATTGGTACCGAGCGCATGGCACTGCTCGCCAAGCCGCACGCGCGAGCGCTCGGGAATGCGCACCGCGCGCTCTACGCATTGCTCTACAGCTACCGGCACCCCGCCGAGCATGTCTTCGAGCAGCGTCCGCAAGCCTTCGGCCGAGCGCTGCTGCGCGCCCAGCAACGAGACGTAGCGCAGCAGTGCGTCGGCCTGTGGCAAAGCCTCACGCATCGCCGGATCGCGCAGCCCGATAAGGCTGCGCAGCAGGTCAGGGAAGCGCTCGTCGTTCTGCTCGACGCTGACTTGCAGGGGACGCAGCTTGTCCAGCGCGTCGATGTAGAGCTCGTACAGGTGTTGGTGAATGGCATCGAGCAGCGCTTGGGCGGCGGTCCGATCTTCCTGCGCCGCTTCGATCAGCTCTTCGGTGTAGAAGGCCGGCAGCGGCGAGGACACGCCGTAAAGCCCCAGGAAAGTGGTGATGATTTCGTAGCGGTCGCCGTCATGGCGAACCTCCGCAACCTCCGAGCGCGGCAGCTCCAGCGACAGGGCCGGACGTATGCGCGGCGTTGGCGCGGTGTCCCCGGATGCGGCGCGCAGGCGACCGCGCAGCAGGCGCACGAGCTGTGGGAAGGAGAACGCTGCGCCTTCCTCCAGGATTTCGCTACGCAGTGCTTCCAGCGATCGTTGTTCTTGGTTCATGGCGTTAGCCCCCCGCGCACCTGTCCTACATCAGCGGCCGCGTACCCAGCATGGGCGGCCATTCGAGGCGTTCGCCGCTGACGCTGTCCTCCAGCGTGAGCGCGGTGTAGCTGTTGAGCGGGCTGCAGCTGGCGAAAAAGTGGTTGAGGACGGCCCCGAACAGGTAGCGGTCGCCATGGCTGGCGAAGTGGTCCTGGCGCAGGCGGATGCGAATGGCCTGGCCGCGCACGAAGGTATCGCCCAACAGCCGCTCGTCCGCGCTTACCTCCACCGCGCTCAAGCTCTCGATGCGCTTCAGGTTCGCGAGGTCGCGGCCGCGCTCTTCGCCGCCGGGGATGGCGTAGTGGCGCAGCAGAGCCTGCAGGTTCTCCACTTGGGCGATGGACAAGTAGTTGAGCGAGAGGTGCGCGATCAGGTGCCAGAGTTTGCTCTCGCCCAAAGATGGTCGCCGTGCCGGCGTCGGCGCGCTGAGATTGGTGAACGTCACCAGCTCGGGCGTGTTGCGGGTGGGCGTGGTGATGTCATGCGGCAGCAAAGCCTCGGCGTGCTCGCCGTTGCTGCAGGTCAGCGTGGCCTTGAGCACCTCGCGATGAATGAGAGGTTGCTCGGGCGGCAGTGCCACGGCCAGGTAAACGTCGGTGCCGTCGCCGCCCCGGCTCGGGCGCTGCATCACCTGGTAGGCCGGCTCGGTCCGTTTGCCGGCCATGAAGCTGGAGAATGGTTGATAGAGTCGGCGCCCCTCGGCGCCGCGCGAGATGCCCTCGACGCGATCCACCGAGAAAATGGTGTAGGTGCTGCCCTCCTGTCCGGCGGGGCGCAGCAGGTACTCACTATCGCGCTGATCGAGTACCACCGGCTCCGCTTCCCACTGGAACAGGTTCACGGCCGGTACCGCATGCAGCACGAAGCGCTCGCTGCCGATCTCGGGGAGCGGGAAGGGCGGCGGCGCGCAGTTGAAAATCAGATCGAAGCGGTTGCCGTTGCCGCGCTCCTGCCAGCGCTCCAGGTCGATGTCCAAGAACAGGAACTTCTCCGCGAACAGGAAGTAATCCTGCAGCACGCCATAGGCCGGCAGAATCTGGCTGGGGCGGGGCAACAAGGCCTCGTCGCGTTCAAAGCCCACCGGCCGCACAGCCGTGGCGGGCAGCTCGACGATGCGCCCGCTGGCGCGCTCCACTACCTGCACCGAGCGCAGATAATGCGTCAGCAGCATGTACAGGTCGGCGGTATCGGCGAACTCGCCCGAAAGATACAGGCGCAGCCGTGGCAAGCGCACGTTCTCTAGTCCTATGCCTAGCGACTCGAAGGCGAGCCGCAGCTGCAGCATGCCGTCGGCGGCCGGTGTCTGGCGCTGCAGATCGGGGCGGTCGACGGCGGCCAGGCGCAGCGGAGCGACCGGCGTGTCCATACAGGTGGTGAAGCGGCAGACCTGCTCTTCCACCGGAATCGAGTCCAGCTGGGTGCCGGCCGCCACGACGATGGTCTGCTTGAGGTTGGGCTTGGGCGTGAAGGCGATCACCGTCGCCGACGGAATCGGTCGGACCAGATGCGGACAGACGCTTTGCGCCAATGCGTGCAGAATCTCGCCGAAGTCCTGGTCGAGGGTGCGGCGGATATCGGCGCTCAGAAAAGCTACGCCCTCAAGCAGGCGCTCTACATCCGGGTCGGTGGAGGGGCCTTCGAGCAAGCCTGCGAGCGAGGGATGATCGCTGGCGAACTCGACCGCGCGCTCCCGCAGCACTCGCAGTTCTTGCTTGTAGTATTCGCTGAATACGCTCACCGTCTCTCTCCCATTAGAACAGGAAGCGCCCGTCGGCGGTCACGGTTGCGGTCAACCGCAGCGGCAGAGGGCGGGCGGCGTGCCTGACCGTGCCGGCGATCTCCACCTCCAGTCCCAGCCGGTTCTCGGATCGGCCGAGCAGGCGTACCGCCACGTCCGCTAGCCTGGGCTCGTAGCGCTGCAATACCTCGCGCACCACCGATTCGATCAGCTCGCTGTCCGGCGCGCCGGCGTCGTTCGTGCGCCGGGCAAGCTCCGGCATGCCGTAACCGGGATCCACCGGCACGTTGCCCCGGCGTGTGTTGAGCAGCTTGCGCACGTGCCCTATCACCGAGTCGAGGACGTGCTCCTCGTCGCGCAGGCGGCGCTCGGCGCGGCCGCGCTGTTCGCTGTTGAGCCTCTCGATCAGTCGTGTGCGGACCGTGTTCATGCGCCCGGCTCTTCCCATACGGCCTCGAACTCGACCGAGCCGTTGCCCCAGCTCCAGAGGATGCTCTCGTAGCTGAACGAGACATGCTCGAGAAAGCGGTACCGGTCCTTGGCCGGGTCCAGAAAATCGGGCATGGAAGGACGGATCTTGGTAACGCGCGCGCCGCGCAGCTCTATCCTGAAGGTCAGCTCCTCGGCACCCGCGCCGTTCTGCTCGTACCACTCGAAGATCACTTCGGTGAGGCGCTCGTTCTGGTCCAGCGCCTGGTAGAGCTTAGGAGTGCTGCGGTCGACCAGCTTGGTGATTACCACCTCCTGATGTACCGGCCGGCCGGCCGCCAAGGCAGAGGTCGCCTTGCGCGGAACCGCAACCTCATGGTCGAAGGCAAAGATCTCGATCAGGCCCTCACGGCGGTCGTGCTCGCTGGAGCCCTCAATCATGCCTTGCGTCTCGCCTCGAATCGTCACATAGCCAAGCGATGGCATAACTTACGTCCTTCTGTTAGACCGGTGCCGGCAGCGGCTTGCCCAGCCGACTTTCCAGCGAGAGCGAGAAGTCGGCTCCCAGGTGTTTCGCGTGCGGAATCACCTTCAGGTGCAGGCGATAGCGATCGGCCGTGGTATCTTCCTGCACGCTCAGTTCGGCATGGCGCAGGGGGCGGCGTGCCCGCACTGCCGGCGAGGGATTCTCGACGTCGGATACGTAGCGGCGCAGCCAGGTGTTGAGTTCGGCTTCCATCTCGGCGGGGCTGTGTACGCTGCCCAGCATGTCGCGCTGAATGACCTTGAGGTAATGCGCGATACGGGAGACCAGGAACACGTACGGCAATTGCGCGCCTAGCCGCAGCCCCAGCGACTCGCTGTCGTTGCGGCGGCCAAGGTCGCTTGAGAGAGCGCCCCAGTGGATGGAGTGCGCCGAGTTGAAGCTCAGATAGCCGTGCGCGCGGGCGACTGTCAGGGGCATGAAGCCGAGTTCGGCCAGCTCGGCTTCCTTGCGCTCAGACAACTGCACTTCCACTGGATAGACCGGCTCGCCGCGCAGGTCCGGCTCCAGCACAGGCAGGCCCTCCAGGCGCCCGCCCAAGGGACCGACCACATCCACGCAAACACGGTAACGCTGGTAGCTGCGCAGCAGACAGCCGGCGAAGGCAAGCGCGGCACTGCCCCACAAGCAGTGCGTGTGGCGGTGCGCGATGCTCTCGCGGTATGCGACGCGCATGCCCCCGCGACGGTAGTCGTAGGGTGCGCGCAGGAGCACGCGCGGCGCCGTCAGCGCCACATAGCGCGTGTCGTCTTCTTCGACCAGGCCGTGCCATTTGGCAAAACGCGCCCCGCGCTGTATGTCCGCCAACGAGCTGGCATCCGCCAACTGCTCGTAGTGCTGCAAGTTGAAAAATGCGGCATCGGCATCGGCGATAAACGGCGCGTGGGCCGCGGCCGCCACGCTGGCGATGGCGCGCAACAGCTCGATATCCGCGTTGCCGGGGCCGAAGGAGTATGCGGCGAGCACCGCGGCATAGGGTTCGCCGCCGTACTGACCGAACTCGCGCGTGTACAAGGTCTGGAACAGTAGGCTTTCGTCGGCGCTGGCGTGGCTGCGAAAATCGTCCCGTAGCGCTTCCTTGTCCAGGTCCAGCAGATCCAGACGGCATTCGCTGCGGTTATCCAGCTGCGCGGCGATCAATGCCAGCCCGCGCCAATTCGCCTCCAGAGCCTGAAATTCGGGGTGGTGCAGCAGCTCGTCGAGCTGACGGCCGAGCCGATGACCGAGTTCCGCCGCGGCATACACGCACCAGGCCGCATCCTGCTGCCGGCCGGGCTCCCAGCCCAATTCCGTCAGTACGGAGGCAAGTTCCGCTGGTGGCGCCGAGGCATCGTTGCGGCGCAGCTTATCGATCAGCGCTTGCACAGCGGCCAGGTCCGGTGAGGCTTCGACCAGCCGGTCCGGCGTAAAGTCCTCCAGGGCACGGAAGACAAAATGGAAGTCGCGCGTGCCGCCGCCGTCTACGAGCCTGTCGGGCACCGATAGGCGCAACTCGGGCGCGAAGTCACTGAGCAGCGGATCTATGCTGCCAGCACCTACCGGCACTGGTACCGGCATTCTGTCTTGTTGCTCGCCTGCGGAAAAACGGCCCAGCACCAGCAGGCGCAGCGGCAGTTCGATCTCCTCGCCCTCGCTGGCATAGGTCAGCGTGATCGGATCCCACTCGGCGGTGCGCAGGCGTTCGTCAACCATCGTTCATCAGTTCCAGCATTCCGCGATCCGATGCGGAGGGTTGAGTGGCATGTTCTGGAGGAAGGCAATCACGCGCTCGTGACCGCGCAGACGGAACTCGATGTCGATGTGCTCGATGCCGTAATCCATCAAAATGCGCTCGTGGTTAGGAAAGTGCTCGGGCCGGAAGCGCTTGCTGCCCATGCGGAAATCCTGCAGAAACTGCGGAAAGCCGTTCGGGCCGCTGTAGGTTTTCTCCAGCGTGTAACGGCCGACATCGATCTCGAGCACGGTGTCCGCGCACTGCTCGCTCCAGTTGAACACCGTGTCCACGGGAAAGTTGTAGTTCACCAGGCTCTGATCGCCGCTGCTGCAACGCAGCTGCAGCGCGCTGCGGCTGGGACGGTGGACGGCGCCGTTATTGGTGGAGGTCGGCAGCGCCTCGATCTGCACCGCGTAGCTGTCCTCGCGCGATTGCATGGCCGCGCGGCCGCGCGTTGCGAACTCCAGCAGTTCGCTGCGCAAAGGCAGGCGCTGTCCGCGCACGCTGGTCGGTACGTAGCCGGATTGGAAGCGGCGGCTGACGAACGGGCCGAGGTCGCGCTCCAGGAACTGCCAAAGCTCGCCGTTATCCCCGAACATCAGGGCAGGGAGCCGGTGCTGCGGCACGCCTTCCAGCTTGACCAGGAAGTTGCGCTCCCACAGCTCCTGCACGTAACACGCCGACTCCTGGATGAAGTAGCGTTCGATCACATCCAGTGGGCCGCTGAATACGTTCCAGAAGACCCGGTTGTACTGGGTGCTCGGGCCCACCAGGCTCTGTAAGCGCCTAATTGTTTCGTGGGCCCGCGCTTCAGGCCCATCGCCTTTTCCCGGGTTGTCCGGGTTGGCGAAAAGACTCCGTGCCCCGGCGTGCGATGCGCTGCGAATATCCGAGTTGTAGGCGATCTCGCTTAGCGCCTCGCGGTACTCCCCAAGCAGCCCGCCCGCTTCTTCCAAACGCATTTGCGCCTCGTCCGGCGAGACGCCGGAGGAGCCGCCGGCTAGCTGGCGCTGAGTTTTCATCCCTTGCTTGCCGGCCTTGGCGAGCTGCTTGCCTACCGGGCCGGCGGATTTGAGCAAGCGCAAGGCCAGCTTGCTCAGCACACGGTTACGCGCCGTGTCGTCCTGGCCGTCGTCGGGAGCGAAGCTGCGCATGCTGTCGTAGTAGCGCACCATGGCGGCCCATTCCGGCAGCTCTTCGTCGGCGAACGGCGCGAGCTGAACGTAGAGCGTGCTGAGCAGCTGAAAGTGCGGATTGCGTGGCGTGGCCATCGCGTTCACTGTGGCCAGCCATTCGCTGCGTCCGCGCAGCGACTCGGCGCCGCGCCCGAATTGCTGGGCAAAACGCTCCCAGGCGGCGAGGTAACGCTGGCGGTAATGCGTCTGGAATGCCCGCTCCAGCTCCAGAAAACGTTCCTGATCCAGGCCCGCCCACCAGAGCTGCTCCAGAAAGTCCTGAATCGCTTCGAAGCCCGCAACGGTGAAAGCGGGCTCGACGCGTATGTCCGAGTCCAGGTGGCCGCTGCCTTCCCAGAAGTCGCCTAGGGTGACGCCTTTGCCGCCCACATAGTCGTTCGCCCAGGGGATCAGCCAGCTCATCCGGTTGTCGCTGGCCTCGAGCAGCTTGACCAGCTGCTCGCGGCGCAGGCTCAGTTCGCGGCGCGCTTTTTCCGGGTCGTTGGACCAGATCAGCGCCTGCTTGTACAGATTGTTCAGGCGCTCGACGGTCAGCGGATCCACCGGTTCCGAGAAATAGACGGCACTGTCGTCGAACGGGCCCGGATAGGAGAAGAGGGCGTCGTCGCGTACGCCGTCGGCGTAGGCTGCGAGCAGGTTGATGCGTCCGACCAGGGCGCCGATCAGGTACGCAAGCCGCGACTCGCTGAGCTCGCCTTTGCCGATGGCAGCGATCGCCTCGTCCAGCGCGCGCTGGAAGCGCTCGTCCAGCGGGCTGAGCACGTCACGGTACACGCGGTCCTCGTACACCAGCCGCAGATCGTGGAGGAAGGGCGGACGGGCCAGCCCCGGCAGGCCGAACCAGGGCATCCACCAGCCGCGAACTTCGCCGTCCACCTCGCGGATCATCAGGCGCATCGCGTGCATTACTTCGATGTTCTCGGGCAGGCTTTCGGCGCGTCCGAGTTTGCCGGCAACTTGCTGGCCGGTTTCCTGCAGATAGCCCTTGTGAGTGCTCCAAGCGCCGATCAGCAGCGCCGCCAGCACGACTATCGCCATTCCCCAGCCGCTCATCAGCACCCGCCGCACGGTGCGCTCGGCCCGTTCGGCGCTGGATAGCGTGCTTATCACGCGGCGATTGCGCGGCAGTACCGTGGAGAACAGCTGGCGCGCGAACGCTTGCCGCTCGCCATGACGGCCGGTGAAGTAAAGGCCCTGGAAGCGGGGCGACTCCTCGAAGGAGTTGGCGCGGAACAGCCCGTCGGCGAAGGCGGTGAGGCCAGGACGCAGGGACTCTATGGCCAGCGGCAGGCACAGCAGCTGCGCATCGACCTTGCCGTCGTTGACCAGCACCAGCATGAGGTTCTTGATGCGGTCGGCAACCGAGCTCAGCGCTTGCTGGACGAAATCGGCCGCTGCGGCGCGCTCCGCATTCGCCAGTCCCATGGGTTGCTCGCGAGCCTCGCGGCTGAGGGCGTCGCACCAGGCGTTGAAGCCGGTCAACCGATCGGACTGGGTGACGACAACGTATACCGGCAGTTGCAGCTTGACCGCGCGCATCAGCTCGTCGATGCGCTTGCGCAGCAGGCGCCCCTCGTCGAACAGACTGTCGGTGTCGCGCTGCAGGCGCTCCTGCGAGATGGTGACGACGATGCCGTTGAGCGGTTCGCGCTCGCGGTCGCGAGAGAGCAGCTTGAGCAGCGTCGGCCACTCGGGATGGCGCGCCGCGTTCTCATCCACGCCTATGTACGTGCCCGGAGCGTCGATCACGATCGCTTCGTCGTACAGCCACCAGCCGAGACTGTCCCCGTCGCCGCGCAAGGCCTCGTCATCTATGGTCGGCCCGGCCAGATCGGCGCCGCGCAGCAGGCTGGTCTTGCCCGAGCCCTGCTGTCCGAGCAGCAGATACCAGGGCAATACGTAGAGCGGGTCGCCCTGCTCGCGCAGGCGGCTGCCCTGGAGCAGCTGCACCAGCTGACGGAAACGGCGCTCCAGAGCGCCGCGGGTGCCCCAGCCCAGGAGCTGGAGGTAGCGGCTGAACCGGCTCTCGCCCGATGTGTCCGCCTCCTCCACATGCACCAGGGCTTCAGCGCGCTTTTTCGCCCGATAGCGGACGATCAGCCGGCGCAGCAACAAGAAAAGCAGCCAGCCGCCGAAGAGGACGGCAAGGAGTATGAAGGCGCCTTGCAGCGGTTGATCGAGCAGCATCGCCCCGAAAACGAGCACTGCTGCTATCAGCAACCACACGAAGGCGATGAGCAGGAACTTGAAAAACTTTTTCACGATGCGCCCATCTTGCTCTGTGCCAGTGGATCCGACTGCCCGCTGACCGTGATCACAGGACGGTCAGCAGGTATTGGCCTGCCCGCAGCAGGTCTACGCGGAAGTAAACGAAGGCCGCCAGGAGCAACAGCAGCGGCACGCCGTAGTACAGCGCCGGCCGGCGTGCCCGCGGCGGCACTACATTCCCGCTCTCCGGTGGGGGAACCGCGCCGGGGAACAGTTCCGCCTCTCCGCGCGCGGCCGCCTGATCGTCGCCGTCGCGCAGCAGCCGGAAGTTGCTTTGCCGCAACTCTTCCAGGCGCGCGCGATCGCCGGGGCGGTAGAACTTGCCCACGAATCCCATGGAGAGGCAGTAGAAATAGACTTCCCGGATGTCGCGCTCGGCCGGATCGAAGGGGCTGAGCGCATCCAGTCGCAGAAAGAACTCCTCGCCGGCGTTGGCGGTCTGGAAGTGCGAGCGTTGCAGCAGTTCGCGCGCCCAGCGATCGCGGTGCTCCCAGTCGGAGAGCAGCACGGCTTCGTCGATCAGCGCGATGACGGCGAACTTGGCCGTGTCGTATTGCTCGCGGGTGAAACCGCCGGCGGAGTAGGTGGCATGTTCGGAGAGCAGGCGCTCCACGCCCAGACGGAACTCCTCGTATTCCGGCGGGTTGCCTTCCCGGATTGCCGCCAGCTGCTGGAGCGCGTAGCTGATAGTGTCTGCAAAGCAGTCGATAAGGCGCATGCGGCTATCTCCTCACCAACACCAGTTCGAGCTTCAGGTCCTCGGGCGCGTCGTCCCACAGCAGCGCAAGGCTGCGTTCTCCCTCCACCGCATCCCAGCGCGAGTCATGACGCTCGAGGCGGAAGTAGTTGGCATTCGGCCGTTGCGGCAACGCTTCCGGCCGGACCTTCATATAGGTAGCCGGCAGGCCCGGTAAGGCGCGCTGGAGGTAGGTGTCGACTTCGTGCGCGGCGCCCAGCTTGGCGTACTGCAGGAACGAATCGAGCAGCTGTTCGAAGGGTGTTTCGGTGCGCAGCACCAGATACAGCGAGGCGCGCCGGTCGAGGAACTCGCGCGGCAGGTCGGCGACGAAACGGTTGGGCCCGGCCGGCTCCAGCGTCACCATGAGTTCCGGCCCGACCGTGATGCCGTTGAGCAGCTTTTCGATCAGTGTGCGGGCAGCGCGGAAACACCCGCCGGCATTGTGATGGTCGTAAGTGGGAAGGCCGTTGGCCTGCCCGGCCGGCGTCCCGAGGATGTCGAACTCCTGAGCGAAAACGCTGAGCTCGCCGACGAGCTGGCGCAAGTGCCCGTACAGCTCGAACGGATGGATTTGCGGCGTGTCGGCGTAGTGTGCGATCAGCGGGGCATAACGCCCCAGCGCCTGCAGCGCCAGGCGGTAGCGAATGAGCTTGGGGCTGAACTCGGAAGTGGAGTTCGATGGGCTCTTATACTCTTCCAGCTGATGCGCACGGCCGATGATTTCCTCGCGGATCTCGCGCAGCATGCGCAGCAGCGCCGTGGCAGCGCCTACGGTCAGCGAAGGCGGAGCGTAGTCCGCGGCCAGTTGCACCGACTCGCCGTCGCGGACCAGCCGCGCCAGAGGCAGCAGCTCGTACTCTTCCGCTTCCGCCAGTTCGTGCCCCCAGAACAGGCGCAGCACGTAATGCAGCGTCTTTACTTGCGCGGTGCCCTCGCCCCCCTGATGCAGGTCGGGCATGGGCGGGCTGTCGGCCAGCGAGACGAAACGCGTGGTGGCGCCCAACCCGGCATGGCGGTCAGTAACCACTGTCACGTTGGGTGCGGCCGGCACCAGGCGGCGCACGCCGACATAGACATCCAGGCGGCTGTGACTCGGATCCCAGTCGGCGCGAAAGTCGCGAGGCGCGATCAGCGCATTGTCGGGCGCTTGTACGACCGTGCCGTCCCGAAACAGCAGGGTGGCATGCTCTACTTCTATGACGCCGCTGGCGATCCGCTCTTCATTGATGCCGAGCTCGACGACGCCCCAGTGGTGCGGCCGCAGCTGCCGCGCCAGGACGTTAGCCGACCAATGATGGTGAGCATCCGCGTACTGGAAGTGCTGGGGCTGTAAAAACAGTCCCTGATGCCAGAACATTGGCCGTTTGCTGTTCACTCCCCTTCTCCTGCTGGTTCTTTCTCTTGTTCGAAATTGCCCGCCCGGACGCCGCCCTTGGCCGGCGCGTTGCGCTACCGGGCGAGGATCTCCACGCGCTCGATGCGTGACTCGCCCAAAGTGGTCCATAGACTCAGGCGCGCCGGACGCGGCGGCGGCGTGGAGGAAAACGGATTCAACGCATCCACCAGGTTGCCGGGCACGAGGCGAGCGCGGCCTCGCGGCAGGTCGTAGATCTGGGGGATCGGAATCACACGGGTTGCCGTACGCGCTTCGGCACCGGTATAGCCGGCGACCAGCACGACGTAACGCGCGTGCTCGACGCGGTCGATTTGCAACAGGCGTTCGCGCCCCGGTTCGATAATCGCTTGCTGCAAATGGAGCACGTCCGGGTCGTCGTCGCCCCGCCGCAGAAGTCTGTTCAGTTCGGCGGGCGTTTCGAGCTGCCGGTTCAGGCCGCTGGGATCGCGCACCTGATAGACACGCAGCAGCAATGTGTGCGGGTTGCCGCGGAACGTATTGAGCCGCTCGCTGGCGCGGACGCGCAGCGCGATGGCGTTGCTCTCGAACGTCCAAGCCTCGGGCGGTACCTCGTCGGCACCCACACGATTGCCGGAGCCCACCTCGAGCCACACGCGGCGGTCGTCATCCCAGTACACATCCCACGACTCGAGAGTTTCGGGCATGGAATCAGCGGGCACGCCGCTCCAGCCGTCGTTGCGCGGCGCGGCGCAGCCCACGATTAACGGGGGCAGCAATGCTAAGAGCAGGGCGAGGTGTCGACGCTTCATCGGGTGAACCTAGGCGTCCGGCCGGCGGCGGTTGGCGTGCCGTCCGCCACCGGCCGGGGTGCGCTCATCGTGTTAGCTCGACCACTTGGTGGTGGCGTTGGTGGAGCAGACCTCGTGTTCCCAGGTAATCGAGTTGTAGGTCAGGCCGATCTGCTCGTACGCCATGTACCCATCGTTGTTCGGGTTCATGATGTCCGGCGAGTGCGTCTCGATCCGGTTGATCTTCGCCCCCTCCAGCGTGATGGTGTAGTAATGCACCGGCTCGCCGCCGCTGCCCGCATCGGCGCCGCGGTAGAAGTTGATGGTCACGTTCAGCGACGAGTTCTGCGCCATGGCGCCCCACAGCAGCGGCGAGCTCTTGTCGATCAGCTTGGTGATCAGCATCTGCTCGTGGCGGGGGTTGCCGGTGCGCTCGCCGGTACGATCGTCCGTCGGTACGCGGGCCTTGTGCTCGAAGGCCAGCACCAGGATTTCGTCGGCATGCGATTCCTTGTGGAATGCGCCAATGCTCTCTTCGGACGAAGCGCCCTCGGTGAGGAGGTTGCCTTCGTCGTCTTCGATAGTCATGTAAATGTCGGTCGCCATTTGCTTTCTCCTTGTTGCTTCTTGCTATGCGCGACCCGGTTCAGACCGGATAGGCCTGGCGCGGGATCAGGCAGTCAGCGATACGGTGACCTCCCCTTCGGTCACCCCCACATGGCAGGTCCGGGGCGTGGGCTGCGTGCCCATGTGTTCCAAAAGACCCCGCGCCATCTTCGGTAGTACGTAGCGATTGATGATCGCTTCCACGTTGCGGGCACCGGCCTCGGCTACCGTGCAACGCTCGAGAATGTGCTCTTCCACCCCCTGGTCGATGGCGAGCGCGAGGTTTTGCTGGCGCTGCAGGCGCTCGGCCACGCGCTGGAGCTTCATGCGCACGATCTCGGCCAGGACCTCTCGGCCTATGCTCCGGTAAGGGATTACTTCCATGCGCGCCAGCAGCGCCGGGCGGAAGAAGCGGTTCAAGGTCGGCCGCAGCAGCTCTACGAGCTGGTCGCTGTCGCAGTCGGGTTGCTCGTGGCAGGTTTGCTCCACCAGCTCGGAGCCCAGGTTGCTGGTGAGGAACACCACCGTGTTGCGAAAGTCGATTTCGCGCCCTTCGCCGTCGGTGAGCACGCCCTTGTCGAACATCTGGTAGAAGAGGTTGAGTACCTCGATGTCGGCTTTCTCGACCTCGTCGAGCAGCACCACCGAGTAAGGGCGCTGGCGCACCGCTTCGGTAAGCAAACCGCCTTCGCCGTAGCCGACATAGCCGGGGGGCGAGCCGATCAGGCGCGAGATGGTGTGCTTTTCCTGGAATTCGGACATGTTGATGGTGACCAGCGCCTGGCTGCCACCGAAGAGCAACTCCGCAACGGCGTTCGCGGTTTCTGTCTTGCCTACGCCGCTGGGACCGACCAACAGGAACACGGCTATCGGCGCATCGGGGTTGGCCAGTCCGGACTTGGCGGTGCGGATCCGCTCGGCGATGGCCTCCAGCGCATGATCTTGCCCGCGCACGCGCTCGCGCAGATGGCTGGCGAGGTTGAGCAGCGTAGTGGCTTCGTCTTGGATCAGGCGGCCTAGCGGCACGCCGGTCCAGTCGGAGATTACCTGCGCGACGACGTCGGGCGAGACCTCGTGTGGGATCAGCCCCGCCGTGCCGGCGAGCTCGCTCAGGCGGCGTCGGTGCTCGTCGAGCTCGCGGCGCAGCGTTCCGTCCGGATCCTCGCCCTGTTCGCGCAGCCGCTGGCGTGTCTCCTGCAGCGCATTCACGCAGGCAAGCTCCTCTTGCCAACGTTTCTCCAGTTCGGCCTTTTCCGCGTTCAGCGTGGCCAGCTCGGCATCCAGCTGCTCCAGAGAGCCGTCATCGTCGGTGACGGCATGAGCGATGTCGCGCTCTACGGCGGCGCGGGTACGCTCCAGCTGTTGGATGCGCCGACTCAAGGCCTCCAGTGCGTGAGGGGGTGCGTTCAGCGCCAGGTTGACGCGCGCGCAGGCGGTATCCAGCACATCCACGGCCTTGTCGGGCAGCTGGCGGCCGGTGATGTAGCGGGCGGAAAGCTCGGCAGCGGCGGCCAGAGCGTCGTCGCGAACGTAGACGCCATGGGCTTTCTCGTAGGTCGGACGCAGGCCGCGCAATATGGTCAGCGCCTGCTCGGGTGTGGGCTCGGCCAGCTTGATCGGCTGGAAGCGGCGCGCCAGCGCGGCGTCTTTCTCGAAGTACTTGCGGTACTCGGCCCAGGTGGTGGCGGCCACCGCGCGCAGCTCGCCGCGCGCCAGCGCCGGCTTGAGCAAGTTGGCGGCATCGCCGCCGCCATCGCCACCGGCGCCTATCAAGGTATGGGCCTCGTCGATAAAGAGGATGACCGGCTCGCTCTGCGTGCGCAGCTCCCGCAGCAGACCGCTGAGGCGCTTTTCGAATTCGCCGCGCACGCTGGCGCCGGCCTGCAGCAGCCCGAGGTCAAGGCCCAGCACACGCGCGCCCCGCAGCGCAGGGGGAACCTCGCCGGCATGGATCTGCAACGCGAGCCCTTCGACTACCGCCGATTTGCCCACGCCAGGCTCGCCGACCAGAATCGGATTGTTCTTCTGGCGGCGGCAGAGCACATCCACCAGCTGACGGATCTCCTGGTCGCGGCAGAACACCGGATCCAGCTGCCCGGCGGCTGCCTTGGCGGTGAAGTCGTGGGTATAGCGAGCCAGCATGCTATCGCCCGCTGCGCCGGGCGCTGTGCTTGCGGCCCCGCTGCTGGCCGGCACCGTTCCGTCGTGCTCCACGGAGCGTGCGAGCAGCTGTTGTATGCGCGGCTCGGTGAGATCCGAAGGAAGACGCTCGATCAGCGCGGCATGCCGGCGCAGCGCATACCACTGGCCGTTGGCGCGCAACGCGCCGACCAGCGCGGCCGAGCGGATCTGCTGCTCGCCCAGCTCCACCGATGCATAAAGCCAAGCCGCTTCGAGCAGCTGGATCAGGCTCTTGGCGAAGACCGGGCGGCTATCGCCGCCACGCGGGGCATCCTCCAGCTCGTGCTGCAGCGCTTGCCGCAAATCGCCCGCGTCCACCTCCGCGACGCGCAGCAGCAGCGCAAGATCGGTTTCGACGCCTTCGAGCAGCTGCAGGAGGAGATCCTCGATGAGGATCTCGTCTCCGCCCCGCGTCATGCAAGCACCGGCGGCCGCCTCCATGGCGGCATAGCACACCGGATTGAGCCTGCCGATCAGGCCTTTGAGATTGACAGCCATTTTCCCCCCCAGGAAACCGCGTCGTGCGGGCCTTTGCCGGCCCGCAGCGGATGTTGCCGCTGGCCGCGCGGGTTACGCGCGGTCCAGCATTCCGCTCAGCGAGAGGGTGAAATTCGCTCCCATGAACTTGAAGTGCGGCGTTACCTGCATGTTGACGCGGTACCAGCCGGCCTCGCCCTCGACCTCGGTCACCTCCAGATGAGCGCGCCGCAACGGACGCTGGCTGCGGGTAGCCGGCGAGGGGTTCTCCTGATCGGCGACGTACTGGCGCAGCCACTTGTTCAGCTCGTTTTCGAGCTCGGCGCGGCTCTTCCAGCTGCCCAGGTTCTCCCGTTGCAGCACCTTCACGTAGTGCGCGAGGCGATTGACGATGAACAGATAGGGCAGCTGGGTACCGAGTCGGAAGTTCAGCTCGGCCTGGCGGCCTTCCTCATCGGTGCCGAAGAAGCGCGGACGCTGGATGGAGTTGGCGGAGAAGAAGGCGGCGTTATCGCTGCCCTTGCGCAGCGCCAGCGGAATGAAGCCCAGCTCGGAGAGCTCGTACTCGCGACGATCGGAGATGGCGACCTCCACCGGCCCGTAGAGCTGATCCTGACCGTTGTTGGCGACGATATCCACTGGCAGGTCCTTGACCGCGCCGCCGGAAATCGGGCCGATGATGTTCGGACACCAGCGGTATTGGGCGAAGCTCTCGGTCACACGCGTGGCGAACGCATAGGCGGCGTTGCCCCACAGATAGTTCTCGTGCTTGCCATCGCAGTGCTCGGTATAGTTGAACTCCCGGATGGGGTTGTCTTCGGCATCGTAGCGCGCGCGCAGCATGAAGCGGGGCAAGGTGAGCGCGACGTTGCGCGCGTCGTCGTTATCGCGCAGTGCGCGCCATTTGGCGTACTGGGGACCCTCGAACAGCGAGTCCAGCTCTTTCAGAGAGGGCAGGTCTTCGAACTTCTGCAGGCCGAAGAAACTCTCGCTGGCGGCGGCCACGAACGGTGCATGGGTCACGGCGCCGAGGCTGGCCATGTTCTCCAGCAGTTTGATGTCGGCGCTGCCCGGACCGAACTCGTACGCGCCGATGGTAATGCCCACCGGCTCGCCCCCGAACTGCCCGTACTCTTCGGTGTAGAGATGTCGGTACAGGCCGGATTTGGTGATGTCCGGAGCGTCCTCGAAATCCGCCAGCAGATCTTCCTTGGATGCGTTGATGAACTGCACCTTGATGTTCTCGCCGAACTCGGTGCGGTCGACCAGGAACTTCAGGCCGCGCCAGGCGGCTTCGAGCTGCTGGAAGTTCGGATGGTGGAGGATTTCGTCCATCTGGCGGCTAAGCCGCTCGTCGAGCTCGTCGATCATCTGATCGACCAGACGCTTGTCGACGCGCTGCTCGGCTTGATCTTTGCGCTCGAACAGTTCCTTGAGCAGTGCCTGCACGCCCTGGCGCGCGATTTCGTAGCCTTCGTCATCCGGCTGCAGCCGGGTGTGCTCCATGATTTCCTCGAGAAGCCCGCCGCTGGCGGCCGAGGATTTCTTCTGTTCCTTGGTTTCGGTTGCCATA
The DNA here is from genome assembly GCA_964460035.1 of uncultured Alkalilimnicola sp. Lineage (GTDB taxonomy): Bacteria > Pseudomonadota > Gammaproteobacteria > Nitrococcales > AK92 > CAYWPG01. Next base: position 30,153 of record CAYWPG010000020.1, read on the forward strand.
TGCCCCCCAAAATCAGTATTGCCGCAGCTAATTGCTCTTTGCCGGTTGGACTCAGCTCAGGCCCAGCTCTTTCATTAGCTTGGCGCTCTTCTCATCGTCCTGAACGATTTCCTGAATCTTGCGGCGCATGGCCGGCACGTTGCCCAACGGGCCTTTGAGCGCCTTGAGCGCTTCGCGCAGCTCCAGCATTCGTTTGAGTTCAGGCACGGCCTGCAACACACTGCCGGGGCCGAAGTCGCTCATTTTGCGGAATTGAAGACTGACGTTGATTTCTTCGTCGGGGTTGTCGGAAAGACGGTTGGGTACCGAAAACTCGGTGCTGACCTCCATGCTAGCCAGGACTTCGTCGAAGTTGTTCTTGTCGATAGATACCGGCTCGCGCTCTTCGATCGGGCGCTCGTCCTCTCTCTGGGTGAAATCACCGAGCACCATGACTTTGAGCGGGAGTTCGACTTGCTCTTTACGGCCTCCGGTGGCCGGCCGGTAGACGATATTGATGCGTTCTTTCGGTGCTACGGACCCAGTGCTGCTCTTCGCCATTGTCTCTCCTCGTTGATTGAACCCCTTGCCCGCGGAGCCATTAAGGATGCGGCACCACAGAACCCTCGCCGCTTATGGGCGAGTGGATGTATCTGACGGGGTGGGATTACGCGTACGAGCGAGTCACGGCGCTGCGGACGGGAAATGAACAGACCATTATCGCGTCCGTTATGCCGGTATCCCAGGAACAGGCGTCTCCCCCCAACAAGGCGACCGCACTGTTCCTGTGCCGGATTGATTGTTACTGGGTGTCCTTGCTTGGCCTGCAATGAGCATTAATGCAGCCGCACGCAAGCCTGCCGCCTTTGGTCGACACTCTAACTCGATTTTCGATTAATGCAAAGATTATTTTTTGTTTATTCGTTAATTAAAGAGGCGTCTTAGGGCGGCTGCTGGGTTGATTGGGAAAGTTTCTTACATTTCTCTTACACAAAGCTCTTTATTAGTCCGTTCGGACTAATGCTCAGTGTAATAAACATCGTGGCAGGTCACGAGAGCATTAGCACTTTCACCTGGCTGGGACTGAGGGTGGTGCCGAATGCTCCAGGCGAGGCGCCGTTTTGCCCGGTTGGGCTAAGCATTCTCGTTGCGGGCAGGCCCCCGACGAGGGTGCGCGTGCTGCCCATTTGATGCCGGCTGGGTCCCATGACCATGCCGGATAATGGATTGAGCAAGACGCCGGCATTGTCGCCGTTGGTCATGGGAGTAATGGTGGCCATGTTATGAGCGGGCATGCCCATGTGCAGCACGCGGAACTGCGTAGGGATGCCCATCATGCTGACCGCGATATTGGGGTACGGTACCGGTACCACGGCCGGGCCGGCCGGCGTGAGGCACACGTCCGGGAAGGCGAGGCTGAGCGCTGGCATCGGACCCTGCGAGACTGCAAAAACCATCGTTCCAACTCCTTTGTGAAATAGGCCGCCGTTCACGCTTGCATAGCGTTTGTGCCCAGGCCTGCGGGCCCGGAGGCGATCGCCACGGTAAAACGCGCAGCGCCGGCGCATTAGCCCATGTGGATTCGCTCGCCGTCGACCCGCATGTCCTTGCGGGCGGTAAGCGCTGCTCGCTGGGCGTGCGATGACCACGTGTGGCGAATGCGTTGAATCAGATTGCCCACCCGCAGCAACTCCACCTTTTCGACTCTGCGAACGACTTCTTGGGCGCTTTGGAACAGGCGCTGGCCGATCACTTCCACCGCATCGCTCAGCAGCCGCGTGCGCTGAAAGCGACCCACGGCATCGTGGCCGCTGACATCAAGCCGGCTGCTGAACAGTGCGGTATCGGTGGCGCCCACGCGCAGCTGGCGGCTGTGCAGGCGCAGTTGCTCGCCAGCGCTGAGGGCGACGCTGCTGCGCGCCGTGACCCGCACCTGCTCTGCGGCCAGCTCCAACTGGCCCGGGACTTCCAGGCGGCGGTCGGCGTTGGCTCGCGCCAGCACGGCGAGCAGATAGCACTCGTCGCCAGTGCGGCTCAGTAGCACGCGATCGCCTTTCATCGGCGCCAGCAGGCAGCTCACGGCGGTGCGTGCGGCGGTTATGCCGGTCGGGGTTTCCACCATGACGGAGCCTTCGCCTACGCCGACCACGGTCGCGTGCTCGAAGCGGGATGGCTGCTGTGTTGGCAAGGGGATGACTTTGCTGTGCATGTTACCTCCGAGACGCGCTGTTGAACGCTTCTGCTTTTGCTCGTTGTTCGTCTTCGAGAAGCGCCGCCGAGCGGTTGGCGCCTTCCCAGCGGGTGTTGTATTCCTGTGCGCCGTGCAGATTGGTGCGGTACAGCTCGCAGTCGCGTAGATCCGCTTCGGCAAGCAGGGCGTGCGAGAGATCCGCGTACGTCAGGTTGGCGCCGGTAAAGCGGGTCTCCCGGCAGATCGCTTTCGCCATTTGCGCTTGGATCAGGCTGGCCTTGCTCAGGTCGCAGCCGCTGAGGTCGGCCTCGATCAGTAGCGCCTGGTCCAGCTTGGCGTTCTGGAAGTTCGCCCCTGTCAACACGGCTTTGAGCATGTTGGCGTTGCTGAGTTGGCAGTCGGCGAAGTCAGCGCCGGCGGCGTCAGTCTGCACCAAGCCGATCTGGCTCAGATCCAGGCCGCGGAAGCGTGCCCCAGCCAACTCCGATTCATGGAACTGGGGCTTGCTCAGTTGGGTGCGACTGAAATCGTAGCCCTTGAACTGGGCGCGCATGAAAAAGGGCATGTCCAGCGTCGCGTCGTCCAGCACTACGCCAGCGAGCTGGGCGTCGATCACGTTAGGGCGATAGAACGAGGACCCGCTGAAGCTGGCTTCTTGCAGATCGACTTCCAGGAACTGCGCGTGGCGCGCATCCTGCACTGCGAACACGGCGCGCGCGAGGCGGCTTTTGATGAAGCTGGTGTTGTCGATCAGGCTTTGTTCGAAGCGGGCATTGTCCAGCTCGCATTCTATGAAGGTGCAGTTGGCCAGACGCGTACGCGTGAAGTGCGCACCTTGCAATCGGCAATTCAAGAGGTTGGCAAGTTGCAGGTCGGCGGCATCGAGCCGGGCTCCGGTCAGATCGCACTCGATGAGCTCGCTTTCCTTGAGAAACGCGCCGCTGAGGTCGGCATTGCGGAACGACACCTTATTAAAGGTGCCGCCGCCGAGCTGGGCGTCTCGCAGGTCGAGCCCGCTCAGATCGAGCTCGTGGGCGACCGGAATGTCTCCTTCGCCGCGTACTATTGCCTCCAGTTCCGCTTTATTCATTTACGGTCTCCAGTCCTGCAGCAGCGTGCGGTCGAGATTGGCGCCGTCGAAGCGGGTATTGCCCAGGGTCGCGTCGATGAAGCTGACCGAGAACAGATTCGCGCGCGAGAAATCGGCACCCACAAGACGCGCTTTGCGCAGCGAGACCTCGCGCAGATCCGCGCCTTGCGCCTGCACGGCGGACAGATTCGCTTTGATGAACTGTGCTTGCACGGCGCGCACCTCGCGTAGCGATGCGCCTTCCAGCGAAGACCCGCCAAAGTCGCTCATATAAAGATCGGCGCCGTCGAATGTGGCCCGGTCCAGCCGCGCCTCGCGCAGATTCGCGCCGTCGATCTGGGCGTGGCGGAACGAGGCGCCGGTGAGCTCGGGCTCGCCGACGAAGCGAACATTGCTCATCTGGGCGCGATCGAACACCGCGTCACGGGCGGGCGAGTTGACCAGGTTGGCCCCGGTCAGCACCGCTTCGGTGAAGTCGGCGCCTTCGAGACGGCAATCGATGAAGCTCGCGCGGCTAAGATCGGTGCCGCGGAAGCGCGAGCCGCGAAAGTCGAGCTGGAGGAAATTGACTTCGGCCAGGAAGGAGCGGCTGAAGTCCGCGCCTTCGATCTTCGTTTCAAGAAAGCAGTCCATGCGCTCGCCGAATCGGCAGCCGTGGAAGGATGCCCCCGCGATATGGGCGCGCGAGAGCGTCGCCTCTGTCAGCTCGCAGTCATGGAATTGAGTGCCTCGCAGCGAGGTAGCGCCCAGATTGGCCCCCGTGAGCCGCACACGCTCGAGACGACAGCCATCGAGCTTGGCGTGCGCGAGAACGGCGCGGCTGAGATCCACATCGATAAGGTGCGCATCGGTCAAGTCCGCGTACTCGAGCAGGGCATCGCTCAGGTCGAGGTTGCTCAGGGTAGCGCCGCGCAGGTCCACATAAGCGAAGTCGCCGCCTGCGACTTTGGCACCGCTGGCAGCAGCGCCGAGCAGCAGGGCCGCAAGCTCCGGTTCCTTGCCCGGATGCGGCGAAACCCCGTGCTCCATCATATGCGCGCTATCGCGATAGCTCTCGCGCGCTGTGCGCTCGGCGGTGGCCAGACGCTCTTCCACCGCAGCCAGGTCCGGCAACTGCTGGCGCAGCGGGGTGGTGTCGATTCCCTGAGCTTCGAGTTCGGCACATTGGCGCTCGACCTCGCGCACTTCCTGGCGCATGTGCTCCAGTAACTCGTCGAAATGGAAGCGCGGCAGAGGAGGGGGGGCTTTGAGTTTGGCGAGCACATCGTCAATCGCCTGCAACGCCTTCTCCCGCTCCTGCGGGGTTTGTTCCGCGTCCTCACGGATCCGTTCCAGCTCCGCCTGCATCTGCGCCAGGGCTTCTTCCCGGCGCTGCTCGCCCTGCTGGCGGATGAGTTCGGTCAGCTCGTCGAGCTTGCCGAAGTCCACCGCCATCAGGTCAATGCCGCCTGGCCCATCTCCGGCTGGCACTGCTTGCTCCAACAAGGCGCGAAGCTGCTTCTCTTCTTCGCCAAGCTCGGCCTTGCGCTCGCGCATCAGGGCGCTTAGATCCACCGGTTCGCCTGCCTCGGGGGGCAGCTGCTGTTCGAGTTCCCGGGTGTTGCGCTCGAGCTCCGCGTCCAGCCGCTCCTTGGCCATGGCTTCCTGGCGCTCGGCGTAACGAGTAGCATTTTGCTGGCCCAGCCCTTCCATCTTCAGGCCGTCGCTGCCCTCAATCATCGCTTGGAACGCGCACGGGCAGCCGATGGGGAGCAGCGCTGTGGTGTTGAGCAGGTAGCGGTGTCCTTCCTCCGGGTCGGTGCGTTTTTCCATCTCGCTACGATAGTGCTCCACTGAGCGTGGCGGGTCGCTCAGCCCTTCGTAAGCGATCATCAAGCTCTTGATGTCGGCGGCATCGTCTTCCGCGATCTCTATCTGGCCTCGGTGTATTACGACGCCCAGCAACGCATCGGGGCACAGCCAGACCGTGTCCAGGCGGGTGGAGACTTCGCGGAACTGTGGATCGCCGATGTCGGGACGGACTTGCTGCACGAACGCCCGGCCGCGCACCGCCGGCAACTTGCCGGCTATGCGCGGCCGCTCAGGATGCATGTTGACGATCTCGAACGGCTCATCTCCGCGCAAGAAGTCCGCGAACCACTGATCTTGTGCGGCTTCGTTGAACACCCGCCAGTCGACGTCATCGGGCAAGCCGGGCATGCGTGTGCGGATGTACGCCTCGTCGTAGGTGCCGGCCCATGCTTGTCGCATCGGCCAGGTTATGTCGGTGGCTTCCAGCGAGGCCGGGGCAGGCCGCTGCCCGCGTGAGGTCAGCGCTTGGTGTGGGTATTCGATGTTCGGCAGCGGGTGTATGTCTTCGCCGTCCACGGTCACTGGCGCAAAGCCCTTGCCTATGGGGTTGGCGTCGTAGCCAGCGCCACCGAAGGCGTTGGAGTAGCGTATGGGCATGTGCGTCATCGGCTCGGGAGAGGTGGCCGTGCCCAACGCCGTCCAGCGGCGATCGCCCGTCACTAACAGCCGTTTCTCCAGGGCGCCTACGCGAACCATTACGGCTCCTTCGGTTACCGGGCGTCCTCCCGGCGCGTAAAAGCTGCCTAGCACGAGCAGCTCCGCGTGCGCCTTGGGCATGCTCTGGTCGAACACGCGACCGTCGTTGAACAGCTCGCTCAGCGCTTCCCATAGTTCCGTTTCCAGAACGGGTGCACCGGTGTCGAGCCGAAACCCCCAGAGCAGCGATATGCACAGGAAATGACGGCCGTGAAAGGAGAACGGCTTCTGCAGAACCCCGGCCTGCAGCGGTGAAACGATCTTCATTTTTTACTATCCGGACTTGCCATGGGCGCTTCACCTACGACCGCGGGCCGCGTGGACGCATCTGTTTCCTCGCGCCATGCAACACGATCCGTACCTAAAGCGCCGAACATTCTCCTGCCTCAGCAGAAAATCTGTAAGGTGTTCTTGACCGAAAGCACGGTCTTGCTGAGCGACAAGCTGATGTTGGTGATATGGACCTCTGTTTTCTCCAGCGAAGCGACTTTGTCCTCGAGCGCGGTGACCTTCTTTGTGAGGTCGACCACATTGGTCTTGGTGCAGATCCCAGGCAGTTTGACCGTGTATTCGGAGTTCTCCGCCTTGATCTTGCCGCCCGTTGCGTACTCCAGACTTATATCCAGGGCCAATGCGGTGCTAAGGCTGAACTTGGTCCCTGCGAAGGCCTCGATCTTGTTGGTAAAGCCGCCGTTGAGCTCCAGCGCGAAATCGGTGTTCAGCTTGATGCTGGTGCTGGCGGCGGGCGCGTAGCTGATGTTCATGCTCGAGGCGGGGGAGAAGTCGCACGTGAGCTCATTGAGCGTGCCGGCGTATTTCTTACTGGTGCTGTACTTGACCAGCGTGCTGCTCGAATAAGGCGAGTAGATTTTCTCCTTCGTGATGCCGTCGTGCTCGGAGTAATACCTGGTAACGTTGCCTTTGTCATTGACCGTCATTTCTACATTGGCGCCGCCCTTTACGGTGACGGTTTGGCTATCGCCCATGCGCACTTCGAACGAGCCGCCCTTGTGCAGCGAGTAGGTGTTGCCGAACGTCTTTTCGACCACCGTGTAGTCGCGGGTCCAGGGCCATTTCGCCTGCTCGCGGCGATTGTCGCCGCAGTCGTTCTCCAGCAGCGGATCGAGCTTATGGATTTTCTCCCATTCCGGGCCGCCACGGTCCAGCAGGTCCTGTGGGTCTTTTTGGTTGAGCACCGCATCCGCTTCGACGTGGTTCTCGCTATAACCATTGCCCAGGCCGTACATCGCGGCACCGCCAAAGTCGTAGATGTTGCCGCTGTGCCAGAGGAATGCGTCGTGATCGGCGATGCTGATGCGGCCATGTGAGAGCCGGATCGCCCAGTCGCGGTTGTCGTCGCTGAGACGTGTGCCGAAATAGCGCTGAGCCCACTCTTCGAGCTTGTGCCCCGAGGCGCCGTCGGCAAAGCGAGGGAAGATAGCGAACAGGCGGTCTTTCAGCTCCTCGGGGTCCTGGTCGTGGCGCGCCGCGGTGTACTCGAAGGCCGGGCCGAAGTCGTAGCTTTCCGAACCGGCGGTGAAGTTGAACTCCGAACCTTCCAGCCAGTTGTAGTGAATGCCGGTATCGCGCAAGACGTGCAGGTGGCCGGAGCGCTCTTCCTCCGCCGTTATGGTAGGGCTGTCGGAGGCGCCGCCGGCGGCGGGGGCGTGCTTGCGTGGGAACTTGAAGAGCTGCTGCTGGGCAGCCTCTATGCTCACCTCGCCTTCCTCGTCGGGCTCTACCCGCCCTTTGGTGGCGTAGAGCCAGTTGTAGGCGCCCAGGACCACGGTCTTGTCCAGGCCGCTCGTGGACAGGCTGATACCGCCGCTGTCGGTGTCGTCGGCGGCGGCGCCCAGGCGCAGCCGGGTCAGTTTCAAGGGTGAAAACAGCTGGACTTGCTGTGCATCGGCCGTGTCGTCGAGCTGCAGCAGGTTGCCCCCGGCGGTGCGGATGCGGCTTTTGGTGTGGTGCTCGGCGGTGGTGACGCTGGGCTGTTCGCTGTTGGGGATGGCGCCGGCGATCACGGGCAGATCGGGGTCGCCGCCGAGAAAGCTCACCAGCACCCGCGCGTTCTTGCGCAGCGGAAAGTGCATGCCCTCGCGCTCGCCGCTGTAGGGCTGGATCATGCGCACCCAGTGCGAGGCCTTCCCCTCGGGATGATCGGTGTCGAACGGGAAGACGATGCGATAGCGTCCCTCCTCGTCCAGCTCAGCGTACTCGCCATCGCCTTCGGCATCGACCTTGGCGTTGAGCGTGCCGTGGATGCGCGGCTTCTCGGTCAGCCGCGGCGGGCGGTACTGCACGTCGGCGGGGATGGCGGTGAAGCGGTTCTCGTAGACCGGGGTGCCGGGCTCGGGCAGCAGGCCGATGCGCCCGGCCAGGCGCGGGTCGTAGCCGCTGTGCTCCACCGCGACGATCAGATACTCCTGGTTCATTGCGGCGCGGAAATGCCCCGTGAGCATGAACTGCAGCCCCGCGCTCATCCGGCACACCGTGCTCTCGCCGTGATAAACCGTTTTGCCGCAGCGGATCTCTTCGGCTCGGATCGCAGCGAGCGCGCGTGCTTCGTTCGGATCCAGCACGTTTTGGCCGTAGATATTGATTTCGCCGCAGCCGTTAACATCGACCTCGGCTTCCTCGCGAATCCTTGTCGAGGGGCGCGCATCGTTGTAGTTCTGGACGATCACCGTTCTGGGGAGGCGGCGTTGCCTGCAGACCAGCGAATGCACGGTGGCTCCGAAATCACCGGCATCCATTCCCAGCCCCGCGGCGTACCGAATATTCGGATCGACGATCGCGGCTTGGCGTAGTCGGGTATCGCAGAAAACGATCTTTTCGTGGCCGTCGGCGGCGACGAAATAGTAGTAAATGCCATCCCGTTCCAGAGTCCGCGATAGAAACTGCCAGTGGCTTTCTCCGTACTGGAGGCGAAAATCCCAGCGGCGGTAGTCGCCGTCCAGGTCCAGCCGGTAGTCGGCGCTGGTGATGCCTATCCGCTCCAGCGTTTGTTGAATGATGTCCACCGTCGTGGTATCGAGATAAACCGTATTAACCTGGGTGAGCGTGAGCTGCCACACCTGCGGTACCAGCAACAGACGGTACACGGTGAGCTCGTCGGCCTGATCGAAGATCTCGATATCAGCCGCAATACCGTTAATGGCACGCTGGCCGTTGCCGCTGACGATGGTAAAGGTGCAAGGCTGGTTGAGAATGTCGTCGATGACCAGATCCGGATCATCCGAAACGAGGTCGAGCTGGAAGCGATAGAGCTTGGAAATGCCTTCATCGCCCATGAACCGAGCAACCTGAAAGGTATCTTCCGGAAATCCCTGGCACCGGAACGAATAGGTCACTTGATCGGTCACAATCCCCCCGTCTTGGCATACTCGGCCTTATGGAAGGGCAGCGGCAGCTGCCTGGTACCATAGGCCTTAATGTAAGTTTGTTCTTAGATTCTGAGAATATAATGACGCGGGCGGTTTCGTCACGTTCGGGATGCAGATCAGCGTGCGAATAATGCTTGGAGTAATGGCGTGTAGTTATCCGTCCATGGGCGTCCGGTTGTCGCCTCTATCTCGGTCCAATGCTCTGAGGAGGCGATAATGCCTAGCGCCTCGGTCGAGCGCGCTATAACCACCCATTCCGATTCGAATACATAAGGCCGCGTGTCCGCATCGTCTATCCAGTGCCGACGGTACCGCAGTATCCAGCCATTTTGTTCGGCCAGCCGGGCCACAATGGGAGCCAGCCGGAGGTGGCGATTGGAGATGTGCAAAACGAGCAGCCCGTCCGGAGTCAACCGACTGACGAACAGCTCCAGCGCTTCGCGGGTAAGCAGGTGCAGCGGTATGGCCGATGAGCTGTAGGCATCGACGACGATTAAGCTAAAGCGCCCTGGCGGTTCCTGGGCAAGCTGCAAGCGGCCATCCCCCAACACCACTTGGCAGCCGCGACCGCAGCGCTCGAGATAGGAGAAGAGGGCAGGATTGCGGGCGATACGTTCGACCGCAGGATCGATCTCGTAGAAGAACATATGTTGATACGGCTGTCGGTAGGCGGCCAGGGAACCCGAGCCAAGACCGATGACGGCGACATCGCCCGGCGGGCGTCGCTCTTTGCTGAGCGCGAACACATCGCCCACGGGGCCGCTGGGATGGTAATAGGTTAGTGGCGAGGAGGCGGAGCCGGGGCCGCGATACTGCGCGCCGTGGCTGGTGCTGCCGTGCATGAGCAGGTGGTAGTTGCCGTTCAGCTCGCTCATCACCCGGTGCGTGCCATAGAAGCTGCGCAGCGACAGCAGTTGCTCTGCCGGCTCGATAAGAGTGCCAACCAGCGCTAGGGCCGCCGCGGCGGCCCCAACCGCGCGCAGCAGCGGGCGACGTCCCAGGATCAGTGCCAGCAGCCCGGCCGCGATGAGTACTGCCACCATCAGCACCAGCAGGCCGACGTTCGTCGGACTGTTCGTCGCGAAGCCAAGCTGAGTCACGGCAAGCAACAGAGCCGCCCCTGTTCCGAATACCGTGGTCCAGCCGAGCAGACGATCGCGCCAGAAGCGGGCCGGAATGGCGAGCAGCCCGAGGAGCAACAGCAGCGGGTATTCAAGCAGGCGGTCGAACGCCAGTGGCGCGAGCAGGGCGTTGAACAGGCCCCCGCCGGCGCCGCCTAACGCGAGCCAGAAATAGAATTCGGTGAGCTGCCGGGGCGATGGGCGATCGTCCGCGAGCAGCCCATGGAACACCAGCGCGGCGGCTGTCAGCAAGGCCAGATGCAGTATCGCCACCAGCGTCAGCGGCTGGGCCAGCCCCAGTGCCAGGGCGGTGGCGGCCGGGATCGCAGCCAACGGTAGGCATCGCGCCGCTTGGCGCGTCGACACCAGTCTTCGCTGGGCAAAGGCGTGCACGTAGGTGAGCAGATAAAGCGTTAAGGGAATAACCCACAGCAGCGGCACCGGCGCGAGGTCGGTGGTTATTACGGCGGTTACGGACAGCAGCAGGCTGGACGGAATGAATGCCCAGAGTAGCCAGCGCAGGCGTTGCCGCCAGCTGGCGCCCGCAGGCACCGGCAAGGCCGGCTCGAGTATCCCCGTGCCAGGGTGCTGCTGCAGCCAGCGCACGCACATCGCCAGCAGCACCCCCAGCATTGCATAGCTTGCCAGCCATAGCCACGTTTGCTGCCTAAGGCCGAGCAGAGGTTCCAGGACAAAGGGATAGGCCAGCAGGGCGGCGATGCTGCCGATATTGCTGGCGGCGTAGAGGTGGTACGGATCGGCGGCGCTGGGGTGATCGGAGAGCGCGAGCCAGCGTTGGAGCAACGGGGCGGTGCTGGCGGTTATCAGCAACGGCAAGCTCGCGCTGGTAAATAATGCACCCAGCACCCATAGCGCAGGCGCCGACTCCAATGCCGAAGCCGTAGGAGCGGGCAAGCTCGTCGGTAGGAAGGCGATTCCCCCGAGCAGCAGCGCGAGATGCAGTTTCCACTGCCATTGCGCCGATAGCCAGCGCGTGCTCAGGTGAACGTAGCCATAGCCTAGGAGTAGCATGGTCTGGAAGAACACCATGGCTGTAGTCCAGACCGCTGGGGCGCCGCCTGCGATGGGCAGCAGCATTTTTCCGAGCATGGGCTGAATGGAGAACACCAGCGCGGCGCTGAGAAAAGTGGCGGCTGCGTAGAGCCAGTACATCGATGCCTGCTGCCTCCGCAGTGGATGTCCGCAGGATTATGGCACGAGAGCGGAGGATTGGCGGCGGCAGATCCAAGCGCGTGCTGTGCGATGGAGCAGGCGGCGCGATGGGAAGGGCGGGTGTTGCGGGTAGCTGAGCGCGCCCAAGGAGCCGCTGGCTTGCGCAGGGCGCCGACAGGGCTCCGGTTGGGCGGGTGCGTTTACAGGCGCTTTAGAAAATCGACATTCCCAGCGTTTCGGCAATGCATGCCGGGCGTTCACTGCCCTCAAGTTCGACCACTGCCTGATTGCAGATCAGGTAGCGATTCTCACCCTTTTGTTCCACGGACTGCAGCGTGTAGCGTGCTCGCACGCGCGCCCCGGCGGGCACCGGCGAGATGAAGCGTACCTTGTTCAGCCCGTAGTTAATGCTGGCTTTGACGCCGTCCACCCGGTACACGGAAGCCCGTAGCGCCGGCAGCAAGGAGAGGGTCAAGAAGCCGTGGGCAATAGGCCCGCCCATGGGTGATTCGCGCAGCGCGCGTTCCACGTCGACGTGAATCCACTGATGATCGCCGGTGGCATCGGCGAACATGTTAATCCGCTCCTGGGTGACCTCGAACCAGTCGCTGACCCCCAGTTCCTGGCCAACGAGGCTCTTAAGCTCTTCGATACCGTTGATGATTCGCATGGACTCTACTCCGGTGCGGGATTGAACATATCTGCCCGTGCTTCGCGGGCAGGTACCCAGTGCTCTTCAAGGGATCGCGCATTTTATTCGTTGGCTTTGCGCGCTGCGGTGAGCGCCCTTACAGACGCGAACAAACGAGAGCAGACTCAGGAGGTTTTAGCGTACTGGCGACAAAGAGTGCAACCTTTGAAAAACAAAGGCTTACTAATGGTTTGGGTACCTTAACTATTAGCTAACGCGCAGCGGCGGAGAGGCGACTGACAGGCGGGTGAGGTAAGTGGCGGCATTTGGGGCGCCGGATGCTGCCGCCGCTGGCAGGAGCGGCCCCCGGCTGCGAATCTCTCTGCGGCAGCTTGGCTATCCTTGGTTCAGGCGGCGCTGGAAACGCGCAGCCCGCCTTGCGGCGGGCTGCGGGTGCTTCGCCATGGATTGCGAAGACGCGATCAGCTTTCGTCGAGGAAGCTGCGCAGCGCATCCGAGCGCGACGGGTGGCGCAGCTTGCGCAGCGCCTTCGCTTCGATCTGGCGGATACGCTCGCGGGTGACGTCGAATTGCTTGCCGACCTCTTCGAGCGTGTGGTCGGTGTTCATGTCGATCCCGAAGCGCATGCGCAGCACTTTGGCCTCGCGCGGCGTCAGGCCCGCCAGGACCTCGCGCACGGACTCCTTCAGGCCTTCACGCGTAGCCGATTCGATCGGAGACATCACGTTGACGTCTTCGATGAAGTCGCCAAGATGCGAGTCTTCGTCATCGCCGATGGGCGTTTCCATGGAGATCGGCTCCTTGGCGATCTTCAGCACCTTGCGGACTTTGTCCTCGGGCATCTCCATGCGCTCGGCCAGCTCTTCCGGCGTGGCCTCGCGTCCCATCTCCTGCAGCATCTGCCGGGAGACCCGGTTGAGCTTGTTGATCGTCTCGATCATGTGCACCGGGATACGAATGGTGCGCGCCTGATCGGCGATCGACCGAGTGATCGCCTGCCGAATCCACCAAGTCGCGTAGGTCGAGAACTTGAAGCCGCGGCGGAACTCGAACTTGTCCACCGCTTTCATCAAGCCAATGTTGCCTTCCTGAATCAGGTCCAGGAACTGCAGGCCGCGGTTGGTGTACTTCTTGGCGATGGAGATCACGAGGCGCAAGTTCGCCTCGACCATCTCCTTCTTCGCCCGCCGGGCCTTGGCTTCGCCAATGGACATGCGGCGGTTGATGTCCTTGATCTCGCTGACCGACAGGCCGGCAGCGTCCTCGATGGCGCCTAGCTGCTGCTGCGCACGGCGAATCTCTTCCGCGTAGGCGGCGACTCCGGCCGAATAGCTCGCACCGCTGTCCACCAGCCCCTTCAGCCACTCCGGATCGCTTTCGTGACCGGGGAAGGTCTGCAGGAACACGTTACGCGGCATGTCCGCCTTCTTGACGCACAGGCGCATGATCTCGCGCTCGTAGCCGCGGATGCGCTCAATGGTGCGCCGTAGCTCCTCGACCATGCTGTCGATGACGCGCGGGGCGAACTTGAAGCTAAGGAAGAGCGCGCCCATCTCCTGGCGCAGCTCAGCGGCACGCGCGCTCTTGCTGCCTTCCTTAGCCAGGCACTCCACCATCTGGTTGTGCACGTCCCGCAGACGCGCGAACAGCTCCGCCGCCAGTTCCGGGTCGGGGCCGCTGTCGACTACCGCGCTGGTGCTTTCCTCATCGTCCTCGTCGTCGCCGACGTCGGGCGCTTCATCGTCCACCAGCTCCGCCTCGAGGTCCGCCTCCGGCGCATCGGCAAGCACACCTTCGCTGTTGCTGTCGCGAAAGCCGCTGACTACGTCGCTGAGGCGAACTTCGCCGCTTTCCACCTTGGCGTACATGTCGAGCAGGATGCGCGCCGACTCCGGATAGCTGGAGACCGCGGTGATGACTTGATCGAGGCCTTCCTCGATACGCTTGGCGAGCTCGATTTCGCCTTCGCGCGTGAGCAGCTCGACGGTGCCCATCTCGCGCATGTACATGCGCACCGGGTCAGTGGTGCGGCCGAATTCGGAGTCGACGGCAGCGAGCGCTGCAGCGGCTTCTTCGGCTTCGTCGTCGTCGGCGGCGACAGCCGTGTCGCTGAGAAGGAGGCTGTCCGCATCCGGCGCAACTTCATGGACAGTGATGCCCATATCGTTGATCATACCGATGATGTCTTCGATCTGCTCCGGATCGACGATATCGTCGGGAAGGTGATCGTTGACCTCGGCGTAGGTAAGGAATCCTTGTTCCTTGCCCTTGGCGATTAGCTGCTTGATCTGCGACTGCTGGTCCTGGGTCATAGGCCAATGGTTACCTGGGCTGCTGCCGTTGAGGTCGGGACGAAAGTAAACCGAACATTATAGCCGGCTTCTTCATCCCTTCCAGTTTTCGGTTAGCCGGCGGGCTTGCCGCCGATCTTCAGTTCCTGCCACTCGCGTAGCTCGTCTGCCGTCAGCAGTCCTTGCTGCAAACGCTCATTCAAGTATTGCAGGCGTTGCTCCGCAATCAATCCTTCGATGCGAAGGAGTGCATCCGTGAACTCCTTCTCCAGACCGTCCTCAGGAACGAGATGTTCCCAAGTGACGAGTTTCCACAATGCGTTCTCGTGACGACTGTCTCGAAATCGCTCCAAAATCGCTCCCGCGGTCAGCTGCGGCTCGGCTTTGGTCAGCGCGAGCAGTTCTGCCAATAAGTCGAGTCCCGGGATCTGATGGCCGCGATAACGCTCCACGTTGCCCACCGCACTTGCAAGTGCGGGCCGTTGCAGCAGAAGCGCAATGGCTAGCCGGATCGGCGTACGTTCGAGTCGTGGCGGTTGTTTGCCGCTGGGCTTGCGCGGGCGCGGCGCCCGTTCGCTCTGCGGGGGCGGCGCCAGCTCCGCTTCGATGCGCTGAGCGGGCAAGCGCGTGATCTCGGCAACCCGCTCCAGCATCATCTGCCGGAAAAGGCCCGGCGGCAGCTTTTTCAGACTGGGTGCGGCCTTCTCCGCGAGCCGCGCCCGGCCGTCTATGCTGGTCATATCGACCTCGGCACTTAGGCTGTCGAAGAAAAACTCCGACAGCGGCATTGCCTGCTCCAGGCGGCGGCGAAACGCGTCTACGCCTTCACGGCGGACCAGCGAGTCCGGATCGTCGCCCTCCGGCAGAAACAGAAAAGCGACTTGGCGGCCACCCCGTATCGCGGGCAGCGCATTCTCCAGCGCTCGCCATGCAGCCTGCCGACCAGCGCGATCTCCGTCGAAACAGAACACCACATGGCTGGTCGCCTGGAACAGGCGCTCCACCTGGTAGGTGGAGGTGGCTGTACCCAATGTGGCGACAGCTTGGTGGAATCCGTACTGCGCCAGGGCGACCACGTCCATATACCCTTCCACCACTACGATGGTACGCGGGTGGCGCTCATAGTTAAGACACTCGTAGAGTCCGTAGAGTTCGCGCCCCTTATGAAACAAGGGGGTTTCGGGAGAGTTCAGGTATTTCGGCTCGCCGCTGCCCAGTACCCGACCTCCGAAACCGATCACGCGCCCGCGGCGATCCCGAATCGGGAAGACGATACGGTCGCGCAGCCGGTCGTATAGGCCCTTGCCTCTTTCGTGCCTGGTCGCCAGGCCAGCGGCGATCAGCGCGTCGGCGTTCCCCAGCGCCTTGACCAAGTTATCCCAGCCTGGCGGCGCGAAGCCCAGGCCGTAGCGAGCCGCGACCTCGCCGTTAAGCCCGCGCTGCTTGAGGTAGTCGATCGCTCTTTTGCGCTCGGGGTGCTGTCGCAGCCACTGCTGGTACTGCGTACTGGCTGCGTTGAGTACGGCGTATAGCTCGCCGTACCGCTCGATGCGTTCGTCGCTGACCCCTTGCGGCAGCGTCAATCCGGCCCACTGCGCCAGGTGCTCGATCGCATCCCGGAACTCCAGCCGGTCGTATTCCATGACGAAGCGGATGGCGGTCCCGTGCGCGCCGCACCCAAAGCAGTGATAAAACTGCTTGCTCGGGCTGACGGTGAAGGACGGGGTCTTTTCCGCGTGGAAAGGGCACAGAGCCTGCATGTTGCTGCCGGCGCGCTTGAGTTCGATGCGCTCCCCGATCAGCTCGACAATGTCGATCCGATTGAGCAGTTCGTCTATGAACTGATCCGGGATTCTGGCAGCCATGACTGAAACCCCCCGGTCGGGCAAACGCCACACGGAGCCTCTCCCCGGTGCCCGCGCGGTGAGGTGCGCGGCCGGTCGGAGCCTCAATGCCCAACTGAATAGGATTCGAGCCCCTGGTACAGGCCGGGGGCTCTTAACTCTCAAGCACAGCCAAGCGCCCTAAGGGCGCATGCCTTAGCCCTGAAGGCGCTGCTTAACGAGCGCGCTAACGGCTCCGAGATCGGCGCGGCCTTGCACCTGTGGCCGTACCACGCCCATGACCTTGCCCATGTCCCGGATTTGGGTGGCGCCCGTGCTGGCGATCGCCTGATCGATGATGGCGGCGATCTCCGCATCGCTCAACGGCAGGGGCAGGAACTGCGAAATTATGTCGATCTCGTTCTGTTCCTGCGCGGCTAGATCGTCACGCCCGCCCGCCTGGTATTGGGCGATGGACTCGCGCCGTTGCTTCACCATTTTGCTGAGCACGGCAATGACTTCGTCATCGCCAAGCTCGACGCGCTCGTCGACTTCTCGCTGTTTGATGGCGGCGGTGACCAGACGCAACACGCCCAGGCGCGCTTTGTCGCCACTGCGCATTGCATCCTTAACGGCGTCGCCGATACGCGTCTTCAGCTCACTCATGGAAACGGGCTGAAAGGGATCAGTAGAGTCGCGTGCGACGTGCCTGTTCGCGGGACAGCCGCTTCAGATGGCGCTTGACTGCGGCCGCAGCCTTGCGCTTGCGCTCCTGGGTCGGCTTCTCGTAGAACTCGCGGCGACGCACCTCGGAGAGGATGCCAGCCTTTTCGCAAGAACGCTTGAAGCGACGCAGAGCTACCTCGAACGGCTCGTTTTCCCGGACCTTAACTATGGGCATGTAAAGTCACACCTTCCTGAGTAAAAAATATGGGTGATTCGAAATTTCCAACTAGGGCGCGGTATTCTATACGGCTGGGGCTGCGAATGCAAAACGCCGGGGAGTGAGCCGATGCGGGTTCTGGGTATAGAGACCTCCTGTGACGAGACGGGTGTCGCGGTGTATGACAGCGAGCAGGGGCTGCTGGGGCACATCGTGTACAGCCAGATCGCGATTCACGCCAAGTATGGCGGTGTCGTGCCGGAGCTGGCGTCGCGCGATCACGTGCGCAAGCTGCTGCCGCTGGTTCGCGAGGTCTTGGAGCAGGCAGGGACGGACAAGCGCGAGCTCGATGGCATTGCCTATACGCGAGGGCCCGGCCTGGTAGGCGCTTTGCTGGTCGGTGCGGCATTCGCGCGCAGCCTTGCCTGGGCGCTGCGCATTCCGGCAGTGGGGGTTCACCATCTGGAGGCCCACCTACTGGCCCCCATGCTGGAAGCGGAGGCGCCGGCGTTTCCCTTCCTGGCGTTGCTGGTCTCCGGCGGGCATACCCTGCTCGTGCAGGTGGCCGGCATCGGCCGCTATCGCATTCTCGGCGAGAGCCTGGACGATGCTGCGGGCGAAGCCTTCGATAAGACCGCCAAGCTGTTGGATTTGCCCTACCCCGGGGGGCCCGAGCTGGAGCGGCTCGCGCGTGCCGGCGACCCGGCGCGCTTTCATTTTCCGCGGCCGATGACCGACCGCCCGGGGCTGGACTTCAGCTTCAGCGGCTTGAAGACATTCACTCTCAACACGGTGCAGGCCCATGCCGACGATCCAGGCGCGCGCGCGGACATAGCCCGCGCGTTTCAGGATGCGGTCGTGGATACGCTGGCGATCAAGTGCAGGCGTGCGCTGGAGCAAACGGGCGTGAAACGACTGGTGGTAGCCGGAGGGGTGGGGGCCAACGCCTATCTGCGCGAGCAGTTGCGTCTGCTGGCCGAGCGGCTCGGTGCGCAGGTGTATTATCCGCGTCCTTCGCTATGCACCGACAACGGCGCGATGATCGCCTATGCCGGCTGCCAGCGGCTACTGGCCGGCGAGTCGGAGCCGCTGGAGTTCTCGGTAACCGCGCGCTGGCCGCTGGAGAGCTTGCCGGCCGCTGCAAGTTAAGGGGCAAGGAGGCGTCGCGGACGGGTTTGACGAGCCGCCCGCGGACTACAGCGGGAGTGCTTCGCTACGCGCCCTGATCGGTGCTTGCCGGCGAGGACTTTTTCTGCCCGATTTTGCTCTCCTCGCCCTTGATCAGGTTGCGGATGTTCTGTCGGTGGCGCCAGTAGGTGAGCACGGTTATCGCGCACATGGTCAGGGTGAGCGCGTTGCTACCGGTTATGGCGCCCACATAGAGCGGTGCCAGCAAGAAGGCTGTCAGGGCGGCCAGCGAGGAGTAGCGAAACACCGCTGCCATTACAATCCAGGTCAGTACGGTGATGAGCCCGGCGGGGAACGACCAGGCGAGGATGACGCCCAGGCCGGTGGCGACCCCTTTGCCGCCTTCGAAGCCGAAGAACACCGGGTACAAGTGCCCTAGCAAAGCGGCCAGCCCGACCAGCGCCAGCACTAGCGGTTCGGCGCCCACAGCGTGCGCTATCAGTACGGGCACCACGCCTTTGAGCATGTCGCCCGCGAGCGTGAGAATGGCGGCCTTCTTGCCGCCGATGCGCAGTACGTTGGTGGTGCCCGGATTACGGGAGCCTTCGCTGCGCGGGTCCGGTAAGCCTAGCAAGCGACAGATGAGAATGGCGCTGGAAATCGAGCCGAACAGATACCCGATTACCGTCAACGCTATGCCTATGGCCAAGGGAACGGTCTCGAAAAGCATGTCGTCCAATCCGGTATTTGCCTCTCTCTGGGGAGAGGTGCCAAGTGTATGCTAGTTTGCCGGGCGAATCCGTTCGGGAAACCTCCGGCTCGCTGCGTCGCAAGGTGCGTTCGAGCAGCGACATGAGCATGCCGTCCGCACCCGCCACCTCCGTGTGCGTTGTGTGGCTGCAGCCGGCGAGAGTATAGCCACCGGCAGCGTGGATATCGCTCCGGGGCCCATTCTGCATCGGATGAGGGCTGGCGGTACAGACAGTCGCCATGAGCAGTGTCTGGTATGCTGCGCGCGCTTGATTAACGGCTGGAGAGCATTTTCGTCGGTCGGGTAAAGGGGCGCCGGAAATTGCCGCTCTTTGAACGGATGCTGGTGTGCCCGATCAAAGAGATACTGGCGGGCGCGCACTGTAAGGCGCCGAGCCGAAGCGCGTCCAGGACGAGGCTTTCCGAATCTTGCGAGGGGCGCTTTACAAGCGAGGGGGCATGGACCGAGTCTGCGTGAACGGGCTGCGTTTGGCAGCCGTGGTCGGGGTTTTCGAGTGGGAGCGGGCGGCACCACAGCTGCTGACCGTGAATCTGGAAATGGCCGTGGATGTGGCGGCAGCGGCGGCCAGGGACGATGTGGCGGCGACGGTGGACTATGGCGCGGTGGCTGCGGCGCTGGTCGAGCATTGCCAGCAGAGGCAATACCGCTTGATCGAGACGCTCGCCGAAGCCCTCGCAGCGACCGTGCTGGAGAAGTTTGCAGTCGCGGGCGTACGCCTCGAACTCATTAAACAGGTCAAAGTGGCGGGAGCCGGTGTCTTCGATGCGGCAGTAAGAATCGAGCGGGGGCATTGGGCGTGACAGATCAAGCGTACGGCGAGGCGATCGTGCGCGTACTGGGAACTGGCGACGCCGCGGCTACCCGTTTCTGGAATACCTGCTATCTGGTGGAGGCCGCAGGGAAACGGTTGTTGATCGACTGCGGCTTTACCATCAAGTACGCCTTGCGCGATGTGGGGCTGACCTTGGCCGATATAGATGCTGTGTTCATCACCCATGTGCACGGGGACCATGTGCACGGCATGGAGCGGCTCGGCTTCGAGTCGCGCTACGATTTCAAGCGGCGGCCGCAATTGCTGCTGGCGCCGGGGTTGCGGGAGCCGCTATGGGATTACTGCTTGCGCGGCACCATGGGGGCAGCTGCCGAACGGCCCAATCAGCTAGAGGACTTCTTCGATGTTGTCGAACTCGGCAGCGACGGCTTCACGTGGGGCGGAGTTGACTTTCGTCTCTTTGCAACGCCCCATGTGCCGAATAAGGTGAGCTATGGGCTCATCATCAACGATAGCCTCATCCTGACTTCGGATACGCGGCCTATCGATTGGCTAGCCGCCGACCGCAGCGATCGGGTGATTCTGCACGATTGCTGCCTCAGTCCGGCGAATCCGGTACACACGACAGTCGATGAGATCCTGGCGTTTTACCCGGCCGCGGTGCGCAAGCGCATGTGGGCTATTCATTACGGCGATGAGATCGAGCGTTTTCGCGACATCCTTGAAAGCGGCCTTGCCGGGATAGTTGCGCAAGGGCAGACCTTTGTAGTGGGCAAGCGGGGGCCGAAGTCATGATGGAAGCAGGGTATTTCATCGGCGTTGGCAGCAACGAGAACCCGCAGACGAACATTCCTCTGGCGTTGGAAGCACTGGTGGAACGCTTTGGTTGCCTCCATAGCAGCAGCATCTATCTTACCGAGCCGATAGCCGTGGATGGCGACGGCCTGTTCCGCAACCTGGTGTTGTATCTGCCGGCAACGCTGCCCGCGGCGCAACTCAAGGAGTTCTGCAATGGCGTTGAAACCCGGCTTGGCCGCGATAGAAGCCATCCGCAGCGAAAATTTATCGCGCGTCCGGTCGATCTGGATGTTCTGTGTTTCAACGATGGCACCCATGAGCGCCTGGCGCCGGCGAGCGTTACCAGCGAACCTTATTTTCTCGTGGCCTTGCCGGAGCTGTTGCACTATCTCGGTTTTTACGACGGCAAGCCTGTAGCCGCGCCTACCGAGGCGGTCTGTTTGGGGCGATATAAGGTCGGAACACAGCCTTTTACCCTCAGGCGCGATGACAACGGTAGCATCGCCGTGCATGCCGCGGAGTTAGTTGCGAGGTAATAGCGTGAGTCGATCCGGTCCTACGGTCCGTCTGCCTGCCCCCGACCCAGCCGCCAGCGAGCTCAGCGAGCTCCTGCGCGCACATATTGCCGCTGAGATCGACAGTGTCGGCGGGCTGTTGGGCTTCGATCGCTTTATGGAGCTCGCGCTCTATGCGCCGGGGCTGGGTTACTACAGCGCCGGACTGGCCAAGTTCGGTCCTGGCGGCGATTTCATTACCGCGCCGCTAGTTTCGCCGTTGTTCTCGCGTACTTTGGCGATGCAGTGCGCGCAGTGTCTGCAGGCGCTGGGCGGCGGCGTGGTGCTGGAGTTCGGCGCCGGTTCCGGTCATATGGCGGTGGAAGTGCTCAAGGAGCTTGAGCGCAGGGACTGTCCGCCGGATCGCTACCTTATCCTGGAGGTGAGCGCATCCCTGCGGCAGCGGCAGCAAGAGCTGTTCGAAGCGGAGCTGCCGGGCTGGCGCGACCGGGTGGAGTGGCTGGATAGTCTTCCGCAAACCCCGTTGCGGGGCGTGGTGCTAGCCAATGAAGTACTGGACGCCCTACCGGTAAAGCGGTTCCGCCGCGCTGAGGACACCGTCGAAGAGTGGGCTGTGGGGGTGGAAGACGGCGAGTTTGTCTGGCAACTGCGTCCGGCGGACACGGCGTTGAGCGAAGCGGTCGCTCAGATCGAGCAGGACTGCCACGGCCCTCTAGGGGTGGGTTACAGCTCGGAGTGGAGTCCGCGAGCCGAGCCGTGGATTGCCGCTTTGGCCGACACGCTGCAGCAAGGCGTGATGCTGCTTATCGATTACGGTTATCCCCGCTGCGAGTACTATCATCCGCAGCGGCGCATGGGCACGCTGGTCTGCCATTACCGGCATCATGCGCACGACGACCCGTTGCAACTGGTGGGCTTGCAGGACATTACGGCGTTCGTGGACTTTACCGCCGTAGCCCGCGCTGGCGTCAAGGCTGGTTTGGATGTGCTCGGCTTCGCTCCGCAAGCACAGTTCTTGCTTGGCGCAGGCTTGGGCGAGCTGATGATGGAGCTGTCGTCTCGGGCCGATGTGGAAGAGCAGATGCGTCTTGCCGGCGAGGTGAAAACCTTGACCTTGCCAGGAGAGATGGGAGAGCGCTTCAAGGTTCTGGCGCTAGGGCGTGATTTCACCCAGCCTTTGGCTGGCTTTTCGCTGGTCGATCACACAGGACGTCTGTGATGCGCGTTCTCGGAGTTGGCCATCAGCAAAACACGGGGGTAAGCCTGCCGCGCTGTAGGACAGCCGGCCTCGTTTGGAGGGCGCCGTCGCTCGGGAATGGCCATGCGAGCGATGGGGTAGAATGCCCGCGAAGGGAACACGGCAACTGCTGGCGGAGTCGCGCTCGATGGTAACCGCGAATGGGTCATCGGATATGCAAAGCAGCCCGCCGCAACGGACGGTGATGGTGGTCGACGACCACCGTTTCTCGCGTATGGTGCTGGCGCGTATCCTCCAAGCCGCCGGTTACTGCGTGCTGTTGGCCGAGAGCGGCAAGCAAGCGTTGGACATGCTGGAGAACGCGCAGCCCGATGCTTTCATGCTCGACGTGGAAATGCCCGACATGAGCGGCGTCGAACTGTGCCAGCGGCTGCGCGAACAACCACGCTTTCGCATGACCCCGATCCTCATGGTCACTGCGCAGGAAGACCCTAGCGTGTTCCGGCGCGCATTCGCTGTAGGGTGCGACGATTTTGTCGACAAGCCGCTGTCGCCGCTGGTCGTGACGGCCAGACTCGGCGGATTGCTCAAGAAGTACGACTATTTCCGCGAGCTCGAGCGCGTGCGAGTTAACTTGGCCCGCTACATTTCGCCGCGGGTTCGGCAAATGATAGAACGCAGCGCAGGCAGCGACGAGTTGCCGCCTCCGGAGGAGCGGGAGGTCTGCATCCTGTTCTCCGATATCCGCGGTTTTACCTCGTTGTCGCAAAAGCTGCCGGCCGCAGTGCTCTTCGCCAAACTCAGCCGTCAGCTGGGCGCGCAGGTGGATGCCGTGTACCGCAATCGCGGTTACGTGGACAAGTTCGGCGGTGACGGCATCATGGCCGTGTTCGACGGCGATTCCATGGCGTGGGATGCTTGCCGTTGCGCGCTGGAGATCATGCGCTCGGCCGGCGAGAGCGAGAACGAGTGCGACGCGCCAATGCCGCTAGGCATAGGGATTCATCAAGGTCTTGTGGTCGCCGGAAATATCGGTAGCGGTGAGCATCTCGACTACTCGGTGATCGGCAACACCGTGAACTTGGCGGCGCGGCTTTGCGGCTATGCGCACTCGCAGGACATCGTGGTATCGGAAGTGGTGCGCGATGCGGTGGGCGAGGATCCCCGTTTCCGTTTCGTCGATCCCCAGCAGGCCCGGATCCGCGGCATGAGGGATCTGATCAAGATATACCGCCTGGTGCCCGCGCAAACCTAACCCGCTTTTTGGCCGCCTAGGCCACAATGAAACGATTTGCTCTCTGGCCTATGGGGGCGCTCCCACCGGGGAGTCTTCCCGCTGGCCTGTGGACAAGCGCCCCCAGCCCGTCATGACTCGGTATAGCTTGCCTTGAGCTGCGCAATCGCTGCGGCACGAGCCTGTTGCATGGCTTGCCCGATCTCGGGGCCCCGTAGGCCGGCCTCGACGAATTGTCGGGCATCGATGCTCGCCGCGGCCTCATAGGCTGCGCGAAGATACTCGCCTTGCGGATAGGTGCGCTCTTCGAATCCCAGTCGGCCGCGGGCGTCCGCTTCGCAAGCGAGGGTAAATTCCGACACCCGCTCGGGACGGCGGAAGCTGTCGAGCTCTTCCAGCAATCTCAGAACCGTCGACGGCTTGAGCTCGAATGCGCGGTGTGCGTGCAGGTGCAACTTGGCGACGAGGCGGCCTAGCTCCTGTACGTTGCGCGGTACCCGCAGCCTCTTGGACAGCGCTTGCACCAGAGGAATCCCGCGGTGCTCATGCCCCGGATGGCGAGGCAGGTCGCTCGCCGGGGTCTGCGCCTTGCCAAGATCGTGCACCAGCACCGCAAAGCGAACGGCTAGCGGAGCATCGAGCCGGGCGGCCATGTCCAGCGCCATAAGAGTGTGCACACCGGCATCGATCTCGGGATGGTATTCGGCGCGCTGCGGTACGCCGAAGAGTGCGTCCACTTCCGGCATCAGGCGCGCGAGCGCTCCGCACGCACGCAGGGTGGTTATGAACGCCGACGGCTTCGCCTCGAGCAGGGCGCGCGCAAGTTCTTGCCAGACACGCTCGGGCACCAGCGCGTCCACCTCCCCGGCGGCGACCATGGTGCGGCACAGCTCCAGCGTCTCCTCGGCGATGCGAAACCCCATCGGCTGAAAGCGCGCGGCGAAGCGTGCCAGGCGGAGGATCCGCACAGGGTCTTCCTGAAATGCCGGAGATACGTGTCGAAGTATCCGCGCTTCCAGATCGGCGCGACCGCCGAATGGGTCTACGAGCTCCCCATCAGGGCGACGCGCGATAGCGTTGATGGTCAGGTCGCGCCGGCGCAGATCGTCTTCCAGCGTGACCTCGGGACTGGCGTGAAAAACGAAACCCCGGTAGCCGGGGGCCGTTTTGCGCTCCGTACGAGCCAGCGCGTATTCCTCTTTGGTCTGCGGGTGCAGGAAGACCGGGAAGTCCCTGCCGACGGGCCGAAAGCCCTTGGCGAGCATATCTTCGACGCTGGCGCCTACGACCACCCAATCCCGCTCTTTGACAGGCAGACCCAGCAGTTCGTCGCGAACTGCGCCTCCCACCAGAAATATTTCCATCTTAACTC
This sequence comes from uncultured Alkalilimnicola sp., assembly GCA_964460035.1. Classification (GTDB taxonomy): domain Bacteria; phylum Pseudomonadota; class Gammaproteobacteria; order Nitrococcales; family AK92; genus CAYWPG01. Next base: position 55,078 of record CAYWPG010000020.1, read on the forward strand.
GGTTTGCCGCGTTGCTCGGACTGCGCTTTGGCAGCGATGTGACGCCTCGCTGCCATACGCATACGGTCGTACTGGCTGCGGGCGTTGCCTTGGCCCAGATAGCCGGGCACTACGGCTTCCAGCCCCACCGGCTCGATTCCCAGGGCTGGCAGAGCGTTCACCGTGCAAACGTTGTCCACGGTGGCCGACAGGTAATTGTCGTAGGAGTAGGGCTGGCCGGGCAATAGGCCCAGAATGCGGGCCTGCAGGCGCGACATGCCGTCGCTCAACGGCCAGATGCGTCGTTCGATGCCGGCGACGCTGGCAGTGTAGTCGACGAGTTCGTACAAGGTATAAGTCCGGGGCCCGCACAGCTCGAATGCCTTGCCCGCGCACTCCGGGTTGCCCAGACTGCGCACGAAAGCATCAGCGACGTTGCCTACATACACGGGGCTGAAGCGGGCGTTGGGCGTGGGAAGCGGAAAAATGCCCGGAGAGAGTTTCAGCAAGCGCGCGAAGCGATTGAAGAAACTGTCTTCCGCGCCGAAGATGACCGACGGTCGGAAGCTGGTCACCCGCAGCGACGTATCCGCCGCCGCATGAACGAGGCGCTCGCCTTCTGCTTTCGTTTGCTGGTAACGGCTGGGGGCGTCAACGTCCGCGCCCAGCGCGCTCATATGCAGCAGGTTGCGCACCCCGGCGCGTCGGCAGGCAGCGATGATGCGTTCTACGAGCTCGATATGGGCGCGATGGAAAGCTCCCTTGTGCGGCTCGTTGAGAATGCCGACCAGGTTGATGACGGCTTCGCAGCCACGGAAGTGGCGTACCAGCTCGTCTTCGTCGTAGACGTCGGTTTCGTAGAGGTTGAGGTTGGGGATGACGAGCAGATTCCGATTCCGCTCACGCCGGCGGGTCAGTACACGCAGCTGAGACTTCTCCTGCGCATCCGCCAAGCGGTTGGCGATATGGCGCCCCACGAAGCCGGTGCCGCCGACCATGCAAATATTGCGTACCCGCATTTAAGCGACCTTCCCTTCGCCGTTGGCTCTGTCAAGGAGCTGCAGCCTTTGGATTGCCCGGTGCCGACGGGTCTGCGCTTCGGTAGCTTGCCCTGGTGCGCCAGGTCCGCACGGCCTCATAATAGCCGTTTTGGGCGCGGTCCGAAGGAGCACAAGGGAGAGGCCTACATATTCTGCGCTCTTCACGAGCCGCGGCCTCGTTCGGCGCACGGGGACGTGCCGCCCGTGTCGCGAGCCCGTTAGCACCGTGTGCACGGCGCACCGGCTGGCGGGTACCGCCGGGCCGCGCGTTGAAAAAGTCCAGGGGCGGGCTTTTTCGACATCCTGCAGTAGGGGGAATGGTGGAAGGCTTGCTTTTGTATGTTGCAGCCGGCGCTGGGGCTGGGCTGATTTCCGGGCTGTTCGGTGTCGGGGGCGGCACCATCATCGTGACCGTATTGTTGTTTCTATTCATGCTGCGAGGATACGCCCCCGAGCATGTCATGCACATGGCGGTGGGCAGTTCGCTGGCGGCCATCGTACTGACCTCGTTAAGTTCGTTGCGGGCGCATGCCAAACTGGGCGGCGTGTTATGGCCCGTGCTCGCGCGCATGCTGCCCGGCATCGTGCTGGGGTCCTTGGCCGGTGCCGCCATTGCGGATCTTCTCAGCAGCAAGGCGCTGCAAATACTCTTCGGCGTGTTCCTGCTGGCCGTTGCGGCGCAGATGGCGTTCGCCGGCGCGCCGCCCGCGCAGCGCCAGTTGCCCGGCAGCGTTGGGTTGGCGATTGGCGGCTTCGGGATTGCGGTGCTATCGGCCCTGCTGGGGATCGGCGGCGGCTCGCTGACGGTGCCGTGGCTGGTCTGGTGCGGTACCGAAATGCGCAAGGCAGTGGGCACTTCGGCAGCCTGCGGCTTGCCCATCGCCATCTTCGGGGCTATCGGTTTCGTGGCGGCGGGGTGGGGCAATCCGTTGCTTCCGGCAGGGGCAACGGGATACGTCTACTGGCCGGCTGTGGCCGGTCTTGTGGTGCCGAGCATGCTCTTGGCGCCCGTGGGCGCACGGCTCGCGCATCGATTGCCTGCGAAGGTTCTCAAGCGCATCTTCGCAGCGTTCCTTACCGTGATCGCACTGCGGCTGCTCACCGGGTGAGTCGCCAGGGCTGCGTGCGCGGTCCGGCGAAGAGTTCTCGCGCCGCCCGACGCCCCAAGGATTCGCCCCCGGTTATAGTGTTCCTGCGAACGTTGATACCGGGGGCGAGTTTTTTGCTGCCGGCGGCGTACTGACGGGACGGGGTCCCTCGCGTTACGGCCGCCTAGCTCTTGCCGAGCTTCTTCTCCAGGTAGTGAATGTTGGTGCCACCGGCCTGGAACGCCGCGTCGGCCATGATCTCTTGCTGGAGCGGGATGTTGGTCTTTATCCCGCCAATGACGATTTCCGAGAGCGCGTTGCGCATGCGCGCGATCGCTGACTCGCGGGTATCGCCGTACGCGATCAGCTTCGCGATCATGGAGTCGTAATACGGCGGCACGAAGTAGCCGTTATAAATATGCGAGTCGACGCGAATGCCAGGCCCGCCAGGCGCGTGGTATTGGTCGATACGCCCGGGCGACGGTATGAACGTTTCCGGATCTTCGGCATTGATGCGGCACTCGATGGCGTGTCCGCGCAGGCAGACATCCTCCTGACGGAACGATAGCGGCAACCCGGCGGCGATTCGCAGCTGCTCGCGCACGATATCGATACCGGTGACCATTTCCGTTACGGGATGTTCTACCTGCACGCGAGTGTTCATCTCGATGAAGTAGAACCGGCCGTCCTGATAGAGGAACTCGAAGGTGCCGGCCCCGCGATAGCCGATGCGTCGACAGGCTTCGGCGCAGAGCTCGCCGATTTCCGCTCGCTGCTCGGGGGTGAGTCCGGGGGCCGGGCTCTCCTCGACCACCTTCTGGTGGCGCCGTTGCATAGAGCAGTCGCGCTCGCCCAGGTGCACGGCGTTGCCGTGCTCGTCCGCCAGCACCTGAATCTCGATATGGCGCGGATTATCCAGGAACTTTTCCATGTAGACGGTGCTGTTGCCGAAGGCTGCGCCGGCTTCCGCCTTGGTCAGCGAAATAGCGTTGAGCAGCGCCGCTTCGCTGTGCACCACTCGCATGCCGCGCCCGCCCCCGCCGCCGGCGGCCTTGATGATCACCGGGTATCCAATCTCCCGGCCCAGGCGCAGGTTCTCCTCCGGATCATCGCCCAGCGGCCCATCGGAGCCCGGCACGCAGGGAATGCCGGCCTCTTTCATCGCTTTGATGGCGGATACCTTGTCGCCCATCAGGCGAATGGTCTCGGCGCGCGGGCCGATGAAGATAAATCCGGAGCGTTCGACCCGTTCCGCGAAATCCGCGTTCTCCGCCAAAAAACCGTAGCCGGGGTGGATGGCAACGGCATCGGTGACTTCGGCCGCGCTGATTATGGCCGGGATGTTCAGGTAGCTCTCGCTCGAAGGCGCCGGCCCAATGCAAACCGACTCATCCGCAAGGCGAACGTGTTTGAGGTCGCGGTCGGCAGTCGAGTGCACGGCCACGGTCTTGATGCCCAGCTCGCGGCAGGCGCGCAGTATGCGCAGAGCGATTTCGCCGCGGTTGGCGATGACGACTTTTTCCAGCATCGACTAAAAATCCGATTTGGAGTGATGCGCTGCAGCGCCTTACTCGATGATGAACAGCGGCTGATCGAACTCGACTGGCTGACCGTTCTCTACCAGTATCGCAGTGACCACGCCGTCCTTGTCGCTCTCGATCTGGTTGAGCATCTTCATCGCTTCGATAATGCACAGCGTATCGCCAACCTTGACACGCTGGCCTTCCTCGACAAACGGCTTGGCGCCAGGCGAGGGTGCGCGGTAGAAGGTGCCGACCATCGGCGAACGCACGCTGTGCCCGGCGGGGATGGCCGGTTTGGCGGCTGCCTCGTCGCCTGCGGGCGCTGCCGGCGCGGATGCCACCGCAGTGGGAGCTGGGCTGTTGACTACGTACGTCTGGGGGGCAGGAGCGATACTGCTGCCGCGGCTGATGCGAACCGACTCTTCCCCCTCTTTGATCTCGATTTCGTTGATGCCGGATTCTTCCAGCAGCTCGATCAAGCGTTTGATCTTGCGGATATCCATCGACAGGTTTCCTTATTTTACCGCCAGGCGCCGTAGCGCCGCTTGCAATGCCAATTCGTAGCCCTGCGGGCCTAGCCCGCAGATGACGCCCACTGCGATATCCGACAGGTACGAATGCCGTCGGAATGGCTCCCGGGCATGAACGTTCGAGAGGTGTACCTCGATGAACGGAATTTTCACTCCTGCCAGCGCGTCGCGAATGGCGACACTGGTGTGAGTGAAGGCGGCGGGGTTGATGATGATGAAGTCCACCCCAGCTGCCTCGGCGGCATGAATCCTGTCAACGAGTGCGTGTTCGGCGTTGCTCTGAAAACTCTCGAACCCGACCCCGGCTTCCTTGCACAGCGCTGCCAGCCGAGCGTTTATATCGGCAAGCGTGTCGGTGCCATAGATCTCAGGCTCTCGTCGGCCAAGCAGATTGAGATTGGGTCCGTTCAGGACCAGGATCGCTGGCATCACGCGCTTCCCCATGCTCGCGGGCGCAGCAACTCAACTGCACCATGATGGTCGCGATTCTGACTGAATCCCTTTTTGATGTCTAGATCGGCGAAATTACCGGCCAGTTCGGCGGAGTTTCTTAATCGTGCACTGGATCACAGCAATTTTTTGAGAGCCTGCTCAATGGTCTCGTAGTCGACCTCGTAGGCGAATACATCGCTGATGAGGCCGTCACGGCCGATCACCACCGTATACGGCAGGGTGCCGTTGAGGTTGCCGTAGCGCTCACTGACTTCCATGGCGTTCTGAACGCCGTAAAGCAGCGGGTAATTGACGCCCAGCTCTTCGGCGAACTGCCGCGCCGCGTCCGGCCGGTCGACGGCGATGCCGACGAACTGCACCCCTTGGTCGCCATATTGCTCCTGCAGGGCGATGAAGTGCGGGATCTCGCGCACGCAAGGCGGGCACCAGCTGGCCCAGAAGTTGATGGCAAGGATCTTGCCATCCCACTGAGTCACTGACTGCGGCTGTCCATCGAGGTCCGGGAGTTCGAACTCGGGGCGCATGCTGGCAGTCTCGGCATCGGCGCTCACGCGCTCGTACGCAATGTAGCCGCCGATGCCGACCGCACCGCCGATGATCGCGGTAATTAGCACGAGCGCGAATGTTTTCAGGGAAGGAGATGCCATCGTGTTACCTCAGCCAAAGCGCTTGCTGTGCCCATTGTTGAAAACGATCCGGCGGCATGAAGCCGGCGACGCGGAAGTCCGCCCGTTCGCTGCCGTCGGCCCCGTAGAACACCACGGCCGGGGGCAGGAACACATTGAGGTGCGCTAGCAAGGCTTTATCGTCCGCGTCCATCGCGGTCACGTCGGCCCTGAGGAGCACGGCCGGGCGCAATGTGTCCTGCACGCGCGGATCGGTGAATGTGTGTTCTTCCAATTGTATGCAGTACACGCACCAGTCGGCGTAGACGTCCATCACGACCGGGCGCTCCAGAGCGCTGGCGCGTTCGAGCTCCCGCTGAAGATCGGCCACGGTCTTGACGGGCTGAAAACGCAGCTCGGCCGGCTGTGTCGCGCCTAGGCCGAACCCGCTTAGCGGCTGCCAGAAGTCGCGGCTACCAGCCGCTGCGCCGATCAGCACCAGGCTGCCCCAGAGAAAGAGCAGCAGCCCGCCGGCCTTGCGCAGGCGGGCCGTGCCGCCAGCGTTGCTATCGAGTTGGTCGAAGGCGCCAAGATAAACGGCGCAGCCGAGCAGCAGCGCACCCCACAGAGCCAGCGCGACAGAACCGGGCAGAATGCGCTCAAGCATCCAAAGCGCCACGGCAAGAAAGCCGACCCCGAATATTTTTCTAACCGTGACCATCCATGGGCCGGAGCGCGGCAGCCAGCGCCCCGCCGCGGTGCCGATCAGCAGCAATGGCACGCCCATCCCGTTGGCAAGCGTGAATAGCGCCAGCCCGCCGAGCAGCGCATCTCCGGTGTTGCTGATAAAGACCAGTGCGGCAATCAGCGCGGGGCCCGAGCAGGCGCTGACGATCAGCGCCGAGAGGGCGCCCATTATGGCGACCCCGATCAGGCTGCCACCCCGCTGGCGGCGAGACAGCCTGTCGATGCGCGTCTGCCAGCTGCTGGGCAGCTGCAGCTCGAACAGGCCGAACATGGATAGTGCCAGCACTACGAACAGTGCGGCGAAGGCGCCCAGCACCAACGGGCTCTGCAGGTCCGCTTGGATGGCCTGCCCCGACAGGCCCGCCGCCACGCCGGCAAGCGCGTAGGTAACGGCGGTAGCTTCGACGTACACCAGCGAGAGCAGGAATGCGCGCGCGCCGCTCTTGGGGCCGCTGTCGCCGGCAATGAGCCCGGACAGTATGGGAACCATGGGGTAGAGGCACGCAGTGAAGGCGAGCAAGAGACCGGCGGCGAAGAATCCGCCCAGTATCAACGGAATGTTGCCCCCCCGAAGCAGCCCTTGCAGGCGGCTGCCCTCGTCCGCGGGCGGGCGCGGCGACAGGCTGGCGCTGGTCGTTGCGGCGGTTGCGGGCGACTCGGCGGCGGCGCCGAATGGATACTCTATGGCGAGCGGCGGATAGCACAGGCCGGCATCGGCGCAGCCTTGGTATTCGGCGGTGAGAACGAATGCTCCCTGCGGGGCCTGGTCTAGCGTGAGGCGTACTTCCGCTGGACCGTAGATGACGTGAAGCTCGCCGAAATACGGATCGTCCTTGAGTTCCCCTTCGGGTAGTGCGATGGCGGCGATGCTGGCGTCGGTGCCGCTCAGAGAGAATCCGAACTTGTCGCGGTACAGGTAGTAGCCGTCGCGTGTATCCCAGCGCACCGTCAGCTCGGTAGGGCTGGTGCGTTCGGCGCTGAAGGGGAAGGCCTGTTCGGCCGGCAGCGGCTGCCGATTGCCGCCGAACAGGCCAGTCAGCCCGCCTTGCGCCAGCGCAGGCGCAGCCACTATCAGAAGTACCAGCGCCAGCAGCGTCGGTATACGCAAAGAAGGCGAGAAGCTCATGCGGTTAGTTGTCTCTGCGCGTTTGTATGCTTATCCATTGCAGATAGTCCCCCTGTCCCTTGACTACAGGGACAGCGATGATCTCGGGAAGTTCATAAGGATGTAGCCGCTGCACTGTCTCCTCGACCTCGCGGTACGCGCCGCGGGTAGTCTTTATAAGGAGTTGCAGTTCGCTGTCCTGATGGACCTTCCCTTCCCAGGCATACACGGAGGTGACGCCGGGAATGATGCTCACACACGCAGCGCAGCCGTAATCGATAAGCGTTTTGGCGATTTCTTCGGCAATGGCGTGGTCGGGGCAGGTGCAGAGCACGACAAGGTGTTCGGAGTCCATTCTTCCTCCTACGCTGGTGTGCGAGCGGTTGCGCGCCGCATGTGCGCAAGCGCCCGGGAGTTGGGTGTCCCGATGGTCTGAGCTGCGGGGGTTGAATTGTACCATCGCCGGGCTCAAGTCTGGCGCGCGGTTCCCCGTAAGCAGGTGATGTATGTCGCAAGCGGTGGGTGAGAACGCTGTCAGAGGGGTGCCGAACGTGGCCATCGGCGGCGTGGTTCGGCGTTACCGTGCCCGGTGCGCGCCTGGCGGTTTCCCGCGGTGCGCGCCGGAAACAGGCTCTGCGATCAGCCGGCGATTGGGTGCTCAGGCGTGCTTGACTCCGTCAGCTTCCTGGTTATCATTAGCACTCACCGGGATTGAGTGCTAACAGTTGTCAGCTGTGGCAGCCTCCCCGATACACCCCGAGCAAGTAATAAACCTAGGGAGCTAAAGGTCCGATGAACATTCGTCCTTTGCATGATCGTGTGATCATCAAGCGCATGGAAGAGGAGCGTACGAGCCCTGGCGGCATCGTGATCCCCGATACCGCTGCGGAGAAGCCGATTCGCGGAGAAGTTATTGCCGTGGGTAAGGGCAAGATCCTCGAGAACGGCGAAGTGCGCGGCCTGGATCTCAAGGTGGGTGATAAGGTCCTGTTCGGCAAGTATTCCGGCACTGAGGTCAAGGTGAACGGTGAAGAGCTCCTCGTGATGCGCGAGGAAGACGTCATGGCCGTTATCGAGGACTAACGACGCCCTTCGGACCTCCGCTGTTAGCAGAAAATCTATACGAGGAATTTAAGGAATGGCTGCTAAAGACGTACGTTTTAGCGATGACGCACGGACCCGCATGATCGCCGGCGTCAACATCCTGGCCAATGCCGTCAAGGTTACCCTCGGCCCGCGTGGCCGTAATGTCGTCTTGGAGAAGAGCTTTGGTGCTCCGACGGTAACCAAGGACGGCGTGAGCGTCGCTAAGGAAATCGAGCTTGCCGACAAGTTCGAAAACATGGGCGCCCAGATGCTGAAGGAAGTCGCTTCCCAGACTTCCGATACCGCCGGTGACGGTACCACCACCGCAACCGTGCTGGCTCAGGCCATTCTGCGCGAGGGCATGAAGGCGGTTGCCGCCGGCATGAACCCGATGGATCTCAAGCGCGGTATCGACAAGGCCGTCGCTGCTTGCGTGGAAGAGCTGCGCAAGATCTCCAAGCCCTGCGAGACCGACAAGGCCATCGCTCAGGTCGGCACCATCTCCGCCAACTCCGACAGCTCCGTCGGCGAGATCATCGCCGAGGCGATGAAGAAGGTCGG
>CAYWPG010000021.1:0-59245 GCA_964460035.1 uncultured Alkalilimnicola sp.
TCCAATCCATCATCGGCGCAACGCTCAATCGGCGATCCAGCATCCTGTGTGGCATCCGGCTCTGTGTGTGCGCAAAAACGTCAATTATACTGGCATCGGCTCGCGCGGCCTAAGAATACCCGCGCAGTCTGATCCCCTGGCGCGCAGTCCCCGAGGGTCCGCTCTCGCTAGACCGCGGTGGCGTCAGCTTGCGCATCGTAGAGGTCATGAGGTCAATGAAGCAGCGTTTCATCCTGTACGGCACGTTCGGCTGTCATCTGTGCGATCAGGCTAGGGCGCTTGTGGAGCCCGCGCTGGATCGCTGCGGTGCCGAGTTCGAGGAGATCGACATCATCGGCGATGAGGAGCTCGAGGCGCGCTATGGGGTTCGTATCCCGGTGCTTCGTCATGTGGACAGCAATCGCGAGCTGCACTGGCCTTTCGACGACGACGGGCTGCAACAGTTCCTGTGTTGTTAAGCGTGCGTGCTCGCATGCCGCCGCATTGATATTCGCGCTGCTGCTGGCCGGCCTATCCGCGCCGCTACGGGCCGATGAACCGCCGTACGCGCAGCTGCCCGAGCGTTGGGTGCTGATCGATACCGCGGCTCGGCGTGCCCTGGTGTATCAGGGGGCTACGGCAATCGCCGAATTCGATCGCATCGCTATCGGCAGCCGTGGCGTGGCCAGGCTGCGTTTGGCCGGCGATAACACTACGCCCCTGGGCCAGTTTCGCATCGATCGCATCAGTCGCGATAGCCGCTTTCATATCTTTTTAGGCTTGAATTATCCTACGTTGCAAGACGTCGATAGGGCGCACAGGCACGGCTTAATTGGCGATCGCGAATATTGGGAAATTTTCGATCGTATGCTGGCGTTAGGACGCTCGCCCCAGGATACCGTCCTGGGCGGCAATATCGGTTTGCACGGTGTCGGCAACGGAGACTTGGCGATTCACAACGCCTTCGATTGGACTCGAGGCTGCATCGCTTTGACCAACGAGCAGATCGAACGGCTGGCGGAGTATGTCACAGTGGGAACACCTGTCGTCATCCGGTGACATCTAGAACTGCTGGCCATTATCGGTTTTCATATAGACGCTGATGCATTCGTGAATGCAGGATGCGCCCCCCGGAGGGACCGCCGATAACAAGAGGAACGAAGGAGATCATTCCATGTCGCACAGCCTCACCCGCGTAGTGAAGTTTTCCGCTCTTGCAGCCGTGTTGGGCCTGACGGTTGGCTGCGCCACCACCACCGACACCAATCTGCAATCCATGGTTGAAGAGGCGCGTCAGGAAGCCGCCGAGGCGAAACAGCAGGCGGCGGCCGCGCTGGCAGCTGCCAACGAAGCGAAGGAGATGGCTTCCAATGCCGAGGCGCTGGCCCAGGCGGCTCAGCTTAGCGCCGATCGCGCTACCGAGCGTCAGGAACGCATGATTCAGCGCGGCATGTACAAGTAAGCGATTCGCTATCGCTTGCGAGCCCTGCCTTGTGCAGGGCTTTTTTGTGGCCGCAGCGCAGCCCCGATGCTGTCAAAGATACTGACACGCGAGCAGCGACCACCAAGCGCGAGCCCGGGGAGAACGGACCTGAGCCGTTGCGTGAACTACGCCAGGTCGGGAAGAGCGAAGAACCGCCGCGCCGTGGCGGTGGCGGTCGCAGCAAGCTCGCTGGGCTCGACGTTGCGGCAACGGGCGACGGTGGCGAGTACCTCCGGTAGGAATGCCGGCTCGTTGCGACCGCTCTTAGGCTTGGGCCGTAGCGTGCGGGGCAGCAGGTAGGGCGCATCGGTTTCTATCATCAGCCGATCCGCCGGAATGTCGGCAACGATCTGTTGCAGGTGCAAGCCCCGGCGTTCGTCGCAGATCCAACCGGTGATCCCAATGTGCAGATCCAGGTCCAAATAGTCCCACAACTCTTGGCGACTGCCGGTAAAACAGTGCACTACGGCGCTGGGCAGGCGATCGCGGTACTCCCGTAGAATGGGCAGAAAGCGCTCGTGCGCATCGCGTTGGTGCAGAAAGGCGGGCATGCTCAGGTCGCAAGCCAGCTCGAGCTGACGTTCGAAGGCTTGCTCTTGCGCCGGCCGAGGCGAGAAATCGCGGTTGAAATCCAACCCGGTTTCGCCGATGGCGACTACGTTGGGCTGCGCGGCCAGTTCTCGCAGCGCATCGGCGGTGCCATTGGTGAACTGCGATGCCTCGTGCGGATGTACCCCCGCCGTGCAGAACAGCCGTTTAGGATCTCGCCGTGTGAGCTCCAAGGCAGCCTCGCTGCCCTGTTCGGACGTGCCGGTCAGGATCAGCGCGACGATACCGGCGTCCCAAGCGCGCTGGAGGACTTCGTCGAGATCCTTGCGAAACGCCTTGTTCGTCAGGTTAACGCCAATATCTACCAGTTCTGCCTGCTGCATATGAGCCTCTCCTGCGCCGCCCGCCTTGCGGGGCGAGCGCCCAGCGCCGATCCGGGCGCATGAATGTTGCCAGTAGGTATGTATTATGCCTGCCTCAGCCCCGGCTTGGAGGTGGCGGGAGAGCGTGTCGGCGGGCACACTCGTGCGCTAGACAGGCGCTATCGTCGCCCATGCGTGAGGCGGGGATTTGCCGCATTGCGTTATATTGTGTTCGAGTACGATACGCCTGGAGATTGTTGCGTACGCAAACGGCCCATGGATGCATTCGATGGCCGTGCGAAGCTTGCCGCGGCTAGGAGCCGGCGGCGTTGTAGGACACTGGAATTCAAGGAGATCCCGCATGCCTGCGCCCCAGCATTATGACGATTTGCCGATGAACTGGGTTGGCGACTGGGCGGGTCGCCGCGCCGCGCTTACGCCGCGCCGGATAGCCATCTACGATCCGGCCACCGACCAGCGCTATACCTACGCGCAAATGGACGAGCGCGCCAATCGCGTGGGGACATGGCTCACCGAGACTCTGGGGGTGGAGAAGGGCGACCCCGTTGCCTTCATCGCCCGTAATCGTATCGAGGCGATCGATCTGTATCTGGCCGCGGGTAAGTGCGGCTTTATTTTGGCGCCGCTTAGCTACCGGCTCAGCAAGCGCGAGCTGGACGACCTGCTCGCGCGTATTCAGCCGAAGGTCTTCTTCTACGAAGACTTTTTTGCCGACTTGGCGGAAAGCCTGGCCTTGCCGTCTTCCGTGCGCGAATCGGTGCAGGTGAGCGATAGCGGATCGCGTTATCAGAGCGAAGTCCTCGCCGCCGAGCCGCGGCCTGTCAACAGGCCGCTGGCGCTCAACGATCCGTTTCTGTACATACACACCGGCGGTACTACCGCCACGCCCAAGATCTGTGTGGTGCCGCATCGCCAGATGCTGTGGAACTCGTTCGATCTGGTGATCACTTCCGGCGGCGCGATGGGGCAGGCCCGCGAGCTGCTCACGTTCCCGTTGTTTCACGTTGGCGGGTGGAATACATTCACGCCCATATATCACAGCGGCGGTTATCAAGTGCTGCTGCGGCAGTTCGATCCGGAGCTGGTGCTCGAGCTGCTCGAGCGCGAGCAGATTACCCACTTCGGCGCCGTGGAGGCCATGCTGCAGTTCCTGAGCCGGCATCCACGCTTTGCATCCACCAACCTGGATTCGCTGGAGGGAATCACTACCGGGGGCGCTCCGTGTTCGGCTGTGGCCATGCGGCCGTTCTGGGAGCGCGGCATTCCCGTGACGCAAGCCTACGGCATGACCGAGGCCGGTCCCTCCAACTTCGTCTATGCCGGCATAGACGAGAGCCTGGACGAGATCTGGGAGCATAACACCAGCATCGGCCGCCCGTTCTTTCACAGCGACTACAAGATCGTCGACCCGCAGACCGGGGAGCCGGTACAGCAAGGGCAAACGGGCGTTTTGTGCATGCGCAGCCCGCACAACTTCCAGGAGTATCTGGGCCAGCCGGAGCGCACCAAACAAGTGTTTCTGGAAGGCGGCTGGGTGTACTCGGGGGATCTGGCGCGGGAGGATGAAAACGGCAACGTCTACATCGTAGGCCGGGCCGATAACATGTTTATCAGCGGCGGCGAGAATATCTCGCCCGAAGAAATCGAGAACGTGCTCGGTATGCATGCCGCGGTAGCGCAGGTCGCGGTAGTCGGCGTGCCCGATCCCGACTGGGGGCAGGTCGCATTGGCGGCTGTGGTACTCAAGCCAGGCAGCGAAGCGGATGCGGAAACGCTTACCCGCTATTGCCGCGAGCATCTGGCTGGGTTCAAGGTGCCGCGACGGTTTGCGTTCGTCAGCGAACTGCCGATGACCGGCCCTGGCAAGATCGACCGCAAGCGTCTACTCGCAGAACTAAGTGGAGACCAGGATTGATGCAGCCTTCTCGCGTATTGGTTATTGCTGGCTCGGATTCCGGCGGGGGTGCGGGCATTCAGGCCGATATCAAGGCCGTTACGGCACTGGGAGCGTATGCCGCCACGGCGATAACGGCACTGACAGCGCAGAACACGCTGGAAGTGCGGGATGTGCTCCCGGTGCCGCCGGAATTCGTCACCGGTCAGATCGAGGTGGTGCTGGAGGATATCGGCGCTGACTGTATCAAGACGGGTATGCTGCACGATGCGGCGGTCATAGAGGCGGTGGCCGCGGCCGTAGCGCGCCTGGCGCCGAACACGCCACTGGTGGTCGATCCGGTGATGGTCGCCCAGAGCGGGGCCCGGCTTCTGCAGGCCGACGCAGTAGAGGCGCTAGGGCGGCATTTGCTGCCGCGAGCGACGGTAATCACGCCGAACCTGCCCGAGGCCGAGGCCTTGCTGGGCGAGCCTATCGCCGATGTAGACGCGATGCGCGCAGCCGCACGCCGTTTGCAGGAGCGCTTTGGCGTTGCCGTGCTGCTCAAGGGCGGGCACCTGGAAGGTGACGAGCTGACGGATGTGCTGCTCTGCCAGAGCGGCGAGCATATCTTCACGAGCGCGCGCATCCACACCAAGAGCAATCACGGTACCGGCTGCACGCTGGCCTCGGCGATCGCGGCGGGGCTTGCGCAGGGCATGGCGCTGGTCGATGCGGTTGCGCGTGCCAGGGCGTACTTGCTGGAGGCGCTGCGCACGGCCCCGACGCTAGGACGCGGACATGGACCGGTCAATCATTTGCATACGGTGCGGCCATTTCAGGTATGACTTACGTCGTTACCGAGAACTGCATCCGTTGCAAGTACACCGATTGCGTCGAAGTCTGCCCCGTGGACTGCTTCCATGAGGGGCCGAACTTTCTGGTCATAGACCCTGACGAGTGTATCGACTGCGCGGTCTGCGAGCCGGAATGTCCCGCTGAAGCGATTTTCCCCGAGGACATGCTGCCGCCCGGGCAGGAGGCGTTTCTGGCACTGAATGCCGAGCTCGCCAAACGCTGGCCGGTGATCACCCGGCGCAAGGAGCCGCCGCCCGATGCGCCAGAGTGGGACGGGGTTGCAGGCAAGCTGAAGTATCTGGAGCGCTAGGCAGGCGGCCCGGCTAGCGCACGGCTCTTTGTGGATGGTTAGGCGCCCGCGCTTTGCGCGGGCGGAAAATGCCGATCGGCTGTGGCGCTAAGCCCCAATGCGCGGGTATTTTCTCGCCACGTACTCATCGATAATCTGCTGGAATTCCTCGGCGATGTTGTCGCCCTTGAGGGTTACTGTCTTCTCGCCGTCTACGTAAACCGGCGCGACGGGCACCTCGCCGGTGCCGGGCAAGCTGATGCCGATATTGGCGTGCTTGCTCTCGCCAGGGCCGTTGACCACGCAGCCCATTACCGCCAGCGTCATGTTCTCCACGCCCTGGTAGCGGGTGCGCCACTCCGGCATCTTGGAGCGCACGTACGTCTGGATACGTTCCGCCAGCTCCTGGAAGAACGTGCTGGAGGTACGTCCGCAGCCGGGGCAGGCCGTGACCAGCGGCGTGAAAGCGCGCAGCCCCATGGTCTGCAGAATCTCCTGGGCGACGATTACCTCCTGCGTGCGCTCTTGGCCAGGTTCCGGCGTCAGCGAAATACGGATCGTGTCGCCTATCCCTTCCTGTAACAGCACGGCCAGCGCCGCTGTGGAGGCGACTATGCCTTTGGAGCCCATGCCCGCTTCGGTAAGCCCCAGGTGCAGCGCATAATCGCAGCGGCGGGCCAAGTCGCGATACACGCTGATCAGATCCTGCACACCGCTCATTTTGCAGGACAGCACGATGCGGTCGCGCGGCAGGCCCAGCTCCTCTGCCTTGGCGGCGCTCTCCAGGGCCGACACTACTACCGCCTCGCGCATGATCTCGCCGGTATCGCGCGGTCGCGCGGCGCGGGCGTTCTCATCCATCAGTCTGGCCAGCACGGACTGGTCCAGACTGCCCCAGTTCACGCCTATGCGCACCGGCTTATCGTGGCGGCAGGCCACCTCGATCATGCTCGCGAACTGCGGGTCGCGCTTCTTGCCGCGGCCTACATTGCCGGGGTTGATGCGGTATTTGGCTAGCGCCTCGGCGCAGGCCGGGTGCTTTTGCAGCAACTTGTGCCCATTGAAGTGAAAGTCGCCGATCAACGGCACATCCATACCCATTGCGGCCAGCCGGTCGCGGATGTGGGGCACAGCGGCGGCCGCTTCCTCGGTGTTGACCGTAATGCGCACCATTTCGGAGCCGGCGCGCGCGAGTTGTGCTACCTGAATAGCGGTAGCGACCTCGTCCGCCGTATCGGTGTTGGTCATGGATTGCACGACCACGGGCGCGCTACCGCCTACGGTCACGGAACCTACCGTAACGGGAATACTGGGACGTCGTTGGATGGACTGGTTGCTGCTCATGGCTTCCATGTGCCGTGTTAAAGTGCGGGCAGGGCCGCCATGATAATGCATTTGGAGCCCATCTCAGTAGCGGGGCGGGTTGGTGCAGCCGGCGCGCCGCGGCAGCGCCCCTTATGCGATGGCTGAGATCGCTCCTAGAGCCCGCATCTGATCGGAGCCGCTAAGCCAATGGCAAACAACGACTTCGCGTTCAAAGGCCTAGGTCTGGGCCTGGTGTTGCTGTCGCTTGTGGGTTGTGCCAGTGTTCCCAAGCAGTCGGAGTCCGCACCCGCTGCGGTGCCGGTGGCGGCAGTGCGGGAGTATTCCGATGCGCGCGCGGCGGCCGACCGTGCCTATGCCGCTGGCGAGTACCGGCTGGCAGTACCGCTTTACTTGGAATATTTACGCAAGCGCTCGAACGATTCGGAAGCCTGGTTCCGGCTTGGCAACTCCTATGCCAGTTCCGGCCGGCTCTACGAGGCGGCGCGCAGTTATCGGGTAGTGCTGGAGCTGGATCCGCAGCACGCCCGCGCCCGCCACAACCTCGGCCTGGTCTCGGTGGAGCTCGGTGTGGCGGCGTTGCTGGAAGCGCGGCGGCAGTTGCCCGCGGTCGATGAGCAGGCGGCGGGCACCATGCGTTATCTTGCCTGCGTGATGGAAACCTTGCGCGGCAGGCCCGATCCACGCGCTTGTCGGCCGGAGAGTTGAGGAGAGTACAGTGATCGATTTATACACCTGGCCGAGGCCGAACGGACCAAAGGTCAGGTTCATGTGCGAAGAGCCGGGGCTGGGCCATGGGGCCCGTGCTACCGACGTGGACGAAGGCTGGCAGTGCAGCCGCTCATTGGCACAGCCGTCGCGCCAGGCGATCTTGGGCGGCCGGCAGTATCGGAGCCGCTGAACGGCATGGACAATCTGCAGCGACTGTTGAGCATAATGCGGCGCCTGCGCGATCCCGAGAACGGTTGTCCCTGGGATCGCGCTCAGGATTTCGCCTCCATTGCGCCTTACACCATTGAGGAAGCCTACGAAGTCGCCGACGCGATTCAGCGCGAAGACTGGAACGAGCTGCGCGACGAGCTGGGCGATTTGCTGCTGCAAGTGGTGTTCCACGCGCAGATGGCAAGCGAGCGAGGATGGTTCGGGTTCGATGCTGTGGCGGGTGCGATTGCCGATAAGATGGAGCGGCGCCATCCGCATGTGTTCGGTACGGCCAGCGAGCGTGACGCGGAATCCCAGACCGCGACTTGGGAAGCGATCAAAGCGGCGGAGCGACAGCGCAAGGGGCAGGATCTCAGTGTGCTGGCCGGAATCAGCATCGCGTTGCCGGGGCTGACACGGGCGGTCAAGCTGGGCAAGCGGGCCGCGGGGACAGGCTTCGACTGGGACGAGGTAAGCGGCGTGCTCGCCAAGGTGCGTGAGGAGCTCGCCGAGTTGGAGGCCGAAGTCGAGGCAGCGGCACCCCAGGCTCGGTTGGAAGAGGAGATGGGCGATCTGCTGTTCGCCTGCGCCAATCTTGCCCGGCATCTCAAGGTCGATCCTGAGGCTGCGCTGCGGTCGGCCAATGCGAAGTTCGAGCGCCGCTTTCGTCGCGTCGAGGCCTTGCTGGCCGAACAGGGAACTAGCATTGCCGATGCGGACATGGTGCAGATGGAAGCGGCCTGGCAGCAGGCCAAGCAAGAAGAGAAGGCGCGGCTGGAGCGCGGCTCCGACCGCTAGGCGCCCGTTCCTCCACTGGGTGGCGCTGCGGTTCCGGGGACACGGGGCTACCATCTGGCGACATTGACATGGCCTGATGCCAGCCACAGTGTATGAGTCCACAGTCAGGGTGGCGTATCCCGGCGCGGATGTCGCCACGCAAGGAGCCGTCATGAGTCTTACCGCCAAAACCTGTACCCCTTGCCAGGGCGGGGTGGATCCGATGCCGCGGGAGCAAGCCGAGCGGCTGATGAGCGATGTTCCCGGCTGGATGCTGACCGATGCCGGCAACCGGCTCGCTCGAACCTGGAAGTTCAAGGATTTTGCCGCGGCGCTGGCATTTGTGAATCAGGTCGGCGAGCTTGCGGAACAGGAAGGTCACCATCCGGACATAAGGTTCGGCTGGGGATATGCGACCGTCGAAATCTGGACGCACAAGATCGGCGGCCTGCATGAGAACGATTTCATTCTCGCCGCCAAGATCTCCGAGCTTAGCGGCGGTTGATCCGGAGTCTATGCGAACGGGCTCTCCCGCGAATGCGGTATGCCGCCAGCGGCCGGGTTCAGGCGTCGCGGTCCCAGGTGCCGGAGCGGCCGCCGCTCTTGTGGATCAACATGATGTCGGTGATACGGAGGGTGCGCTCCAACCCTTTGCACATGTCGTAGAGCGTGAGCAGCGCCACCTGTACCGCCATTAGCGCTTCCATCTCTACGCCGGTGCGCCCCCGCGTTTCCGTGAGCGCTCTGACGCGTACGCCAGGCAGCTCGGGCAGCAGCGCAAGGTCGAGTTCCAGATGGGTGAGTGCCACTGTGTGGCACAGGGGAATGAGTTCGGCGGTGCGTTTAGCTGCCATGATGCCGGCTATGCGCGCTATCGCCAGCGCATCGCCCTTCCTGAGCCGCCCGGTTTCCAGAGCGGCCAGTGTGGCCGGGCGCATCTGCATAAAGCCTTCGGCGATCGCCAATCGGCGCGTGATTCCTTTATCGCCTATGTCGCCTATGTGGACGCTGCCGTCTTCGGTCAGGTGGGTCAACTCGCTCATGGCTCCCTCCCTTGGCTGGCGTTTTCCCAACTTGGAATCCGAAAAGGCCATCGGCGCAGCGGCCGCTCTTACCGTGCCTATGGAGTGCAAGGGTTTACGCCGACAGGTCGTTCATGGACCAAGCGATTGACTGCCGGGCAGAAAAGGCACGGTGAGCGCGCAGGCTCACCGGTACTCTGGTGTGCTCGGTCGTCCAGCTCAAGGGAGATGCCGCGTTCGGGGGCCGTTGTTCCGCTCGCGATCGTCCGCGTCGGCGAGAGTGGAGCGTTTATGCCGGCAGGGGGCGATCAGCGAATCAGCCCTAGAATGCCAATAGCGATCAAATAAGCAGCCACGACGTAGCGTAGCAGCCGCGGGGCCACCAGTACGGCGATGCCGGCAACAAGAGCCAGTAGCGGGATGAGTTCGATACGGATGGTCATGCCAAAACCTCGGCGCCGCGCTGTTACTTGATAAGGCGGAGCGAAAACGGGTAGCGGTAATGCCGACCTTCGCTCGCTCTGATGGCGGCGATGATGACCAGTGCCAGCCACACGATGAGCAGCACGGGCATCAGTACAAAGCCGATCAGCACGAACATCAGCAATGCGGCAATGAGTGCCGCTATCAGGGCAGTGATCTGAAAGTTAACGGCCTCCTTGCCTTGCTCGTCCACGAAACCCATCTCTTCTCTCTTAAGAAGCCAGATAATCAGGGGGGCAATCAGGTTGCCCAAGGGGACGAGGAACGCAGCGAAGGCGCTGAGGTGGCAGATCATGGCCCAGACACGCTGATCTTTGTCGGGGCGCTCGGTAGCTGCGGAAGAGTCCATTAAAGGCTCCTGGCAACAGTCGTTGGAACACAAGATGGTCAGAGTTTAACAGGTGGCCGTCGCATTGCCACCGTGCGCTTCGCGTAAGAATACACGGTGGCGAGGCGGTGCTGAGCGCGGGCGCTCGATGACGCCGCCGACGGTTGAGGGAATAAACGGAACCATAAAGAGACAAGGATATGTCCTACCGGAAGCGTTCGTTGCGGCGTATGATGCCGCTGCTGCTGATATTTTCCGCTGCCGTGGCAGCCGAGCCGCTGGCGGAAATTCGCGAGGTCGAGGAAGCGCTCAGCGGGAACGGCACTTCAGCTATCTACATCAAGGTCTTCGGCGGTATTGTCGCTCTGCCCAACACCTATGTGTTCGATTCGGGGGTGCGTGCCGGAGCGCGCTTTCGGCGCCCGGGCGGGCGGGTGCTGATCGGCAGCTTCACCGATCTGAGCGATGCCTTCCTGGGGCATGTGGCGCAGCGCACCACCGGTGTGGACGAGGTCTGTGGCCTGACCGTCTTGCGCTGGAAGGACCCTAGTCAGTTCGATTACGAACTGCAGCTGGTGCACAATAACAGTATGTACATGCTGTTCGCCGACCATGATTCGCGGATCTGGCGTGCGGCGCTGCACATGCACTGTGAGTTCAAGCGCCGCGAGACGGATGTGGTGAAGCCTTTGGTCAGCGAAGGGCTGGCCGCTCAGTAGAGGCTATGGCGGCCGGGGTGCGCGAGTCGCTCGCGCACGCACCAGGGCCAGTGGAGGGAGGCAATCCCTTAGCGGTTGATATTCTGCTGGGTATCGCCGCGCAAGTCGCGCACGTTAGGACGGTGCGGCGCGAAGTCGTCGCTGTCCAGGTCGTTGCTAGTGCGCGGGTTATCGTCACCACTGCGGCAGGTGAACGCCAGCGTGTAGTCTCCCCGGGGCAGAAAGGCCGCCACGTAACGGTGTATCCCGCCGCCGTGATTTTCGACCGTTGCCGTCGCCAGTGGGCCGCCGGTGGGACGCATATCGGTTGGGGTCACATTGGTGCCGCTGAAAATATACACAGCCGGCTCCGCGTCCGGCGGACAGTTGGTAAGCAGTGCCTCGGCAACGTTACCGGACAGGGTGCTGCGGCGGTCCTGCCGTACCAACCACGAACGGGGGCGCAGCTCAAAGCCGGTCGCGCCCCTTTCCGCGGGCAGCAAAGCCTGCCGCAGATCGATACGAATCGTGTAATCCGCGCTATCCCTAGGAGCCACCCTAATGCTGCCCTCGGGTCTGATGCCGGCGTTGGCGGTGATGGGGTGGGGCGTGCCGTCGATTCGCACGAAGCTGTCGAGCACGTTTGCGTTGGCATCCAGAAGCAGGCGCACCGAGTCGTAAGTGCCGGCCCTGATGCGGCGGTTGTTGAGCAGCAGCTGGCGATCGGTCTGGTCTACAGCCAGCAGGTCGATCTCGCGCGGCGAGGAGAACTCAATAAGCTCGCGCTGGCTGCCGCTGCCGCTTGGCTGTAGCTCCACAGCGCGAATGCGCAGGCGGATCTCTTGTGCGCCTAGCGTGTCGGGAGCGGCGGCAAGACCTAGCGTCAGCGTGCCGCGCTCGCTTTCACCGGTCAGCCACTCTTCCCAATCCCATTCTTCGCAACCGCCCAATAGTGCGGAAAGCGCCAGCAGCGCCAGGATAGTTCGGATGTATCGCATGGTGTCGGCTCTTGGCGTCCGTGCGGAAGATGCCCAGAGCTTAGCGCGTGGCAGGATATGGGCGCCAGTCCCTCTGGAAGGGGAACCGCGCCGGGCGTCGATGCGACGGCGCCGAGGCAGGCAAATAGAAGTATTGGGATGCTCTAATGCCGCACACAAGGGACCATGGCGCTCGCTTCCAAGGGCGGATAGAAGAACTGCCCCTGAGCATGGTGACAACCCAGGGCTATGAGCGCCTGCTTTTGCACCGGCTTCTCCACGCCTACGGCAACCAGATCTATACCCAGGTTGGTCGCCAGTCCGATCATGGCCTTGACGATGGCATCCGAGCGCGGTTGGCTCCCAAGCGGCTCTACAAAAGAGCGATCGATCTTGAGCGCATCGACCGAGAAGTGGCGCAGACAGCGCAGCGAGGAGAATCCGGCTCCGAAATCGTTGACGCTGATGTGGATTCCCAGCCCCTTGAGTTCGGCCAGCATGACCGCGGCTAGCACAGGATGCTCAAGCAGCACTTGCTCGCCGATGTCTATAGTGAGGCTGTTGCCGGCAACCCCTGTGGCGCCGAGGATGCTCCCGATCTGCTTTATCAGCCCCCTGTCACAGAACTGACGGGCGGACAGATTGACGTGGATTCCGAAGTCGTCAGGCAGGGCATGTTCGGCTCGCCAGTGGCGAAGTTGCTCGCATGCCTCTCGCAATGTCCGTTCGCCTATCTCTATGATCAGGCCGGTCTCTTCGGCAGTGCTCAGGAAGTCCGCCGGTGCCAGCAGTCCTTCGTCGGGGTGCTGCCAGCGCAGCAAGGCCTCGCAGCTGACGCAATTGCCTGTTTGCAGGTCGATAATGGGCTGGTAAAGCAGTTTGAACTCCCATCGCTCGACGGCGCGGCGTAGCTCCGACTCGCGTTTCAGGGCCGTGACGGCGCGCGCGTGCATGCCTTCCTCGAAGATGACATGGCAGCCTTTGCCGCGCGCCTTGGCCTGATACATGGCAATATCGGCATCGCGCAGAATGTCGCCCGGATCCTGATAACTGGTGGAGCTGAAGGCGATCCCTATGCTGGTGCTGGTACTGATCTGCTGGCCGTGGATAGCGAACGGCTTTGTCATCTGCTCATGGACGCGCTCGGCCACCCGGATCGCATCGGAGCTGTCGGTAAGATCCTCCAGCAGGATGGTGAACTCGTCGCCACCCAGCCGCGCCAGTGTGTCACCCGGCCGCAGGCAGCCTTTGACCCGGTGCGCGAACTCCTTGAGCAGTTCGTCGCCGGCCATGTGGCCCAGACTGTCGTTGATGCGCTTGAAGCGGTCCAGATCCATAAGCATTACCGCGTAGCGCCAGTCACGCCGGTTGCCGCGCAACAGCGCGCGATTCAGCCGTTCGGTGAACAAGGCGCGATTGGGCAGGGCGGTGAGAGCATCGTGAAATGCGCTGTGCGCGAGCTGCCGTTCGGCTTCCTTGCGTTCCGTGATATCCACCGAGATGCAGACGAAACCGGACAGGCTGTCATTGGCTTCGCGC
Source organism: uncultured Alkalilimnicola sp. (assembly GCA_964460035.1). Lineage (GTDB taxonomy): Bacteria > Pseudomonadota > Gammaproteobacteria > Nitrococcales > AK92 > CAYWPG01. The sequence continues at coordinate 13,483 of CAYWPG010000021.1, forward strand.
AGCGGGGAGAGGGTCATGTGACCGGGGAAGACGCTGTTGTCCTTATGCCTCAGATTCAGCTCGCCTTCCCAGGCCAGCTCCTGGCTCATGGCCCAGGTTAGCGCTGCGACGGTCTCGTCGCTGTCGGTAGCGAGCAGCAGCGGCAGCGCAGGCTGTCCGAGCACTTCCTCGGCCCGCCAGCCATATAGCGTTTCGGCGAAGCGGTTCCAGTAAGTGATGCGCCGCTCTTCATCGGTGGCGATGACGGCGTTGCGAACCTGATTGAGCAGTGATGCTTGAAAACGGATCTGCTGTTCAGCCTGCTTGCGCTTGATAGCGTAATGGATGGCCTTCATCAGGCCGCGGCCGGTGACCTCGTCCTTGACCAGGTAATCCTGCGCCCCTTTGTCCAGCGCGGCCAGTGCCAGCTCGCGATCGCGCGATCCGGTGAGGATAATCACGGGCAGCTTGGTGGCGTGTTCCTGCAGCCGCAGGAAGGTATCCAGGCCGCTGCTGTCCGGTAGCGAGAGATCGAGCAGCACCACGGCGACCGGCTCTTCGTTCAGACAACGCAGACCCGACTCCAGCCGCTCATGGTGAGCGAGCCGGTAACGCGTGTCGCCGTCGTCGCGCAGCATATGCTCGATCAAGACCGCCTGACTGCGGTTATCCTCGATGAGCAATACCGTGTGCGTGCTCGCGGAATTCGATTGTGCGCCATCGGCCATGCTAGTGCCTCATGCTATCGCCGTTTCGGGCCTCTGGATGGTTCGCACCTGGATTGCGCACGCACGCATCTGACTGCCAACGCATCGTAAGAGTGCACGGTGGCGGGCAAGGCATGCAGCAACCTGCGCAAGGCCGAATGTTCATGGAATGGCCTTTGCTTGCGCGTCAAGTGCCCAGTGCGGGCGGTATCCGTGCCGTCTGGCGCATGGTAGCCGCACGTTGGAGGTGGGCAGGCTGTGCTATCCAATGTTTCCATCCCTGGCAGAACTATGCGGTTGGTTACGGCGGATGCCTCAGCGCTAGGTGCGCCGGCTTCGTGACCAGCAGCCTGTTCTTCGACGCCGTACACCTGCTGCGGTTCCTATCTCGCTAATCTATGAGCGCAGCGCTCAGCAACACAGCCCCTAGTGCTCGCTTTGGCGCTGCGAGGCGAAATTATCAATAGCGATCTGCCTGGCTGCGAACGATTACGGCGTGGTGTGAAGATCTTCCGCTCCCTGGGGAAACAAGGCGGGCGGCGCGAAGGCCAATGGTTGCCGCAGGACCGGTATACGCCCCATTTCAATCCGGTGTGGCTTCGGCGTCTGTTGTCGCTGTTTCAGGCCCGCGCCCGGGCCTGTTCGGGTTGGCGCCGCGTTCCCTGTGCCTGGAGTGGGTGCCGTGGCAACATCAGTGCAAAGCGGGTGAGAACAGGTCCTCAACATCGCTTCGATATCGACATCGCGCTAGCGCGCATCGAGAAAGCGGCTGCGTCCTGGCCCAAAGCGGCCTTGTTTCAGCTGTACGACGAGGGCTATCAATCGCCGTTCTTGCTGCTGGTCGCCTGCATGATTTCCGTGCGTACCCGCGATGAGGTGACGGTTGTCTGCGCTCGCCGTCTGTTCGCCCTGGCGCGCAGGCCGTACGAGATGGCCGGGCTAGGGGTTGCCACCATCGACGCGGCCATTCGCCCATGCACCTTCCACGCCGCGAAGGCGGCACAAATCCGAGCAATCGCCAACGAGGTCGCAACGAATCATGGCGGCGAAATCGCTTGCGACTTCGCCCTTCTGACCGGCTTCCGAGGCGTGGGACCCAAGTGCGCCAACCTGGTGCTGGGCATCGCTTGCGCTCGTCCAAGCATAGGCGTGGATATTCATGTGCACCGGGTGACCAATCGTTGGGGTTATGTTCGTACGAGCAGCCCGCAGCGCACCATGATCGAGTTGGAAGCGAAACTGCCGGTGCGTTACTGGGTCGACATCAATCGTTTGCTGGTAGCTTTCGGTAAGCGTGTTTGCACGGGTGGGCGACCGCGCTGTTCCTGCTGCCCGCTGCGTGATATGTGTCCCAGGATAGGCGTCGGCGAGCATAGGTGAGCGGTCGGGCAATGCGCACGGGTGGCGTTCCGGGGCCTGAACACCGGCGCGCGCCTGCGGTTACTGGACGTTCTGTCAGCGGCCCTATCCAGCATGGTCAGTGCTCGGCGCCGAGGCGAAGGCGGCTGCTGGCGCGGTGGCGCGCTCCAGATCAGCTAGCAACCGGTGAGCCTCGGTGGCGCTGGCGCCGCAGGTGTCTGGCGCGGGGCGGAGTCTTACACAGACGGCAGGGCGCTCGGGCTTTCCGAACAGGCGGCAGCGATTATCGTCGGTGAGCTGAACGCAGCGGACGCCGGCAGGCTTGCCTTGAGGCATTCCTGGGATGGGAGAGGTGATGGATGGCGCGATGCAACAGGCCCCGCAGCCGACTCTACATTCCATGCGCTGCATTATAGCCCGAGCCTTCCGCGAAGGGGGCAGGTTAATACAACCGTCGTCGATTCCGTCGACTGCTGTGGCGAAGGCAAACGGGGGCAGCCAACCGCTGGGTCGATGGCTTCGCTCAGCCCAGCATGCGCCGCAAGGTGTTGTCCTTGAGGACGAACTGGTGGAACAGCGCCGCCGCGATGTGGCCTATCACCAGCGCCAGGAATAACCAGGCAATGGGCGAATGCAGACTCCCCAGCGCGATCATCCAACCGGTCTCGGTGCCGGTTTTCTCTATCAATTGCACGCCGAAGGCACGTAGCCCATAGCCGTTGCCGATTATGAACAACACGCCAGTCACCGGCATCAGCACCATACAGAGATAGAGCAGAACATGGCCGATCTTCGCCAGCAGCGTCACGGATCCCTGGCGCTGCGGCCATTGCTCGTGCCTGTACAGCACCCAGCCAAGACGTAGCACGATCAGCACAAGCAGTGCGACGCCCAGCGAGATATGCGTAGGCACCAGGGTCTGGCCGATCCAGTGCTCGCCGTCATCGATGCGGTCGCCGAACTTGAAGAACTGCAAGAGAAAAAGCAGGGCCATGGACCAGTGCAGCGCGCGCGTGCCAGCGCTGTAACGGTTCAACGAGTCGTTCATGCTGCACCCTCTGTTTGTCAGGAATGGCGGGCGTCCCGGTTGAAGCGCTTAAGTTCCTGTATAGGGGCTAATTCACCGACAAGAAGATTGCCGCTTAGGCAGGGGCCGTGGCGGCGGCCACGTTCCTGCATAGCCGCCAGGGGGGCGCAAACGGTACGCCGGCTGGCTTCGACCGCTGTCAGCCTCTGGTCCACAGCGGCGCGCTGAGGGCATCCTTATCGGCCATGCGGATCAGATGGTCGGCTACGACCTGCTCCAGTCGCGTCAGGCTGTTCTGGTCAGGCGCTTGAACTTCTATGGCAAGGCTGTCGGGCGATGCGGCCAGCGTGCACAGGCGGCCCTCGCCGAAATCGATCCGGCCCTCATTGTCCGAGCAATCGACAGCAAGTTTATGGCGCCAATGCTTGCACAGTCGGGTAAGGTAGCGGCTACCGTGCTGCGTCTTTACGGTTGTGCTCGAGCTGAGCATGGCTTCCTCCTTGGAGCTGAAGACGGGATCGGCCAACCCTGGAGGGCGTCGTCTCCTGGGGCCTTTGCTGGAACGGCTTACGCCGCCGGGCCTGACGAAGACGATAAGCGGTGTGAAACCGCCCGGCTCCTACAGATAATGGGGTTGTAATGCGCTTCGAGGCTGAGCCGTATGCTGTTGACCTCCTTCCAAGGCCACTTTATAACCTCCTGCTGCCGTGGCAGGGTATCGTGATCGCGGGCCGCAGGCTGGAGATCATAGATACTCGGATCGCATATCTGTGTCGTGAACGGCACATAAGCTGCCCGGCTGCCGCAAAACGCTCTTTGGCAGCCGGATGGGCCAAGGCGGGGAGAGGCCCCGTGCATCGGTCGAGCAGTCGAGTGCCGGTTCGACGCCGCGCACTGTGGACATGTGCCGCGGGTCAGCGCGCTGAAAGGTATCTTGGATAGGCTTTATCAGCATCCTGTTACGGGCCTGCCTGCTATTGGGCTCGCCACCGGATAGTGGCGCGCCGTTGACGGACGGGCACGCACTTTGGGGTTTCTGCGGGAGTGGACGCATGAGCGATTTGATGCAACAGCTCGTCCGGCTAATGCGGCTTGAGCGGCTGGAGGAGAACCTGTTTCGCGGCGAGAGCAGGGATATCGTCGGCAGTCGCGTGTTCGGCGGCCAGGTTCTCGGGCAGGCGCTGATGGCCGCGTACAACACGGTAGAGGGGCGCATCGCACATTCGTTGCAGGCGTACTTCATCCGTCCCGGCGATGCAAAAGCGCCCATCATCTACGATGTCGAGCGAGTGCGCGACGGTGGCAGCTTTACCACGCGCCGTGTAGTGGCGATCCAGCACGGTAGGCCGATTTTCGATCTTGCCGCGTCGTTCCAGGTACCGGAGCAGGGCCACGAGCATCAGTTCGACATGCCCGATGTGCCGCCGCCGGAAGAGGTCATGTCCGAGGTGGAGTTCAACGAGCAGTACATCGCTCGCGAGAATCCGCCCGAGCATATTGCCCAGTTGCTGCGGCGTCGCAAGGACAATCCCATCGAGTTCCGGCCCATCGATCCGGATCACCCGCTGCGTCCTCCCAAGAAGCCGCCGGTTCAACACGTATGGTTTCGCGCCACCGGCTCTTTGCCCGATGAACTCCCGCTGCATCAGGCATTACTGGCCTATGCCTCGGATCATGGCTTGCTGGGAGTGGCGTTGCGCCCGCATGGCCTGGTTTTCTTGCACCACCGCATGCAAGCGGCCAGCCTAGACCACGCCATGTGGTTCCATCGACCGGTGCGCCTGGATGATTGGTTGCTCTACAGCATGGACAGTCCCAGCACTTCTGGCGCGCGCGGCTTGGCACGCGGGCAGATTTTTACCCGCGATGGGGTACTGGTGGCATCCACCGCCCAGGAGGGCCTGATGCGGGTGCACCCCAAGCGCTGAGCGCGCATCCGACCACGGACGGCGAAGGGAGCGTCCGTGGTGGCTTACACCGGCGTTGCCGCCGGCTCGGGCAAATGCCGAGCTTTAGCGGCGCGTGGCCATAGCACGGTAAGCGCTTCGTCGAAGCTGGCGGCAGACCCGCTGGTCCAGAATTGCTCGGTCCCCGGTTCCGGTCCGGCAGCGAGCAGATCGCGCTCGGCCAAGGTCCGCCGCAACTGGTTGGCCACGGCGCGACCGGTATCGATCAGGGCCACGTCTGGACCGGCCAGCTCCGCTATCAGCGGCCGTAGGAAGGCGTAATGAGTACACCCCAGAATGATGGTGTCGGCACCGGCTTCCAGTAGCGGCGCGAGGTAGCGGTGCAGAATGTCGCGCGTGGCCGGGCCGCGCAAGTCTCCGCGCTCCACTTGTTCGACCAGCCCCGGACAGGGTTGTGTGACAACTCGGGTGCCGTTGCCGAAACGCGCCAGCAGCGCGGCAAAGCGCGCACTGGCGAGAGTACCGGTGGTTGCCAGCACGCCGACCACGCCCGAACGGGTCGCCGCGACGGCGGGCTTGACGGCCGGTTCCATAGCGATGACGGGCAAGGTGAAGCGCGCACGCAGGCTGGCGACAGCGGCAGCCGTGGCGGTATTGCAGGCCACCACGATGGCTTTGGCACCCTGATCTACACAGAAGCGCGTCAAGGCCTGAGCGCGAGCACGAATGTGGTTGTCGGGCTTGTCGCCATAAGGCACATGGGCGCAATCGGCAACGTAGATCAGGTGCTCGTAAGGCAGCAGCGCCCTGATCTCGCGCAGCACCGACAGTCCGCCAACGCCGGAATCGAATACGCCGATAGGGGCTGTGCTGATCATGCCGAACGGGTCCGTGGGAGTGTTGGTGTTGTTCTAGCAGAATGCCGCAAAAATCTTTCTTGGCTGCGTTCTGAGCTCGCTGCTCTAATCATACCGCTTGGACTCGCTGCCCGGCAGCTGGGCAGCGTGCCTGATCACGCGCTTCATCATCCGTGCTGCGATTACACCACGCAAGTCGCCCGCGGTCTGTGCACTATGGCCGCAACGGCGGTATCGAACCGGGGCAGGCGTCTATCGTGGCCGGCGGCGGAAAACGGCAGGGGAGGGCAAATAAACACGGGCCGCATGGAAGCGGCCCGTCGACAGCTGGCTCGTAGCCGAGAGTGTTAGTTCTGGGTGTCTTCCTCAGGGACCTCGAACAGGGAGACCTCCTCTTCGACCTGCGCGGTTTGGCGTGGCTCATCGAGATTGAGCTCCGCCAGCGTCTCAGGGGTGAGCTGGCCGGAGGCGTCTATGTTCTGGTCTTGCTGATAGTTGAGCAGAGCCTGATGAGTTTCCGGGCCCCAGATGCCATCCACCTGGATATCCTGCCCTTCTTCGTTCAGGGCTACCTGGAGCTGGCGGATCAGATCATCGCTGACAGGGGACTCGACCTCGGCCATCTCGCCGTTTACCTGTACAGCCCAGCCTTCCGGTTGACGCGCTTCCTCACGAGCCATGCTTTCCTGTTGCTGTTCTTGCTCCAGCATGGCTTGTTCTTGTTCGCGCTCCTGCTGTGCCATGGCCTGATCTTCCTGGGCCATTGCCTGATCCTGCTGCGCCATGGACTGATCCGGCTCGCCGGAGCCGGCAAAGGTCCGCTGCTGCTCTGCCGGCGTGCCTGTGCCTTCCACCGGGGCGTCTCCGCGCTGGGCGATGTCCTCGCCGCCGTTGACGCGCTCCTGCTGCCATGCCTCCTCGCCAGCGTCTTCCGGCACTTGGCCCAGTCCGCCACCCTCAACACGGTCATGCTCAGGGCGAGCGATCACGGGCTCGTTGGTGGTGCTTTGTCCCGTTTGAGCAGACGCTTGGTCCTGAGCGCCGGTTTGACTCGCTTGATCCTGGCTGCTCTGTACTGCCCATGCCGGCGTCATGACGAACGCACCGGCAGCAGCCAGGGCCAGAAGTTCCTTCTTGAGTTTCATAGCACCTCCATGCGCTAAACTTGCAAATTCGGGACGGCATGGCTGCCGTCATCAGACGCGGGAGGACCGCGTCTACCAGCATTTTTGTGGTGTTGCGAATATATTCAAGTGCTTATTTACTAAATTGCTGATGTTGCCGCCCCTTGCTTAGCTTGGCGCAGTGCAGTCGCGCTCCGGGAAGGCTCGAAGGCGTTGTTGAATCGCATTAAATCGCCTGCAGTTTCAAGCGCTTGCGTTATCTTTCTGTGCGTGTTTACGGCTGTCGCCATACGGCGACAGCCGTAGCCTGAGTAACGATAAGCTTGCTAACGCCCCGGGGCTATTCGACGGGGACGTTGTGTTCCAGCTCGTCGAGCCAGACGCGCGCCTCCGAATCGCTAGGGGCGCGCCAATCTCCGCGCGGCGACAGCGATCCTCCTGAGCCGACTTTTGGACCGTTCGGCAGGCAGGTACGCTTGAACTGGCTGATCTTGAAGAAGCGGTATAGAAACAGGGACAGCCACTTGCGTATGGTTGCCAGATCGTATTGATTGCGGGCGTGCTCGGGTAGATCGTCTGGCCATACGCCCTGGTCGCGGTCCTGCCAGGCATGCAGCGATAGAAAGGCGATTTTGCTGGGACGAAAACCGTAACGGGTAAGGTAGTAGATATTGAAGTCCTGCAACTCGTAAGGACCGATCTTCTCCTGCGTGCTCTGCGCCGGTTGATCGCTGCCGGCATCGCCGGGGACAAGCTCGGGGGAAATCTCCGTATCCAGCACGGCCTGCAATATCCGGCTGGTGGCCGCGTCGAACTGGCCGCTGGCGATGACCCAGCGGATCAGGTACTGCATCAGCGTCTTGGGCACCGAGACATTGACGTTGTAGTGCGACATGTGATCGCCGACACCATAGGTCGCCCAGCCCAGCGCCAGCTCGCTCAGATCGCCGGTGCCGACCACCAGCCCATGGTGCTGGTTGGCGAGGCGGAATAGATGCGAGGTGCGTTCTCCGGCTTGCACGTTCTCGAACGTGACATCGTAAACCGGTTCCCCGTTTGCGTAGGGGTGCCCTATGTCCTTGAGCATTTGCAAACAGGAGGGGCGTATGTCGATCTCGCTGCCGGTTACCCCCAGCGCGCGCATAAGGGCATGGGCGTTCTTCAGTGTGATTGCGCTGGTCGCGAAGCCCGGCATGGTATACGCGAGGATGTTGGTGCGCGGCAGGCCCAGGCGATCCATGGTCTTGGCGGCGACGATCAATGCGTGCGTAGAGTCCAGCCCCCCGGAAACCCCTATGACCAGCCGCTCGATACCGGTGGATTGTATGCGCTTGGCCAGCCCGTGGACTTGGATGTTGTAGGCTTCGAAACAGTACTCATCGCGTTTGGCTGCCTCGCTGGGCACGTAGGGAAAACGTTCGATCCTGCGCAGCAGGCGGCGTACGTTGGCAGGCGGGTGCAGCGGCACATCGATGCGGCGCAGCAGGCGCAGCCGGTCGGCATGCGCGCCGGCGCTGTCGATGAAGGTGTTGGAGCGCATGCGTTCTTGTATCAGGCGCTCCAGGTCCACATCGGCCATGATCAATTGCGCGCTGGCGGGAAAACGCTCGGACTCGGCCAGCAGCTCGTTGTTCTCGAAAATCAAGGCATGGCCGTCCCAAGCCAGGTCGTTGGTGGATTCGCCGGGACCGGCGGCTGAGTAGAGGTAAGCCGAGATGCACTTGCCGCTTTGGGCAGCACACAGGGCGCGCCGGTTATCGGCTTTGCCTATGGTGATATTGCTGGCCGAGAGATTGGCGATAACGGTAGCTCCGCCCAACGCGGCGTAGGTGCTTGGCGGGATCGGAGCCCAGAGGTCCTCGCAGATCTCCACATGCAGGATCAGGTTGGGAATGCCCTCGGCCACGTATAGCAGGTCGTTGCCGAAAGGCACGCGCTGGCCGAGCAGCATCACCTCGCGGCAGATCGCGTCGCGTGCCGAGGCGAACTGGCGCTTCTCGTAATACTCCCGATAGTTGGGCAGGTAAGTCTTGGGGGTCACGCCCAGCAGCTGACCGCGGTGGATTGCGACAGCGCAGTTGTACAAGCGTCCATCGAAGCGTAGCGGCGCACCTACCAGCAGGATAGCGTTCATGTCGCGGCTCGCCTCGAGCACCCGCTCAAGCGCGCTCAATGTCGCCTCCAGCAGGGCATCCTGGTGAAAAAGATCCTCGTTGCTATAGGCGGACAGCCCAAGTTCGGGGAACAGCACTATCACTGCACCGCCATCGGCTGCTTGCCGCGCTAGTGCGAGCGTCTGCTCGGTGTTGTAGTGTGGGTCCGCTACCCGTAGCTCGGGCATGCATACCGCGCAGCGCGCGAATCCGTGGCTGTAGATCGAGTAGAAGTCCTTCTTGCTCATCGGTTTGCCTTCTGGAAACTGTCTGTGAACACGTGAGGTGGGCGCGCCGGCTCAGTATCGATTGCCGGTTATCGTATGCGCTGCCGCCTTGCTAGGGAAATCTTTCGCCAGCCGCGCCGGATTGAATGGCGGCGCTATCGCCGCCACAGAACCGCCATGGCAAAGAACGACGAGCAGAGTTTTCCGGACGCGGCCAGCAGCGTCGTGCTGCTGGTGGACGTAGTGAACGACCTGGAATTCGAGGGCGGTGAGGCGCTGCTCGAGTTTGCGCTGCCCATGGCCGATCGGCTTGCGGCGCTGAAAGCGCGTGCGCAGGCGGCCGGGGTGCCGGTGGTCTACCTCAATGACAACTTCGGTCAGTGGCGCTCGGATTTTCGCTCCGTGGTGGCCAGGACCCGCAAGCCCGGCATGCGCGGACGAGCGGTGGTCGAGCGCCTGCTGCCCGCCGAGCAGGACTACTTCGTGCTCAAGCCCAAGCACTCGGGGTTTTTCGGCACTACCTTGGAGACGCTGCTGCGTTTCCTAGGCGCACAGCGCCTGATCGTGACCGGGCTGACTACCGATATGTGCGTGCTCTTTACCGTCATGGACGCCTATATGCGCGACTACCAGTTATGCGTGCCGTGCGACGGTTGTGCTGCTAGCGATAGCAATGCGCACGAGCGGGCGATCGCCTATATGGCAACTCGTCTTAAAGCTGACGTAGGCACGGTGGCCGAACTTTCGTTCTAGCCTGGTTACCGTGCGCGCAGCCTGACGGCCGGAGTTGCGGAGGAGCAGCGAGCGGATACCCCAGCGGTGGAGCGACAGCTATGGCTGCGAGGAAAACCTTAGAGCTCGCTCTGCAGGGTGGCGGGGCGCACGGCGCCTACACCTGGGGTGTGCTGGACCGTCTGCTGGCGGATGAGCGGATCAGCATCGAGGGTATCTGCGGCACCAGCGCGGGCGCGATGAATGCGGTGGTGGTTGCCGATGGACTGGATCGCGCTGGTGCGCCGGGCGCGCGCGAGGCGTTGCAGTTCTTCTGGCGAGCAGTGAGCGATGCGGCACGCTTCTCGCCTTTGCAGCGCACCCCGTTGGATCGTTTGCTGGGGCGTTGGACGCTGGACTGCTCGCCCGGTTACCTGCTGATGGATTTGATGACCCGGCTGGTGTCGCCTTACCAGCTCAATCCGCTTGGACTCAACCCGTTGCGCGATCTATTGAGCGATCTGGTGGATTTCGAGCGGGTGCGGCGGTCCGGCGGCATCAAGATCTTCGTCGCGGCGACCAATGTACGCACGGGCAAGCAGAAGATCTTTCGCCGTCCTGAAATGACGGTAGACATGGTGATGGCGTCGGCATGCTTGCCGTTCATGTACAAGGCAGTGGAGATCGACGGGGAGGCGTATTGGGACGGCGGTTATATGGGGAACCCGGCGTTGTTTCCGCTGGTGGAGGAGTGCGATGCCCGCGATCTGGTGATAGTCCAGATCAACCCCATAGAGCGCAAGGGGATTCCGCGTAAAGCGGCCGAGATCCACAATCGGTTGAACGAGATCGCCTTCAATGCCACGCTGATAAAAGAGGTCCGCACACTGGCATTGCTGAAGAGGCTCATCCATGAGGAAGGCCTGGACCGCCAGCGCTATAAGGATGTGCTTATCCATCGGATCAGCGCCGATGCCGAACTGGAGCCCTTGAGCGTCTCCAGTAAGCTTAATGCCGAGTGGGAGTTTTTACAGCATTTGCATGACGTGGGCTTTAGGGCCGCCGGCACGTGGTTAGACCAGAACTTCGATGCGCTGGGAAAGCGCTCGACGCTGGATATCGACTCCGTTTACGTGCACGACTGACGCGAGATGCGCTCTTCTCGGATGAAGTGCTACGGAAGCGGCCGCGGCGACCGCCGATGCGCTGCGCCTGCGTGCCGTAACGGCACTCCACAGCGCAGCGCGCTTGCGCGCCGAGGCAGGGCGGCTAAGTCTTCAGCCGGCTCGCCACCGCTTCCACCTGCCTCAGCCGCTCCAGGTCTTCGGCCTGCGGCAGCTGCGGCCGGTCACGCTCGCGATCGACTATGCACAGAAAGCCCAGGGGCTCGTCGCCGGTGGCGTGGAACTGGTGAAAGGTGTTGGGAGCGATGTACACGCAGTCATGCAGACCCACTGGCTCCACCCGGTCCTCCAGAATCACCTCGCCCTGCCCGCGCAGGATAACCACCGAGTGCGTATGCTCATGGCGCTCCAGCGTAGAGTAGCCGCCCGGCTGCACTTCGAAGTAGCGGGTCAAGCAGTTGAGCGCTTGCTCGCCTTCACCTTCGCCCATAAGCGTTTGGCGGGTGATGTCCTTGAAGTGGGTGCCTTCGCTCTTGTACTCGCGCAACTCCACGTTTTCCCAGCGATAGTTGCGGGCACGAATGACTTTCGAAGGATTGCTCATCGGCTAACGGCCTCATGTAAAGCTTGGGCGGCGGCGCGCAGATCGCCCTGAGCGTAAAGGCTGCCGCCAATCAGCAAAATAGTATCGGCTCCGTAGCGCTCTATCCATTCCGAAGCGCGCCGCACGTCCATTCCGCCGCCGGGCGTGGGAAACGCGGGCTTGAGCGCACCCAGTGGCTTGCGCAAGGCATGATTGATTGCCTCGCAGGTAGCGATATCGAAGCCGAACCGGCCGCCCGCGTTGGGGTAGATCGACGCGTCGGCGCCGGCAATGCGAAACAGCTCGCCAAGCAGCAGCGCAGGCTCGAGCCCGGCGCCGGCGCTGAAGTAGCTGCCGGTGAAGGCCGGGTGCGCCATGACCGCCAGGCCGTAGCGGTCGCGCGCATAGCGCAGTGCATCCAGGCCGACCAGCCAAGCATTGATTAGCACACCGCGGCAACCGGCGTCGCGGGCTGCCGCCAGCCTGCGATCCAGCTCGCCATAGCCGGCCGTGACATTGGGGAAGTAGAGAGCATTGCCGCCGGTAATCGCGTTGGCGCGCGTGACCGCGTCCTGACAGCGGGCCAGACGTTCCTCGAACGGGGCTGACGGTTGATCGGCCAGCCCATGGTCGTCCTTGATAATGTCCAGACCGCCCAGAGCGAACTCGTAACAGCGCTGGGCCAGCTCGTCCGCGCTCAGACCCATGGGCTTGAGCGCGGTGCACAGCAGCGGCCGCCGCGGCACCTTGCAGAGCGCGCGCAGTCCTTCGATCCCATAGCCGGGGCCGCCGAAAGCCGATAGCAACGGATCGGGCCAGTCGACGGCGGTAATCCGAATACCGCCCTTGAGCGAGATATTTCCCAGCAGCACGTTGAGGCACTGCGTCAATTCGTTGCCGATGGCGGCGAGCGGATAGGCGATGGTGCAGCGCCAGCGGCCGTCTTCCAGCGCTTGCACGTCGTCGATACGGCCGACGATGCGCTCGCGCAAACTATCGTCCACGCACTCTAGCGGCAGCTCTACGGTCTGCTCCAGTGCGATTCCCAGCGCTTTCTGCTCGGCGCTCTCTCCGGGCAAGCATGTGAGCTCGTAGGTTATGTGTAGGCGGTCGGTCACGCTGTCCTCACCGGTAGGGCGCAAATGGGCGCGATTATACGGTATCGCCGGCGCGCTCGGCAGCTACGGCGGCCAGCCTGGCTGGGAAGGTGCACGCGACGAACAAGGGAGCGTTACGCGTCGGCCGGCTCGGTGCGCGGCTCATCGGCCCATTGCTGCAGCAGACCGGCGATATGGCCAAGGAACGGCCATGCGACCACCAGCTGCGTAAAGCCCAGCGTGGCAACGGGGTGATCGCCCAGGTCGTCGCTGCCGGGAGGCAGGCCGGTGAAACGGATCATCTCGCGCTCGAGCTGGCGCATGGCGTCGAGCGGAATCACGCCGTCTACATGTACCACGTTGACCGGCTTGCCCCAGTAGCTGCTGGGGACGTTAGCCAGCATGAAGGGCAGCGCATCGCGCTTGGTCATCCCGTTGAAATCGACCGGCAGGTAGAGGGCGGGCAACGGGGTGGACGAGGGCGTGACTATCACTTCCATGTGGTAGCAATTTTCCGGCAGCCGGCCTTCGTACTCCTGCACCGCCAGCGAGGCCAGTTCGCTCTCGTGCACCTTGACGATTACATCGGCATGGGTCTTCTGAAAGTCGATCCAGCGCTTGTAGGCAACCTCGCGGCGCTGCATCTCCCGTTTGACCTCCTCGGGGTCGTAGCCGCGGATATTCACATCGCGCTCTAGCTTCCAGCGCCATTTCACTTCGCGGTCGGAGTCGACGAACAGAGTAAAGTCGAAATAAGGCAGAAAATTCGGGTAAAGCGCGTGCAGGCCTTCGACCAGAATGACCGGCTTGGGTTGCACCAAACGCGGCAGATCGAAACATCCGGTCTGGTGATTGTAAACCGGTACTTCCACCGCAGCGCCGGCGCGCAGCGCCTGCAGATGAGTCTTGATCCTCTTGAGATCGTTGGCGCGGGGGTCCAGCGGCGAGCGGCCGCTTTTCTTACGAGTTGCGCGGTCTTCCTTGTGGTAGCCGTCCAGCGAAATCGTGGCGACCATGTCTTCGCCGAGCAGGCGGCGGATCCCCTTCGTATAGGTCGTTTTGCCACTGCCGCTATCGCCTGCCACAGCTAACAGGATCGGGCGTTTGGCCGTGGCGAGCTGACTACGCAGATCCTTCCGCGCGGCATTAGCGGAATTGTCGTTATGCATGCTCGAGATCCTCGCAAGACAATGCGATGAAGCTCAGGGGCAAAACCCTGTTGCGGGACAAGAGGTTCATTTTGGGTGTGCGCGGCGGTAAGTCAACGCAGCGGTTCTTGTCTCGGTGCCGGCGCGCGGGTAGTTTACCAGGGTCCGTTCCGGATTATTTTGACACTGTGCAGGCTTTTTTCGGGCCCTGGAATGAAGGCAGCCTCCTTGCACGCCGCGCGCAGCGCCGTCAAGAGCGGTGCGGCCGTTCAGCGACCGCGTCGGCTGAGGAGAAGTCGCGCGCCGTAAACCAGGGCGTCCAGTCCGAGGTGACTGGCAGCGCCGACCCGAGCCGGCATTGGACCACTTCCCCGTAGCAACAAGAGGCTGTGCATGAGTTACAAGACAACCGACCTGTGCGATGAGTTCTCCGACCGTTTGCGCATCGCAAGCCCTATCTTCCAGGACTACGGCGGTAAGCGGCTGTTCAATGGGCCGGTCAGTACCGTAAAAGTGTTCGAGGACAACTCGCTGGTACGCGCCGCGCTGGAAGAGCCAGGGGAAGGGCGGGTGCTGGTGGTCGACGGCGGCGGGTCGTTGCGCTGCGCGCTGGTGGGCGATCAGCTGGCGCTGCTGGGCCAGCAGAATGGATGGGCCGGCATCGTCGTGTACGGCTGCATTCGCGATTCGGCTGATATCGCCCAACTGGCCATCGGCGTCAAGGCACTGAACACCCACCCTTTGAAGAGCGTCAAGCGCGGCATCGGCGAGCGCGATGTGCCGGTCACGTTCGCGGGAGTTACGATTCGTCCGGGAGAATATCTCTACGCGGACGAGGACGGCATCGTGGTGGCCGAAACGGCGCTGCGCTGAGCGGTGCTCGGCCGCTGTGAGGTAGCTAAGAGCCCGGCCAGCGGCCGGGCTTCGCTCCGTGTCTTCCCTTAAGCTTTGCCGTCAGCGGGTCGGCATGGAAAGCCGTCCGCAGCGGACTTCTGCGCCATCCTGCCCGCCTACGCGGCCTTATGCGCGCCAATCGACTATATATCGTAGTAGGCGGTGTGTCGGGATCAAGGCGAGCGCAGGAGGAGTGGGAAATGGAGAATTCAGTCAGCGAGATACTGGCGCAGAAGGGCAGCGAAGTGTTCGCAATTCCCCCGGACGCCACCGTTGCCGCGGCCGTGCGCATGATGAACGAACGCAATATAGGCGCGGTCGCAGTGGTGGAGGATGATAGGCTGATCGGGATCTTCACGGAGCGCGATGTACTCAGGCGCGTTATCGACGGCCGCATGGACCCGGAGACCACACCTCTGTACGAGGTGATGACGCGGGATCTGGCGGTGATAAAGCCCACGACGACGATCGCCGAGGCGTTGGTCGTGGTCAATAGCCGCAATTGCCGTCACTTGCCGGTACTGGATGGCGAGCGGCTGGTGGGCATGTTATCGATACGCGATCTTACCAACTGGTTGGTCGACGATAAGGAACATCGAATCGCGGAACTGGTCGAGTACATTAGCGGCAACTATGGGCCTACTACATTCGCGAGTCATTAGCAGGTAAGTCTTGAGCGATCAGGGTGTCCGTTTGGATAAGTGGCTGTGGGCGGCGCGTTTTTTCAAGACGCGCCGCCTTGCAGTCGAGGCGATTGCCGGTGGCAAGGTCGAGGTGGACGGCGTGCGCGCCAAGCCGGCAAAGACTGTGCGGCCCGGCAATCAGGTGAGTATCCGCAAAGGACCGTTCGAGCATGTGGTACGCGTGCTCGCATTGTCCGAGCAGCGCGGGCCGGCGTCGGTCGCGGCACAACTGTACGAGGAAACCGCCGAGAGCGTGGCGGCGGCGGCTCGGCTACGCGAGCAACTCCGATTGGAATCGGCAGGACTGCTTCGCAGCGCCGGACGGCCCAGCAAGCGCGATAGGCGCCAGCTACAGGCTTTCAAAAAAGAACGCGGCGGTTGAGCAAGAGCGGCAGGCCGCAAGGCAGCGGTGTTCGTGCCGCCCGCCGTCCCGGTCGTGGGCGATCGCGATTTCCGATTCGATGCGTTCCACTTCGTTCAGCGTCCCTACCAGCTCCAGCAAACGCTGTGCCTCTTCCGGGGCGTGGACCATACCACTCAGATAAACCACCCGATCTTCGATGAAGACGCCTATGTGTTCCTGATGCAAGCCGCAGTCCTGTTCGATTCGTCGCCGGAGTTCCTCGGCGATCTTGGTATCGCTGCGAACCTGGGGGTTGGGTTGGAACTCAGGCCGGTGTGGCTGCGAAGGGGCGGGGGCGTGGACAGGATCGCGCTCCGATCCATGAGGAGAAACGCTGCACGGCCAGCGGCTGTCGGCCGCATCGTGCCGGCAGTCGTGCCATGGGTCAGAGCGCAGCCCGGCCGCGGCAAATGTGTCTGGATCTGGTGACGTTCCTTCCGCCGCGTTGGCGCTACCAGCCAGCGTGGCGCCGCCGGCGAACAGCAGGGCCAGGGGTACGGCGAGCACGAGGCGCATCGCTGCGATACTCCAGGGACGTGTGGCTATCGCAGCGACGGGCCGCGGTCAGGGCAAGACATTCCTCTGGCGCCCGCCCGGCTGCTCATTTTCCCAGGTGCTGCCCGGCCCCGCGCTGCCGTTCTGGCCCATCGCCCCGGCGGGATTGTTATCGCTCCATGTCGATCCAGGGCCGCTTTGGCTGGGTTGACTCATGCCGCTGCCAGCCTGTGGAGCCTGTTGAGGGCTAGGAGCTTGGGTACCCCAGCCGGTATCGGGGACACCGGGCTGGCGCTGCCGGGGCTGAGTGGGATCCAGAGGGCTTTCAAAGGGAGCGGCTTGCGCTCTATCCTCGGGGCGGTCCATGAAGCCGCCCTGCGGGGTCCGCTGATCCCAGGTCTGTCCCCCCGAGAATGGGGCCTGCGTGCTGGCGCCGGGTGGGTCGTTGGGGGTGATGCCCGGCTGTTGAGCCGGCGGGAGCTGCGCTTGGGTGTCCGGCCCGGGAGCGAAGGTATCGGAGCTGGCCGAGCCAGGGGCCTGCTCCACTGTGGCACCCAAGGCTGCGCCTCCGTCCGTTTGCGCGGCGATGGCGGCCAGTGGCATGACGAGCGCCGCTAAAGCGATGACTGTCCGACGGGCGCTGCAGAGCTTCATGATGATCTCCTTGCAATATTCGAAGGGCGCGAAGCGGACCGTACCCGGCGCCGGGGCGCGGCTTGCATGCGCGCTGTCGTTCGCCGCGGCTGGGCGGCCGTTGGGCTGATGCGCCAGTATGTGGCTATATGGAGCTACATTTTCGAATATTGCGGTCATTGCGGCGCAATAAAGCGAAGAAGTTGCCGCTCAGGCATATGAATGAAGCCATTATCGATGGGTATGCAAAGTCAGACGCAGATCGGTTACGCCGTCCACCGATTCGGCCAGTTCTATCAATCGTGTTAGCAGTTCCGTTTCAGGGATGAGGCCTTGGATATGGACTCGTCCGTTGCGGGTGGTGATATGCAGGTCCGCACCGTGCAGGCGCTCATCGGCTGCCAGGATTTCAGCGACGGCGACGGTAATAGCCCGGTCCAAGGGCGTCTCGGCGGCGGGCAAGGCCTGCGAGACCACCGCCATTGCAAGTCCTAGAAGCACTCCGGATTGGGTGGAACGCGGCATAGGATCTCCGATGACGGTATTCTGGGGTGTGGTTTTCCGTCATTCTGTTGGGGCGGTTTGCGGACGGGGCAAGCGCGGTGGCGCGGCGGCGTCGGGAGAGAGGGTTACGACTGCCGGCTACCGCCAGGCCGGTCTGTCGCAGGAGCGTATCCTTACAACAACTCTCCAGGGTAGCTAAGGCTAGCTACCCGCTTCTGGAAATGTCTGGCCGGTGCGGTCAATCGCTCGGCTAGCCAGCGTGCCAGGCGCCGGTCCAGCCAGCGCATTCCGCCGTGCTTGCTGCTGGCGACAAAACCCACGTGTCCGCCGTGACGGTGCAGTTCTAGCGTGATGTGGTCGGGTAGCGTGGACGCCGCGGGAATGGTGGAGGCGGGGATAAACGGGTCATCCTGCGCATGTACGATCAGGGTGGTGCGGCGGATGGCGTGCAGGCGCTGGGCGCAGCTGGCTAACCTGTAGTACTCGGCGGCCGTGCCGAAGCCATGCATGGGAGCGGTGAATAGGTCGTCGAACTGACGCAGGGTGCGAATGCGCCGTAGCACACTCAGGTCTACCGCGGCGCTGTCGCGGTCGCGGTACTTCAGGCGCAGCATGCGCTTGAGGCTGCGAAGCAGATCCCATTGGTAAATCCGCGCCAGACCGCGATCTATATGATCCGCGCAGGCAGCCAGGTCGAACGGTGGGGATACCACCGCCGCGGCGGCTACCGCAGCCTCGTCCTGCCGCTCGGCTAGCCAGTTGAGAATGATGCTGGCGCCCAGGGAATACCCGGCCAGCGCGATGGGCCGGTTGGGAAACCGCCGGCGCAGCGCAGCAACGGTTTCGTCCAGATCCGCGGTGGCGGCGGCATGATAAAAGCAGTCCAGGCGATTGGGCTGCCCGCCGGCGCCGCGGTACTGCATAACGACCGAAGCGATTCCTACCGCCCGCAGAGCATTTATCAGACCCAGCACGTAGCTAGAGGTGGCAGCCCCGCCGAGGCCGTGCAGAATCGCTACCAGCGGCCTAGCGCCGTCGTCGGGACCCCAGAACAATCGCAAGATATCGCCATCGGAAAGTTCCAGCGCCTCGCTGCGCAGCGCAAGCGGAGGCGGGCGCCGAAACAGGGCAGGAACAATGGTCTGCGCATGGCTATTGCGAAGCCAGAAGGGAGGGCAGAAGCTGGTGGCAGTCAAGGGATGACTCCCCGCGGTGCTTGCAGATCGTGTGTCCGGTTCTGTTGTTCTTGCCGCAGCCCGGCCATGCCCGAACGCGGTCCCGCGCCACCGGCGCTACACGGCGGCATGGGATGCTCTCAGGCCATGGCGCGGACAGGAGCAAACCCGGCGGCAGACTCTACCGCCAGGCCTGAAGCGGGGCAAGCCGCGCTTAGCGATTGGCACGGTTTTCGATCAGCTGCTCGATCACCGACGGATCGGCCAACGTGCTCGTGTCGCCCAGGCCTTCGATTTCATTGCTCGCGATCTTGCGCAGGATACGTCGCAAGATCTTGCCGGAGCGGGTTTTCGGCAAGGCCGGAGCCCACTGAATGACGTCGGGCTTGGCGATAGGACCTATCTCCTGGCGCACCAGATCGAGCAGTTCGCTGCGTAGTTGATCGCTGGGCTGGGTGCCGTTCATAAGTGTCACGTAGGCGTAGATGCCCTGGCCCTTGAGCTCGTGCGGAAAGCCGACCACGGCGGCTTCGGCAACCTTGGGGTGCAGCACCAGCGCGTTCTCAACCTCCGCGGTACCCATGCGATGACCGGAGACGTTGAGAACGTCGTCTACGCGGCCGGTAATCCAGTAGTACCCGTCGGCATCCCGGCGGGCGCCGTCGCCGCTGAAGTATTTGCCCGGATAGGCGGAGAGGTAGGTATCGATAAAGCGCTGGTGGTTCCCGTATACGGAGCGCAGCATCCCGGGCCATGGGCGGTTGATGACCAGATTGCCCTCGGCTTCACCCTCGAGCACGTTGCCGTCGTTGTCCACCAGTTGCGGCTCGACGCCGAAGAAAGGCAAGGTCGCGGAGCCGGGTTTGAGCGGCGTGATGTGCGGTAGCGGGGCAATCATGATGGCGCCGGTCTCGGTTTGCCACCAGGTGTCCACCACCGGGCAGCGGCTGTCGCCAACCACACGGTAGTACCAGTTCCAGGCGTCGGGGTTGATCGGCTCTCCGACCGTGCCCAGCAGCTTCAGACTCTTGCGGGACGATTGCTTGACCAGCTCGTCGCCCTGACTCATGAGCGAGCGAATGGCCGTAGGCGCGGTGTAGAAGATGTTGACTTGGTGCTTGTCTATCACCTGCCAGAAGCGCCTGGCATCGGGATAGGTCGGCACGCCTTCGAACATCAGCGTAATCGCACCGTTGGCGAGCGGTCCGTAGACGATGTATGAGTGGCCGGTAACCCAGCCGACGTCGGCCGTGCACCAGTAGACGTCGCCATCCTGGTAGTTGAACACATACTTGTGCGTCATCGCCGCCTGCAGCAGATAGCCGCCGGTGGTATGCAGCACGCCCTTGGGTTTGCCGGTGGAACCCGAGGTGTAGAGAATGAACAGCGGATCCTCGGCATCCATTGGCTGGGCTTCGCATTGGGCGTCCGCCGAGGCCATGAGATCGTGCCACCACAGATCGCGCCCCTCCGTCCAGTCGATGTTGCCGCCCGTGCGGCGCACCACGATCACCTCCCGGATGCTCGGGCACTCCTGCACGGCTTTGTCGGCGTTAGCTTTGAGCGGCGTGTGGCGGCCGCCGCGCACGCTCTCGTCGGAGGTGATCAGGGTCCGGCACTCGGAGTTTTGAATCCGATCCTTGAGCGCTTCGGGTGAGAAGCCGCCGAACACCACCGAGTGAATCGCGCCTATGCGCGTGCAGGCCAGCATGGCCACCGCAGCCTCGGGGATCATCGGCAAGTAGATGCATACCCGATCGCCTTTGGTTACGCCGCGCGCCTTGAGCACGTTGGCGAAGCGGCAGACATCGGCGTGTAGCTCGCGATAGGTTATGTGTTTGTGCTGTCCCGGCTCGTCGCCTTCCCAGATGATGGCGGTCTGATCGCCGCGTGTCTCCAGATGCCGATCGAGGCAGTTGTAGCTCACATTGAGCTGGCCGCCTTCGAACCAGCGGACGCGGCCTGCGCGCAAGTCGCTGTTCTGCACACGATCCCAGCGCTTGAACCAGGTGAGAAAACGTTCGGCTTGCTCGGCCCAGAATGCATCGGGCTCGTCCAGCGAGCGCCGATACATGGTCTGATAGTCTGCTGCCGACAGATGTGCGTGTTGCCCCTGGGCTGGAACGGTGTTTTGCATGGTCTCGGACATGTGGTTCTCCTCCCAACTTCTTCCATGTGCTGCGGCTGTTCGATCCTGGGCCGCGGTAGCGACCGTATCCCTGAGCCTGGGCTGCATCGGACGACTCGAGGCCGACAGCAGCCCTGCAGACACCGGTTGGCAAACTCGCATCGCCTCACTGAAGGTCGGCTATGTGCGCAGTTCCCGCTGCGTTAGCGGCGTTGACGCCGCTTGTCGGCATGTCGGTCTCGAGCTCTCGGACAGAACGTTGCGGCGGCATGTCGGCGGTGCTGGCGCCACCTCCTGTGATGGGGGCCGCGAGATCTCTTCAGTGCCCATATGGGGACAATCGGCCAGGATTGGTTCTCTACCCCGCCAGATCTCATCTTCGTCTTCGGCAACGCATGAAATAATGCACGTAGCCGTCGTTTCCTAGTGCCCCGGTTACCGTATGGGAGCCGATAAGCTTGCCGCGTCTTGGCATGCCGGACGAGGCCCCTTGCAGACGCGAGTCCAGCGCGGATATCCCCTCTCACGGGGGAGTCTTCCCACCGGTCGAGGATAAAGTCGCTGTGGGAACACCCCCCTCCCGGGTGCGAAAGGCTTTGGTCATGTACGCCAGACCCCTTGCTCCGGGCCATGGAATTTCCCACGAGCGCGCAATCCCACTGCGATGTTGCGCCGAACCCGCTTGGCGAAGGCGGACTGACGATCCGGTCTCCGGGCGGGCAGCCCGCTACCGGTCCTACAGTTCCTATAGTTCGTTTTTATGGGCATTGCACTTCGCGTCAATGCCCACGCGGAAGGTACGAGCCGGCCCGGCGGGGCGCATGTCAGTCGCCTGGATGGGCTGCGTTAGCATTGGCTAACTGCTTGGCCTGGCGTGGAATCGCGGCCGTACGCCAGTTGGCAAGTGCCCACTCCCACACGGTAGCCAGCGATGCTCTCGCCAGCTCGCGGGGCGGTGTCTGGCCAAGGAAGTCGAGAGCCGCCACCAGTAGTTCGGCGGCGTGCTCGTGCCGTATAGCCGGCGCGTAGGTCTGCTTGCTGAGCTTTTGACCTTGCGCGTTCACGGCGATAGGGAGATGCAGGTAGCGCGGGGTGGGTAGCCCCAGCAGGCGCTGCAGATGGATCTGCGGCGCGCTACAGGCAAGCAGGTCCTGCCCTCTGACGACTTCGGTGATTTGCGCCTGGGCGTCGTCCACCACCAGGGCCAGGTGGTAGGCGTAATAGCCGTCGGCGCGGCGGATGACGAAGTCGCCGATTTCCTGTTCCAGATCGCAGACCACAGCGCCTTGAACGGCATCCTCGAAGCGTATCGCGGGCCCATCGCTGCGGACTCGCCAAGCGCGGGCGGCGCGTCCGCGCAGCCCTGCGCGGCAGGTGCCCGGATAGACGGGACCGGCGCTGCCGATACGGGCGCGCAGTTGAATCTCCCTCCGGCTGCAGGCGCAGGGGTACGCTTTGCCCGACTGGCGGAGCGATTCCAAGGCGGCTGCGTAAGCCTCGTGGCGCTGGCTCTGATAGACCACGGGGCCGTCCCATTCGAAACCGAAGCGGTCCAGCGTACGTAGAATCTCGTCGGCCGCACCGGGTTGCTCGCGCGGCGGGTCCAGATCCTCTATACGCAGCAACCACAGGCCTTGGTTGCTGCGGGCTTGCAGGTAACTGCCCAGGGCCGCTACCAACGAGCCGAAATGCAGCGGCCCCGTCGGGCTAGGGGCGAAACGGCCTTTGTAGATGGCGCTGTCCGTATCGGAGCTCATATCGAAGATCCGGCTGAATCCGCATAAAGTTAAACCTTTCCTCTAACCGGTTAAACTGTTTGCGACCCTCAGCTGCAGGATGCCGTCACTATGCCATCTACTCCTACTCTGCTTGCCCAGCGCCTGGCTCATATAGAGCCGTTCCACGTCATGAGCCTGCTTGCCCGCGCCCGCGAGCTGGAGGCCATGGGCCGGTCCATAGTGCATATGGAAATTGGCGAGCCGGATTTCATGACGGCCGAGCCCATAGTGGCGGCGGGGGCCAAGGCGTTGCGGGAGGGGCATACGCACTACACGCCGGCTGCGGGGCTGCCAGCGCTCAGAGAGGCCATTGCGGCCCATTATCACAGCGAGTATGAGGTTGCGGTTCGTCCCGAGCAGGTGTTCGTCACGCCCGGCGGGTCGGGAGCGCTGCTGCTGGCGCTGGCACTGGTGCTGGACCCCGGCAAATCCATTCTGATGCCCGACCCCGGCTACCCGTGCAATCGGCATTTCGTACGCCTGCTCAACGGCGTGCCGCAGAGCATCCCGGTGGGGCCGCAAACGGACTATCAGCCCAGCGTGGAGGCCGTGGCGGAGGCCTGGCACGATGACTGTGCCGGGCTGATGGTGGCGTCGCCGAACAATCCCACCGGCACGGTGCTGGGCGCGACGCAGTTGGCGAGCCTTGCGGACCTGTGCCGGGAGCGGGGCGGCGCCTTGATCGTCGACGAGATCTATCATGGTCTGACCTATGACGTGACAGCGGCCACCGCGGCGGGGAGCGGTGCCTTCGTGGTCAACAGCTTCTCCAAGTACTATGGCATGACCGGCTGGCGTCTGGGCTGGCTGGTGGTGCCGCCGGAGTACATAGAACCGGCGCAGCGACTAGCTCAGAATGTCTTCATCGCTGCTTCGACGCCAGCGCAGCATGCGGCCATGGCCTGTTTCAGCCCGGCCGCAAAGCAGATTTTTGAGTTGCGGCGGCAGGCCTTCGTTCAGCGTCGCGATTATCTGATAGAAGCGCTGCGCGGCCTTGGCTTCGATATACCGATCACGCCGCAGGGTGCGTTCTACCTCTACGCCGATTGCAGCGCCCTGTGGCCAGGGGATAGCTTCGAGCTGGCGCAGGCCTTGCTGGAACAGGAAGGGGTGGCGATTACTCCGGGACGCGATTTCGGTAGCCACCGGGAGGCGCAGCATGTCCGTTTCGCTTATACCAGTAAGCTGCAGTACTTGGAGGAAGGCGTCGAAAGAATGGCGCGGTTCTTCACGACCTGAGCCCGCTTGATCAGGTCGTACTACGCTTCCTTTTCGGATCTGAGCGTCGCGTGGGGTGGGGGCACAAGGAGAGCCGGCGCGGGGCGCTGCCGCGCCGGCAGGAATGTGCAACGCAAGCGTTGCAAGTCTCCCCATCGTTCTGCTTACTTCGCGCTAGGATCGCACCGAAGGGGCAGACCGTTCCAGAACCGGTCGGCAGGCGCAGTGTGCTGCGGCTATCACCTGGCGCGGCGCGAGCACGATGTTGGCAACAAGCCGGGTGGGCCGCCGCGCCGATCGGCGCCTTGCCGCCAGGCGAGGCCGATTAGGGCAAGGTGACCGGAGGTGTCGGCACCCAACTCTCGGCTCTGTGCTCGGCGATCACATCGGTGTAAATTCCACCGCGCACGTTGAACTCGGCGCGCACGCGCATGAAACGCGGGTCGAGCGCACGCACCAGGTCGCCCAGGATCTCGTTGGTGACCGCTTCGTGGAAGGCGCCCTGGTCCCGGAAGGACCAGATGTACAGCTTGAGCGATTTGAGCTCCACGCAGCGCTGCTCGGGAATGTAGTCGATATAGAGCGTGGCAAAGTCCGGTTGTCCTGTCTTGGGGCACAAGCAGGTAAACTCCGGGATTCGGATACGAATCGTGTAGTCTCGCTCCGGATTGGGATTGGGGAAGGTTTCCAGGGCCTTGCTCGGTTGTGTGGACATGGCTTTCCAAGGACAGAGAGTGACGTGATAATGAGGCGCCGATTCTACCGCGCATGGTCCGCAATGTCCTGTACCGGTACGCTAGCGGCGGTTGCGGTGCTTGCCGAGTCTGAACCCTGTCACGGCAGTCTGCCGGCTCCGGGCTATGATGAGACCATAAGTAAACTGTCGGGTGCTCAGCGCCGGGAATGGGCGGCACAGTGGGGTGCCGCGCGTGAACGTAACGCTCCTGCGCCTGGCCCATGTAGCGGTCTGCAGGGGTGGGCCGCGAAGCGGCGGCCGCCTAGAAGCCGCCCACGTCAAACTCGGACGAAGCCGATGGGAATTCTCCCGCGATGCGCCTGACCAAAATAAAACTTGCCGGGTTCAAATCTTTCGTCGATCCCACCACCGTACTGCTGCCTAGTGCGCTGATCGGCATTGTGGGCCCTAACGGGTGCGGTAAGTCCAACATCATCGATTGCGTGCGCTGGGTTATGGGCGAGAGCTCGGCCAAGCACTTGCGCGGCGAGAGCATGACCGACGTTATCTTCAACGGCTCTGCAACACGCAAACCGGTGAGCCAGGCGTCGGTGGAGCTGGTGTTCGACAACCGCGACGGCGCCTTGGGCGGTCAGTACGCCAGCTACAGCGAGATCTCGGTCAAACGACAGGTCAACCGCGAGGGGCAGTCCGCCTACTACCTCAACGGTACCCGCTGTCGCAAGCGCGATATCACCGATGTGTTCCTGGGCACCGGTCTGGGACCGCGCAGTTACGCCATCATCGAGCAGGGAATGATCTCCAGGGTAGTGGAAGCCAAGCCTGAGGAGCTGCGCGTGTACCTGGAGGAAGCGGCGGGAATTTCCTTGTACAAGGAGCGCCGCCGCGAGACGGAACGTCGCATCCGCGACACGCGGGAAAATCTCGAGCGCCTCAACGACGTGCGCGAGGAGGTCAGCCGCCAACTCGAAAAGCTCAAGCGGCAGGCGGAAGTCGCCGAGCGCTACAAAGCCTTGCGCGCCGAAGAGCGGCAATGCCGGGGCGAGCTAGTGGCGCTGCGTCAGCGTGCGCTGGAAGAGCAGTTGGCGGAGCTGAACCAGCAATTGGCCGAGCGCGAGACCGCTGCGGAAGGTTGCATCGCGACCCAGCGCGAAGCCGAACGCGACATTGAGGCGGTTCGCGAGGCGCATGCCGAGCGTAGCGAGCTGCTGAACGAGATCCAGGGGCGTTACTACGCATTGGGCAGCGAGATCGCGCGCATCGAGCAGCAAATCGCTCATCAACGCGAGTTGCGCGGGCGTCATCAGCGCGACCTGGAACGCAACCAGGATGCGATTGCAGCCGCGGAGCAGGAGCTGGCCAAGGATCAAGAGAAGCTCGAGCTGCTGGCGGCTCAGCTGGAAGAGCTGGAACCCGAACTGGAGGCGCGGCGGGAGGCGGAACTGGAGGCCAGTGCCGCGGTTAATGAGATTCAGGAGCGCCTGGACGATTGGCAGCTGCGCTGGGAGCAGTTCAACGAAGACGCCGCCGAGCCGTTGCGCACCGCGCAGGTCGAGCGCACCCGCATCGAACAGCTGGAGCGCCGCGCGCAGGATTTGATGCGACGGCGCGCGCGTTTGGAAGAGGAACGCGACGCTATCGATTTGGCGCGACTCGAGGAGGAAATCGAGCAGCTTGCAGAGGAAGAACAGGAGTTCGCCGAACAAGCCGCTGTCTTGCAGGAGCAGCTGGAGGAAGTGCAGGCGCGCCTGGAAGAACTGCGCCAGCGCCACGACGAGTTGAGCGATGAGCTCAGCGAGGGGCGTGGCGAGTTGCAGCAGAAGCAGGCACGCCTGACCTCGCTGGAGACGCTTCAACAGGGGGCTTTGGATGGTTCCGAGGGCCCAGCTCGCTGGCTCAGTGCGCTGGGACTGGCGGAGCGTCAGCGCCTGGCACGCATGATCGAAGTCGAGCCGGGGTGGGAGCGCGCCGTCGAAGTCGTGCTAGGCGAGCGTTTGCAAGCCGTATGTGTGGACGACCTGGCGCTTGGTGGACGCGAATACCCGCCTCTGGAGCAGGGGCAGGTAACGCTGCTGCAGCGCGCGGTGGGCACGACCGCCCCCGCGGCGTCGAGTTTGCTGGCCAGCAAGGTCAAAGCCTCGTGGCCGGTGGCGGAACTGCTGGGCGGCGTCTATTGGGCGGAGGATCTGTCCCATGCCGTCGAGCTGCAGAGCACCCTAAAGGACGGCGAGAGCATCGTTACTCGCGATGGGGTTTGGCTCGGGCGCCACTGGCTGCAGTTGCAGGGCGGCGAAGACGGTGCCGGCGTTCTGGCGCGCGAACGGGAAATGCAGGCCCTGCGTGGCGCGCTGGAGGACGACAGGGAGCGGCTTGCGCAGTTGGCCGAGCAGGTCGAGCAGGCCCAGCGCGAGCTGGACGATGCGCAGGACCGGCGCGAGGCGCTCGCCACCGAGTTGAACGATATGGAGCGGCGGCGCTCCGCGCTCGCGGCGCAGCTGGAGAGCCGCCGCAGCCGCCTGCTCGATCTGCAGCAGCGGCGTCAGCGATTGGACGAAGAGGCCGACGAGCTGATGGAACAGGTCGGTCGCAGCGAAGAGGAAGTGCGCGAGGCGCGCAGGCGGCTGGAGGAGGCTCTGGAAAGGGCCGAAGAGCTGGAGGGGCGGCGCGAACAGCTGCAGCACGAGCGTGCCGAATTGCAGGAGCGCATGAGCGATTGCCGGGAGCGCCTGGAAGAGCAGCGCGAAGCTCATCACGAGGTATCACTGAAAATTGAAAGCACGCGAACGGCCAGCCGCTCGCTGGAGGAAGCGACCGCGCGTCTGCGCGCTCAGCTGGCGCGCTTGATCGAGCAGCGGGACGAGCTGGCCGAGGCGCTGGCCGAGCAGGGCGACCCGGAGGCGGAGCTCGGCCGCGAACGTGAGGCGGTGCTGGCGCAGCGTCTGCGCGTGGAGGAGGAGCTGGCCGAGGCGCGCGCTCAGCTGGGCGACCTGGAGTCGCGGTTGCGCGAATTGGAGCAGAGCCGCATCGAGGCCGATCGCCAAGTGCAGCGGCTGCGCCAGGAGCTGGAGGAGCTGCGCCTGAAGCACCAGGAGCTGAAGGTGCGGCATCAAGGCGAGCAGGAACGGCTGCGCGAGCTGGGGCTGGAGTTCGAGACGGTACTGGCCGGGATGCCGGCAGATGCCGAGGAAGCGGCATGGCAGCGGCGTTTGCAGCAACTGGAAGAGCGCATAGCGAGGCTGGGGCCGATCAACCTGGCGGCGATCGACGAGTATCAGACCATGGAAGAGCGCAAAGGTTATCTGGACCGGCAGTTCGATGACCTTACCGAAGCGATGGAGACGCTGGAGGCCGCTATCAGGCGCATAGACCGCGAAACTCGCGCGCGTTTCAAGGATACCTTCGACAAGGTCAATGCCGGAATGCAGCGCATATTTCCGCGCCTGTTCGGGGGCGGACAAGGGTATCTGGAGCTAACCGGCGACGATTTGCTGGAGACCGGGGTGTCCATCATGGCGCGCCCGCCCGGCAAGCGAATCACCAATATTCACTTGCTGTCGGGCGGCGAAAAGGCGCTGACGGCGGTGGCGCTGGTGTTTGCCATCTTCGAGCTGAACCCATCGCCGTTTTGCATGCTGGACGAGGTCGACGCGCCGCTGGACGAGGCCAATGTAGGCCGGTTCTGCAATCTGCTCGTTGAGATGTCGCAGCGGGTACAATTCATTTTCATCACCCACAATAAGGCGACCATGGAAATCGCCCAGCATCTTACCGGGGTTACCATGCACGAGCCTGGGGTATCGCGCTTGGTGGCAGTGGACGTTGCCGAGGCGGTCAAGTTGGCGGCGGTATAGCTGTGCCGGGTGAATGAAGAACGAGGAGACGCATGGACGAACTACGCTGGTTTTTACTCGTTATCGGCGCGCTCGTTATCGCCGGGATTTACGGCTACGCGCGCTGGCAGGAGTACCGCCACAACGGGCCGCGGCGTGCGCGTGCGAAACCCGCGAACGAGCCGGATATCGATACGGCGTTACGTAACCTTGACGCCAGCATTGGCGACATCAGCCCGGTCGATCCGGATGAGGGGCCGTTGCCTGGGCCGCTTGATGATGCGCCGGAGCCGGCTGCCGAGAAGCGCACGGTGCGCGCGGAGAAGCCCCGTGCCAAGGAGCCGCCGGCTGCCGAATCGTCGCCGCAGCTCGAGGAAAAAGTAATCGTGATCCATGTCGCCGGGCCCAAGGGAGTGATGTACCGCGGCGAGGATCTGGTGCGCGCGCTGGAAGGGGCGAATATGGTGTTCGGCGAGCACCGCATATTTCACCGCTTCCCTCAATCCAATCACAGCGAGCGTCCGCTTTTCAGCGCCGCCAGCATGATCGAGCCGGGCTGGTTCGATGTGGATAATCTCGAAGCAATGCGCTCGCCTGGACTTGCTCTGTTCATGCAGCTACCGGCGCCTTTCGATGGCCTGGAAGCTTTCGAGCAAATGCACGCGACCGCCCGTAGCCTGGCGGAGATGCTGGGTGCGACGCTGCTGGATGCCCGCCGCTGCAATTTGACGCAGCAGGCGGTGGAGCACATTCGTGAAGAACTGCGGGAGTATCGCCGCCAGGCTCATCTAAAGGCCCGGCAAAGGCAGCAGCGGTAATTCCGTATTGGCGGTTCCCGGCTTTGGCGGCGTTGGCGTTGCGACGCGGGACGTCCGGCTGTCGGCGGTTCGGGGTACGGGCTGCCGGCAGGCCGAGCAAGACGCGGGGCCATCTGACTCAGGATTGACTTAAGGGGGCGACAGGCATGGTCGGCGAGACGGCGGCGGGTGCTGCTGAGCGTGTGGCGCAGCTGCGGCAGCTCATCAATTACCATAACTATCGCTACTATGTGCTTGATGATCCGCAGATTGCGGATGCCGAGTACGACCAGCTGCTACGCGAGCTGCAGGAGCTGGAGGCGGCGCATCCGGAGCTGATTACGCCCGATTCGCCCACGCAGCGCGTGGGCGCCGCGCCGCTAGCGGCCTTTGGCGAGGTACGTCATGGGCAGCCACTGCTGTCGCTGGAGAATATCTTCTCGGACGAGGATCTGCAGGAGTTCGACCGCCGCGTGCGCGAGGGTTTGGGCCGGGATAAGGTCGTTTATGTCGCCGAACCCAAGCTGGACGGCTTGTCTGTCAATCTGCGCTATCAGGACGGCGTGCTGGTACAGGCTGGCACGCGCGGCGACGGCCAGGTGGGCGAAGATGTTACCGCCAATATTCGCACCATACGCACCGTTCCGCTGCGGCTGCAAGGGGAGGGCTGGCCCGCGCTGCTCGAGGTGCGCGGGGAGGTGGTTATCCGCCGGGCCGACTTCGAACGGCTGAACGCAACGCGTCTGGAGCAGGGGGAGAAGACTTTCGCCAATCCGCGCAACGCCGCGGCCGGTAGCCTGCGCCAGTTGGATCCGCGGATCACCGCAGCGCGTCCCCTCAGCTTTTTCACATTCGGCACTGGGCAAAGCAGTTCGGCCATTGCCAGCACGCACTGGGAAGTGTTGCAGCGGCTGCGCGAATGGGGCTTCCTGGTCTATGACCAGATCCAACGGGTGGAGGGCATAGACGGCTGCCGGGAGTACTATCGACGGCTGGTGGAGCAGCGCGATGAGTTGCCCTTCGAGATCGATGGGGTGGTGTACAAGGTCGACGATCTCGCTGCCCGCGACGAGCTAGGAGTGACGGCTCGCGCGCCACGCTGGGCCGCCGCCCACAAGTTGCCGGCCATGGAAGCCACTACGCGCGTGGACCGCATCTGGGCATCGGTGGGACGCACCGGGGTCCTCACGCCGGTGGCGGAACTGGAGCCGGTCGTGGTCGGTGGGGTTACCGTCAGTCGCGCTACTTTGCATAACTTGGACGAGGTGCGGCGCAAGGATGTGCGGCCGGGCGATACCGTGCTGGTACGCCGGGCGGGCGATGTGATTCCCGAGGTGATGGCCGTGGTCAGCGAGCGCCGGCCCGAGGACAGCCAGCCATGGGAGATGCCTGCCCGCTGCCCGGTGTGCGATTCCGAGGTGGTGCGTCTGGACGGCGAGGCGGCTCACCGCTGCATGGGCGGCTTGTTCTGTCCGGCGCAGCGGGTGGGCGCGATTCTCCATTTCGCGTCGCGCCGCGCCATGGATATAGAAGGCTTGGGCGAGAAGTTGGTGCACCAGTTGGTGGACAAAGGATGGGTGCGTACCCCGGCCGATTTGTATTCCTTATCGCACGAACGTCTGGCCGGCCTGGAGCGCATGGGAGACAAGTCGGCCGACAAGCTGCTGGCCGCGATCGACCGCTCGCGCAACACAACGCTGGCCCGCTTTCTCTACGCGCTGGGGATCAGTCAGGTCGGTGAAGTGACGGCGGCGCAGCTGGCGCAGCATTTCGGCGATTTGGACCCGCTGATGGAAGCCTCGGAGGAGGCGCTGCAGGCGGTGCCCGACGTAGGTCCGGTGGTTGCCCAGAGCATCGCTCACTTCTTCGCCGAACCCCATAATCGCGAGGTCATCGCTGCGCTGCGCGCGGCGGGCGTGCAATGGGAGAAGGTGGAGCGACCGGCCAAGGGGCCGCTGGTGGGCAAGAGTTTCGTGCTGACCGGCACGTTGCCTACCCTGACGCGCGAGGAAGCGAAGGCGCGTATTCAAGCAGCGGGCGGCCGCGTCGTAAGCAGCGTATCGGCCAAGACCGATTACGTGGTAGCGGGCGACAACCCGGGTTCCAAACTCGAGAAGGCCGAACGCCTGAAAGTGCCGATACTGGATGAGCAAGCCCTGTTGAGCTTGCTCGCAGAGTAGCCGCTGTCGCGGTACCGGCTTGAGCCGATACCGCGAAGAACAATTCCAGCCTGCTATAGGCCTTCGTTAGTCGGGCTGGCGATGAATCTCCACCGTGGCCTCCCCGCGCAGCCGTTCCAGCTCGTTCTCCAGGCGTTCCTGAGCCAGCATCTGGCGCAGCTCGCCGGCCACCTGCTCGAACTCCGGCGGGGTCGCTTCGCGGGTTTCCTCCAGTCGGATCACATGCCAGCCAAAACGCGTTTCGACCGGCTCGCCGGTTAGCTGTCCGGGCTCGAGTTCCATCACCGCCTGGGCGAAGGGGCCTACCATGTCGCTCGCCTGGAACCAGCCCAGATCGCCGCCACGCGGAGCGCTGCCGGGATCTTCGGAGTGCTCTTGCGCGAGCTCGGCGAAGTCGGCGCCGCTTTGCAGCTGTTCGATCAGCTTGCGCGCTTCTTCTTCGGACTCCACCAAGATGTGACGGGCGCTGTACTCGAGATGCTGCTCGCCGCCGAAGCGACGATCGTACTCGGCACGGACTTCTTCCTCGCTGATGCCTTCCTGCTCGACCTGCTCGACGTAGGCTTGCGCTAGCACCGCGCTGCGCAGATTCTCCAGGCGGCCGGCGATAACCGGATCGCGGCTCAGGCCTTTCGCCTCGGCGGCGCTGGAGAGCAGTGCGAGGTCTACCAGCTCCTCGAGAAGCATCTGCCGGTCCGCAGCGCTTGCCCGGAAAGGCTGGCCGTGAGTACGGCGCTCCAGGTGAAACTGGAACTGCTCCTGAGTGATGGCCTGGCCGTTGACGCTGGCCAGCGGTGGCGCGTTGGAAATGACCTCGGCGGTACGGTTGCCGGCGCCGTTCTCGCCCTGCGCACAGGCGCTCAGGCTCACTGCGATGGCCAGGCCCAGCGCGAGCGTGTACTGTCTCTTCATGCTTAGTCCTTCATTCAAGGGATGGGTCAAACGGAGCGGTATTATTCGTCCGGTGCGAGCGCCCTGATGCTGAGGGCGTGGATGACATCGTTGCGCATTGCATCGCCTAAGGCCGCATATATCATGCGGTGACGCTGCATCATGCTCTTGCCCGCAAAATCGGGGCTGACGACCATCAGGCGGTAATGACCGCCGCCTGCGGCAGCGCCGGGATGTCCGGCATGCTTGTGACTGTCGTCGATAATCTCCAGTTCCTGCACCGCCATCGCGGCGCGCACACGCTCTTCGATGAGTCGGATGCGATCAGTACTCATGGCAGCACCTTCTTGAACGGTTTTACGACCACCTCCCGGTAAACGCCGGCAGCGACATAAGGGTCGGCTTCCGCCCAGGCACGGGCGCTGGCGAGGGAGTCGAATTCGGCGACGATCAAACTGCCAGTGAAGCCGGCCGGTCCCGGGTCGGGGCTGTCGATGGCAGGCAGCGGGCCGGCGAGCAGCAGGCGCCCCTGTTCCTGCAGTTGCTGAATACGGGCCAAGTGAGCGGGACGTGCCTGGGCGCGCAGCGGGAGGCTGTCTTCGACGTCGGTGCTGATGATCGCGTAAAGCATTCGTCTTCCGTGTAGGCCGGTTTCGCGGTGCCGGCATGCAAGCTGCGAGTCTACCAGGCTGCTGAAAAACCGCTACAGCAGCTATCGAGACGCTGCATGTGAGGCAGAGTCGGCGCAGATGCGCAACCGGTGCTCGATGACCCCAGTAGAGTTCAGTAAGCGGGAGCTTAGCACAACCGTATGAGGCAGGTCTTAGCGAAACGTGCGGAAGCGCATAGCTAATCACCTTCCCCTGTCAGGCGGGCAGGCCCGAGACCGCCGTGGTCCGGGCCACCTACTGGAATCGCCTCTCAGGTAATAAAATGTGCGCACCGCGTGCGTTAATCGTTTAATCACGCCCCATCGGCGCTTGGTTGGCACTGGCCGGTCTGCTTGGCTGCCGTGTTGGGCTGGACGAGGCAGAACGGCTATGAGCGAGTATTTCGAGCTTCATCCGGTGAATCCGCAGCCACGTCTGCTCGCGGCGGCAGTGGATGTCCTGCGGCGGGGTGGTGTTATCGTTTATCCGACGGACTCCACCTATGCGCTAGGCTGCGCCGTGGGCGAGAAGGCGGCGCTGGACCGGATCCGGGCTATTCGGCGCCTGGACGAGCGGCATAATTTCACCCTGGCATGCCGCGACCTGTCCGATATCGCTACCTATGCCAGAGTCGATAATCAGACCTATCGGACATTGAAGGCCCACACTCCCGGGCCCTACACCTTCATACTGCGCGCAACCCGCGAGGTACCGCGCATGCTGCAGCACCCGAAGCGCAAGACCATCGGTATCCGGGTGCCCGACCATGCGATCACGCATGCACTGCTGGAGCAGCTGCACGCGCCGCTGATGACCACCAGTCTTATCCTGCCGGGCGATGACAAGCCGCTTACCGATCCGGAAGAGATACGCCATCGCCTGGGAAAACAGGTCGATTTGATCATCGCTTCCGGGATAGGCGGGCTGGAGCCCAGTACCATGGTGGATCTGTGCGGCGATGCGCCGGTGGTGCTGCGGCGTGGCGTGGGGGATGCCGATGTGTTCGAGCGCTGAGCCGCGCTCGTACTCATTGTGTGCCAGGGCGCGCTATCGTCGGACAGGAGCCGCGTCCTAGCCGGCTGTTCGGTTTTTCATGGGGTACAAAGAGCGTTACTTGCGCTGTTGCTGACGGCGGTATCCGCTATCATAAGGGCCATCGCAAGCGTACTCGGAATCTGAAGGAGGCACGTTGAATACCCACATGTCGCGCCAAAGCCGCGTGCTCTCGGGCATGCGACCGACTGGCAGTCTGCATCTAGGCCATTACCATGGGGTGCTGAAGAACTGGATTAAACTCCAGCACGAGTACGAGTGTTTCTTCTTCGTGGCCGACTGGCACGCGCTGACCACGCACTATGACGAGCGCGAGGTGTTGGGGCGCAATGTCTGGAGCCTGGTAACGGACTGGCTGGCCTGCGGCGTCAATCCGAATCTGGCGCGCATATTCTTGCAGTCGCGTGTCCCGGAACATGCCGAGCTGCATCTGTTGCTGTCCATGATCACCCCGCTGGGCTGGCTGGAACGCGTGCCCACCTATAAGGATCAGCAGGAGAAGCTCAAGGACAAGGACTTGAGCACTTACGGTTTTCTCGGCTACCCGCTGCTGATGAGCGCCGACATCCTGGTCTACAAGGCCGATGCCGTGCCGGTGGGGGACGATCAGATCGCGCACGTGGAGATCACCCGTGAGATCGCCCGCCGCTTCAACCACATGTACGGCCGCGAGGCGGATTTCGAGGAGAAGGCGGAAGCGGCCGTGCGCAAGATGGGCAAGAAGAACGCCAAGCTTTACGCCAGCCTGCGTAAGCGCTACCAGGAGCAGGGCGATCACGAGGCGCTGGAGGTGGCACGGGCACTGCTGGAAGATCAGCAGAACATCACTCTTGCCGATCGCGAGCGGCTGTTCGGGTACCTGGACGGCAGTAGCCGCAATATTCTGCCCGAGCCGCAGGCGCTGCTCACCCCGGCATCGCGCATGCCCGGACTGGATGGGCAGAAGATGTCGAAGTCCTATAACAACACTATTGCGTTGCGCGAGCCGCCGGAAGAAGTGGAACGCAAGATCCGCACCATGCCTACCGATCCGGCGCGAGTGCGGCGCACCGATCCGGGGGAACCGACCAAGTGTCCGGTGTGGGAGTTCCACAAGACCTACTCCGATCAGGGGACCCAGGATTGGGTGCTGCAGGGATGCCGCAGTGCGGGGATCGGCTGCCTGGAGTGCAAGGCGCCGGTAATCGAGGCGGTGCAGAAGGAATTGGCGCCCATCCAGGAGCGGATTCGCGAGCTGGAGGACGATCCCAGCATTGTGCGCAGCGTAGTGGCGGAGGGCACGGAAGCGGCACGTTCCGTGGCCCGCGAGACCATGACCGAGGTGCGTGCCGCTATGGGGTTGGAATATCGCTAGCACGCCTGCAGGAGGCACAATGGACGATGCGGCCGTCGATGCCGCCGAGGCGGCCGTCGTCGAACGGATCGCGGTAGTTCGGGGCGAGCCGGTCACCTCGCTGCCGCATGATCTTTATATTCCGCCGGATGCGCTGGAGGTCTTCCTCGAGGCGTTCGAGGGGCCGCTCGATCTGTTGCTGTATCTGATCAAGCGGCAGAACCTGGACATTCTCGATATCCCCATCGCCGAGATCACGCGTCAGTACATGGCATACGTCGAGCTGATGAAGGACGTGCGCCTGGAGCTGGCCGCGGAGTACCTGGTGATGGCCGCCATGCTGGCCGAGATCAAGTCGCGCATGCTGCTTCCGCGGCCGCCCAGCGCCAGCGAGGAGGACGAGGATCCGCGAGCTGAGCTGGTGCGCCGGCTGCAGGAGTACGAGCGCTTCAAAACGGCTGCCGAGGATTTGGACCGCCTGCCGCGCGTGGCGCGGGACATCTTCCCGGCCTCGGCGGAGGCGCCCGAGCGGCAACTGCGCAAGCTCGAGCCCGAGGTCAGTCTCAAGGAACTTTTGATGGCGCTGGCGGACGTCATGGCGCGGGCCGAGCTGTTCGCTCACCATCAGGTGCAGCGCGAGGCCTTGTCGGTACGTGAGCGCATGACGGAAACCCTGAGCCGGCTCCGGCCCGACCGCTTCACACTGTTCACCGATCTGTTCCGCGTCGAGGAAGGGCGTGCGGGTGTGGTGGTGACTTTTCTGGCCATTCTAGAGCTGATCAAGGAATCGTTGGTCGACCTGGTGCAAAGCGAACCTTTCGGGCCGATCTATCTGAAGACCAAAGTCGAGTGAGCATGACTCCCAGTCTTAAGAACATCGTTGAAGGCGCTTTGCTGGCCGCGGGGGAGCCGTTGAGCCTGGACCGGCTGTTGAGCCTGTTCTCGGAGCATGAGCAGCCGGATCGGCAGGCGCTGCGGGGAGCGCTGGCCGAGTTGGCACACGATTACGCCAATCGGGGAATGGAGCTTACGGAGGTGGCCAGCGGTTACCGCATTCAGGTGCGCCGCGAGCTCGCGCCGTGGGTGCAGCGCCTTTGGGAAGAGCGTCCCAGCCGTTATTCTCGCGCACTGCTGGAGACGCTGGCCATTATTGCGTATCGCCAGCCCGTCACGCGTGCGGAAATCGAGGATATTCGCGGCGTCAGCGTAAGCACCCAGATCATGCGTACCTTGCAGGAGCGCGAATGGATTCGTGTGGTCGGCCACCGGGACCTGCCGGGGCGGCCGGCGATGTTCGGTACCACGCGCAAGTTTCTTGACTACTTCAACCTCAAGAGTCTGGACGAGCTGCCTAGCCTGGCGGCACTGCGCGATGTGGACGATCTGCATCTGGAGCTGGATTTGAAGTTCCCCGAGGAGTTGCCGCCCGCGCCGAACGCGGGAGCGGAGGAAGAGAAAAAGTGAGCGAGAAGCTGCAGAAAGTGCTGGCGCGCGCCGGAATAGGTTCGCGCCGAGAGATGGAGCAGTGGATCGCCGCCGGTCGCATTAAAGTCGATGGAAAGCTGGCTACGCTGGGCGACCGTGTGGGGCCGCACCAGCGTATCGAAGTCGACGGACGGCCGCTCAAGGTGGAGGCGCTCAAAGAGCCCGAGCGGCGTGTGCTGATCTATTACAAGCCGGTGGGGGAGATCACCAGCCGAAACGATCCGCAGCAAAGGCCGGTGGTGTTCGATCGCTTGCCGCCGCTGGAGAGCGGCCGCTGGATCTCGGTGGGACGGCTTGACGTGAATACCTCCGGTTTGCTGCTGTTTACCACCGACGGCGAGCTGGCCAACCGCCTGATGCATCCGTCGTACGGCATCGATCGAGAGTATGCCGTACGGGTATTCGGCGAGGTGACGCCGGAGATGATGCAGGCGCTGACCACGGGCGTGCAGCTTGAAGACGGCCTGGCCCGTTTCGAGCGGATAGAGCCCATCAGCGAGGGCAGCGCCAACGAATGGTTCAGGGTGGTTCTACGGGAGGGGCGTAAGCGCGAGGTGCGCCGCTTGTGGGAATCGCAAGGCTTGAAGGTCAGTCGTCTGATTCGAATTCGTTTCGGGCCTATCGAGCTGCCGCGCGACATGAGCCGGGGCGATACTCGGGAGCTTTCCCCCGGGGCGGTGCGGCTGCTGTACGAACGAGTGAACCTGGCCGCGCCTGGGAAAGCGCCCGCGGGAGCCAGGAAACGGCCCCGCAGGCGACGTTATTAGCCGCGAGCGCTGGTGTCGCGCCGGTCGCGAACCTGGTGCCGCACGCGCGCGATGTGCCCCTGCAGGGACTCCGGAATCGCGATGTTCTCCCCGAGCAGCAGCGCCAGGCGGCGCACGCCGTCCTTTTTAGCTGCCAGTTGGGCGAGCTGAGTTTGAATCGACGGTTTGGCGAGCGCGCTTTCGAAATTGCGCAGGAGATAGATGCCGTAGTGGCGGCTGCTGAGGATGTACGCCAGTGCATCGGCCGGAGCCCGCGTACGGGGAATGAAAATGTGTTCGATGCCCAGGCGGTAGAGTCCGTGCTCGGGGCTCCAGTCATAAATCGCGCGGCCGGTCGTCAGCGTAAGACGCTTGAACAGGCTAAGCAATCGCTCCGGTTCGGCGGTCTCCAGCAGCGCTATGGCGTAATCGGATTCGATTACCTTCTCGAGACTGATGGCTTCTTCCATGCGGTGCCCTTTTTGTTATCGGTGTTTTGATCCCTGATCGCGCCCACGTGGTCTAGCGACACCGTGGGCGCGTGCACAGCCGGCGTCAAGGCTTTATCTCCTCCACCTGCAACTGCCGGCCATGAAGCTCCCTGCCTTCGGGCGTAAGCGGGTACAGTAGCGCTCCAACCACCGCTTCCGGCTGCGGCAACAGCGAGGCGTCTTCGGCCGGATAGGCGGCGCGCCGCAAGGCAGTCCGCACCGCGCCCGGATCTATGCTGTTTACCCGGATATTGGAGCTGCCCGCGTGTTCCGCGGCAAGGATTTGCATCAAGCCTTCCAGACCGAACTTGGAAACCCCATAGGCTCCCCAATATGCGCGTCCCGCCCGGCCGACTTGGTCTGCAAGGAATAGGATGGACCCGTGCTGCGATCTGCGCAACAGGGGCAGGCATGCTTGCGTGAGCAGAAAGGGTGCCGTCAGGTTGATCTGCAGCGTGCTGAACCACACGCCCACATTGATGTGGTCGACCTGAGCCAGCTTGCCGAGGCTGGCCGCATTGTGGATCAACACGTCCAGGCCGCCGAGATCGCGCTCCAGTGTGGCGGCCAGCTCTTCGTAATGTTCGGGCGTGGCAGTTTCCAGATTAAGCGGGTATATCGCCGGTTGCGGGCCGCCCGCGGTCTCAATGTCGTCGTACACCAGCTCCAGCTTGCGCACGTTTTTGTCCAACAGGACCACGGTGGCGCCATGTGCGGCCGCGGCAATGGCCAGCGCCCGGCCTATACCGTCCGCGGCGCCGGTAATAAGGGTCACACGGTCGCGCAGAAAATCGGGCGCGGGACGGTAATCGGCAGGAATACGGTGAATGGCATCGCTCATACGGAGGCTCTCTTATAGCTTTTTTGGCGCCGTACCGTGCGCCAGGCACGCCACAGCTTGCGAATAGGGGTGAGGTGATAGGCGCGCTCCAGCAGCGGGAAGCCATCCGCCCGCATCTCGGCGAGCAGCGCGCGATCGAGATCGGCGAGGATCAAGCCGTTGCGCTGCGCCCAGGCGTCCTGTGCCGGCAACTGTTCCGCGGCCTGATCGAAGAAGTTCTCAATCCGCTCGGCTTGCTGGGCGAACAGCTTGCTCAACCGCTCAGAGGTACGGTCGGCCAGCAGCTCGCTGCGTGCGACTCCCGCGGCCGCCAGCTCATCCTCGGGTATATAGATATGGCCGCGCCGTGCGTCACGACGTACGTGCATCAGCTGCTGCATCAGCTGCAGTCCCATGCCCAGGTGATGGGCAAAGCGCAGCGTCGCCTTATCTTCATAACCGCATACGGTGGCCAGCAACTGCGCGAAAGCGGTGCCCGTTCGATGACAGTACACGGCCAGCTGGGAGAAGCTCGGATAACTGCCGTACTCCAGATCCATCTCGACACCGGCCAGCAAGTCGTCGAACGGCTCGCGAGGCAGCCCGAACTCGGCCACCGGCTCCTGCAATGCTTGCGCCACCGGATGGCGGGCTGTGCCGGCGTAGGTACGGTCCAGCTCTTCGCGCCACCAATTGAGCTTGACCAAGCCCACATTGGGGTCGCTCACTTCCTTGCTGATTTCGACGATTTCAGCGCGCAGCGCGAACAGGGCAGTGAGCGCAGCTTGGCGGCGAGGATCGGCGAAGTAAATACAGTAATAGGCGTTCGAGCCGGCAGGCGCGGCCTTTTCCCGGCAATACTCCAAGGGTGTCATGACAGCGCACGGTTCCCTACGCAGCTGGAAGCCGCGATTGCGGCTTCTCCTCGTCGAATGCAGGATGGGCTGGTCCGCGGCATCGGCAGCCGATGTCTCATGCGCGCCGCACCGTCGGGCCGTCGGCCAGCTGCCTCAATGGGGCAGTATCCAGCCAGGACAGCACTTCCTGGGGATGGCCGACCACGCCGTCAGCCCCCCAGCGTTGGGGGTGGTCCTCGCCGCTGATGTAGCCGAACAGGGCGACCAGCGTCAGCACCCCGGCGCGGCGCCCCGCTTCGATATCGCGCTCGGCATCGCCCAGCAGAATGCACTTGGCGGGCGGCAGACCGAGCTGCTCGCAGGCGAGCAATATGGGAGCCGGGTCGGGCTTGCGCGCTGGCAGCGTGTCGCCGGCGATCACGCAGGCCGCTCGCCCGCTGTAGCCCAGATCTTCTAGCAGCGGCGTAGTGAGCCAGCCAGGCTTGTTAGTGACTACACCCCAGGGTATGCCTGCGTTTTCCAGCTGTTCGAGCAGGTCGTCTATACCCGGAAACGCCCGCGTCGCCTGACTCACCCGGGCGCGGTAAAGCTCAAGAAAGCGCAGTCGCAGGCTTTCGAAATGGGCACTGCCTGGGGCGAGATCGAAACCTCGTTGCACCATCGCGGCGCTGCCATGCGAGACTACCGAGCGCAGATGCCCGGCGGGCAGCTCCGGCAGCCCATGCTCGTCCCGCAGCGCGTTGAGGGCGCCGATCAGATCGGGAGCGGTGTCCAGCAAAGTTCCGTCGAGATCCAGCAGAAGGGCCTGAGCGGCCGGCGGTTGCGGCATATCAGGTCCCACCTTAGGCAGTCATGCGGAAGTGAGCGAGGTAGTTGACGTCGACATCGCGGCCGAGCGCGTAGTGTCGGGTCAAGGGGTTGTATGTCATTCCGGTCACGTCCTCCAACCTCAAGCCGGCTTGCCGTCCCCAGGCGGCCAGTTCCGAGGGACGAATGAAGTGGGCGTAATCGTGGGTGCCGACGGGCAGCATCCGCAACAAATACTCTGCGCCGACTATGGCGAACAGATAGGCCTTGGGGTTGCGGTTGATGGTAGAGAAGATCACGCTACCGCCGGGCTTGACCAGCCGGGCACAGGCGGTGACCACGGAGGCTGGATCGGGCACGTGCTCCAGCATCTCCAGGCAGGTGACCACGTCGAAGCTGCCGGGGCGCTCCTCTGCCAGGCTCTCCACCGTCTGCTGGCGATATTCCAGCTCCACCCCGGTTTCCAGCGCGTGCAGTCTAGCCACCTCCAGCGCTGTTGGGGCCATGTCTATGCCCAGCACTCGCGCGCCGCGCACAGCCATGCCTTCGGCCAATAGCCCGCCGCCGCAGCCAACGTCCAGGACCTCGCGATCCTTCAAGCCGGCTCGGCGTTCTATGTAATCCAGCCGCAGCGGGTTGATCTCGTGCAGCGGGCGGAACTCGCCTTCCGGATCCCACCAGCGGTAGGCCGCAGCGTCGAATTTTGCAACTTCCGTGGGGTTAACGTTGGCCGCGCTCATAATGCCGCTATCGCTCCTGTTCTCCGCTGTCAGGCCTGCGCGATGTTAGCACGCCAGTGGCGGGCTTTCTCCAGCACGGCCTGACGGTCCAG
Source organism: uncultured Alkalilimnicola sp. (assembly GCA_964460035.1). Lineage (GTDB taxonomy): Bacteria > Pseudomonadota > Gammaproteobacteria > Nitrococcales > AK92 > CAYWPG01. The sequence continues at coordinate 54,866 of CAYWPG010000021.1, forward strand.
CGTGGTGAGCTCGCGATCGCGCACCAGGTGGCGACCGGCGACCCATACGTCCGATACTTGGTTGCGATTGCACGCATAGACCAGCTGCGACACCGGATGGTAGACCGGTTCGCTGCCGACCCCGCTTAAATCGACCGCGGTGACATCGGCATACTTGCCAGGGACCAGGGAACCGGTGACGGAGGCCAGTCCCAGGGCGCTGGCGCCGTTGAGCGTGGCCATGCGCAGCGCCGCATGCGCAGGCAGGGCTGCGGCATCGCCCGCGACCGCTTTGGCCAGCATCGCCGCGGTGCGCATTTCGCCGAACATATCCAGGTCGTTGTTGGCGGCCGCGCCGTCCGTACCTAGCGCGACGGTGACGCCGGCGTCCATCAGGGCCTGTACCGGACAGAAACCGCTGGCTAGCTTAAGGTTGGATTCGGGGCAATGCACTACGTGGGCGCCGGCAGCGGCCAGGCGGGCGATTTCTTCCGGCTGCACCTGCGTCATATGGACGGCGGTCAGGGCGGGGGATACCAGCCCCAGCGCGTCGAGACGGGCGAACGGTCGTGCGCCGTTAGCTGCCACGCTTTGCTCTACTTCCGCCGCTGTCTCGTGCAGGTGAATGTGGATGGGGCAATCCAGTTCGTCGGCAAGCACCCGCAGGCGCTCGAGACGCTGCTCGGCAACCGTGTAGGGGGAATGAGGAGCGAACATGGTGGTGATGAGCGGGTGATGGCGGAACTCGTCGTGCAGCGCCAAGCCCTTCTCTAGGTATTCCTCGGCGTTTTGCGCGTAGCGGCTCGGGAAGTCGATCACGATCATGCCGACGCTGGCGCGCATTCCGACAGCGGCGGCGGCCCGGGCGGTCGCTTCCGGAAAGAAGTACATGTCGTTGAAGCAGGTCACGCCGCCGAGCAGCATCTCCGCCATGGCGAGCTCGGCGCCGTCGTGCACGAATTCGGCGCTGACGTGGCGCTGCTCGGCCGGCCATATATGCTCTTGCAGCCAGTTCATCAGCGGCAGATCGTCGGCGAATCCACGCAGCAGACTCATGGCGGCATGCGTGTGGGCGTTGATCAGGCCAGGAATCAGAGCGTGCCGGGGAAGCTCGTGCGTCACCTCGGCGCAGTAGCGCTCGCGGGCCTCCTGCTCAGGCAGCAGCGCGACGATGCGGCCGTCGCGGATTGCCAGGCTGTGCTGCTCTAGCACGACGTCATGCGGTTCTACCGGCACGACCCAACGTGCGTGAATGATGGAGTCGACTTGTTCCATGGACCCTTCCTCGTCGCTGGTCCGATTGCTTGTTGATTTGCTGTCTAGTGGCGGCGCAAAAGCGCTACCCCGGTGTTGGCGCTGTGGCACACTATACTTTTTCCACCGCAGGCAGGGGAGGCCAAATCATGAATGCCCACGATAGCGTGCGGCCTATCCAGTGGAGCGATTCGTACCTGCGACTGCTGGATCAGCGGCGTCTGCCGCTGATCACCGACTATATCAGTTGTTACTCCGCGCTAGAGGTGGCCGAATCCATTCGCGAGATGGTGGTGCGAGGAGCGCCCGCCATCGGGATCGCCGCGGCCTATGGGGTGGTGCTCGGGGCGCGCGATTGCTTCGCCCGCGACCCGGCAGGCTGGCGGGAAGCGCTGCAGGAGGAGATTCAGCGCTTGGCCGCTGCCCGCCCCACTGCTGTGAATCTGCACTGGGCACTGGCGCGCATGCAGCGACGGCTGGCCCAGTTGCCGGACGATGCGGATCCGGAACCGGCGCTGCTCGCCGAGGCGCGGGCGATCCAGGAAGAGGATCTGGCGGCCAATCTGTTTATGGGAGAGCAGGGGGCGGCGCTCATCCACGAGCGCGGTGCGGTGCTCACGCACTGCAATACCGGGTCGCTGGCCACCGCGGGTTATGGAACCGCTTTGGGGGTGATCCGCAGCGCCTATACGCAAGGTAAGATTACCGAGGTTTATGCGGACGAAACCCGACCCTGGCTGCAGGGGGCGCGCCTCACCGCGTGGGAGCTGCAGCAAGACGGTATTCCGGTACGGTTGATCGCCGATGCGGCCGCGGCTTTTCTGCTCAGGCAGGGCAAGGTGAAGTGGGTAATCGTCGGCGCCGACCGCATTACCGCCAATGGCGACGTTGCCAACAAGATCGGCACTTACGGCCTGGCATTGGCAGCGCGCGCCCATGACGTGAAGTTCATGGTGGTGGCGCCAACCTCGACCATCGACTGGAACCTGCAGGATGGCGACAGCATTCCCATCGAAAGCCGGTTGGAGGACGAGTTGCTCTCAGTTCAGGGGCAACGCATGGCGGTGGAAGGGGTGGCGGCGTGGAATCCAGTGTTCGACGTTACGCCGGCGGAACTGATCGATGTGCTGGTGACCGAGCGCGGGGTCGTGCACCGGCCAAGCCTGGACAGCATGGCAGCCTTGCGAGGCTGAGCGCGCGAGGCCCCTGGAGGCGGACGGCAGGGAGGGCTTATGGGACAATTGAGCTTGGTTATCGGCAATAAGAACTACTCCTCCTGGTCGTTGCGGCCATGGCTGCTCATGAAGATGGGCGGGCTGCCCTTCGAAGAGATTCGCCTGCAGCTGTACGCCGGGGACTCGGCGCAACGGCTGCACGAATACTCCCCCAGCGGTAAGGTGCCGGTGCTGCTTCATGGCGACGCGGTGATCTGGGATTCGCTGGCAATCTGCGAGTACTTGGCCGAGCGGTTTCCCCAGTTGCATGCCTGGCCGGAGGATGCGGCGGCACGTGCGCATGCCCGCTCGGTTAGCGCGGAGATGCATTCGGGCTTCCTGGCCATGCGTCAGGGGCTGCCCATGAACTGCCGTATCCAGCTCAGGGACTTCCCGTTGTCGGAAGACGTTCAGAGAGACGTCGACCGTGTGCAGGCGATCTGGCAGGATTGCCGGCAGCGGTATGCCGGCCAGGGGGAGTGGCTGTTCGGCGGCTTCTCCATCGCCGACGCGATGTTCGCACCGGTTGCGTTGCGCTGCGCGACCTACGGCGTCGCGCTGGCGGGAGAGGCGGCCGTTTACCGCGATCGGGTGCTCGCGCTTCCTGCAATCCAGGAGTGGGTGGAAGCCGGGCGACGGGAGTGTGATGTCACAGAACGCGCCGAGGGCAGGATCTGACGGCTCGTCAGCAAGGTACAGAAGAGCCGTGCTGCACGGGTCTGGCGTCACGCACTTGCCTGCCGCTGAGGCAGGGCCGGGAGGGGGTTGGTGGGCGGCGCTTGTGCGTCGCTGAGCAAGGTCCCCCAAGGGGCGTTAGGGAGTCTAACAAGCATGAATAACAGGGTCGTTTCAGGTATCTTTGCCGCCTTCGCGTTGGCGCTGCTGATTGCTGTGCCGGCGTTTGGTCAGCAATCGGGCAATGCGCCCTCGAAGGAGCAGAACATGGTTGTCTTTTCCACCAATCACGGTGATATCGTCATCGAGTTGTTCCCAGAGCAGGCGCCGGTAACGGTAGAGAACTTCCTCTCCTACGTGGACTCCGGCTTCTACGACGGGACTATCTTTCACCGCGTGATCCCCGGTTTCGTAATCCAGGGCGGGGGGTTCACGCCGGAGATGCAGCAGAAGCGGACGCAGGATCCGATCAAGAACGAGGCCGACAACGGTCTGAAGAACGAGCGCGGCACGCTGTCGATGGCCCGTACCTCCGATATCAATAGCGCGACCTCGCAATTCTTCATCAACCTCAACGACAACGCCTTTCTCGATCACGGCGCGCGCGACTTCGGCTACGCGGTGTTCGGCCGTGTCGTCGAGGGCATGGAGGTGGTCGACAAGATCGCCCAGGTGCCGACCGGGCGTTACGGCATGCACAGCGATGTGCCGCGCGAACCGGTGGTGGTGACCAAGGCCGTTCGCAAGAGCGCCGAGTAACGCCGGCAAGCATCATAAAGCCCCGCCCATTGCGGGGCTTTTTCGTTTTCGCTGTGGTGGCAAGAGCGCATACAGAGCCCGCCGTGTGTTACAATTTACCGTTTCTTACAGTTGCCTACGGGTAGTGCCGGGGTGGCCACCGTAGTGGTTCCAGAACGAGGTCGCAAGCACCGATGTCGAGTGTCGCGAAAGAAATACTTCCGGTTAACCTCGAAGACGAAATGAGGCAGTCCTATCTCGATTACGCGATGAGCGTGATCGTGGGGCGGGCGCTTCCGGACGTGCGCGACGGCCTCAAGCCGGTGCACCGTCGCGTACTGTATGCCATGCGCGAGCTCGGCAACGACTACAACAAGCCGTACAAGAAATCGGCTCGTGTGGTCGGCGACGTTATCGGTAAGTACCATCCGCACGGCGACTCGGCGGTGTACGACACCATCGTGCGCATGGCGCAGCCGTTCTCGCTGCGCTACATGCTGGTCGACGGCCAGGGCAACTT
>CAYWPG010000022.1:0-30146 GCA_964460035.1 uncultured Alkalilimnicola sp.
CCGCGAAGGCGGCCGCACCGTCGGTGCCGGCGTCGTTTCCAAGATTATCGAGTAAGCGACATGGCCAATCAGAGAATCCGTATTCGCCTGAAAGCGTTCGATCATCGGCTGATCGACCAGTCCGCGCGCGAGATCGTCGAGACCGCCAAGCGCACCGGTGCGCAGGTTAAGGGCCCGATTCCGCTGCCGACGAAGAAGGAGGTGTTTACCATCCTCATTTCTCCGCACGTCAACAAGGACGCGCGGGATCAGTACGAGATCCGGACGCACAAGCGATTGATGGACATCATCGATCCGACGGATAAGACGGTCGACGCCCTGATGAAGCTCGACCTGGCTGCCGGTGTGGACGTCCAGATCAAGCTGTACTAACGCGCAATGGCGCTGATGGAGCCGCCCTCGCGCTGCGAGGGTGCGTGCTCTCTGTCTCTAGAAGAGGTTAACGATGGGAATCGGAATCGTCGGTCGTAAATGCGGCATGACGCGCGTCTTCACGGAAGACGGCGTGTCGGTGCCTGTGACCGTCATCGAGGCGACCCCGAACCGCGTCACTCAGGTGAAGACCGAGGAGACCGATGGGTATCGCGCGGTGCAGGTTACCACCGGGACTCGTCGCCCCAGCCGTGTGAATAAGCCCGCGGCAGGGCATTTCGCCAAGGCGGGGGTCGAGGCCGGGCGAGGCCTCTGGGAGTTCCGTCTGGATGGCGAAGGGGACTTCGAAGTCGGCGGCGAGATCAAAGTCGATATCTTCGAGGTTGGCCAGAAAGTCGACGTAACCGGGATCAGCAAGGGGAAGGGCTTTGCCGGTACGGTGAAGCGCCACAACTTCAGCACCCAGGATGCTAGCCACGGTAACTCGCTGTCGCATCGGGTTCCCGGCTCTATCGGCCAGAACCAGACCCCGGGTCGGGTGTTCAAGGGCAAGAAGATGGCCGGTCATCTCGGAAACGTGCGGCGCACCGTGCAGAACCTGGAAGTGGTGCGCGTGGACGCGGAGCGCAACCTGCTGTTGGTGCGGGGCGCGGTTCCGGGAAGCGAAGGCGGAGACGTGATCGTCCGCCCGTCGGTCAAGGCCCGTAACAAGAGGGCAAGCTGATGGATTTGCAGGTACAGGGCGGCGCCAAGATTTCGGTTTCCGAGAACGCGTTCGGGCGCGAGTTCAATGAGGCCTTGATTCATCAGGTGGTCGTGGCCTACATGGCCGGCGGCCGTGCCGGGACGAAGGCGCAGAAGTCTCGCTCCGAAGTGAGCGGAGGCGGGGTTAAGCCTTGGCGTCAGAAGGGCACCGGGCGTGCGCGCGCGGGATCGATCCGCAGCCCGCTATGGCGCTCTGGCGGGGTGGCATTCGCCGCAAAGCCGCGCAGTTTCGAGCAGAAGGTAAATAAGAAGATGTACCGGGGCGCGATGCGCTCGATTCTCTCGGAACTCGCCCGGCAGGACCGTCTCGTCGTCGTGGAGTCCTTCGATGTGGAGAATCCCAAGACGAAGGAGCTGGTCGGCAAGCTGACCGCACTGGGTTTGGATGACGTGCTCATCGTTTGTAGCGAGGTTAGCGAGAGCCTGTACCTTGCTTCGCGCAACCTACCCAAGGTCGACGTACGTGATCCGATCGGCCTGGACCCGGTCTCGCTGCTGCGGCATGAAAAGGTTCTTATGACCGTTGACGCAGTTCGGCGGGTAGAGGAGTGGCTGGGATGAATCAGGAGCGCGTCTTTAAGATTGTGCTCGGGCCGCACGTGTCCGAGAAGAGTACGGTGATCGCCGACGCCGCCAATCAAGTGGTGTTCAAGGTCGCGCGAGATGCGTCCAAGGACGAGATCAAGACAGCGGTTGAGAAGCTGTTCGACGTCAAGGTCGAGGGCGTTCGCGTGGTGAACGTCAAGGGCAAGACGAAGGGCTTTGGCCGCATCCGTGGTCGCCGTTCGAATTGGAAGAAGGCTTACGTCGCGCTGGCCGAGGGTCAGGAAATCGACCTTATCGGCGCTTAATGGCAGCGATTGGTACTGGAACGGATACGGGCGAATACGATGGCACTGGTCAAGGCAAAACCGACGTCTCCCGGGCGGCGCTTCGTCGTCCAGGTGAGGAATCCGGATCTTCACAAGGGCGAACCGTACGGACCTCTTCTCGACAAGAGCTCCAAGAGCGGTGGTCGCAACAACGCTGGGCGGATCACGACGCGTCACAGGGGCGGCGGCCACAAGCGCCGGTACCGCATCATCGATTTCCGGCGGGATAAGGATTCGATCCCCGCGAAGGTCGAGCGCATCGAGTACGATCCGAATCGCAGCGCGAATATCGCATTAGTACTTTATGCGGACGGTGAGAGGCGGTATATTATCGCGCCTCGCGGCGTAGAGGTCGGTACAGAGATCGTCTCGGGGCCGGATGCGCCTATCAAGCCGGGCAATGCGTTGCCGCTGCGCAACATCCCGGTAGGTAGCCAGGTCCACTGCGTCGAGCTCAAGCCCGGAAAGGGCGCTCAAATCGCGCGCTCGGCCGGCGCCTCCGTTCAGCTGGTCGCGCGCGAAGGCGCCTACGCGACCTTGCGTCTGCGCTCGGGAGAGGTGCGAAAGGTCCTGGCCGAGTGCAGAGCGACGATCGGGGAGGTGGGTAACTCCGAGCATGCGCTGCGTGCACTTGGGAAGGCCGGAGCGAGCCGCTGGCGGGGCATCCGTCCCACCGTACGCGGCGCCGCGATGAACCCGGTCGACCACCCGCACGGCGGAGGTGAGGGGCGCACGTCCGGCGGCCGCCATCCGGTGTCGCCTTGGGGTGTGCCGACGAAGGGCCACAAGACGCGGAAGAACAAGCGTACGACGCAGTTCATCGTCCATGGCCGGAAACGTTAAACGAAGGGGTTGGTGACAGTGCCACGCTCGATTAAGAAAGGTCCGTTCATCGACGCCCACCTTCTGAAGAAGGTCGAGCAGGCGGTCGAGACCAACAGTAAGCGACCGATCAAAACCTGGTCGCGGCGTTCGATGATTGTGCCGGATATGGTGGGGTTGACAATCGCCGTACATAACGGCCGTCAGCACGTACCGGTGTTGATCAACGAGAATATGGTCGGCCACAAGCTCGGCGAGTTCGCGATTACCCGGACTTACCGCGGGCACGCGGCGGACAAGAAATCCAAGTAGGGGTATTGGCGATGGAAGTCGCGGCTAAACTTAGGTTCTCGCGGGTGTCGCCGCAGAAGGCACGCTTGGTGGCAGATCAGGTGCGCGGCCTCCCGGTAGGGAGAGCGTTGCAGATCCTTGAGTTCAGCCCCAAGAAAGCGGCTGCAATCATCAAGAAGGTGTTGGACTCGGCGATTGCGAATGCCGAGCACAACGAAGGCGCGGACATCGACGAGCTGAAGGTGGCGCGGATCGTGGTCGACGAAGGACCGGTTTATAAGCGCATCCGGCCGCGGGCGAAGGGCCGCGCCAACAGGATTCTGAAGCGCACCAGTCACATCACCGTGACTGTCGCCGAGAAGTAAAGAGGGGCCGCAATGGGTCACAAAGTACATCCCACGGGTTTTCGCCTCGGTATCACCGAGGAGTGGCGGTCGATGTGGTATGCCGACAGCGCGAGCTTCGGCGACTACCTGAACACCGACCTGCGCGTGCGCAACTTCCTCAAGGAAAAGCTGGCGCATGCCTCGGTGAGCAAAATTAAGATCGAACGCCCCGCGAAGAACGCGTTGGTGACCATTCACACGGCTCGTCCCGGTGTGGTGATCGGCAAGAAGGGCGAGGACATCGAGCGCCTGCGGGCCGAGGTGGCGCGGATCATGGGTGTGCCGGTGCACATCAACATCGAAGAGATTCGCAAGCCGGAGCTCGACGCCCAATTGGTTGCCGAGGGTGTGGCCCAGCAGCTTGAGAAGCGCATTATGTTCCGCCGCGCGATGAAGCGTGCCGTGGGTAACGCGATGCGCCTGGGCGCGCAGGGCATCAAGATCAACGTCGCCGGTCGTCTCAACGGTGCCGAAATCGCGCGCAGCGAGTGGTACCGCGAAGGGCGGGTGCCGTTGCACACGCTTCGTGCCGACATCGATTACGGCTTCGCCGAAGCGCACACCACCTATGGTGTCATCGGCATCAAGGTCTGGGTGTTCAAGGGCGAAGTGATTGCGAGCGACGCGACCGTGGCCGAGCCGAAAGGCGGCGAGCGCGCTGCCGCGAAAAGTTAAGGATAAGCGCCATGTTGCAGCCAAAGCGTACGAAGTTTCGGAAACAGCAGAAGGGGCGGAACGCCGGTCTCGCGACCCGCGGCGATAAGGTCAGCTTCGGCGAGTTCGGCCTGAAGGCCGTAAGCCGCGGGCCGATCACCGCACGTCAGATCGAAGCCGGTCGGCGAGCCATTACGCGGTACGTTAAGCGTGGCGGAAAGATTTGGATTCGCGTGTTCCCGGACACTCCCGTGACCTCCAAGCCCCTTGAGGTGCGTCAAGGTAAGGGTAAGGGTAACGTTGACCACTGGTCCGCTAAGATTCAGCCGGGTCGTGTCCTCTACGAAATCGAAGGCGTTTCGGAGGAGATGGCCCGGGAGGCGTTCCGTCTGGCCGCTGCCAAACTGCCGGTTCAGACCACCTTTGTTCAACGGACGGTGATGTAATGAAGGCTTCAGAGCTTCGGAGTAAAAGCGCCGCCGAGCTGAACAAGGAACTGCTCGAGCGACTCAAGGAGCAGTTCAACCTGCGCATGCAGCAGGCGTCCGGTCAGCTGAGCAAGCCCGACCAGATGAAGAAGGTCCGTCGCGACATTGCTCGCATCAAGACGGTGCTCGGGGAAAAGCGTAGGGCAGGTGAGGCGTAATGAGCGAAGTGCAACAGACAAGCCGGGTAGTGACCGGTCGCGTCGTCAGCAGCAAGATGGACAAGACGATCACCGTACGGGTTGAGCGTTTGGTCAAGCACCCGCTGTACGGCAAGTTCATTCGTCGCTCGACTAAGCTGCACGCCCACGACGAGAACAACGAGTGCCGGGAAGGGGACATCGTGTCGATCGAACAGTGCCGGCCGTTGTCCAAGACCAAGACTTGGCGTTTGGTCAAAGTCGTCGAGCGGGCCGCGAGTTAAGGCGCGGTTGGTCGCAGCCGTCGGCAGACGACATTAACGGAAAGCAAGCGAGTAAAGCGCCATGATTCAGATGCAGACTCTCTTGGACGCTGCCGACAACAGCGGTGCGCGCCAAGTAATGTGTATTAAGGTGTTGGGCGGCTCTAAGCGTCGCTACGCCCGCATCGGTGACATCATCAAGGTGAGCATCAAGGACGCCATTCCGCGCGGCCGCGTCAAGAAAGGCGAGGTCTACAACGCGGTTGTCGTGCGCACGCGCAAGGGCGTACGGCGGCAGGACGGGTCCGTGATCCGCTTCGACAGCAACGCCGCGGTGCTGCTGAACAACCAGTTGCAGCCGATCGGCACCCGTGTGTTTGGCCCGGTCACCCGCGAGCTGCGCAGCGAGAAGTTCATGCGCATCATCTCGCTGGCGCCGGAAGTCCTGTAAGGCGGAGAGCGTCATGCGGAAGATTAAGAAAGGTGACGAAGTAATCGTCATCACCGGGAAGGATAAGGGGCGCCGCGGCGAGGTGATCCGTGTCCTGCCCGAGAAGGACAAAGTGGTGGTCGCCAATATCAACATGGTAAAGCGCCACACGAAGCCCAACCCGCAGCGGGGAATCGCCGGGGGCATCGTGGAGAAGGAGATGCCGATACACATCTCCAACGTCGCGCTGTACAACCGTGCCACCGGCAAGGGCGACCGGGTCGGTTTCCGAATTGTGGACGGGAAGAAGGTACGGTACTTCAAGTCCACTAACGAGCTAGTAGACGCGTAGGTGACGTGATGGCCAGGCTGCAAGAGTACTACAAGACCGAGGTCACCAAGGCGCTGCGCGAACAGTTTCAGTACGCCAACGTCATGGAAGTCCCGCGCATCACCAAGATCACGTTGAATATGGGTCTTGGCGAAGCGGTGCGTGACAAGAAGGTTATCGAGGCGGCATCGGAGGACATGGCGAAGATCGCCGGTCAGAAGCCGATTGTCACCTACACTCGCAAGTCGATCGCGGGCTTTAAGATTCGCGACGGCTGGCCCATCGGCTGCAAGGTCACCTTGCGGCGCGAGCGGATGTGGGAATTCCTCGACCGGCTGATCAACGTGGCTATACCACGTATCCGCGACTTCCGCGGTTTCAGCCCGAAGTCGTTCGACGGCCGCGGCAACTACAGCCTCGGTGTGCGCGAGCAGATCATCTTCCCGGAGATCGATTACGACAAGATCGATGCTATCCGGGGCATGGATATCACGATTACCACGACGGCAAGAACCGACGAGGAAGGTATGGCCCTATTGGAGGCCTTCGACTTCCCGTTTCGGAAGTAAGGGGCAGAAATGGCAAAGGTATCGATGGTTCAGCGGGAGCTCAAGCGCGCCCAACTGGTGAAGAAGTACGCGAATCGGCGCCAAGAGCTGAAGGCCATTATCCGCAACCCCGAAGCCAGCGACGAGGAGCGGTACGAGGCGCAGCTCAAGCTTCAGCAGCTGCCGCGGGATTCCAGCCCCGTGCGGATGCGTAACCGCTGCCGCGTTACCGGGCGCCCTCGCGGCGTCTATCGCAAGTTTGGATTGGCCCGCAACAAGCTGCGTGAAGCGGCTATGCGCGGCGAAATCCCGGGTCTGGTCAAGTCGAGCTGGTAATGCTCGAAACTGTCCAGCGACACACGCTTAGCACTCAGGTAGCAACAGCATGAGCATGACGGATCCGATCGCGGATATGCTGACGCGCATCCGCAACGCGCAAGCGGCCCAGAAGGCGCAGGTGAGCATGCCCTCCTCTAAGTTGAAGGCGGCTATCGCGCGCGTACTGAAGGAAGAGGGCTATATCGAGTCGTACGAAGTGACGGAACAGGACCGCAAGGCGGTTCTGACGATTGGCCTGAAGTACTACCAGGGTGCCCCGGTTATCGAGTTCATCGAGCGGGTGAGCCGCCCAGGTCTGCGCATTTTCAAGGGCAAAGAGTCTCTGCCGAAGGTTCGGGGCGGACTCGGCGTCGCCATCGTGTCGACCTCCCAGGGCGTCATGACCGATAGAGCCGCTCGGGCGGCGGGTCATGGCGGCGAGGTCTTGTGCGTCGTCTTCTAACCTAGGATTTCGTCATGTCCAGAGTTGCCAAGAAACCCGTGCAGATTCCCAAGGGCGTGGAAGTCACTGTCAACGGGAATCAGTTGAAAATCAAGGGCCCGAAAGGTGCCCTGGAGTGTGACGTGCACGAGTTGGTCGAAGTCGAGCAGGCGGACGGCCAAATTCGCTTCGCGCCTCGCACCTCCAAGAAGGAGGCGATCGCGCTTACCGGCACGACGCGCTCGCTTGTCAACAATATGGTAGTCGGCGTCACGGAAGGCTTCGAGCGCAAGCTTGAGCTGCGGGGTGTCGGTTATCGTGCTCAGGCCCAGGGTAAGGTTCTGAACCTAACGCTTGGCTTCTCCCATCCGGTGAACCATCCGGTTCCGGACGGGATCACCGTAGAGACCCCGAGCCAGACCGAGATCGTGGTGCGGGGAATCGACAAACAGAAGGTCGGCCAGGTCGCGGCGGAAATTCGCGCCTATCGTCCTCCGGAGCCCTACAAGGGCAAAGGTGTTCGCTATGCCGGCGAACAGGTCATCATGAAAGAAGCCAAGAAGAAGTAATTCGGGCAGGTAGCGGTTATGGATAAAAAGGCAGCACGTTTGCGCCGAGCTCTACGAGCCCGGTCGAAGATTCGCGAACTGGGCGTGCATCGCCTGTGCGTGCACCGCACTCCGCGTCATATCTACGCGCAGGTGATCGCTCCGGACGGGCAGCGCACGATTGCGGCGGCGTCGACAGTGGAGAAGGAGCTGCGCAGCAAGCTCGCATCCACTGGCAACCGCGAGGCGGCGGTGGAAGTGGGTAAACTCATTGCGGAGCGCGCCAAGGCGGCCGGTGTCACTAAGGTGGCATTCGATCGTTCGGGTTTCCGCTATCACGGCCGGGTGCAAGCGCTGGCGGACGCCGCGCGCGAAGCCGGCCTGCAGTTCTAAGCAAGGGCGAGTGCTATGGCGACTCAAGACACGCAGAGTGGCGACGGCCTCCGCGAGAAGCTGATCACGGTCAACCGTGTAGCTAAAGTGGTCAAAGGTGGTCGGCAGTTTGGATTTACCGCGTTGACGGTGGTTGGCGATGGCGCCGGACGCGTCGGCTTTGGTTACGGCAAGGCGCGTGAGGTCCCCGTGGCCATCCAGAAGGCGATGGAGAAGGCGCGCAAGAACATGCGCACCATCGACCTCAATGGGACCACGTTGCAGTACGCGGTGCACGCAAGGCACGGCGCAAGCAAGGTGTTCATGCAGCCGGCTTCCGAAGGTACCGGTATCATCGCCGGTGGCGCGATGCGCGCAGTGTTCGAAGTCGTGGGCGTGCAGGACGTGTTGGCCAAAGCCATCGGATCCCGCAATCCCGTGAACGTGGTGCGTGCGACGATCAACGGTCTGACCGCGATGGCGTCCCCGGAGCGGGTCGCAGCCAAGCGCGGCAAGACGGTCGAAGAGATCACGGGCTAAACCATGAGCAAGAACAAGCAACTCAAGGTTACGCTTGTGCGTAGCGTGAACGGCCGCATCGCCAGCCACAAGGCGTGCGTTGCGGGATTGGGGCTGCGTCGTATTCGTCATACCGTGACGGTAGCGGACACGCCCGAGAATCGTGGGATGATCAACAAGGTCGCCTACCTTCTTTCGGTAGAGGAGGCTTGAGCATGCGCTTGAACGAGATCAAGCCTGCCGAGGGCAGCAAACGGCCTCCCAAGCGGGTGGGTCGCGGTATCGCCTCTGGTCATGGCAAGACCGCCGGCCGTGGCCACAAGGGACAGCACTCGCGTTCGGGTGGTTTCCACAAGACAGGCTTCGAAGGCGGCCAGATGCCTTTGCAGCGGCGTCTGCCCAAGACGGGTTTTCGCTCGCGCAAGGCGCGGTTCAGTGCCGAAGTGCGGCTATCGGAGCTGCGCCTGGTGGAAGGCGACGTGATCGACATTCTGTCGCTGAAGGCGGCGAAGATCGTTCCGCAGGAAGCGCGCACGGTGAAGATCATTGCCTCCGGTGAAGTGACGAAGGCGGTTACGGTACGCGGCGTTGGCGTCACCAAGGGCGCTCGCGCTGCCATTGAGGCCGCTGGCGGCAAGGTAGAAGACTAAGGTGGCTAGAGCGGGCGCAAATCTCGGCTCTCTTGCGGGCCTGGGCAAGCTGGCGGAAATCCGCCGGCGGTTGTTGTTCGTCTTGATGGCGATTGTGGTGTTCCGCATCGGAACGCACATCACCATTCCCGGAATCGATCCGGTTGCCTTGGCGGACATGTTCGAGCAGCAACGGGGCACCATCCTGGACATGTTCAACATGTTCTCGGGTGGCGCCCTTGAGCGCCTGAGCATTTTTGCGCTCAACATCATGCCTTACATCTCGGCCTCCATTATTATGCAGTTGCTCAGCGCCACGGTGCCGGCGCTGGAGCAGCTGAAGAAGGAAGGCGAGAGCGGCCGGCGTAAGATTACGCAGTACACCCGTTACGGCACCGTCGCACTCGCGACCGTGCAGGGGATAGGCATCAGCGTCGCACTGCAGGGGCAGGGCGTGGCGATGATGCCCGGCTGGAGTTTCATCTTCATCGGTACCGTCACCTTGGTGGCGGGAACGATATTCCTGATGTGGCTCGGCGAGCAGGTCACGGAGCGCGGCATCGGGAATGGTATCTCGATAATTATCTTTGCTGGCATCGTGTCCGGTTTCCCCGCTGCCTTGGCCGGGACACTAGAGCTTGGGCGCACTGGCGAGATGAGCGAAGGCGCGATCCTGCTGTTGCTCCTGCTGGCCATTGCGGTGACGGCTTTCGTGGTCTTCGTGGAGCGAGGTCAGCGGCGGATTACGGTTAACTACGCGAAGCGGCAGCAAGGGCGGCGCATGTACGCGGCGCAGACCAGCCACTTGCCTTTGAAGCTGAACATGGCGGGCGTAATTCCGCCCATCTTCGCCTCCAGCATTATCCTGTTTCCGGCGACAGTGGGGCAGTGGTTCGGCGATGCGCCCGGACTTGGGTGGTTAGGCGAGTTGTCTAACACCTTGTCGCCCGGTCAGCCGTTGTATGTCGGTCTTTACGCTGCCGCTATCATTTTCTTCTGCTTCTTCTATACCGCGTTGGTGTTCAACGCCAAGGACACTGCGGAGAACTTGAAGAAGTCCGGGGCGTTCATCCCCGGGGTACGGCCGGGTGAGCACACCGCGCGCTATATCGATGGGGTAATGACCCGTCTGACCATGGCGGGCGCGATTTACATCACGGGAGTGTGCTTGCTGCCCGAGTTCCTGATTTTGTACTGGAACGTGCCCTTTTACTTTGGTGGTACCTCGCTCCTTATCATCGTCGTGGTGATCATGGACTTCATGGCGCAGGTGCAGGCTCACCTGGTGTCCCATCAGTACGAGCCGTTGATGCGTAAGGCCAACCTGAAGGGCCACGGCGGCACCGGGTTTCTCCGGTAATCGCTAAGACTTCTCTGCCGACAGGCTTTTACTACTCGCGTGTCGGCTCGAACTTTGCTATTCTTCGCGCCTTTCCCGGCGCGGTGCTTGGAGTTTTGGAGACGCAGCCATGAAGGTACGTGCTTCTGTTAAGAAAATTTGCCGGAACTGCAAGATCATCCGGCGTAACGGTGCGGTGCGTGTCATCTGCACCAGCGACGCACGGCACAAGCAGCGTCAGGGTTAGTCGCGGCTTGCTGGGGCGAGGCGACATTAGCTAACATTGCGGGTTTTCCGCGAGCGGACTGGGAGAGAGGGTTTATGGCCCGTATTGCAGGCGTCAACATACCCGACAACAAACATACGGTTATAGCACTGACCTATATCTATGGCGTCGGTCGCAGCCGAGCTGCTCAGATTTGCAGCGCCGTCGGGATTGCGCCGGAGCGTAAGATCCGCGAGCTGAGCGAGCAGGAGCTGGAAGCCATTCGTACCGAACTTGGAAAGTACGTGGTGGAAGGCGACTTGCGCCGTAGCGTCGCGATGGATATCAAGCGACTGATGGATCTCGGCTGCTATCGGGGGATCCGTCACCGCCGCGGCCTGCCGGTGCGCGGTCAGCGCACTCGCACCAATGCCCGTACCCGCAAGGGTCCGCGGCGCGGCGCCGGCAAGTAACCGGCATTCAAGCATAGCTGCATTGCAACGGTAGGATTTGGGCAATGGCGAAACCGACAACCAGTTCGCGCGGGCGTAAGAAAGTAAAGCGCACCGTGGTGGACGGCGTAGCGCATATTCATGCGTCGTTCAATAACACGATCGTTAGTATCACGGACCGGCAGGGCAACGCCCTTGCTTGGGCAAGCGCAGGAGGCAGCGGGTTCCGCGGCTCCCGTAAGAGCACGCCGTTTGCCGCGCAGGTGGCTGCGGAGCGTGCAGGTCGTGCCGCGCAGGACTACGGCCTCAAGAACCTGGAAGTGCGGGTAAAGGGTCCGGGGCCGGGCCGCGAGTCGGCCGTGCGGGCGCTGAACAACGTGGGCTACCGCATTACGAACATTTCGGACGTGACGCCGATCCCGCACAACGGCTGCCGTCCGCCCAAGAAACGCCGCGTCTGAGCGAGGGAGACGATAGATGGCACGTTATACTGGACCCAGGTGCAAGCTCGCCCGGCGGGAAGGTACCGACCTGTTCCTGAAGAGCGGCGTTCGCCCCCTCGACAGCAAGTGCAAGCTGGACACACCGCCCGGTCAGCACGGGCAGCGCCGCGGCCGCCTCTCCGACTACGGCGGGCAGTTGCGCGAGAAGCAAAAGGTTCGGCGGATTTACGGCGTCCTGGAACGGCAGTTCCGCAACTACTATGCCGAAGCCGCCAGGCGCAAGGGCGCTACCGGCGAAGTGCTATTGCAGCTGCTGGAAAGCCGTCTCGACAATGTGGTCTATCGCATGGGCTTTGCCTCCACGCGCGCCGAAGCCCGCCAGCTGGTGGGACATCGGGGCATCGAGGTCAACGGGCGCGTGGTGAACATTCCGTCGTACCAGGTTAAGGCTGGTGACGTGATCAGCGTGCGTGAGAAAGCGAAAAAGCAGCTGCGCGTTCAGGCGGCGCTTGAGATGGCCCAGCAGAACGGTTTCGTGGGCTGGGTGGAGGTCGACCCCAAGAAGATGGAAGGGACCTTCAAGAATATACCGGATCGCAGCGACCTCTCCGCGGACATTAACGAGCACCTGATCGTCGAGTTGTACTCGAAGTAAGGCGTGAACTCGTTGAGTTCGTTGTCGCGCACCGCAGGAATCGAGAGAGGAAGTGCCCATGCAGGGTCAGTTTAAGGATTTCCTTAAGCCGCGAATCGTTGATGTCAATGCCATCAGCGATCGGCATGCCAAGATCACACTAGAGCCGCTGGAGCGCGGTTTCGGTCATACGCTCGGCAACGCGCTGCGGCGGGTCCTGCTGTCGTCCATCCCCGGCTACGCAGTCGTAGAGGCTGAGATCGAAGGGGTATTGCACGAATATACCGCGATCGAAGGTGTGCAGGAGGATGTGGTCGACATCCTGCTGAACCTGAAGAATCTCGCGGTGCGCTTGCATGCGAAAGATGAGGCGATGCTGACCCTGGTGAAGCAGGGGCCGGGCGTGGTCACGGCAGCCGACATCGAGGCTGGGCACGACGTAGAGATCAAGAATCCGGAGCTGGTGATCGCTCATCTGAACAAGGCCGGCGAGCTGCGGATGAATCTGCGGGTTAAGAAGGGCCGTGGGTACGAGCCGGCGACCGCGCGCGAGCAGGAAGAAGATCGTCCGATCGGCAGGCTTCAGCTCGATGCCAGCTATAGCCCGGTACGGCGGGTGGCGTACAACGTCGAGAGCGCGCGCGTCGAGCAGCGCACGGACTTGGACAAGCTGGTCATGGATATCGAGACCAACGGGGTGCTGGATCCGGAGGAAGCCATCCGCTTCGCTGCCGGCCTGTTGCGCGATCAGCTTGCGATTTTCGTGGACCTGCAGGGTGGCGAAATCGAGCACGAGCCCGCACGCAAGGAGCCGGAGGTCGATCCGGTGCTGCTGCGGCCGATTGACGACCTGGAGCTCACGGTGCGGTCGGCGAATTGCCTGAAGGCCGAGAGCATCCACTATGTGGGTGATCTGGTGCAGCGCACTGAAGTGGAGCTGCTGAAGACTCCGAATCTTGGCAAGAAGTCGCTTACCGAGATCAAGGAAGTCCTGGCATCCCACGGGCTCGCGCTAGGTATGCGACTGGAGAATTGGCCCCCTGCGGGGTTGGGCGACCGAGACCAGGCTGCTGGCTGAGCGCTGCGTCTCTGGACGAATTGAACTGAAGGAAACCAATCATGCGTCACCGTAAATCCGGGCGGCAGCTTAACCGCACCAGCAGCCACCGTCAGGCGATGTTCCGCAACATGGCGGTGTCCTTGCTGACCCACGAGGCTATCAAGACGACTCTGCCGAAGGCCAAGGAACTGCGCCGCGTAGCCGAGCCGCTGATCACCTTGGCTAAGGAAGATAGTGTTGCGAATCGTCGTTTGGCGTTTTCGCGCCTTCGGGACAAGGCGGCGGTGGGCAAGCTCTTCAATGAGCTGGGGCCACGCTACAAGAGCCGTCCCGGCGGTTATCTGCGCATCTTGAAGTACGGATTCCGCGCCGGCGACAACGCTCCCATGGCGTATGTTGAGCTGGTTGATCGTCCGGACACCGAAGCAGCAGCGGCCGGCGAGCAGGCCAGCGCCGCCGAGTAGGGGATAGTTTTTAGAAAGCAAAAACCGGGGTTCGCCCCGGTTTTTTTATGTCCGCTCGACAGGCTCGTCTGTAGAGGCGACTGCACGGCCCGGATTTGGGTGGGCAGCGTACCTCCACAATATGGATCTCAGCTGCAGGGGAGATCCGCACAAGGGGTGGTCACGCCCACAGAGGACCAGCTCAGGGTGGCGGGCTTTGGGGGCGAAGGCTTTTCCTTTTGCAGCGGTTGGCCGGAAGAGATTCGGGGCGAGGCGCGGCTGGTGCCTTGGACCGGCTTGTGGGTAGAAGCCGCTCATGCTCGCTCTGGGTGAGCTCCACTGCGGGGTGATTCCCGCTCCGCTTTTTGTGCTAGTTTGAGAGATGCTTGTCGGCGCTTCGACGCGGCACCGGATTGACTTCTCCCATAGTATGCGCCTGAGAGCAGGCGCGACCTTCCTCCGTCTGTCCCCGACAAGCGCCTTTTTGATCGGCCAAGGACAAATAAAGTAAGCCCCCCATTCTCCGCGAATGTCCCCGCCTGCGGCGGGCGACTCTAGGGGCCCCTCGCCGCCCATAGGCGTTTCCCGAGAGGCTTTATCCTCGTCTCCGGGGTCAGAGTCCCGGCAGGAGCGGACGTTTGGCCGCGAACCTCCGCCTTAGCCACTGTCCCCTGAAAAAGTCCCGGCACCCGGAGCACTCCCACAAAGGGGTCTCCAGGCTTATAGGAATGCCTCTTGCGGGGAGCGGTCCTTCACCGCAAAGCCGCCTCCGTGCTTGGATCGAGGGCGTGCCGATTGGGCTTGGGATAATTCCATGCGTTCTGCGCGTCGCCCCTGGGGGTACGCCCCAAGCTAGGGAAGGCGTAAACTTCACAAGATCGGGCCGTGCGCACGGGGTGCAGTCGCCCAGGGAGGTTGTCGGATGAAAATCACGGTGGATTTGGACGGTACGCCGCAGGAGTTGCGGGCGTTCTTTGGCCTGCCGGATGTTGCGCCGGTTCAGGATGAGCTGATTCAGGCGTTGCGAGAGAAAATGCTCGCCGGGCTGGACGCGGCCGATCTTGTCAAACTGATGGAGCCGTTGGTGCCCGAGCATCTGCGCAGCCTGGAAGCGCTGCAGAAGCACTTCTGGGAGAGTTTTCGCAAAGCCAATCCCGGTTCCGGGGGCTAGGGGCTCATCAATGGGGCGATGTGCAACCGGCCGTCGGCGCTTCAGCAACGCCCATGCTGGCGCTTTTTGGCGTTGAAGCAGCGCCTTGCATGGTTGCCGTGCACCGGTTGGCGCGCGGGTGACGGTCGCTGAACCAAGTCGCAATCAAGGGTTTTATGCCGTTATGACTATGCATACAGGCCTGTGGCTGTGCCTGTGTTCTGGTACAATCGCCGCCGTTCGAAGGCGCCGGTCGCGCGAGACGCCGCCCATATAAAAGGGGTGGTTGGGCCGGACATAAACGACAGTGAATCTATAGGAGATCGTCGATGAAAGCACCTGTACGGGTTGCCGTGACCGGGGCCGCGGGCCAGATCGGCTACAGTCTGCTGTTCCGTATCGCTGCGGGTGACATGCTCGGCAAGGATCAGCCGGTCATTCTTCAGCTGCTGGAGATCACTCCCGCGCTGGAGGCGGTCAAGGGCGTGGTGATGGAACTGGAAGACTGCGCGTTCCCGCTGCTTGCCGGCGTCACCGTCAGCGATAAGCCCGAGGAGGCGTTCAAGGATGCCGACTACGCGCTGCTGGTGGGTGCGCGTCCCCGTGGACCCGGCATGGAGCGCAAGGACCTGCTCGAGGCCAATGCGGCGATTTTCTCCGTCCAGGGCAAGGCTCTGAATGCCGTTGCTTCCCGTAACGTGCGCGTGCTGGTGGTCGGCAACCCGGCTAACACCAATGCTCTCATCGCTCAGCGCAACGCGCCGGATCTGGACCCGCGGTGCTTCACTGCGATGACGCGCTTGGATCACAACCGCGCGCTGGCGCAGTTGGCAGCCAAGACGGGCAGCCACTCCAGCGACATCAAGAAGATGATCATCTGGGGTAACCACTCGGCCACCCAGTATCCGGACATCAGCCAGGCGACCGTCAACGGCAAGCCGGCCAAGGACCTGGTGGACCAGGAATGGCTGGTCAACGATTTCATCCCGACGGTGCAGCAGCGTGGCGCCGCGATCATCAAGGCGCGCGGCCAGTCCAGTGCCGCCTCGGCGGCCAGCGCGGCTATCGACCACATGCGCACCTGGGCGCTGGGCACGCCCGAGGGCGACTGGGTCAGCATGGCCATTCCGTCCGATGGCAGCTATGGCATCGAGCCGGGCTTGATCTACTCCTTCCCGGTAACGGTGAAGGACGGTCAGTACGAGATCGTTCAGGGCCTGGAGATCAGCGAGTTCAGCCGCGAGCGCATGCTCATCACGGAGCAGGAGCTGAAGGAAGAGCGCGACGGCGTTAAGCACCTGCTGCCGTAAGCTCAGCGGGAGCTTCGCTGAAGAAAAGGCGCCACAAGGCGCCTTTTCTTTATCCTCCACCAATCAGCCTAAGGTGCGCCGCCACGGGGAGTGGCGCTATGCCCGCTTGGCGGGCTTGCTGTGGCTGCGCGCTAGGATGGGCTTGAGAAACCGGCCGGTGTAAGACTCCTCGACCTCCGCGATGTCTTCCGGCGTGCCTACAGCGATGATCTGGCCGCCGCCATCGCCGCCTTCCGGGCCGAGGTCGACGATCCAGTCGGCGGTCTTGATGACATCGAGGTTGTGTTCGATAACGACCACCGTATTGCCGTCGTCGCGCAAGCGGTGGAGCACGGCAAGCAGCTGCTCTATGTCATAGAAGTGCAAGCCCGTGGTGGGCTCGTCGAGAATGTAGAGGGTGTTGCCGGTTTCCCGCTTGGAGAGCTCACGCGCGAGCTTGACGCGCTGCGCCTCCCCGCCGGATAGCGTGGTGGCGTTCTGGCCTAGCTTGATGTAGCTCAGACCCACGTCCATGAGCGTCTCCAGCTTGCGCTTGAGCACGGGTACGGCGCTGAAAAACTCCAACGCATCCTCGACCGTCAGATCCAGGACCTCGCTGATGGTCTTGCCCTTGTAGCGAATCTCCAGCGTTTCGCGGTTATAGCGTTTGCCCTTGCAGATGTCGCAGGGGACGTAGATGTCTGGCAGGAAGTGCATCTCTACCTTGATCACGCCATCGCCCTGGCACGCCTCGCAGCGACCACCCTTGATGTTGAAGCTGAAACGGCCTGGTTGGTAGCCACGGGCCCGCGCCTCGGGCGTGCCCGCGAACAGCTCGCGAATCGCGGTGAACAGTCCGGCGTAAGTGGCGGGATTGGAGCGTGGGGTGCGCCCTATGGGGCTTTGGTCTATATCCACTACTTTGTCGAATAACTCCAGCCCGGTGATCCCGTCGGCCGGCGCAGGCGATTCGTTCGCCCGATTGAGTTCGCGAGCAGCGTAGCGGTACAGCGTATCGTTGATCAGGGTGGATTTGCCGGAGCCCGATACGCCGGTAATGCAGGTCATCAAACCAGCGGGGATCTCCAGATCCACGCCCTTGAGGTTGTTGCCACGAGCGTTCTTGAGCCGCAGCATGCGGGAGCGGTCGACAGGTTTGCGCTGCGCCGGTACCACGATTTCCCGCCGTCCTGAGAGATATTGCCCCGTAAGCGAGGCGCTGTTGGCCTCGATGGCGCGAACATCGCCTTGCGCGATGATCTGGCCGCCATGCACGCCGGCGCCCGGGCCTATGTCCACGACGTGATCGGCCGCGCGGATCGCGTCCTCGTCGTGCTCGACCACGATCACGGTGTTGCCCAGGTCGCGCAGGTGGCGCAGCGTGTTGAGCAACCGTTCGTTGTCGCGCTGGTGCAGTCCGATGGAGGGCTCGTCGAGTACGTACATCACCCCCACCAGTCCGGCCCCGATCTGGCTGGCCAGGCGGATACGCTGCGCTTCGCCACCGGAGAGCGTATCGGCGCTGCGATCCAGCGTCAGATACTCCAGTCCGACGTTGACCAGAAAGCTCAGACGCTGGTTGATCTCCTTGACGATCTTGGCAGCGATCTCGCCGCGTGCACCGGTCAGCGACAGCGTTTCGAAGAACGTCAGCGCCTGCCCGACTGGCATGCGGGTGACATCGGGCAATGCGCGGTTATCCACGAATACATTCCGCGCCGCCTCGTTCAACCGCGTGCCGTGGCAGCTGGGGCAGGGCTGATTGCTTAGATAGCGTGCCAGTTCTTCGCGAACGAGGCTGGACTCGGTCTCCCGGTAGCGCCGTTCCATGTTGGGCAGCACGCCTTCGAAGGTGTGCCGCCGCAGTTTGGTCTTGCCGCGCGGATCTATGTAGCGGAAGGTGAGCACATCGTCGCCGCTGCCGTAGAGGATTACCTTCTGAACCTTCTCTGGCAGCTCGGCGAACGGCGTGTCGACGTCGAACTCGTACTCCTCGGCCAAGCTGGTGATGAGCTGGAAGTAGTAGGTGTTGCGGCGGTCCCAGCCGCGAATGGCGCCGGCGGCCAGGCTGAGCTGGGGCTGTGTGACCACTCGTGCCGGGTCGAAGAACTGGCGCACGCCCAAACCATCGCAACTAGGGCATGCCCCTTTGGGGTTGTTGAACGAAAACAGCCTTGGCTCGAGGTCGCTGATGCTGTAGCCGCACACCGGGCATGCGTAGCGCGAGGAGAATACCAGCTCTTCCCGTTCGGGCTCGTCCATCCAGGCCAGGCGCACCAGGCCGCCCGAGAGGCGCAGACAGGTTTCCAGCGAGTCGGCCAGCCGTGTCGCCAGTTCGGGACGGATCTTGAAGCGGTCGATGACCGCTTCGATGGTGTGCTTGCGCTTGGGGTCCAGCGGCGGCGGGGTGTCCAGCTCCACCACATGACCGTCGATTCGCGCGCGTACGAATCCCTGCGCGCGCAGCTCGTTGAGCGCGTGGATATGCTCGCCTTTGCGATCGTCCACCACGGGGGCTAGCAGCATCATTCTGCTGCCTTCGGGCAACGCCAGGATTTGGTCGACCATTTGGCTGACGGTCTGGGCGTCCAGGCTGGTTCCATGCCGGGGGCAGCGCGGGGTGCCGGCGCGCGCGTAGAGCAAACGCAGGTAGTCGTAAATCTCGGTGACCGTACCCACCGTGGAGCGCGGGTTGTGGGAGGTCGACTTCTGCTCGATGGAAATGGCCGGCGATAGCCCTTCGATATGATCTACGTCGGGCTTCTCCATCATGGAGAGGAATTGCCGCGCGTAGGCCGACAGCGATTCGACGTAGCGCCGCTGACCTTCGGCGTAAATGGTGTCGAACGCCAGCGAGGACTTGCCCGAGCCGGACAATCCGGTGATGACGACGAGCTTATTGCGCGGCAACTCAAGGTCTATGTTCTTGAGATTATGAGTGCGCGCCCCCTGTATGCGGATCGTATCCATGCAGTTTTCCGTCTTGTCGGCGACCGCTTCAGCCCGTGCTCGGTCGCCAAACCAGCTTTCGGCGTTTTCCCGCGCGGCACGCATTGCCGCCATCGTCCGTCCTGAAAAGTGGCCTTGCCACCGGCACGGGCTGTAATATACCCCACCGCGCCCGTGCTTTGCGGCTCGGGCAGCGGCGGCGGATGTCCGTTACTGCCATCGTCCTGACGCCGGCAAGGGCCGGACAGCAAGCTCGCACCATTTTCACCCACAGCATCAAACGGGGTCCGCGCACGGCGGCGCTGTGTCGGCACACATGCCGATGATGGCGTCCACCAAGCGGGAGGACGCCGTGGCGGGAATCGCATTTGAACACGAATTCGACCAATTCACGCCGTTTGGGTTCAATGACAGCGCTCGAACGCCGAGCGAGCGTCGGTTTGGCGTCGATCTTCGCCATGCGCATGCTCGGGCTGTTCCTGGTGCTGCCGGTGTTCGCGCTCTACGCCGGGGATCTGAGCGGTTCCACGCCGATGCTGATCGGATTGGCCATAGGCGCCTATGGTCTGACTCAGGCTTGTCTGCAGATACCGTTGGGGCTTGCCTCCGACCGTTGGGGGCGGCGGCCGGTCATTGTCGCTGGGCTGTTGCTGTTCGCGCTGGGCAGTGTGCTGGCGGCGGTGTCGGAGAGTATCTATGGGGTGATCGTAGGCCGCGCTTTGCAGGGCAGCGGTGCGATTGCCGCCGCTGTGATGGCGCTAGCGGCCGATCTGACCCGCGATAGCCAGCGCACCAAGATCATGGCCGTGATCGGCATGAGCATCGGTGGCTCGTTCCTGCTGGCACTGGTACTCGGACCGGTGGTCGCGGCCTGGTGGGGCCTCTCCGGTGTGTTCTGGATCACGGCCGGACTGGCGCTAGCAGGCATTGTGGTGATGTATACCGTAGTACCCCAACCTGTGCCCGTGCAGATAGAGGCGGCCGTGCCGCTGCGCGAGCAGTTGCGGGTGGTGTTGCGCGACCGCGACCTCACGCGCCTGGATGTTGGCATATTCATTCTCCACATGATTCTCACCGCCAGTTTCGTGGTGCTGCCGGTAGCGTTGCGAGATGGGTTCTCGCTGCCTAATGAAGCGCATTGGCGGGTGTATATTCCGGTGCTGTTGGCTTCCGTGGTCGCTATGGTGCCGGTGCTGGCGGTGGGCGAGCGGCGTAGACAGATGCATAGGGTGCTGGCGTTCGTGGTGCTCGGGCTGGCGATCGCCGAGCTGGGGCTGGCCCTAGCCTTGCGCCTGGATCCGATCTGGCTGCTGGCGGCGTTGTGGCTGTTCTTCTCGGCCTTCAATATCTGCGAAGCCTCCCTGCCTTCGCTGGTCTCGCGCTACGCGCCAGCCGCGTCCAAGGGAACGGCGCTCGGGATCTATTCGACCAGCCAGTTCTTCGGTGCATTCGTCGGCGGTGTCGTCGGCGGCGCGCTGTTCGGCGCTTTTGGCGTCCAGAGCGTGTTCGTTTTCTGCGCGTTGGGCGCATTGGTTTGGTTCGCCGTAACGTATGGCCTCAAAGCTCCTGCTGGGGGCGGCGTACTAGAGGACTAGCTCCTCGCCAACTCATCTTGTCCCGTTTCCTTAGGGCTCTTGCTCCCTGGCGGCATGTCCTGGTTCGCTATTTGACCTCAGAGTAGAAATTTGTAAGATGAAGTCAAAATTCCTTGCGGCCGGACTCTCGGTCGACAGCACAGGAGGAGAGAGCTTTGACGTGTGTCGTTCAGTGTGGTGATCGCGTCGTTGCACGCGAGCAAGTGCTCGACAATGCCGCCCGTGGCGCTTCTGCGCTGGCAAGTCTTGGTGTGGGTTGGGGGGACACGGTAGCGGTATTGCTTCGCAACGACTTGGCGTTCATCGAAGCGATGCTTGCCTGCGACCAGCTCGGGGCTTATTCCACCGCAGTGAACTGGCACTTCACGCCTGAGGAAGTCGAATACATCGTCACCGATTGCGGTGCGAAGGTGCTCATCGCGCATGCTGATCTGCTGCGGCGGGTGCGAGCCGCGCTGCCGCCGGATATCAAGCTGGTCGCCGTTCCGACTGCCCCGGACATTCAGCGCGCGTACCGCCTCGCGCCGCAGGAGTGCAGCGTGCCGGCCGGTATGCTGAGCTGGTGGGAGTGGATCGCGGCGCACGAGCCCTGGACGCAACCCAGCCCGACCTCGCCCGGCAGCATTATTTACACGTCCGGTACCACCGGGCGCCCCAAGGGCGTGAAACGCAAGCCCATGAACGCGGCCGAGCGCGAGCGCCTGCTCAAGTCGCGTATGTATATACAGGGCACCTCCGAGGGCATGCGCGCGCTGCTGGCCAGCCCGCTCTATCATGCGGGCCCGAATGCGACCTGCCGTAATGCGTTCGCGCTCGCGAGCTATCTGAACGTGATGCCGCGCTTCGACGCCGAGGAGATGCTGCGCATCATCCAGGACCACCGCATCACGCACGTCAATCTGGTGCCCATCATGCTCGTTCGGCTGTTGGCGTTGCCGGACGAGGTCAAAGCGAAGTACGACCTCTCCTCGCTGCGGTCCTGCATACACGGTGCGGGTCCCTGCCCGCCGGAAACCAAGCGGCGCATGATCGAGTGGTGGGGCCCCATCATTTCTGAGACCTACGGTTCGACCGAAGTCGGCCTTGTTACCCGCTGCAGTTCGGAGGAGTGGCTCAAGTATCCGGGCACGGTGGGCAAGCCGGTGCCCGGCGTGTCTATCCGGGTGTACGACGAGGAGGGCCGGTTGCTGCCGCCAGGACAGGACGGCGAGCTCTATGTGCGCAACGACAACCAGCCGGACTTCACTTACATCGGTAATGACGAAGCGCGCCGCGCGGCCGAGCGCGACGGACACATCAGCAATGGCGATATCGGTCACCTCAACGAGGAAGGCTACCTGTTCATTACCGATCGCAAGCGCGACATGATCATTTCGGGCGGTGTGAATATTTATCCTGCCGAGATCGAGGCCGTCCTGCTCCAATGCCCCGGTGTGCGTGATTGCGCTGTGTTCGGCATCCCCGACGCGGAGTTCGGCGAAGCGGTCGCGGCGGCGGTCGAGGTCGAGGCCGAAGACCCGGCCGACGAGCAACGGATCCGCGCTTTTCTGCTCGATCGGATCGCCAAATACAAGATCCCCAAGGTCATCGAGTTCATCGACAAAATGCCGCGCGAGGGCATGGGCAAGATCTTCAAGAACAAGCTGCGGCAGAAGTATTGGAAAGATTCCGAGCGCCGTATTTGAGACGGCGGGGACCGGGATTGGGCGTCGCTGCCCGGAGCTCGCGCGGCGCACCGATTGCGCCCGCCCGGGCGGGCGTCGATACTAGTGCAGCTAACGCAGTTGCAGGTTCGGTGCCGCTGCGCCCCCTGTCCGGGGATTTCACTTAACGATGTCGTGGGGTACGAGCATTGTTCCCGCATCTTGTCATGCGCGCAGCTCACCCCACTGCGGGGCGGATGGCGGGAGCGAGCCCCGAAATACCATTGGCGCTCATCAGATGTAAGGCCGCTAACTCTTTGTCGGGCTGCCTCCGGTGCGATTGCCATGTTGTCCAGTCGGCGTTTTGGGGCGCTAGGTGTGGCGTATTGCGCGCCTAAACGCGATAATCGGCGCCGCGGAACCCACTGATAGATAACGGAGATAAGCCGATGGCAGACCAAAAGGCGACCAACGTGCATTGGCACGAAGGTGAGGTCACCCGTGAAGACCGTAACCGGTTGCTGGGTCAGAAGGGGGCGACAATCTGGTTCACGGGCCTTTCCGGTAGCGGCAAGAGTACGGTGGCGGTGGCGCTGGAGAAAGTGCTCACCGAACGCGGCCATCTGTGCTACCGGTTGGACGGTGACAATGTGCGCCTGGGGATCAACAAGAATCTTGGCTTCTCCGCGGAGGACCGTGCCGAGAATATCCGCCGTATCGGCGAGGTGGCCAAGCTTTTCGTCGATACCGGCGTAATCACTCTCTCGAGCTTTGTGAGCCCTTATCGCGCCGATCGCGACAAGGTGCGTCAGTTGCACGAGGCCTCCGGAATGGACTTCATCGAGGTGTTCGTGGACGTTCCGCTCGAAGAGGCCGAGAGGCGCGACCCCAAAGGGCTGTACAAGAAAGCGCGTGCGGGCGAGATCAAGAACTTTACCGGTATCGACGATCCGTACGAGCCCCCGCTCAACCCTGAGCTGGTCCTCAAAAGTCACCTGATGACGCTGGAAGAGGAGGTTCAGGCGCTGTTGGAGCTGCTCGAGGCGCGCGGGATTATTGGCAAGCGCGACAGCCAGCGGGTGGCCGGATAAGGCAGCTTGGGAGTGGCGGCGATGGCGCTGCCATTCGTTACAAAATCCTGGAGGAAACGATGATCAAGCCGCATGGCTCGGACGAGCTAAAGCCGCGCTACGTATATGATGCTGCGCGTCGCGAAGCGCTGGCCAAGGAGGCGGAGACGCTGCCCTCGCTGCTGCTCAATTCTGCTGCGGCAGCCAACGCGGTGATGTTGGGCGGCGGCTACTTCAATCCGCTCGAAGGCTATATGAACCTGGCCGACGCGCTGAGCGTGGCCGAGAAGCTGCACACCACCGATGGGCTGTTCTGGCCGGTGCCCATCGTCAACCTCGCCAAGGATGTCAGTGGTATCGAAGGCAAGCGCCGCATCGCGCTGCGCGATCCCAACGTGCCCGGCCATCCGGTGCTCGCCGTGATGGATGTGGATGCGATCGAGGATGTCTCCGAGGAGCAGATCCGCTTCATGGCCGAACGCATCTTCGGCACGCTGGATACCAAGCATCCGGGTGTGGCGACTTTTACCGGACTGGGCAACAAGCTGATCGCCGGCAAGATCGAAGTGCTGAACTTCAGCTACTTCCAGACCGACTTTCCCGACACCTTCCGCACCGCACTGGAGATCCGCCAGGAGATCGAGGAGCGCGGCTGGAAGAAAGTGGTGGCTTTCCAGACCCGCAACCCCATGCACCGCGCACACGAAGAGCTGTGCCGCATGGCGCAGGAACGGCTGGCTGCCGATGGCATTGTCATCCATATGCTGCTCGGCAAGCTCAAGGAGGGGGACATCCCCGCTCCGGTGCGCGATGCCTGCATCCGCAAGATGGTGGAAGTCTACTTCCCGCCTAACACGGTGATGATCACCGGCTACGGCTTCGACATGCTCTATGCCGGCCCGCGCGAGGCGGTGCTGCACGCCGTGTTCCGTCAGAACATGGGCGCGGATTACCTGATCGTCGGCCGCGACCATGCTGGTGTGGGCGACTACTACGGCCCCTTCGATGCCCAGACCATCTTCGATGAGCAGGTTCCGCCGGGAGCGTTGCAGATCGAGATCTTCCGGGCCGATAACACGGCGTATTCCAAGAAGCTGGGCCGGGTGGTGATGATGCGCGAAGCGCCGGACCATACGCCCGAGGACTTCATCACCCTGTCGGGCACCAAGGTGCGGCAGATGCTCAGCCAAGGCATTGCGCCGCCGCCGGAGTTCTCGCGCCCCGAAGTGGCCGAGATCCTGATGAAGTACTACCAGGAGACGCTGGCCTAGCGCTGGTCCTGCCTGGTTCGGCGGCGCTTGCGGGCGCTGTCGCCTTATCCCGGCCTGCCGCACCGCGGCAGGCCGGTTTTCCTGTCAGAGCGCGGCGACGATACCGTCGCTGCGCGGATCGCTAGCCCCTTCGATCACGCCATTGGGATGTCTGACCACGGCGCCGGCGTGTCCCATAGTGTCGCTGAACGCCTCGGACAGCACCTCGACTTCGTGACCCGCTGCCCGCAGCTGCTGGACCAGAGCAGGGTCGAAGCGCGACTCCAGCTTCAGGCTGGTGCTCTGCTCGCCCCAGGTGCGGCCTAGCAGCCAGCGCGGCGCGGTGACAGCGGCTTGCAGCGATTGTCCGAATAGCGCGTAGCGGCTGAACACAGCCGCCTGCGTCTGCGGCTGGCCTTCGCCGCCCATGGTGCCGTAGACCATCACGCGGCCGTCGTCGAAGCGCGCCATGGCCGGATTGAGCGTATGGAACGGCTTGCGTCCAGGCTTGAGCGCCTGCAGTGCGTCGGGATCCAGGGAGAAGCTGACACCTCGGTTCTGCCACAGCACCCCGGTGGAGGGCAACACGACGCCGGCGCCGAACTCCCAGTAAATGCTCTGAATGAAGCTTGCCGTGCGGCCTTCGCGGTCTATGCAGCCCATCCAGATGGTATCTCCGGGCAGTGCCTCGTGCGGCCAGGGCAGCGCTTTCTCGCGGTCGATGGTCGCGGCGTGGCGTGCCAGTGCATCTGGCGTGAGGAACTCGCGCGGATCCACCTTCATGTAGGCTGGGTCCGTGCAATAGCGGTCGCGTACCAGAAAAGCTTGCTTGGTGGCTTCCACAAGGCCGTGCAGGTGCTCGAAGCCCTCTGCCTGCTGGCAGCCCAGACGGTCGAATATTCCCAGGATCATCAGCGAGGCCATGCCCTGGGTAGGGGGCGGCTGATTATAGATGGTACTGCCCCGCAGGCGCGCCGATAGGGGCGCGACTTGGCGGGCGCGGTATTGCGCAAGGTCCGCGCGCGCCAGGGGGCTGCCTATGCGCGCTAAATCCTCTCCCATGGCGGCGGCCAGTTCGCCGCAGTAGAAATCGTCCAGACCGGCGCGAGCGAGCTGGGCCAGAGTATCGGCGAGCCGGGGCTGGCGCAGAATCTCGCCTTCGCGGGGCGCTTGGCCGTCGCGGAGGAAAACATCGGCAAATCCAGGCACATCGCGCAGCTCGGAGAGTTTCTCCTGGGTCAGTCGCGCCTGGCTGGAAGTGATCACCATGCCGTTGCGGGCATGATGCTCGGCATCGGCCAGCAGGCGCGATAACGGCAGCCGGCCGCCCCAGCTAGCACTAACGGCCAGTGCCTGCGCCCAACCGCTGACGGTGCCGGCCACGGTTAGCGCCGCCAATGGGCCGCGTGCGGGGATCTGCTCATGGCCGTGGTCCCGGTAGAAGTCGGGGCTGGCCATGGCCGCAGCCGGTCCGCAGGCTTCGATCGCGACCGGTGCTTCGCCGGGTTGGCTCAGTAGCCAGAACCCGTCGCCGCCTATGGCATTCATGTGTGGGTAAACGACGGCGACAGTGGCTGCGGCGGCGACCATCGCCTCTGCGGCATTGCCGCCTTCGCGTAACACGTCGCGGCCGGCTTGGGCGGCCAGGTGATGCGGAGCGACGAAAACGCCGCCCAGCGAGCGCTTGGTGGTCAACATCAGTGCATCCTCAGTCGGGTCCGTGTGGCCGGCTGCCGAGAAGTCCCTTCTTGGGCAGCATGCTTGGGGCACACGCAGATACGAGAAATCGAAAGGCTCCGCCGGAGCCGTTGGGCCTTATTATGCTCATTTGCCTGCACCGCGCTTTGCGCGGTTCGGCAAGAGCAGCGCTTATTC
Organism: uncultured Alkalilimnicola sp.; assembly: GCA_964460035.1. Lineage (GTDB taxonomy): Bacteria > Pseudomonadota > Gammaproteobacteria > Nitrococcales > AK92 > CAYWPG01. The sequence continues at coordinate 26,585 of CAYWPG010000022.1, forward strand.
GGCGCCGCGCGCTTGGCCATGTGCGGCACCGGCGCTGCCCGGCGTCAGGGCAGCAGGCCGTAGTACATCCGCAGCGAAGTGAGCAACAGGAAGAAAGCGAATACCTGCTTAAGGCGCTGCGCGTTGATGGCATGCGCAAGGCGTGCGCCGTACGGCGCGGTCAGCATGGTCATAGGAACGATCGCGGCCATGCCCAGCAGGTTGACGTAACCCAGGCTGAGCGGCGGACGCTCGGCAACGCCCAGGCCCGTAAGCGCGAAGCCGATCGCGCCGGGAATGCTGATGATTACGCCGATTGCCGCCCCTGTGCCCACGGCCGTATGTACCGGATAACTCAGCGCGGTGAGCGCCGGCACGCTAAGTGTGCCGCCGCCGATGCCCATAAGGGTCGACACTCCGCCTATCATGGCGGCCATCAGTTGCCGTAGCGGCGAGCGGGGCAGTCCTTTGGCCACCGTGGTTTGCTGGCGCCCGAAGGCCATATTGGCGGCGACAGCCAGCGCGACCGTGGCAAAGAGGGCGGTGAGCAGCGGTCCGCGCAGAAACCCGCTCAGGGCCGCGCCGGTAAGTACGCCGACGATAAGTCCCGGAGCCAGGGCACGCAGCAGATTCGCATCCAGGCTGCCGCGGGCGGCGTGCGCGCGTGCCGAAATGATCGAGGTGGGGATGATGGTGGCCAGCGAGGTGCCTACCGCCATGTGCATGCGCACCGACTCGTCTATGCCCAGCAAAGAGAACAGGTGAAAGAGCACCGGCACGATGACGATGCCGCCGCCTACGCCGAGCAGTCCGGCGATTAGCCCAGCGAAAGCGCCGGTGGCAACCAGGGCGCCAAGAAGACCCACGAACCAAATGACGCTGTGGTCGTTGAGGATATCCACGATTCTTACTCTGCCCGATTGATAAACGTTGATGCCCCGGTGAAGAGGAAGCCGCATTGTAAGCGCTGCGGCCTCCCTTGTGGCGAGGGTCGGCGCTGCGAGATCATCCGCTTGGGCGTTACTCCGGTTGGCCCCCGGGCTGGGGAACTCGGCTTGTCCGCCTGTCATGGCGGCGGCAAACAGGGTAGGCTATATCTCATACGTTAGTCTTCGAGCACAGAGTCAGGTCCAGTGCTTCCTGTTGGTCGTATGATGCCTTGGCCGAAGCGGGACGGGGCGGGGAGCGCCCGGAGAGCCCAGCGGAAAGCAACCTCGGGGCTGGCGGTAATATTCCGTTGCTACCATAGAGACGGTAGCGAACTCACCAGATGATAGACATAGAGGGCTGATATGGCGTCTCGCGGCGTGAACAAGGTCATTCTGATCGGCAACCTGGGCAGGGATCCGGAAGTCCGCTACATGCCCTCGGGCTCGGCGGTGACCAACGTCACCATCGCCACCTCCGAGGTATGGCGCGACAAACAGAGTGGCGAGCTGCAGGAGCGCACCGAGTGGCACAATGTGGTCTTCTTCAATCGCTTGGCCGAGATTGCCGGCGAGTACCTGAAGAAGGGCTCCAAGGTGTACGTCGAGGGCAGCCTGCGCACCCGCAAATGGCAGGATAAGCAAGGCAACGATCGCTATACCACCGAGATCGTGGCCAGTGAAATGCAGATGCTCGACAGCCGCGGTGGCGGCGGCGGGGCTGGCGGCTCCTACGGCGGCTCGCAGCAACAGGCGCCGCGTTATGACGATTACCCGGAGTCACGTGGCGGTGCGCCACAGCCCCCGGTGGACGATTTCGACGACGATATTCCGTTCTAGCGCTCTCTCCGCGCCTTAGCCTGGAATGGCTTTTCAGTCGAAGCGACAGAGCGTTCCGCTAACTCAAAGCCGCCTCCCGGCTCTACGCCAGGAGGCGGCTTTTGGGTTTCACCGAGCAACATTGGACGCTGTATTTCGGCCTTGACCTAGGCCGTTCTGCCATGCAGGACGGCTGCCTGTGTCCGGAGGCAGCAGACCGGGTCAGTGCGTCGGGACGGTCACGAATCCAAGCTTGGTCAGGCCGGCCTGCTGGGCTGCTGCCATAACCTCGATAACATGCTCGTACTCGGCGCGCTTATCGCCGTGTATCAGGATGTCCGGCTGCGGCTCCTGCGTAGCGGCCGCTGCAAAGCGGGCTCCTAGCTCGGCGCGATCGATAGGGGCGTTGTTCCACTCGAACGTGCCCTGGGCAGTTACGGTGATGGTGACAGTCTCGGGTGTCAGCTCCGCCTGCGCGGTTGAGGCTTGCGGCAGATCGACGTTGATCGAGTGTGTCACGACCGGCATGGTGATCATGAAGATGATCAGCAGCACCAGCATGATATCCACGAGCGGGATCATGTTGATCTCGCTCATGACATCCTCGCTGTCCTTGAATCCTTCGCCGAAGGCCATCAGCCCACCTCCTTCAGTTTCCGCGCGGATGCCGGGGTATTGTGCTCAGCGCTCGCGGCGGGAGAGGCGTCGAGCAGAAAGTGTCCGTAGAGCTGCAGTGCGAAGCGGTTGATCTGGCCGAGAACGCCCTTGTTCGCGCGGTTCAGGGCGTTGTAGCCCAGTGCCGCCGGAATCGCCACGCCCAGGCCGAACGCGGTCATGACCAGTGCTTCGCCTACTGGCCCCGCAACTTTGTCGATACTGGCTTGTCCGGAGACCCCAATGCTGACCAGGGCGTGATAAATGCCCCAAACCGTGCCGAATAGTCCCACGAAAGGTGCTACCGATGCGACGGAGGCCAGGATCGCCAATCCCGACTGCAGGCGCGCGGCACACTCGTCGATTGCTCCGCGTAGGCTTGCAGTAAGCCAATCCGCCAACGAGAGCGGGGCCTGAGGGTCAGGCCGCTGTTGCGAATAACGGGCCACCGCGCGCTGGCCTTCTTGCGCAAGATACAGGAACGGGCTGGAAGGGTTGCGAGCGAGTATGGACAGCCCTTCGTCGAAGCTTTGGGCCTGCCAGAACTGGCCGACGGCACGATACGCACGGCGCGACCGCCACAGCCCAAATCCACGCAGCACTAGTACGCACCACGTCGCAATGGACATTATCAGCAGCACCATTGCGATTGCTTTGATGACCAGGTCGCCTTGCTGCCACAAGGCGGCGATACCGTACGGGTTGGCTTGCATCGATCGAACCTCGGCTAAGGTTTAAACACGAATTGGATAGGCTGCACGTGGCGATAGGCGATGGGCTTGCCACCCAGCCGCGCTGGCTCGTAACGCCAGCGCTTCACGGCGTTCAGTGCCGATGCGTCTAGCCTCGGATAGCCGCTGGATTTAAGGACGCGGATCTCGCCGACCGTACCGTCTTCCAGGATCAGCACTTCCAGCAATACTTCGCCCTCTTCCCCCAATCGGCGCGAGTTCCTGGGGTAAGGCGGGGCGGGGTTGTTATGGCGGCGGGCATCCGTGTACGGGAGCGTGAGCGGTGCGCCCTCGCTGCCCTCTACGGCGTCTTCGGTGGGCACCGAAGAGGTTTGCTGTACGGGCTGCTCGGGCTGTTCGCTTGCGTCCGCCGGCTGCTCCGCAGGCGGCTCGGGCGTCGGCTCGGGCGTCGGCTCGGGCGTCGGCTCGGGCGTCGGCTCGGGCGTCGGCTCG
>CAYWPG010000022.1:30503-34242 GCA_964460035.1 uncultured Alkalilimnicola sp.
GGCTCAGGCGTCGGCTCAGGCGTCGGCTCAGGCGTCGGCTCAGGCGTCGGCTCAGGCGTCGGCTCAGCGCTGGGGGGAGCCGATGGCTGAACGGCTTCGGCTGGCGGCGCGGATACGATGACGCCTTGTATGGTGGGCGGTTGACTTATTACCGGAGCGGCCGCGTGTCCACGCAGTGCCAGGCCTAGCGCGCCTAGGTGAATGGCGGTGACCAGCAGGAAGACGCCGAACGGCGTGAGCCTATCGAGATTTGACTTGGACTCAGGCGTCACTGACCGATAGCTCCGGTAAGGCTAACCTGGCTGTTAGCCGCGCAAGGGTCAAGCACGGTAATAGGGTTTCATCAGTTTGGTGTTCGAGCGCCCCGCAGGTGCGCACCGTCGAAGAAGAAGCATGGCCGCAAATTATAATCATTCTCAATTGGGCTCACAATACAGCCTCTTCAAGACCGTTCCGCTTCGCAGTGCCGGCTTCGTTGTCCAGGCCCGGAAAGCAAGAGAGCTGCACAGTATTTAGCTACCAACGATGCCAGGCTGACTGGCGTGCCATCGGAGGCGTCTGCCGCGGCCGGGCAGGACATGTTCGTTACCGTTGGCTGCGGGCTTGTGCAGGAACTCGGTTGGTAACCATATTTCCAAATAGTAGTAGCCCGCCGTACCCTGATCCTTGCAGGCACTTGTTCGAGTTCACCTGGCGGGGCGATGCCTTGTCGAGTGTTGAGGAAGTCTGATGCTCTGTTGGCGACGTAGTGAGCGCCGGTCGAGGCTTGTCGGTTACTGGGTGATTGCGCTGGTGCTGCTGACCCCGATCTCGGTCCTGGCGCAAGAGCCGCCGCGCTCTTTTGCCGCTAGCTACACCGCGAAGTCCCGCGGCTTGACCCTGGGGAGTGTGGAGTTGCGCCTGGAGCGCAGTGGTACGGCTTACGAGTACTGGTCCGGCATGCAGGCGAGCGGGCCGCTTGCGCTGCTGTACCGCGAGCGCATTCGCGAATACAGTCGTGGCGAGATCAGCGCGTCCGGCGTGCAACCTTTGAGTTACGACTATCAGCGTCAGGGCGGTTCCACGGCGCGCGACGACGGTATTCGCTTCGGCGCGGCCGACGGGCGCGCCGTCGTGCGGTATAAGGGCGAGACCCGCACCGATGGTTATCCCACCTTTACGCAGGATCCTCTTTCTCTGCATCTGGCGCTAATGCAGGATGTCGCGCGCGGGCAAACCAAAATGCGTTACCTGGTCGCGCAGCCGCGGCTGCTGCGCGCGGTAGAGGTGGCGGTGGTTGGGCGCGATAAGATCCGCGTTGCCGGCGGAACGTATGAGGCGGTACGGGTGGAGGTGGTTGCCGAGCAGCGTGTCAGGACGCTCGAGGGTTTCGAGCTTGCGACCGCTGAGCTGGCCGCACCCAAGAAAGGCGCCCGCACAACGTTCTGGCTGGCGCCAGAGCTGGATTACCTGCCGGTGCTCATACGCTATGCGGATCCAGACGATGGCGCTGGCGAATTGCATCTCCAGTCGTTGGAGCCGTTGCACGCGGCGGAGCCGGCCGGCACATGATCATTGATTGCCGGCCGGTATGGCGCTGCAGCATGTAGCCTACGCAGGCTTTTTCGGCCCTGCGCCAGCTTGCTCCGCGAGCCGCCGCGCTTCGGCACGGTAAATCTGCTGAGACACGAATGAGCTGTTGCTGCCGGCAAGCTGCTCCAGCGCTTGGGCTTTCAGTGCCCGTGCGCGGCGCACCGGCTCTTCATCGTCGGGGCAAAGCGCGAGCAAGTCCAGCACATGCAGCGCGAGCTGCGTCTTGCCCTCTGCCATTTTGGCCTCGGCGGCGGCCAGCACTGCTTCCGGATCGGCTATGGCTTCTCGGATGGCGCGAGCGGCATCGGCCGGGTGAGCCGGGTGCAGGTTGGTCGGGTTGCGATCCCACCAGCCGTTTTCCGATCGCCAGATGTCGCGCACGATGTAGTCGGGCATGCCGTAGCTGGGCTTCATCAGCGGATGCTTGAAGATCCGGTCGGGGTACTCGATGTCGTGGAGGATTTCGATTTCCGTCATGCCGCGATTCATGCGCGCGACCGTCTCCCGCCGCAGGTACCGCAGTGCCTCCACGCTCAGCGCGAGTGCTGCGCGCGACTCCTCGACGCCGTGTACCGGGCTGCCGAACTCGGGGATAAGTATCTCGGGTTCCAGCGCAATGAGACGTTCCAGCGAGTCGGCCCAGCGCACCGGGTCACGCAGCGTGCGCAGTGGCGTGCCTATGTTGGGGATGGACTTGATGAAGGCAGGGCCGGCGTACAGGACGCGACAGTCGGGGAGCCAAACGGCCAGCGCGTCGTCCGTCTCCGATGGCGCGGCCAAGAGGATGACTTTGCGATTTCCGCCGTCTATCTCGTAGCGGTCGGCAAACAGCTGTGTGGGATGAGTGAACCATTTCTCCGGCGGCTGCTCGGGCCAGTTCACGTTGAACTGGATGTGGTTCAGGTGCGATTGCAGCCCCCAAGTTTCCTGATAGCGGCGATAGCGCACAGGGAGTCGCTCCTGAGCGATCAGCTCGGGGGCCGGATGGCCGCGCGACTCGGCGTCTTCCAGCCATAGATAGGCGCCATAATTATAGCCCGCGTGCCCATGGCTATAGACGATCGCAAGCAGAGGCTTCGGCGAGAGGGCGCGCACCTCTGCGATCATGCGGCGAGTCACCTTGCCGCCCGGTCCGCTGTCGGTCAGGATCAGTCCTTTATCGGTTTCTACTAGCAGGCTGTTGCCTTGGCCCGCGATCAGGTGAACGCCTGGAGCGATGGGTGTCGGCGCGTGTTCGTCGGTCAAAGGGGCGTTCGTGGTCGAGTCAGCTTGCGACATGTTTTTCTCCTCCAACGGCCATTGCGTGCGCAGACGCTAAGGGACGAGGTGCGGGACAGTCGTACCCGCCGTGCGGGCACGGCTGTCAGTCTCACTCGGCTTCCCCGATGATCAGCGCATCCAGCGCGACTACTCCCTGGCCGCGACTGCGTACCAGTACGGGGTTGATGTCCACGGTTTTCAGGCGGCCCTGCGTCGACATCGCAAAGCGGGATACATCGACCAGTAGCTGTGCGAGCGCGTCGACATCCGCCGGCGGTTGGCCCCGCACGCCTTCGAGCACCGCTTTCCCGCGCAACTCGCCGATCATGTCATAGGCGGTTGCCAGGTCCAACGGCGCCGTACGGAAGCTGACATCGCGCAGCACTTCAACGAACACGCCACCAAGGCCCAGCATCACTACCGGACCAAAGGCTGGGTCGTTCTGTATTCCCACGATGCACTCGACGCCGCCACGCTCCATGGCCGCCACCAGCACCCCATCGATCCTCGCCTCGGGCATCGCGGTTTTCGCGGCAGCGACCATCTCGTCGAATGCCGCTGCAACTTGCTCCTCGCCGCTGAGGTTGAGGCGCACGCCGCCTATGTCCGACTTGTGCAGGATGTCGGGGGAGGCGATCTTGAGCACTACCGGCCCGCCAATCTCGGCGGTTGCGGCAACGGCTTCGGCCGCCGTCGTCGCGAGTCGGCAGCGCGGTGTGGGGACGCCGGCTTGCCGCAGCAGGGCCAGGGACTCGAACTCGGAATATGCTCGCGGTTCCACGGCAACGGGCTTCATAGCCGGTTGCTCGGTCACCGCCGGCGCTTGCCTGCGCTCGGCCAGATGGGCCAGCGCGGCGAGTGCGCGCACCGCGCGGTTGGGGTCTTCGAAGGCCAGCAGGCCTGCTTC
>CAYWPG010000022.1:34342-58329 GCA_964460035.1 uncultured Alkalilimnicola sp.
CAGGCCTGCTTCGCTGGCCACGTCCGCCATCAGCACCCCGGCGCCGCCGGAGACGGTGAGAAGGCCGGTCTTGCGTCCGCGCGGCAGCCCCGCGACCGCGACGGCATAGCCCACATCGAAGAACTCTTCGATGGAATGGGCACGGTAGACGCCGTACTTGCGGAACACCCCATCGAACACCGCATCCTCGCCGGCAAGCGCAGCCGTGTGCGAGGCCGCAGCCTGAGCGCCGATAGAGGTGCGCCCAACTTTGGTAATGACCACCGGCTTGCCCGCGGCGCGCGCTGCCGCAAGGGCCGCTTCCAGTTTGCGGCCGTCGCGACAGCCTTCCATGTAGCCGAGGATCACATCGGTGCTGGGGTCCTTCGCCAGCCAGGCCACGCAATCGGCAAAGTCCACGTCGCCCTCGTTGCCCGTTGTGATCCAGTAGCTTAGCCCCAGCCCGCGTTCGCGAGCCAAAGTGAAGGCGAAAGCGCCGTATGCCCCGCTTTGGCTCACCAGCCCTATGCGCCCGGGTTGCGTAATGCCCACGCCCACTACTGGGGAGAAGGTAGCGAATACCTTCTCCGCCAGGTTCATGAACCCCAGGCAGTTTGGTCCGAGCAGCCGGACGCCGGCGCGTCGGCACTTCTCGACCAGTTTTACCTGTGCGGCAGCGCCGGCCTCGCCTGTTTCCGCAAAGCCGGAGGAGAACAGCACTATGCCACGGACCGACGCAGCGATCGCTTCGTCTATGGCCGGCTCCACCAGCGCTGCCGGTACGGCCACGATGGCAAGATCGACCTGCCCGGCGACTTCGGCGATGCTCGCATAGGCAGGCAGCCCCTGGATCTCGTCCGCTTTGGGGTTGATCGGAAAGATCTTCCCCTGATAGCCGTGCTTGAGCAGGAACGCGATCGGCAGCCCACCGATCTTCGACGGCGTGGCGGAGGCGCCGATGACGGCGATCGATCGCGGCCGTAGCAGCCGGTCTAGCGAATCGTCCTGAGCCGCCGGAATGCGATTTGGTTCAACAACACTCATTACTCGCGCGCCTCCGGTGGAATCAGGTGATCGGGAACTTCAACGCCGGCTTCGCGGTAGTAGCGCAACGCACCGATATGCAGGGGCGCGTTCACCTCGCGCAGCGCCGTTTCCAGCGTAATGGCCTTCATGAACTCGGCCGCTTCGTGGAAGACGTTGATGTTCTCGAAGATCGCCTTGGTTATGTTGTAGATGACTTCCTCGGACACCCCCACGTGCGTGCCTATGCCTACCCAGGAGCCCACGGCCTTGACCGGCTCGGTGTTGACCTGGTTGCGGCCGTAGATGCCCGGAGGAATCTCTTCGATGGTGCGGCCGGGGACGGAGAGTACGGATTTCATCGCTTCCGTCTCGAACGACTCGTCCGGCAGGCCAATCAGGCGAATGCGGCCGAGCAAAGCGTACTGCGAGATACTGGCCGACGGCAGCTCGGTGGGCAGGATGGCGAGATCGACCTGCCTGTCCTGGAACGCTTGGTTGCCGGACGCCCAGTCCATGCGGGCTTGCTCGAAATCCCGGCCCGGCTTGTAGCCAGTAGCGCCTTCGACGATGGCGAGCGCGACCAGGGTTGCAGCGCCGCCGGGCGGCCCCAGGAAGACGCGCTTGCCGCGGATGTCGTACAGCGACTTGATGCCGGTGTCTTCGTAGGTGATGACGTGGTAAGGGCCGAGCGGGAAGTTGAGTACCGCCCGTACCTTCTCGAACAGCTCCGGCGCATTGCTCATGTTGGCGAACATAGCCGTGCCGGTCTTCATGTAGTGGTTGATGGCCGGCGCCGATATGTAGAGATCGACCTGGCCGCGGGCGGCATCTAGCGTGGAGCGCGTTGAGGTCTGGCCTACGGTCATGTTCACCCGGTAGGGCAGATTGCGCTGGATGACCGACTGCATAGTGGTCGAGAAAGTGAACGCCGAACTGCCCGGCGAGCCGGTATGCGCGCGCAGCTGGACCTGGGACTGTGCGAAAGCGTTCTGCGAAGCCAGCAGTACGGCGGCCGAAATGCCGGCAGCCATCAGTGTGCGAATTTGTTTCTTCAGCATGGTTCTCTCCTTTAGTCGCGGAGCGGTGCCGCGTCGACGCGGCGGCGGGAAAGCAGGGAAAGGTTCTCTTTGAGTACTAGGCCAATGAGCAGCGCCAGACCGGTCAGTTGGATCGGCGTTCCGTTCAGCAGCAGCATGGCTGCGGCAACGGTGCGCAGAATGCGTTCGATGCGCCCAATCTTGGCTCGGCCGAATCCGGTAAGCGCCGTGGTTAGCATCCAGACCGCTACGGCGATGCGAGCGATTCCCCACAGCAGTTCCGTCCACTCGAAGCCGAGGATAAGCAGGAGCGAGGGGTTGTAGACGAACAGGAACGGGATGATGAAGCCGACCAGGGCAAGGCGTACCGCTACCAGCGCGACCTTCAAAGGATTGGCTTCGGCGATCGGCGCAGCCGCGAACGCTGCCAGCGCCACCGGCGGGGTGATGGCCGACAGCACTCCGTAGTAGAGCACGAACATGTGTACCGCAAGAATCGGCACGCCGAAGCTGGCGATTGCCGGCCCCATGACCAGCACGATGATCAGGTAGGCGGGCAAGGTGGGCATGCCCATGCCAAGGATCAAGCACGCCGAGGCGGTAAGGAACAGGCTCACGAACAGGTTCTGGTCGCCGATCGCGGCTACCGTTTGCGCGAAGCTAAGCCCCAGACCGGTCAGGTTCATGCCCGCGATGACGATGCCGATCGCGCCCACCGCGATCATGATTCGCGAACCGGCGATCCCGCCTTGGGCGAGAGCGGCCAGGATGCGTTGCGGCTTGCGGCGCAGCTCCGGGTTGATGAAACCGAAGGCGATGGCGCTCATCGCGGCCCAGAAGCCTGCCATCGCTGGCGAGCGTCCCATGAGCATGACGACGATCACCGTCAGCACGGGGACGAAGAACATCAGCGAGTGAAGCCAGTCCTCTTTCGTCAGCTTGGGAATTTCGTCGCGCGGCGTGGCTTCTATGCCGAGGCGGCGCGCTTCGTAGTAGACGGCGAAGAACAGCGCCATCAGATAGAAGAAGGCCGGGATCAGTGCCGCTACGCAGACCAGCAGGTAATTGGTGCCAGTCAGTTGCGCCATGAGGAACGCGGCGGCGCCCATGACCGGTGGGATGAACTGTCCGGCGGTGGATGCCGATGCTTCCACGGCGCCGGCGAATTCCGCGGCGAAGCCGCGCTTCTTCGTCATAGGGATCGTGAACGTGCCGGTTCCGACCACGTTCGCGGTAACGCTGCCCGACATGGTGCCGAACAGCATGCTGGCAAGAATGGCTGAGTGCGCCGGTCCGCCGGGAATGCGACCGGTCGCGACTATAGCCATTTTCAGTAGCGCCGGGCCAGCGCCGGTGGCCTCCAGCAGCACGCCGAAGACGATGAATATGAACAGCAGCTCTATGACGACCGCGGCGGGTGTGCCGAATACGCCGGCATAGCCGTACCACATGCCTTGCATCACTTGGTCGAGCGTGAAGCCGGCGTGGCGGAAGATGCCTGGCAGTTCGGAGCCGAACAGCACGTAGGCGAGCGTCAGCGCGCTGCACATCGCCAGGCCCATGCCGAACTCCCGGCGGGCGAACTCGATCATCGCGACAACCGCGCCGAGTGCGATCAGCTGATCGGCCAGGCTGAAATCGATCAGCATGTTCTCGACGTTTTCCGCCGCGTTCAGGAAGCGCTGTATCGCGACCAGCACGATCGCCAGCAAGAGTGCGTCGATTATCCAGCACAGCGTGCGGACCAGCGCGTTCTTGTTTTCGTGGATCACTGCCAGTGGCCGTACGCACAGTGCGGCAACGACGCACAGCGCCATCACCAGTGGGCGGTGATAAGCGGGATCATGGGTGCCGAAGTAGGCGGTGTAGATGGCTTGTAGCGCGGCTGCGGCGCCGAGCAGATAGCCCAACCCCCTTAGGGATCGCGACAGCATAGCTCCTCCTGATGAAGCTCTTGGCTCCGAGACTGGTTCTGCTGCCCTTGCCGGCGCTGGGCCGGCCAGAGCGGTCCGGCGCATGCCCTCAGGGGCTGCGTTGTAATGTTTATGCATTAACATCGCGCTGACTGTCAACAAGGCAAGCTCAGCTTGTCGATGGTGAGTATTCCTTGTTTTTTCCAGGTTTTATTGGCTCGTTTATTTGCTTGTCGTGAGTGTCAGGTTTTTGTAGGGCGGGGGGGTGACGGGGGTGATGTTATGCTTGAATGTGATTAGGTAATGTATAAACATTATAACGGACCCGGGCATCCGGTACGGAGCGACGGGAAAGAAGTGCGATGGCGAAGCAAGGCTTGCGTGTACCTGGCGACGCTTGCCGGGAGCCTTTGGAGTTCGTGGCCTGGAATCGGTGCCGACAAGACGTCGCCGCCATCCGGGAGTCCCGAGCGGGCAACGTCTGGCGGCTCTATGGTGGTTAGTATGATGACAAGCCGGCGCGGGAGCTGACGCTGGCAGATGGGGTGGCGATGCTGAACGTGTGCTTGCCTGGGATGCGTTCAACCATGGCCGTCTGTGCGCGGCTAGCCACCTCAACGAGTTTGCGGCGCTAATGCCGCCGCAATCGCTGTCGGCGCCTCGCGCGAGGACCCCAGTCCGTGATGTGGGCCGGGGCTTTGCAGGCAGTACCCGGCGTTGTCGGGCGCCGAGGCGCCGACGTTTGCATCGGTTGAGGCGGATACGCATGCGGTTGGCGTTTTGTGCATTTGTTGCCACCGCTTGGGCTCCGCGCACCACAAAGGTCACACCGGAGAGAAAGCAGTGACAAGGAAAGCCGTAGGGGAAGGTGCCACAACTAAGAAGGGCTCTGCGACGAGCCGCACGCGCAGCCGTGGTAAGAGCGACACGCGCCGGGAGCTGCTGTTGGCGGCCGAGCGGGTTTTCGCTACTCGTGGCATCGCTTCCGCAACGATCAAGGAAATCAACAAAGAGGCGGGCCAGCGGAACGAGTCGGCAATCCACTATCACTTCGGCTCGCGCGACGCGATCATCGAAGCGCTCATCGAAATGCGGACCACACCTATTAACGCGCTGCGCGAGCAGATGCTGCGCGAAGCGCGGGAGCGCGCCAACGGCAAGCCCCTGGATTCCAAAACCATCGTCCGCTGCACACTCATGCCTCTTGTGCGCATGGCGTTCAACGAAGAGGGGCCGCACTACTACGTGCGTTTTCTGGCCCAGCTGCGGCTGGACAGCGCCGCGTGGCGCAAATTCAGCGGCCGTTCTCACGACTCCGGCCTCATCGGCTGCGTCAATGCGCTGCTCGAGGCCAAGCCTTTCATTCCGCCGCCCATCATACGCCAGCGGTTCAGGTTGATGTTCTACATGCACCTCACTGCGCTGGCGGCATTGGAGCAATCGCAGGCCGAGAAAGGCAACCGCTCCTACTCACCAGAGTTCGAAGTGCGGGTAGAGGAGCTGGTAACGGCCGCTGCGGCGATCTTCGATGCGCCGCTCTCCCCGGAAACCCTGGTGGCGATCCGTGCTGCCCGGGAGGCGGGCGTGCCTGGATACGAAGTTCCCGGGGTGCCTTTGTAACTAAGGCGCCAGGGGCGAATGGCTGTCGCGCGCAGGCGCGGCATAGCGACAGAACGATAATCAAGGAGTATTCGCAATGACCGTAAACACGCTTGCCTCAGCCGGCACAGGGGCGGATGTGGACCTGAAGGCAGTGGCCTTCGAGGCCTACATCTACACCGTGCCGCTTGTGGTCATGCAGACGACACGTCAGCAGCGGCTGGGGCGCCGTGGCCCGAACGCGTTCAACCATGCGCGCAAACTGCTCAATCATAAAAGCCGTATCGTCACTACGCCCAATAACGATACGCTCTACTCCGACGCATGGCTGGATCTCTCTCATGGGCCGGTTACCATCACGCTGCCGCCCACTGGCGAACGCTACTGCTCGCTGGCGCTGATGGACATGTTCACCAACAACTTCGCCGTCCTGGGCACTCGGACTACAGGCAACGACGGTGGCGTGTTCACGGTGGTCGGGCCTACCGACGCCATCGACCCTGCCTGGGTGAATGTGGTTCGCGCGCCCACTCCCAACGTCTGGGCTTTGGCACGCATTCTGGTCGATGGTCCCGAGGATCTGGAGGCAGCCTGTGCCGTTCAGGACGGGCTTATCATCGACGCCCCGGCAGCGAGTCTGGAGATGCCCGACGAGCCTAAGTGCGCTCCTCGCTCCGCGCCGTGGCAGGAGTATTTCGCCGCGGCGAACTGGCTGTTGCGCCGGCAGCGCCCGCCGGCGACGGATGGTGCGCTGCTAAGGCGGATCGCGTCACTGGGCATAGGCCCGGATCAGCAGTTCGATCCGCAGCGCTTCAACGCCGAGGAGAGTGCCGCCATAGAAGCGGGAGTACGTGCGGCGCGCGAGTTTCTGTTGCGCGCGCAGGGCGAACGCGATAAGGCCATTCAAGGCTGGGTGTATCAGCGGCACAACAACGGCAACTTCGGGCAGGACTACGCATATCGCGCGGTGATCGCGGTCGGCGGTCTGGGCGCGTTGCCCATCGAAGAGGCGACCTACATGCGTCCCGAAGGCGAAGACAGCGACGGTTTGCTGGACGGTTCCAAGACCTGGCGGCTGCACTTTAGTCGCGACCAGCTGCCGCCGGTCCATGCTTTCTGGTCGTTGAGCCTGTACGAGCCGACCGAGGATGGAATGTTCTTCTTCTATGCCAATCCTCTGTGGCGCTTCGCTATCGGCGATCGCACGCCAGGCTTGAAGTACAACGATGACGGATCGTTGGACATCTGGATCTCGCACGCCGACCCCGGCAAGGATCGCCAGAGCAATTGGCTGCCCGCGCCCAACGGCAAGTTCACTGTGGCTTTCCGGGCTTACATACCGGATGCGGCCATGATCCAGGGCCTCTACCGCTTGCCGGCATTGGAGCAGGTGGTCTGAGCGCGCCGCGGCGCTGAGTCGCCGGATCGGGCGCGACAGCGCCCGATCCGGCGGGATGCTTTTTCTCCGCGAGGGTTCACATGAGCAACATCACTATGTCTACCTACAACGGCAGTGCGGATGGCACGCCGCACGAGGAGCTGCGCGCCGTGGCGCGAGACTTCTATATCTATGCCATCTCGCTGTTAGAGGTGACGCGCACCCGCGATACCCGTTTGCGCTCCAGTGCGCCCAACGCCTTCGAGCACACCCGCCAGCTGTCGGACCACACCAGCCGCATAGTCACCACGCCCAATGACGATACGCTTTACTCGCACGCGTTCATCGACTTGCGCCAGGGGCCTGTGACCATTAGCGTGCCGAAGACGGGCGAGCGGTATTTCTCGCTGGCGCTGATGGACATGTACTCCAATAATTTCGCCTACGCCGGTACCCGCGTCACCGGCGGCGAAGCGGTAGAGCTGACGCTGGTCGGGCCGGATGCCCCAGCGGATGGCGAGGGTGTTGTGCGCGCGCCGACGCCATGGGTGTGGGCGCTGGCGCGCACCCTGGTCGACGACGAGGCCGATCTGCCGGCTGCCCACCGGGTGCAGAATGGGTTGAAAATTTCGGGCGCGGCAGGCGCGGCGCCGGCCGCACGCGCTCCCGCGGCGGATGCCGGAGCGCTGGAGCTGCTGCGTGGTGTCAAGGCGCTGATGGCCGAGAATCCGCCGCCGGCCGCCGATGCGCCCATTCTGGAGCGCTTCGAGGCGGCGGGCTTGGATCCGGACCGGATAGAACGCTCGCCTGAGCTGGTGCAGGTGCTGGAGGCCGGATTTGCCGACGCGCGGGAGTTTCTCTCCAAACCCAAGAAGTCGCGCGCCGCCGAGTCCGACTGGGTGTATCCGCTGCCGATTCTGGGCAACTTCGGTACGCATTACCGCTACCGGGCGATGATCGCGATGGGCGGACTGGCCGCGCTGGAGCCGGTGGAAGCCATGTATATGCGCTACGTGGATGGCGCCGAGGCAGATCCGCTGGATGGACGCAGCACCTGGCGCCTGCATCTGGATACGCCGCTGCCCGTGAACTCGTTCTGGTCGCTGGCGCTTTATAAGCCGGAGCCGAACGGCAATCTCTACTTCATCGACAACCCGCTGCGTCGCTACTCTATTGGCGACCGCACCAAGGGGCTGCAATACAACGCCGACGGCACGCTGGATATCTGGATGAGCGCCCGCGAACCGGAAGCCGGCCGTAGCAACTGGCTGCCCGCGCCGGAGGGGCCGTTCACCGTGATTCTGCGTGCCTACCTCCCACGGGCCGAACTTTTGGATGGGCGCTACCGCCTTCCGCCCATAGAAAAGGTCGGGTAAGGGCAGAGTCGGATCGACGCCCGCCGGTGGCAGGAAGGCTGCCCTATGCAGCGGCACTGCCGTGCGGGCGTTAGGGGGCGCGAAGAGTGAACTGGCTGTTGCTTTTCCCTTTCCTGGGCTGGCCGCGTCCGACTCTGTCGACGTTAGCACGGGATGCGCTGGCTGGCGTTACGGTAGGCCTGGTGTTGGTGCCGCAAGCGCTGGCTTACGCGAGCTTGGCAGGAATGCCTCCGGTCACCGGGCTGTATGCGGCGCTGCTGCCCGGACTGATCGGTGTGCTGTGGGGATCGCTGCGGGTGCTGGCGGTAGGGCCGGTAGCACTTACCAGCTTGCTGACGTTCGCCGCCTTGCAGCCATTGGCCGAACCGGGCAGCGAGCGCTGGGTGCAGCTCGCGATCTGGCTGGCGGTGTATTCGGGGCTGGTGCAGCTTGCGATCGGCGCGCTGCGCTTCGGCGCCATCACCAACTTCGTGTCCAACGCGGTAGTGTCCGGCTTTATCAATGCGGCGGCGCTGATCATCATCGTCTCGCAGTTGCCTTCCCTGCTAGGCCTTCCTTCGCAGCTGGACGGGCAATGGTGGCAGCGGGTCCGGTCAGTGCTGGACGAAGCACCCGTGCTGGTGGCCGCAACGGCGGGGCTCGGCCTGGCGGCGGCGGTGTTGCTGCGATTGCAGTCGCGTTATCTGCCCCGGGTGCCCGGGGTGTTGCTAGTGTGCGTGCTGGCTATCATCGTCAGTGCCGCTATCGGTTTTGCCGATCTCGGCGGGGCCGTGGTCGGCTACGTGCCGCCGGGCTTGCCTGAGTTCGTCTGGTTGCCGGGCTTGAGCCTGGAGGAGCATAGAGCCCTGCTGCCGGCCGCGGTGGTGATCGCGCTGATCAGCTTCACCGAAGCCATGTCCAGCTGCCGCGTGTTGTCGCGCAAGTTGGGCGAGCCCTGGGATATCGATCAAGAGTTGATAGGGCAGGGGCTGGCCAAGATCGCCAGCGGCTTCAGCGGCGCCTTTCCAGTCAGCGGCTCGTTCTCCCGCTCGGCGCTGAATGTGCATGCGGGCGCGGTCAGCGGCTGGTCCGCGCTGTTCGCAGCGGCCTGCTTGGTGGTGTGCCTGCTCTGGCTGACCGAGTATCTATACCATTTGCCGCGAGCCATACTGGCCGCGATCATCATTGTACCGGTGCTACAGTTGCTCGATTTCGGGGTTTTCCGCCGGCTTTGGCGCGCCTCGCGAGACGATGGAATAGTCGCTCTGATCACCTTGGTCGCTACCTTGGCGTCGGCGCCCCATCTGCATTGGGGCGTGGTGGCGGGCTTTACCTCCGCGATGTTCTTTTATCTATACCGTGCCGCTAATCCGCGGGTGATCGAGCTGGGATTGGACGCTAAGGCCAAGACCCTGCGTGATCGCGAAAAACATGGGCTGCCGCCGATTGCCGACGACGTGCTGGCGGTGCGCATGGACTCGTCGCTGACGTATATCACCGCACCGCTGCTGGAGAAGTTTCTGAAAGAGCGACTGGAGCATAGGCCGGGCACGCGCATCGTGCTGTTGGTGGCCTCGCCCGCCAACATGATCGACTCTACGGGAATGGATATCTTGTATCACCTCAACAGCGAGCTGCGCGCGCAGGGCATAGAGCTTCATCTGTCGGGGCTCAAGTTGCAGGTGCGGGAGGCCCTGGCGCGGGCCAACTTGTTGGCGGAGCTGGCCTCGGGGGCGCTGTATGCCAACAACCGCGAGGCTATCGAGCGCCTGACGCAGCGATCCCAGCCAGCGGCGGAATAAGCTGCAGCGTATCCTGCGGGGCGAGATGCCCTGCTCCTCGCCGGGGTTCTTCTCCATAAGAACGGGGGCCGCTGCCGCCGATCGCGCCACGGGCCAAGGCCATGGGCAAGGTTCCTTAGCCGACGACTCCTTCTACCGCCGTGCCCTGCTGCTGCGCGGCGACCAGGCGCTCGAACTCAGCTGCCGGCATCGGGCGGCCGAAGCGGTAGCCTTGTACATGCGCGCAGCCATGGGTGCGCAGCCAGTCTTCTTGTTCCTTGGTCTCCACCCCCTCGGCGATCACGTCCAGATCCAGACTCAAACCCAGGGCGATGATGGCGCCGGTAATCGCAGTGCTTTCGGGCGAGGTGTGGAGATCGCGTACGAATGAGCGGTCGATCTTCAGCCGGTGAACGGGGAAGCGCTTGAGGTAGCTCAGGCTGGAGTAACCGGTGCCGAAATCGTCTATGGCCGTCATCACGCCCAGCTCGCGCAGCGCTGTTAGCACGCTAATGGCTTTTTCCGGTTCCTGCATGATCTGCCCTTCGGTGACTTCCAGCTCAAGCTGAGCGGGGGGCAGGCCCTTTCGGGCGAGCAAAGCGGAAACCTTATCGACCAGCGAGGCTTCGGCGATCAAGGTGGCCGAGACGTTGACACCCACTCGCAGGGTCCAGCCGCGCGCGGTCCAGCGCTGGACCTGATCGGTCGCGGCTTCCAGCACCCAGGCGTCGATCTCGTTTATCAGACCGGCATCCTCGGCGGTAGGGAGGAAACGATGCGGGAGCAATAGCCCGAGCTGTGGGTGCCGCCAGCGTAGCAGCGCCTCCGCGCCGACGATCTTGCCGCTATGCAGGGCAACCTGCGGCTGATAGAAGAGCTCGAATTCGCTGCGCTCCAGCCCAAGGCGCAGGGCTTGGCTGAGCTGCAGGCGCGTGCGTGCCTGCTCGCTCAGCTCGGGCCCGTACACACAGTAACCGCCTTGTTCCTGCTTGGCCTCGTACATCGCGGCTTCGGCGTTCCGCAGCAAGTCGGAGCCCGACAAGGCGGTTTCGGCCAGCCATGCGATGCCTATGCTCACCGACATCTGAATGGACTCGCCGGCAACCTTAAAGGGTTCCGCCATGGCATGCAGCAGTGATTCGGCCACCGCTTCCGCCTCTTCCGTGCTGCTGCTTTCCAGCAGCACGCAGTATTCGTCGCCGCCGAGGCGCGCGAGCAGGTGCGCGGTGTCGAGCTGCTGTCGAAGCCGTTGCGCTGCCTGTATCAACAGCTCGTCGCCAGCTTGCTGGCCAAAGGTCTCGTTAACGTCCTGTAGACGGTCCAGATCCATGGCCAGTACCGCTAAGCCGGTGCCGCGGCGGCGCGCCCGTTCGGCGGCACTCGTCAGCCGGTTCAGTAGCAGAGCGCGGTTGGGAAGACCGGTCAGCGTATCGTAGTAGGTCAGGTAGTCTATGCGCGCGGCGTTCTGCTTGGCCTCGGTAATATCCGAGAACACACCGACGTAGCTCACCACTTCGCCGTACTCGTCGCGGACGGCGCCTATGCTCAACCACTCGGGATAGATTTCGCCGCGCTTATTGCGGTTCCAGATCTCGCCCTGCCAGTAGTCGTTAGTGCGCAGGGCGGTCCACATATTCTGGTAAAACGCAGCGTCATGGCGACCGGATTTGAGCAGTTTGGGCGTTTTGCCCAGTGCTTCGTCCTGGGTGTAGCCCGTAATCGCGGAGAAGGCTCGGTTCACCGAGACTATCCGCAGCGCCGTATCGGTGATGATGACGCCGTCGCGAGTGTGTTCCAGCACAGCGGCGGCCTGACGCAGCGCCAGTTCCGCGTGCGAGCGGCGAACCGGTTCGGCCGCGATACCCGCCAGCACGGGCGAGTCGCCCGATATTTGACGAGCCGTTATCGCTATCCTCCTATATGCGCCAGTGGCGTCTCGCACACGATAGGCATCGTGATAGCGTTCCAATGCTTTATCCAGACAGCGCTGCAGCTTGGCCTGCACGCGCTCGCGATCGTCGGGGTGCACCTTGTCCAGCCACTCGCTGCGCGCCAGAGCGGTCTCGGCAATCCCGAGCAGGGACGCCAGCTTGGGCGAAGTGCGAATGCGATCCGCCGTCAGGTCCCAGTGCCAGGCGTACTGATCGGCGCCGGCCAGACAGCGCTCCAGCCAAGTCGCATCCCCAACGCTTTGTGCTTGCGCCTCGTGGGCAAGCGGTTGGCGCCGGGCTATGGCGTAGAGCAGCGCACTGCTGCCGAGGATGAATAGGGCGCCCTTTGCTGCCTGTAGCCAGGGCTGGGTATGCGGCGGCGCCATTCGATAAATCAAGCTGTCGCCTAGCAACAGCAGGCACGAGCCAAGCAGCGCGTAACCGACGGTTAGTCCCAAGGCCGATGACAGCCGCTGCTTCGCGGCGCGGAATGCGGGCATCTGAAGTGCTCCAGGCAGTTGTTCTCGTTGGGGTAGCGCGAGCTAGGGCCTGTTTACATAGTGCGCACCTGTGTCGGCACCGCATGTTGTCCCGGACCGGCTACTGCTGTGGCGAGCTGCGGGCGCCGGGAGGAAATCCTGTATCGAGCGGTGGAAAGGAAACTGAGCATTAGTGTTCCCTAAATTTGACGAAGGTCAAGACTTCACGCCTGGCCGTGCGCTGCCTGGCGCCGGCAACGGCATAGAACCTGAATTAGTCCAGGGCGCCCAGCTCCATCATCATCCTGCCTTCATCTTGATTCCCCCTGCCTACAGCCCCATCAGAAGCTGAGGAAAATGCCGTGGCTGTGCGACGGCTCACCGACGCAAGCAAGGACGGGAAGTTCTGCGCGCAGCGTCCGCCGGCAACAAGGTGCCGACCGCCATATCGAATCCGGATATCCATCGGTCGCCGTAGCGGCGACTTTCGTAGACGGGGACATCATGCAACCGACTCGAGATGCAGTCTTGCAGCCGGCCGCCCTGTCGGCAGGGCTGGTAACCCGCCTTCAAGCAGCTTTGGGGGCGGTTCCTGACAGCACTGCCGCGTTGCGCGCTTTGGCGAGCATCAGCCCCATGGAGGCGGTGCGCTGGCTGCTGGAGCAGGAGGCGGCAGTGCGTGAGCAGGTGCCGCGCGGGGAGTTGGTGCGCATCATTGCCGAGCTGGTACAAGCCAGCAGAGCATGCCCTCCGGCAGAGCGCGGGACTCTGCTACAGCTGGCGTTGGCATTTGCGGATCTGCTGCCGCCCGCGTCCGCCGCTGGCCTGTTGGCGTCGACCCTGGCAAGCGATGCGCGCGCCGGCGAGCTGCTAGAGGCGCTGTTGAGGCGCGAGCCGCGCAATCCGGATCTGCTGCGGTTGGCGGCGGATGCCGCGGTGCGCTCGGGCGATGCAGTGCGTGCGCATGCGCTGCTGCTACGACTGGGCGAGGCCGATCCGAGATTGACCACGTTGACGCACTGCGCGCGCCTGCGCAGGCAACTGCCTCAACAGAGGCCGCAGGTCAAAGTGGCCTTGCTGAGCAGCTATACCATCGACCAATTGGTTCCGTTTCTGGAGCACGAGTGCGCCGCGTTGGGACTGCGGTCGCAGATCTACGTGACTCCCTTCAACTCCTGGGCACAGGAAGTGCTGGATCCCGGTTCCGGTCTGCATGAGTTCTCGCCGGAGATCGCCTTTTTCGCACTGGCGCTGGACGATCTGCTGCCTGAACTGGCCGGCTGCCCGGAGCCGGCGCAGCTGGACGCGCTGGGTGAGGAGGCGGTGCAGCGGGTGGCGGAGACAGTGCAGCGCTATGCACAGACCAGCGACGCGTTGATCGTGGTACACAGCTTCTTCTCCGCTTACCGCGATCCCTTCGGCATAGCGCGTCCGGCGACAGCGTCGCGCGTGCGCTGGCTGGCCCGATTGAACGACCGGCTGGCCGCAGCGCTGGCGCCGTTCGAACGCGTGCGTTTGCTCGATGTGCAGGAGGCGCTGCTGCATAGGGCGGGAGGGGGCTGCGATAACCCCAAGCTGCGCCACTACGCTGCCATGCGTCTGCCCGAAGCGGCGCTGGCGGAGGTTGCGCGGCTAAGCGCGGGCTACATAGCCGCACATAAGGGACTGACGCGTAAGTGCGTGGTGTTGGATCTGGACAACACCTTATGGGGCGGGGTGATCGGCGAGGACGGCATGGCGGGCATACGGCTTGGCAATACCTCGCCAGGGTCCGAGTACCTGGAGTTCCAGCAGTTTCTCCACAGTTTGACCGAGCGCGGAATCCTGCTGGCGGTGAACTCCAAGAACAACGAAGCCGACGCCCGCGAGGTGTTGCGCGAGCACGAGGCCATGCTGTTGCGCGAGCAGGCGTTCAGCGCGCTCTACATCAACTGGTCGCCAAAGCCGGACAACATGCGCGCGCTGGCGGCAGAGCTGAACATAGGGCTCGATTCGCTGGTGTTCGTCGACGACAACCCCAACGAGCGCGAGCTGATGCGCCAGGCCCTGCCGGAGGTGCTCACGCCCGAGCTGCCGGCCGATCCGGCGCTGTACCGGCGCGTGCTGGAGACTTTGCCCCAGCTGCAGACACTGGAGGTGACGGAGGAGGATCGCGAGCGGGCACAGCGCTATCGCGCGCGGCGGCAGCGGGATCAGGTCCGGGCCAGTGCCACCGACTTGCACAGCTATTTGCGCTCGCTGCACATCGAGGTGCGCATCGCGCCGGCCGCGGAGTCGTCGTTGCCGCGCATCCACCAGCTTTTCCAGCGCACCAATCAGTTCAACCTCACGACCAGACGCTATACGGCGGAGGAGCTGCGCCGCTTTGCGCAGAGCGAGCAGGCCCGGCTTTACGCGCTCTGGGCCAGCGACCGCTTCGGCGATCATGGGCTGGTGGCGACCGCGCTGGTGCGCTGCGAAGGGAAGAGCTGGCGTATCGACAGCTTGCTGATGAGTTGCCGGGTCATAGGCTATGGGGTGGAAACCACGCTGACGGCGATCATCGCCCGCGAGGCGGCTGCCGCCGGCTGCGACAGCCTGCTCGGCGAGTTCATTCCGACGGCCAAGAACGCGCCGGCGCGCGAATTCTACCGGCAGCATGGCTTCGAGCCGCTAGAGGAGCAGAGCGACGCTCCCGCGCTTTGGCGGCTGAGGCTGCGCGATGCGACGCTGGACGTGCCTGACTGGATAGCGCTCAAGGAGGTGCAAGCATGACGCTGGAGTCCATAGTGGCCCAAGTGCTTGGCGTCACGGAGGACGAGATCGACGAGGGAACATCCAACAAGACGCTGGAAGCCTGGGACTCATTGGCGCACGTCAATCTGATCATGGAGCTGGAACGCGTGTTCGGCGTCACGCTGTCCATGGAGGACGCACTGGAGATGACCAGCGTTGCCGATATCAAGCGCATTCTCGGCGCGCACGGAGTGGCTGCGTGAGCAGGACAGCGGCAGCCGCCGCAGACGTTGCTGCCGGGGCGCGAGTGATCGAGGTCGACGAAAGCTGCCTTGAGCCGCTTGCCGAGATCATTCGCCTGGCCTGGGATGCCGCGGCTACCGTCGAGTCGGTGCGGCGAGCGCGGGAGACCGCGGCCCGGGCCAACCCGCACGGTGCGGGCCTTCCGATACCCACTTTCCTGTTCATGATGGGCGACAGGCCGCTAGGCCACATGACCACGGTGCCGACGATCCTGTGGGTGGACGGCCGCGAGCACCGGGCGCACTGGTTCAAGGGATTCTGGGTGGTGCCGGAACACCGCAACGGGCCTGTCGGTTTCATGCTCGCCCGCGAGAGTCTGCGCTACCTGGACACCGTGCTGTCGATGGTGGTGCAGCCGGCGCCGCGACGGCTGTTTCAGTCCATAGGCCTGCGAGACCTGGGCGTTATGCCCAATTACCTGTGCGTGCTTAGGCCCAAGCGGCTGATGCGGCGGCTGGCCGGGGCGGATTTGGCCTCGGTGGGGCCGCGCTGGGCGGCACCGCTCTTGCGTCTGCTCGCCAAGCCTGGGCTGGTGCATGCGACGGCAACTCTGAGCTCAGTGGGTATGCGTACCTGGACGCTGTCGCTGCCTGCCGGCGTGGGGGTGGCAGCGCAGGAGCCGACCTCGCTGGATCCGGCGGCCGTGGACGCGCTTTGGCGGCGTAGCCGAGAGGCGCTGCGAGCCGCACCGGTGCGCGATGCCAAGCACCTGCATGCGCGCGCACTGAATCGGCCCGGTAGCTACGTAGCCGCTGCGGTCGAAGAAGCGGGGGAGTTGGCTGCCATGGCCCTGATACGCCGCCCGCGCCCTGAGGGCGACCCGCGTCTTAACGGTGCGCAGGTGGCGACGCTGGCCGATTTTCTGTGGGTGCCGGATCAGCGATCCGCGGCGCTGCGCCTGCTGGCAGGCGCTGAGACCATCGCCGCGGATTTGGGCGCCGACGCGTTGCTATGCAGCGCCACCCATGGCGGTCTGCCGTGGCTGCTGCGGCGACGGGGGTATTTCGCGCTGGGCGGAAACGTGCACTTCATGGCCCGCTCGCAGGGGTTCGGGATGGAGTCGTTGGGGCTGACCGACTGGTGGCTGACTCGGGCCGACGGCGAGGCGGACGATGCGTTTTGAACGTGCTGCCTGACGGTCGCAGCGGACTGCGAACTCGCCATGGGAGCGCTGAGCTTGCGAGTTTGGCGCCTCTTGATACTGGGGGGGCGAAAATGACGACAAAACCGCTGGACCCCGCTGCCGACATGCAGCGTTTCGAGGCGAACGGCGTTTTTCTGCGCGATCGTACCGCATACCGTAACGGGCCTTTCGACTGGCCGCACGGCAAGCGCTTCGCTTTCGCGATCATCGACGATACCGACGTGGCGACGGTGGAAAACGTCGAGCCGGTGTACCGCCTGCTCGAAGAGCTTGGGCTGCGCGCCACCAAAACGGTGTGGCCTGTCGCCTGTCCCGAGGGAAGCGCCAACTTCTCGTCGTCGCAGACGCTGGACGATGCCGACTACCTGGCCTTCGTGCTCGATCTACAGCGGCGGGGCTTCGAGATCGCTTTTCATAACGCGACCATGGAAACCAGCACTCGCGAGCGAACCGAGCGTGCGCTGCAGCGCTTTCGCGAGCTGTTCGGCCAGTATCCGCGCGTGCACGCCAATCATTCCTATAACCGCGAGAATCTATACTGGGGCGAGGAGCGCGTGGATAACCCACTGGTGCGCTGGGTGTACTCGCGGGTCAATAGCGTGCCCAAAGGGTTCTATCAGGGCCATAAGGAGCACAGCGAATACTGGTGGGGAGACCTCTGCCGGCAACGCATCGAGTACGTGCGTAACCTCACGTTCAACTCGCTGAACCTGGCTGCCATCAACCCAAGCATGCCTTACCGCGACCCGAAGCGGCCGCTGGTGCGCTGGTGGTACTCGGCGGCGGATGCCGACAACGTAGAGGAATTCAACCGCATCATGAGCTCGGACAATCAAGCCGCGCTGGAGGCGTCTGGCGGCTTCTGCATTCTCGCCACGCACTTCGGCAAGGGCTATGTGCGCCACGGCGAGGTCGATCCCCAAGCGCGGCAGCTTCTGCGGGAGCTGGCGGGGCGCAATGGCTGGTTCTGTAACGTCAGCGAACTGCTGGACTGGTTGCGCGGCCAGCGCGTCGACGAGACGCTGCCAGCCCGGGAGTGGCGGCGCATGCAGTGGTTGTGGCTGCGCGATCTTTTCGTGCGCCGCCTGCCGGCCCTGAGCCGGTTGAAGTTGAACTTGAATAAGATGCGGGCGCCCAAAACTTAGCACACAGCCCGCCAGCCGCGCTTATCGCGGAGCAGTGAGCTGAAACCCGCGCGGAACGGGCTTTTCACGATTTCTGTTAGAGCGATCTCAGCTTCATTCACGGCAGGTCGAGCCGGTAACTCTGCCAGCCTGGCGGCGTGTTCCACGCCTTCGTGTCCGGCTATTGCGATCCGGCAAGCTGCCACAGGCGTGCCGCGTTCAGCCGATAGGAAGTCGGCCGCGTACGCCTGAGCCATGGAGTCACGGCGCGTTGCGCCATCACAGGGACGTGATATGAGTGTGTCATTCGACTTGGATCGAGCGCGAATCGGCATCGTTGGCCTCGGCTATGTTGGCTTGCCGCTGGCTGTCGAGTTCGGCAAGCAGTTCGCGACCGTGGGCTTCGACGTTAAGCGCCAGCGCATCGAGGAGCTGCGCTCCGGGCGCGACTCCACGCTGGAAGTGGAGCCCGAGGAGCTGGCGGCCGCGCGCAATCTCGTCTACACCGACGATCCGCAGGTTCTGGCCGATTGCAATATTTACATCGTTACCGTACCTACGCCTATCGATGCGCATAAGCGGCCGGATCTGGAACCGCTGAAGGCGGCAAGTACGACCATAGGCCGTGTGCTCAAGCGCGGGGATATTGTGATATACGAATCCACCGTTTATCCGGGCGCTACCGAAGAAGTGTGCGTGCCCATCCTGGAGCGCGTTTCCGGGCTCGCGTTCAATCGCGACTTCTATGCGGGCTACAGCCCCGAGCGCATAAACCCGGGCGACAAGGAGCACCGGGTCACCAATATCCGCAAGGTGACCGCCGGCTCCACGCCGGAGATCGCCGACATCGTCGACGGCCTGTACAAGCGCATCATCGTGGCAGGTACCCATAAGGTGAGCAGCATCCGCGTCGCCGAAGCCGCCAAAGTCATCGAGAACACCCAACGCGACGTCAATATCGCGCTGGTGAACGAGCTTTCGCTGATATTCACCAAGCTAGGCATAGACACCGAAGAGGTCTTGCAGGCCGCCGGCACCAAATGGAATTTCCTGCCTTTCCGGCCCGGCTTGGTGGGCGGCCATTGCATTGGCGTCGACCCGTACTATCTCACGCACAAGGCACAGGAAATCGGCTATCACCCCGAGATCATTCTCGCCGGGCGCCGCATCAACGACCGTATGGGCGGGTATGTGGCAGGCCGCGTGGCCAAGCTCATGACCAAGAAGCGCTTGCACGTGGTGGGCGCGCGCGTGCTGGTGCTGGGCTTCGCCTTCAAGGAGAACTGCCCGGACCTGCGCAATACTCGGGTAATCGATACGGTGAACGAGCTGCGCAGCTACCACGCGGAGGTGGAGGTATACGATCCGTGGATCGACCCGGAGGAGGCGCGTAAAGAGTATGGGATCGACCCGGTCGAGGAGCTGCAGGCCAGCAGCTACGATGCGGTGATCGTAGCGGTGGGGCATCGCCAGTTCCGCGAGATGGGCGCCGAGCGTATTCGAGCGTTGCTCAAGCCCAACGGCGTGCTGTTCGATATCAAGTGCATCCTCCCTGCCGACGCGGTAGACGGTCGCTTGTGACCATGGCCTGGATCGCTACCAACGCGGTGGCGGGAGGCGGGGGAGTTTTCTCAGCCGTTACCCAGTTCACCGCTGCGCTCGCCATCCGCGCGCTTGCCCAGGCACCGGCTGGTAGCGCATGCAGCGCGCGAGGATTCTCGATCCGCTGCCCGTAAGCGGGACTGCCTCGTTCCGAGACCGGCATGCGCCGTCATGCTAAGCTCGCATGCTCGGATCCGGACAGGGCATTTACGACATGAAAGTCCTCGTAACTGGTGCGGCTGGTTTTATCGGCGCTCATGTCGCGCATTATTTGCTCGACCGCGGCGATGCCGTGGTCGGGATCGATAACATCAACGATTACTACGACGTCAAGCTCAAGTACGCGCGGCTCGAGCGCTTGCAGGGGCGTTCGGGCTTCAGCTTCCACAAGCTGGACGTGGCCGATCGCGAGAGCATGGCCGAGTTGTTCGCGCGCGAAGGCATCCAGAGGGTAGTGCATCTTGCCGCGCAGGCCGGCGTGCGCTACTCGCTGGTCAACCCCAATGCCTACGTAGACAGCAACCTGGTCGGGTTCATGAACATCCTGGAGGGCTGCCGGCACCACGGGATCGAGCACCTGGTCTATGCTTCTTCCAGTTCGGTGTACGGCGCCAACACCAGCATGCCATTCTCGGTGCACGACAACGTCGACCATCCGCTCTCCATGTATGCGGCCACCAAGAAGGCCAACGAGCTGATGGCGCATACATACTCGCACTTGTACGGCCTGCCGACGACCGGGCTGCGCTTCTTTACCGTATACGGGCCGTGGGGTCGACCGGATATGGCGTTGTTTCTGTTCACGCAGAAGATTCTTGCCGGCGAGCCCATAGACGTTTTCAATTACGGCAAGCACCGCCGCGATTTCACCTACATAGACGACATCGTGGAAGGCGTGGTGCGCACGCTCGACCATGTCGCCGAGCCCAACCCACAATGGACGGGCGATGCGCCCGATCCGGGCTCCAGCCGGGCGCCATACCGGATCTACAACATCGGCAACAGCCAGCCGGTGGAGTTGCTGCGCTACATCGAGGTGCTGGAAGAGTGCTTGGGGCGCAAGGCGCAGATGAATCTGTTGCCGATGCAGCCGGGCGATGTGCCCGATACCTATGCAGATGTCGAGGATTTGAGCAGGGATGTGGGTTATCGACCAAGCACGCCGGTGGAAGTGGGCGTTGCCCGCTTCGTGGACTGGTACCGAGGCTATGCCCCGGAGCTGTTCCGATAGCCCCCATGCCGAGAGGGCGGCGATAAAGACATAAAGGGAACAACGGCATGGACGCCTACCTGAAAGAGCCTATCGAACGGCCCGCGGCCGACGAAGTCACTCTTTACGATCTATGGAGCGCGCTCACGCGGCGCCGTTGGCTGATCGCCGCCACCGCCATGCTGACGCTGCTGGCCGGCATCGCCTACGTTGTCCTGGTGCCGGCTTATTACGAGTACCGTTCGGGCATCGATATAGGCTACGTCTATCGCGGCGAGGAGATGCCGACCGAGCGGTATCGCTTCGTGGAATCCGCCGAGGCTGCGCAGGCCCGGCTGGAGGATCTCATCGTACCGGCCGTGCGGCGCGAGCTGCAGAGCGGCGAAGCGCCGCTGCCGCGCGTCCGTGTCGAGTTTCGCGAGATCAACAACAGCCTGGTGCTGATCTCGTTTGGCACAGCCGAGCAAGCCGGCGAGATTGCTAGCCTGCATACCGCCATTGCCGATGCGCTGGCCGACTATCATGAACCGCGCTACCGCCAGGAGCTTACGCTGGTGCAGCGGCGACTGCGCGTACGCGTGGCAGTGCTGCAGGACGAGCTGGAGGCGGTGCAGGGCCAGTTGCAACTGACTCAAGAGCGCGAGAGGGACGGCACCGAAGGCACCTTGTTGGCGCTGGTGGACGCTCAGCGTGTGGCCGACCTGCGGCGCGAATACGCGAGCCTGCAAGCGGATGCCGCCGCTGCGCGGGCGGAACTGGAGGGCGTGGAGTCGGCCAGTCGCGCCACTCAGCTGAGTTTTCTCGCCAGTCAGGCCGAGCAGAGGGTGGGCACCGGCAGGGGAACGATAGTTGCTCTCTCGCTGGTGCTGGGAGTATTGCTAGGGGTGTTCGTGGCGATAGCGGCGGAATTCGCCAGCCGGGCCAAGGCCCGTGCCGCCCAGGGCTTATAGTTCAATAGCTGTGGAGTTTCATCCCGTGCTGCCGCGTTACCCGCAAATCCTTCACCATGGCGGTGCCGATGGCGTGACCGGCAGTTGCCACCGATTGCAGATCGCGCCCGACCGGGCGTTGCTGGTCGATTGCGGCCTGTTTCAAGGGCAGGAGGCCGCGGCCGCGGACGATATGGAGCTGCATCGGGTGCGTTTTCCGGTGGGGGATGTGCTGGCACTGGTGGTGACTCATGTGCACCTGGATCACATCGGGCGGCTGCCTTACCTGCTGGCTGCCGGCTATAGCGGCCCTATAGTCTGCACCGTGCCTTCCGCCAAGCTGCTGCCGTTGGTCATCGAAGACGCTTTGCGGCTCGGCTTCACGCGAGATCGTGCCTTGATCGAGCGCTTCTTGAAGGAGGTCGGGAAGCGTTTGCTAGCGCTGGAGTACCGGCAATGGCACACGTTGGTGGAGGATGCGCGCCACCGGGTGCGCCTGAAACTGCAGCGTGCCGGGCATATTCTGGGTTCGGCATACGTCGAGGTCGATGTGGACGACAGGGAGCAGGGTGTGCGTGAGCGTATCGTGTTCTCGGGCGATCTCGGCGCTCCGTACGCGCCGCTGCTCCCGGCGCCCCGCTCGCCCTACCGCGCGGATAGGCTGGTGCTGGAAAGCACCTACGGCGACCGTCGGCACGAGGACAGGCGCAGCCGCCGGGCGCGTTTGAAGGCAGCCATAGATCGAGCTTTGGCCGACGGCGGTACGGTCATCATTCCGGCGTTCAGCATAGGCCGTACTCAGGAGTTGCTCTACGAGTTGGAGAGCCTGATTCATAGCGCGCAGGAAACGTGCTGGCGCGAGCTGGAGGTGATCGTCGACTCGCCCTTGGCCGCGCGTGTCACAGCCGCCTACCGCGAACTCAAGCCCTGGTGGGATGCGGAGGCTCATCAACGGCTGCGTTCCGGCCGCAATCCGCTCGCGTTCGAGAACCTCTACGTGGTGGATGACCATCAGCAGCATTTGCAGACCGTGGCCTACCTCGCCCGCACCGGCAGGTCGGCGGTGGTTATCGCTGCCAGCGGCATGGCTGCCGGCGGGCGCGTCGTGAACTATCTCAAGGCCATGTTGGGCGACCCGCGGCACTGCGTGCTGTTCGTAGGCTATCAGGCGCCCGGAACGCCGGGACATGCCATACAGCGCTTTGGCCGGCGCGGGGGCTTCGTCGAACTCGACGGCGAGCGTTTCGAGATTCGCGCCCGCATCCAAAGCATTGGCGGTTATTCGGCGCACGCGGATCAGCGCGACCTGGTCAATTTCGTGCGGCGCATGCGCGAGTGGCCGCGCGAAGTACGCTTGGTACACGGAGACCCGGCTGCGAAAGCCGCGCTCAAGCGCGCTTTGGAAGACATGGCAGCTGCGCGTGGCCGGCCGCTGGAGGTTGTTCTTGCCCGAGCCGAGCATGAGCAAGGGAGAAACGAGAATGCCTCGCTCTCCCCTTCCCCCTCACCCCAACCCCTCTCCCGCTAGGGGAGAGGGGCTTAAAAGGCGGCGCTAGGTAGGCGTGGTTAGAGGTTCGGGGGCTTCCTTTTTCTTCCCCCCTCACCCCCACCCCCTCTCCCACGGAGGGGAGAGGGGCAAAAGCGGGGTATTGTTCGAGGGTGTGGAGAGGTTTAAGGGCGCGGTGTCTTCCCCCTCACCCCACCCCCTCTCCCACGGAGGGGAGAGGGGCAAGAAAGAGGGGCCTTGTTCGAGGGGGGTGGGGAGGTTCTCAATAGTGCGGTGTTTTACCTCTTACTCCAAGTCTCTCTCCTGTGGGGGCGAGGGGCTTGAGAGGGAAACTCGGTAGAGGGGGGTAGGCTGCATAGGGGGCGGCTGTGGCCAGTGTGCCCGGTTGGGTGAAGGACAAGCTGGAAATTCAATGCTCCCCTAGAACAAGCCTTTTCCCCTCTCCCCTTGTGGGAGAGGGGGACGAAAGCAACCAAAGCAAGCTAAGCGCTCACCACCTCGCTT
Organism: uncultured Alkalilimnicola sp.; assembly: GCA_964460035.1. Lineage (GTDB taxonomy): Bacteria > Pseudomonadota > Gammaproteobacteria > Nitrococcales > AK92 > CAYWPG01. The sequence goes on from CAYWPG010000022.1 coordinate 57,859, forward strand.
GAACGGGGCGACTTCCCCCCTCTCCCCTCCGTGGGAGAGGGGCCGGGGGTGAGGGGGGGAGACAAGAAGGAACATCAACAAAGACAAAGGAACGTCCATGCACCAACGCCAATTCGCCAGGCAGCTGCGCCGCAACCTGACCGAGGCCGAGCAGCTGCTGTGGAAACACCTGCGCTCTCGGCGCTTCGGTGGTCATAAGTTCCGGCGCCAACAACCCCTGGGGCCTTATGTCGTCGACTTCGTGTGCTTTGGCTCGCGACTCGTTATCGAGGCCGACGGGGGGCAGCATTTGGACAGCGAACATGACCGCGCTCGCGACGCGTGGTTGGCCGCCGCGGGTTTTCGCGTGCTTCGGTTTTGGAATCACGAGATACTGACCGAGACTCAGGCCGTGTTGGCCCGCATTCATAGGGTTCTGGAGCTGCCCCCCCTCACCCCACCCCCTCTCCCGCCAGGGGAGAGGGGCAAAAG
>CAYWPG010000023.1:0-55780 GCA_964460035.1 uncultured Alkalilimnicola sp.
GTAGCTGGCCGGGTCCGGTTTCAGGAACAGGGGCTGGAAGCGGTCGCCCCGAACGTACGCGCGGGCGCGCTTGTCATAGACCATGTTGTCCGGGGCCATGCCGAGGTACCGGTTCAGGTCGGCAGAGGCCTGATTGATGGAGATTCCGAAGACGGCCATCAGGTCGCCGCGGTTGACATGGCCTTCCCAGAACAGGCGGAACTCGATGAATTCGAGCCGGCGTTCGATGCCCCAGCGTAAAGCGGCGTTGATCGCCCCCAAAGTATGCCCCCCAATGTTTTTATATGTAATGAAACTGTATTAGACCAGTTTCTGTGTGGTGTGTGAAGCTACTTGGGTGGGGACTGGGGTTTGAGCAGAGCGCCGTCGGAGGTGTGGTGGAGGCGCTGGAGCGGGGGATGGCATAGCTTGCGTGGAGACGAAGTCTTTCAAGGAGGTGCCACGCAGGGAGGGACTTCGCGTCAGGGTATCTGGCGTGTCAGGGTGTTTTTCATGGTGTCTGGATTTTCTCCACTTTTATCTAACCAAATTATGAAAGAAAGATTCTAATAGAGGTAATCGAATGGGAATGAGCCGCATCCGGTCATTGGCGGCAGCGGGGGTCCCATCAGACCGGTGATTCGATCCTGGAGCCGATGACGTCGTGGTGAAGGCTTTGCCGAAAAATCGTATCGTACGCGGCGTTGTGCTGCGCGTTAGCAAGGTTGCCAGAGGGCGGTGACCGAGGCCATCACCTTGCCAACGCTTACCACTGCTCGACAGTAGGTGTACGGGGCTACCGCGATAAAGACGGCTGCGTGTGGAAATCGCTGCAGCGTTTCTCGCCAAAGCGCGCTAGCCTGACAGCGGTGGGAGTCGCCCACAGCTGGCCAGATGGATGGTTTCATGAGCGAGAAATCTCAAACGATAAAGTGGCACACACTGGAGCCGGAGGCGGTAGAGCGGCAGCTGCAGACCGGCTCGCGCGGTTTGTCGGAGGAAGAGGCCGCTAATCGCCTCCGCGAGTACGGTCCAAACCATCTGGTCCCGCCCAAACGCCGCGGTCCGCTGACTCGCTTTCTCCTGCAGTTCCACAATGTGCTGCTGTACGTGATGCTCGCCGCGGCGCTGATCACCGCGCTGTTGGGGTACTGGGTAGATACCTGCGTGCTGCTGGGTGCGGTAGTCATCAACGCGATCATAGGCTTCATTCAAGAGGGCAAGGCCGAGGCGGCTCTCGACTCCATCCGCTTCCTGCTCTCCAGTCAAGCCATGGTGCTGCGCGACGGCGCTCGCCGCCGCATAGACGCGACCGAACTGGTGCCGGGGGATAGGGTGTTTCTCGCCTCCGGCGATCGCATACCGGCGGATCTGCGGCTGGTGTCGGTCAAGGATCTGAAGGTGGAGGAGGCGGCGCTGACGGGCGAGTCGCTGGCGGTGGAGAAGAGCGTGGATGCGGTGGCCGCCGATGCGCCGTTGGGCGATCGTTACGGCATGGCCTACTCAGGTACGCTGGTGGTGTACGGTCAGGCCGAAGGCGTGGTCGTCGCGACCGGCGGCGCCACCGAACTGGGCCGCATTAACCGGATGTTGGCCAGCATCCCCAACCTGTCTACGCCGCTGCTGCGCCAGGTCGATCGCTTCGGCCGTACGCTGGCGCTGGCCATCTTGGCGTTCTGCGCCATTCTGTTTGTGATCGGCACTCAGCTGCGCGGCTTCTCCGCTTCGGAAATGTTCATGATCGTGGTGGCGGTGGCTGCGTCGGCCATTCCCGAGGGGTTGCCGGCGATTATGACCGTGGCTCTGGCGCTTGGCGTGCAGCGCATGGCCAGGCGTAATGCCATCATTCGCCGTCTGCCGGCCGTTGAGGCCTTGGGTTCGGTCACGGTGATCTGCTCGGACAAGACCGGCACCCTTACGCGCAACGAAATGACGGTGCAGCGCGTGGTATCCGCCGACCATGTCTTCGATGTGGACGGTGCGGGCTACGCGCCGGTCGGCAGCTGCAGCATAGACGGCCGCCCGGTCGCGGCAGAACTGTACCCGGCCTTGTCGCTGGCGATACGCGCCGGTGTGCTGTGCAACGACAGTCACCTGAAGGAAAAAGACGGTGCATGGCACGTAGAAGGAGACCCCACCGAAGGGGCGCTGCTGGCGCTTGGGGGCAAGGTAGGACTCACCCAGGCCGCCGCAGCCGTTAGCTGGCCGCGCCTGGATTCCATTCCCTTCGAGTCCGAGCACCGCTTTATGGCGACTTATCATCGCGACGCCGAAGAGGAGCATTGGATCTTCGTCAAGGGGGCGCCGGAGCGGGTGCTGGAAATGTGCTCCCACCAAATGGGGCACAGCGCCGATGAGCCGCTGGATGTCGATTACTGGCGGCGCATGGGAACGGACATTGCGGCCCGCGGCTTGCGGCTGCTGGCACTGGCCTATAAGCGCGCGGCTCCGGCTAGCGACCGCCTGAGCTTCGCCGATGTGGAGGAAGGCTATTGCATGCTCGCCTTGGTGGGCATCATCGACCCGCCGCGGGAAGAGGCCATCCAGGCGGTCGCCGACTGTCAGCGCGCGGGCATTCGGGTCAAGATGATTACCGGCGATCATGCCGAGACAGCGCGCGCCATCGGTGCGCAGCTCAATATAGGCGTGGGCAAGCCGGCTATTACCGGCGCCGAGTTGGCGCTGATGGATGAGGCCGCGCTGCGGCGGGTGGTGGTGGAGGTGGATGTCTTCGCCCGGGCCAGCCCGGAGCAGAAGTTGCGGCTGGTGCAGGCTCTGCAGGACTGCGGCGAGGTGGTGGCCATGACCGGCGACGGGGTGAATGATGCGCCGGCGCTGAAGCGGGCCGATGTCGGCGTGGCCATGGGACAGAAGGGCACCGAAGTCGCTAAGGAAGCCTCAGACATGGTGCTGGCCGACGACAACTTCGCCACCATCGCCAGCGCGGTGCGCGAGGGCCGCGCGGTTTACGACAACTTGAAGAAGTTCATCCTGTTCATGCTGCCCACCAACGGCGGCGAGTCGCTGGTCGTGCTGGCGGCCATCCTGTTCGGCCTGACCCTGCCGCTCACGCCGGCCCAGGTGTTGTGGATCAATATGGTCACTGCCGGGGCTCTGGGCCTGGCGCTGGCTTTCGAGCCCGCCGAGCCGGGGATCATGAACCGCCAGCCGCGGCCGCCGGGCGAGCCCTTGCTGTCCGGCTTCTTTGTCTGGCGGCTGTTTCTGGTCTCGGTGCTCATGGCAACAGGCGCGCTGGGCCTGTTCCTGTGGGAGCTGGAGCGAGGCGCAAGTCTGGAGACGGCCCGCACCATGGCGGTCAACGCGGTGGTGGCGGCGGAAATGTTCTATCTGATCAACAGCCGTTACATTCTCAGATCGGTGCTCAACCGCGAAGGCTTGTTCGGCAACCGCTATGTGCTGCTCGCCATTGCCGCCTGCATACCCTTGCAGCTGGCTTATACCTACTGGCCGGCCATGCAGTCGCTCTTCGGCTCGGTGAGCCTGACGCCGCTGCAGTGGGCCAAGGTGATTGGCGCTGGGCTGCTGGTCTTCTTGGGCGCCGAGCTGGAAAAACGGCTGATCCGCAACACCCGCTTCGCCCCGGTGTCGGATAGGGTGACCGCGTGGCAGAGCTGACCGGCGTACGCTACGTGGGCTGTTCACGCGTCACGTTATCCCTTGCCGTGGCAACACGGGGCTTCCAGGGTTTGCGAAAATCGGCGGCTTCGGTAACGTTGGCGGACCCACTGGTTATGGAATCGGGCAGCGCCCGAGAGATGATGAATGAGCGGAACTATGATCGCTGCGCCCGCAGCCGACGAGGCGGCTGACGAAGCCTGGATGCGCCGCGCCCTGGAGCTGGCGCGCCGCGGTATGGAAGCCGGCGAAGTGCCGGTGGGGGCGGTGCTGGTTCACGAGGGCAGGGTGGTCGGCGAGGGCTGGAACCAGCCCATTGGCAGCAATGATCCCAGCGCCCATGCCGAGATCGTGGCCATGCGCGAGGCCGGCGCACGCCTAGGCAACTACCGCCTGCTGGACACCACGCTGTACGTGACGCTGGAGCCTTGCGTTATGTGCGTGGGGGCGATCATTCATGCGCGTATCAAGCGCGTCGTCTACGGTGCCAACGAGCCCAAGACCGGCGCTGTGGGCAGCGTGTTCTCCTTGCTGGAGGCCGAGCAGCACAATCACCGCGTGCAGGTGCGGGGTGGCGTGCTGGCGGAGGAAGCCGGCGAGCAGCTGCGCAGTTTCTTCCGCGAGCGGCGCAAGGCGGCCAAAACTGGCTGCGCGTAGCCGCCCCGGCTACAGCACCGACTCCAGGGCCGAGCGGAAGTTGGTCCGCAGCGGAACGGGATCGTCCGGAAGCGCGGTGTGCGGCACTTGGGGCTCGGTAATGCGGACCAGCAGCTCGTAGTACGCGCGCACGTTCTCTACATAGCGTACCGGCTCCCAGCCGCGCGCGTAGCCGAATCGCGTTTGCGTGTACCATTTGCGCTGGCTTAGCAGCGGTAAGTGCTCCTTCACGTCCACCCAGGAGTTCGGGTCTTTCCCATTCCGTTGCGTGAGAAGCCGCGCATCCTCCAGGTGGCCATAGCCGACGTTATAGGCCGCCAGCGCAAACCAGGTACGAACCGGCTCCTCGATCTCGCTGGGGATCATGCGCTGTACCTGGGCGAAGTAACGGGCGCCGCCGCGGATGCTCTGCTCGGCATCCAGACGGTTGGCCACGCCCATATCGCTTGCCGTCTTCAGCGTCAGCATCATCAGCCCGCGTACGCCTGTGGGCGACACCGCGCGCGGATTCCAATGCGATTCCTGATAACCGATAGCGGCCAGCAGCCGCCAGTCCAGCCCATGCTCGGCGGCCGCGCTTTCGAAGATCGCGCGATAGCGCGGCAGGCGTTCGGTAATGTGGCGCATGAACGTGCGCGTGCCTACGTAGTCGAAGCGGTCGAGATGGCCGTAATACTTTTCCAAGAGATGTGCGAGCGTGCCGTCTTCGCGGATGCGCTGGAAAAAGGCCTGTGCTGCCTCGAACAGGCTGTCGTCCTCCTGACGCGGGAACGCCCAGGCCAAGCCTTGAGCGGAGGAGGTGAGATCGAAGGCTGCGCGCAGCTCGGGATGGAAGGTCTGGCTCAGGATCAGCTCGTTGGAGTTGGCGACGGTGAAGTCGAGCTCGCGGCTCCATACGCGGTACAGCAAATCGTCCGCGCTGACGTCATGTACTTCGTTCCAGGTCAGCTCCGGGTGTCGCTCGCGCAGCGCCTGCAGTGTTTCCACCGCACTGCTGTTGGCTGCCACCTCCAGCACCGCGGGCGCGAGATCGTCCAGATCCACCGGGCGCCGCTCTCCCAAGCGGTAGATCAGCTGCTGCTTCACCGTCATATAAGGCTCGGTGAACTTGAACCGCTCCTGGCGAGCTTCCGTGGCGGCGATACCGGCGGCGGCGAAATGCGCCTGGCGGGTTGCCAGCAGCTGAAAGAGCTCGCTGCGGCTGTTGGCGATGATCAGCCGTAGTTCCACACCCAGCTCGTCGGCGAAGCGGCGGGCCAGATCGTACTCCAGCCCCGCCGGTCCGGAAGCGCCTTGGAAATAAGTGGTTGGACCGAAGCGGGTGATTACGATAAGCTCACCGTCCGCGCGAATGCGGTCGACCAGCGTAGGTTTGCTCACGTAGCCTATGCCCGCGAGATAGGCCAGACCCAGCACAACGGCCAGTATGAGTATGCGGGCGGGCGATCGTAGCATGGGGAGGGATAACTCTTCGTCTTTCTGGTCTAAGTATTGTAAACTACGCGCCTCAGGACTGGCAGCCGCGGCACAGCGCCGCCGAGCAGCCCAGCAGAGTACATTGGAGAGGTACCGAAGCGGTCATAACGGCACCGACTCGAAATCGGTTGGGGGCATTGCGCCCCACGTGGGTTCGAATCCCACCCTCTCCGCCATTTTCAATCACTTAGCCGTCTTGCCTCCATCAATGACGGTTAGCTGATGGCCTCCACGTAGCTCCAGCGTAGCGGCGAGGGTTACGTTGGAGGCCGCTTTCTTCAGGTGCCCGCCCGACAGGTGGGCGTAGCGCAGCACCATCTTGATATCCCGCCAGCCGCCCAGCTCCATCAGCTCCTGCAGGCTCGTGCCATTCATCACGTGCCAGCTCGCCCAGGTGTGGCGCAGGTCGTGCCAGCGGAAGTCGCTGATGCCGGCTTTCGCGCAGGCGCGCCGCCAGGTCTCCTTGTCCGGCCGCTGCATCGGCTTACCGGCGTAGGTGAACACCAGTCGCGGGTGTTTGCCGATCTGGCCCTTGAGGATTGCCAGCGCGCCCGCGTTCAGCGGCACCGGGAAATCCCGCTTGCCCTTGGCCTGGTCGGAGTAGACCCAGGCCACGTGCCGCTGCATGTCAATCTGCGACCACTCCAGCCCGAACACATTGGCCTGCCGCAGCCCGGTCGCCTTCGCGGAACCGAGTAACGCGCTCGCCTGATGCCACCACCACTCCGGCCAGATCGGAACCCGGCGTAACTGGAAATGTCAGCGGGAGACCCATTCCGCTATCGATTACCAGCTTGTCCCTATAGTTGAGCGACACCGCGGTTACCTTCACCAGTACCTCGCCCGGCGCCGGCTTGGGAACCTCGGCCTCTCTTAAGACCAACTGGTCGAGTCCGATCCCATCCATTTCCCAACGATGCATTGTCTCTGTCATTACACTTTCCTCGTAATTGTTTCAAAATGATTCAGTTTTATCCGGCTGAATGATTTTGATTAGTTTCCGATTTTTTTGCCTTGTAGGAAGGGTGAAGAATTAGATGGTGCTACTTTTTGCTCTTTATGGAAAATGAAAATTTTTTTAAATGGGAGGGTGGCGGGTGCCTTGATAGGGTGGTAGTAGAAGCGGGTTCGATGCGGTGCCTGGAGTGTTGCCTCTACCATGTGGATTGTTACCGAGCCAACACTGGTTTAGAGAAACAGCTATGGCCCTGTCCATTTATCGCACCACGGACGCATTTGGGATCGTGGTGATCCTTATCCTGGGAGTGGCAATGGAGCACTACTGCGGGAAGCGGACGGGCGGTAAGCAAGGTTTACACTACAGACGGCAGTTAAACCCATGGAGCGGGGGGAATTGGCCGGCTAGCCAACGGTGCGCACTAAGGACATGGCCTTCTCGGCGCAATGGCGCGGATAAGTTTCGCAACGACGCGGATGAAACTCACAACGATGCGGGTGAAATCCGTAATGGCACAGATGAGATTAGCCGTTGCGTAGAGGAGAGCGGCCAGAGTAAGAGGCGGAAGACAGGTCCAGAGCAGCTCTAGAATAGATGTATGCCGCACGAGGCTATCCACAATCTCCGCCAGTGTGACGAAATGCTCCAAGGTTTCTCCCTCCGTCGGTGGCCTGGTGTAGCCGCAGTGTCCCGAATCCAGCTGCCCAGCGCACGGTCGCAGTCGTGTAAGAAGCGGCTGTTACACTTAGTCGTTCGGTGCGGCAGCTTGTGCAGGGTCCTTCGGCGACTTGCCTGCAGCGCTACGCAACGTAGTCCACGTAGCCGATATGGGCATCCGGCAAGCGGACGGATGTCACCAGGGTTGTCTAATGGTGTTTCCTCACCTGGGGAGCCGCGGCGGAGACACTGGGCCGGCGTAAGCCGGAAAGCAGTACCCCATCTTTAGGAGAGCGGGGGCGGTGGGACGTTTGGGGTCCGAAATGTTCCTCTGTACGCGTAGGCTGGCTGCTCTAGCTTTTCTCACTCCTAGGTCTGGGTGATCTTGAGTGCGTGGGAGCGACAGGAGGATGGGGGGTATCTCACGGAGCTGCCGATCAGCGGAGTCTGACGAGGCTCTGCACGATATCGTGTGGAGCCTTAACAAGGAGGTTCCGGCCGGTATAGAGGCGCTGATGGTGAATAGGTGGTGCGCACCCTGAGAGCGCTGCGAGGCTAGGCGCCAGCACTGCGCTGGCGCAGCAGGAAGGAGGGCGGCCGCCGGCAAGGCGGCCTGATCCCTAACCCGATGACTGGTTGCGCAAACCTGGCCCGGTCACTGCGCCTTCACGAGCGGCTCGGGCATTCGCGTAGCGCTGCTACAGCCGCTTCCGCGTTGGCTTTTCTAGCGGCTGCGGCTACTTCTTTCATGACCACCGTCTTGCCGATGGGCGCGAGTGCAATGTTCGCCAGCTTAAGATGCTGTATGCCGAACGGAATGCCGATGATGGTGAGGAAGCAGCATATGGCGGCCATAACGTGTCCGAGCGCAAGCCAGAGGCCGGCGAATATGAACCAAATGATGTTCCCGATCAGGCCAAGCACGCCGGTTCCGATATCGTCCTTGCCCGTCAGTTCCTTGCGGCTGATGGCTTCGCGGCCGAAAGGCCGGAAGTTGTAAGCGCCAAACACAAAGCAGGCTTTCGCCCATGGGATGCCGATGATGGTGAGCAGTGCGATCACGCCTGCCAGCCACCACGACAGGCCCATGAACACACCGCCCAGGATGAACCACAACAGATTGCCGATAGTGCGCATACACTCCCCCTCTCTGCTAAGTGCTGCGTCGTTGTCGGTAGTGTTTGCCGCCCCTTACTCATGCGCCGACACATGCGTGATGCCGCGCAGCCCGGCTGCTTCGGGCGGCTCGATGGCAATGCGCTTGCGCGCTACGGTTGTTTGTCTTGGGGGGGGCGGGGCTTGGGCGGGCTGCCCGGGACCCACCAGCGCTGGGCTTCGGCCGCGGCTTCCTCCGGAGGCATGCCGCGCGTTTTCCACATGGAGAACAGCACGGAGCCGCCGATCAGCGTTGCCGTGATCAACAGGGCGATCTCGGTGGGGATTACGGCCCGGCCGGCCCAGGCGTTTAGAACCATCTTGATGCCGATCACCACCAGCACCAGCGACAGGCCGTACTTGAGGTAGTGGAAGCGGTGAATGATTCCGGCCAGGGCAAAGTAAAGCGCCCGCAGGCCCAGGATGGCGAACACGTTGGAGGTGTAGACGATAAAGGGATCCGTGGTGATCGCAAAGATCGCCGGGATAGAGTCCAGCGCGAACACGATGTCGGTGAACTCGACCAGCACCAGCACGAGAAACAGCGGCGTGATGTAGCGGACGCCGTTGCGAATCGTGAAAAAGTGGTGCCCCTCGTACTCGCTGGTTACCCGGAAGTGGCGGCGCATGAAGCCGACTATCCGGTTGTTCTCGACATCGGGTTCCTCGCTGACCGTAATCAGCATCTTGATGCCGGTGACGATCAGGAACGCTCCGAACAGGTAGATCACCCAGTGGAAGGCTTCGATGATCGCCGCTCCAGCCAGGATAAAGGCCGCGCGCAGCACCAGCGCGCCCAGCACGCCCCAGAACAGCACGCGGTACTGGTACTGAGGCGGTACCGCGAAGTGGGCGAAGATGAGTACGAAGACGAAGATATTGTCGACGCTCAGGCTCTTTTCGATCAGGTAGCCGGTCAGGAACTGCACGCCGGCCGTCCTGCCCATGAAGACGAACATGCCGGCCGCGAAGATGAGCGCCAGGACGAGGTAGCCGAGGCTTAGCCAGAGGGCGTGCTTGACGGTGATCGGCTTATCGTTGCGGTGCAGTACTCCAAGGTCCAGCGCCAGCAGTGCGAGTACGAATGCGGTAAAGCCGACCCATAGCCATATCGAATGCATCTAAGCTCTCGTCCTTCTGCTACGGCTGCCCCGGCAGCGTACATGGAGGCGGGACAGCCGATCCGGAAAAAATAACGTCGATCCGCCGTACGGCCGCTGCTGGCATAGCGGAGTGGGCGGCGCTGGCAGTTGGTGGATTCGCTCGCGCTAATTTAACGGAGAACGCGTGGCGGGTGTAGTGCTGGATTTGGGAGCGAGAAGGCGCTGAGGAGCGTTCGGTTGGGCGCGCTCTGGCGCAGTGGGCTTGCACGCAAGTGGCGGCGGCTCCATTAGAGGATGCTGCTGAACACGGTGCGTCAGCGTGCCAGTGGGGCGTTCCCCTGACGAACTGGCACGCCAGGGGATGCCGCGGGCGCGGATTCCCCCTTGCGCAGCAACCTGAATCAGGAGTTGCTATGGCCCATCATGCCGATTCCCGTCCATCCCCCGATAAGGAGCTCTGGCCCAGTCTGCCGCTGCAAGCCTGGCGCGATACCTGCGAGACCTTGCACATGTGGACGCAAATCGTCGGCAAGGTTCGCTTGGCACAGGCCCCGCTGGTCAACCACTGGTGGCAGGTCCCGCTTTACGTGACCGCCCGGGGGCTTACCACATCGCCCATTCCTTACGGGGAGCAAGTTTTTCAGATCGATTTCGACTTTATCGACCATCAGCTCGTGCTCTCTACGATGCGGGGCGAGCAGCGCCGCATCGCCCTGGAGCCGCGCTCGGTGGCCGACTTTTACCAGGAATTCATGGGCGCTTTGCGGGCGCTGGGCATAGAGGTGCGTATCTGGACGCAGCCTGTGGAGATCGAGCACATCATACGTTTCGAGGAGGATAGGCAGCACGCGAGCTACGATCCCGAATACGCGCGGCGCTTCTGGCAAGTCCTGGTGCAGGCCGATCGGGTGATGAAGGAGTTCCGCGCGCGCTTTATCGGCAAGTGCAGCCCGGTCCACTTTTTCTGGGGGAGCTTCGATATGGCGGTCACCCGTTTCTCGGGGCGGCGGGCGCCGCCCCATCCGGGAGGCGTGCCGAATCTCGCGCCCTGGGTGGTCCTTGAGGCCTACTCGCACGAGTGCAGCAGCTGCGGCTTCTGGCCGGGCAGCGGGCCGGACGGCTTTCCCACGTTCTACGCCTACGCTTACCCCGAGCCTGAGGGGTTTGAAAACTATCCCGTTCGTCCCAGCGGGGCCCGCTACAGCAAGGAGCTGCGCGAGTTCATTCTTCCTTACGAGGAGGTGCGGCAAGCCGCGAATCCAAGCCAGGCGCTGATGGAGTTCTTTCAGAGCACTTATGAAGCGGCCGCAGAGCTTGGCGCCTGGGATCGTGCCGAGCTGGAGCGTCCCGGTGCCGACGCCGCGGGAGGAAGGCCCAGCGGCGCCAAGGAGCCGACGTTTCCCGCGCAGGGCCGCGGCGGATAGCCGCTTGCAGGGCGTATGGGCTTGCGCGCCGTGCAACTCCGGCCGGTCGGTATCGATAGGGCCGGGCGAGGCGGGGCGCGGGGCGCCAAGCGGCCCTGGCGGGTATCGAGAGGGCCTCCCGCTCAGGGGTTGTGGACAAATGGCCAGATCCCAATTGCAGGCCTAGGCAACACGTTGGGCGGCTTATGACCAGACCCTCGGCTCTAGCGCAAGCGCCCGACCTGGGCATCGGCGGCCAGGTGGCCATCGTTACCGGTGCCAGCTCGGGAATAGGGCGCGCGTGCGCGATCGCGCTAGGGCAGGCGGGCGCCAAGGTGGTGGTGAACTACTACTCGGCGAACGCCGAGGCGGCCGGCGAGGTGGCGGCCGCCATAGAGCGCGGCGGTGGGCAGGCGCTGGCGTTCCAGGCCGATGTCTCGCGCGAGGAGGAGGTGCAGGCGCTGTTTCGCGCCGCGGTGCAGCGCTTCGGCACCGTGCATATCCTCGTGAATAACGCGGGTATACAGAACGGCGCGCCGTTCCAGGACATGTCGCTCGCGCAATGGCAGCAGGTGATAGACGTCAACCTTACGGGGCAGTTCCTGTGCGCACGGGCCGCGGTGCGCGAGTTCCTGCGGCGAGGCATGCAGGAGGAGGTGTCCTGCGCGCTGGGCAAAATCATCTGCATAAGTTCGGTCCATCAGGTGATCCCCTGGGCGTGCGAGGCGAACTACGCGGCTTCCAAGGGCGGCGTGATGCTGCTCATGCAATCGATGGCCCAGGAGCTGTCGCAGTTGCAGATCCGCGTTAACGCGGTGGCTCCAGGGGCGATTCGCACTCCGATCAATCGCGCGGCGTGGGAGGGAAGGGCCGCGCGGGAAAGACTGCTGGAGCTCATTCCCTACCAGCGCATTGGCGATCCGGCCGACGTGGCGCAAGCCGTGCTGTGGCTTGCATCGGATCTTTCCGATTACGTGGTGGGGGAAACCTTGTTCGTAGACGGGGGGATGACGCTCTACCCCGGCTTTCACGGCAACGGCTAGGGCTTGCCATGAGCATGATGAGCAGGCCTCTAGAGGACTACGGCTTTATCGGCAACATGATGAGCGGTGCGCTGGTGGCGCGCGACGGCTCTATGGACTGGTTGTGCCTGCCGCGATTCGACAGCGATGCCTGCTTCGCCGCACTGCTGGGCGGGCGCGAGCACGGGCACTGGCAGATTTGCCCCGCCGGCGAGATCAAGCGCGTTACCCGCCGCTACGAACCAGGCACGACGATCCTGGAGACGACCTTCGAAACCGCCGAAGGCAAGGTCACGCTGGTCGACTTCATGCCCTTCACCGATGACGAGCACTACGTGAACGTGATGCGCCTGGTGCGCGGCGACGAGGGGCGGGTGCCTTTGCGCATGCGGCTGATCATCCGCTTCGGCTACGGCAAGATCGTGCCCTGGGTACGTCGCTACGATTACGGCTTGAGCGCCGTCGCCGGCCCCGATTCTCTGCAGCTGTACACGCCGGTCGACGTCAAAGGCGAGGGGCTCAGCACCGTGGCGCAGTTCACCGTAGGGGCGGGGGCCTTGGTTCCGTTCACCCTGGCTTATCACCCTTCGCATTGGCCCGCGCGCAGGCCGCCGGACTGCTATAGCCAGCTCGGCGAGACCGCCCGCCGCTGGCGCGCCTGGTCCGATCAATGCCATTACGGCCGCGGCGAAGGCCACCCTTGGCGAGAGGCGGTAATCCGCTCGCTGATGACGCTCAAGGCGCTGACGTTTCAGCCCACGGGTGGCATCGTCGCCGCGCTGACTACCTCGCTCCCTGAGCAGTTGGGGGGCATGCGCAACTGGGATTACCGCTACTGCTGGATTCGCGACGCGACCCTGACGCTCTATGCGCTTCTTAATTCGGGTTACCGCGACGAGGCTTATGCCTGGCGGGAGTGGCTGCTGCGGGCAACCGCGGGGGACCCGCGGCAGCTTCAGATCATGTATGGCCTGAGCGGCGAGCGGCGGCTGACCGAAACGGTGCTGCCGTGGCTGCCGGGTTACGAGCGCAGTCAGCCGGTGCGCATAGGCAATACCGCGTTTGACCAGCGTCAGCTGGATGTGCCCGGCGAGTTGATGGACACCTTGCACGTAGGGCGCAAGTTCGGGCTGGAACGCAGCGAGGATGCTTGGCGCTTGCAGAAAACCATCCTGCGGCATCTGGAAGAAGAGTGGAACAAGCCTGACGAGGGCATCTGGGAAGTGCGGGGGGAGCAGCGGCACTTCACCCACTCGCGGCTGATGTGCTGGGTGGCATTCGACCGCGCCGTCAAAGCGGTGGAGAATTTCGGAGCGCAGGGCCCCGTGGAGCGATGGCGGCGCATGTGCAAGGAGATCCGTGCCGATATCGAGCGCAACGGCTGGAACGCGGAGAAACGCGCTTTCGTTCAGTACTATGGCGGAACGGCCTTGGACGCGTCGCTGCTGCTGATGGCGGAGCTGGGCTTTATTGCGCCCACCGATCCGCGTTTCATCAGCACGGTAGAGGCGATAGAGCGCGAGCTTCTGGTCGATGGCCTGGTGTTGCGCTACCGGCCGGAGGAGACGCCGGACGGCCTGCCGGGCGATGAAGGCGCGTTCCTCGCTTGCAGCTTCTGGCTGGTCGATGCCTACGTGATGATGGGGCGCGAGGCCGAAGCCACCGCCCTGTTCGAACGCCTGCTCGATCTGCGCAATGACCTCGGCTTACTGGCCGAGGAGTACGACGTGCACCGCGGCCGCCAAATCGGCAACTTTCCGCAAGCCTTCTCCCATATCGCCTTGGTCAACTCCGCCAACAACCTGGTGTCGGTACACGGCCCCGCCGGACATCGCTCCGGCTAACAGTTTTCGGACGCTTGCCAAGGCTGTCCGGCCGGCAGCCGGTCGACATCTTTGTGATAGAACTAAAAATCGAATCTATTCCTCCCGATTTTTGCGTCAATCGATCTGATTATTTTGGGTATTGTGATCTCCAGCGGCCCGGTTGGCATCCGAGCCAGCAATTTCACAGCCAAGACGTCCCCAGCGGCGCGGGTTGCCGCCAGGGGGCCGACCAAATTCACAGGAGACGAAGATCATGGCGAAGGTATTGGTGCTTTATCACAGCTTCTACGGTCATATCGAGAAAATGGCCGAGGCGGTAGCGGAGGGCGCGCGGGAAGTGCCGGGTACGGAGGTAGTTATCAAGCGGGTGCCGGAGACCGTTCCCGAGGACGTCCTCAAGCAGGCCGGTGCCAAGCTCGATCAGGCCGCGCCGGTGGCTACCGTGGAGGAACTGCCCGAGTACGACGCCATCATCTTCGGCGCCGGCACGCGCTTCGGTACCGTGGCCTCGCAGATGCGCAATTTTCTGGAGCAGACGGGCGGCTTGTGGGCCCAGGGTAAGCTGATCGGCAAGGTGGGCAGCGTTTTCACCGCTTCGGCCACCCAGCACGGCGGGCAGGAGAGTACACTGTTGACCTTCCACCCGACCTTGTTGCACCACGGCATGGTCGTTGTGGGCTTGCCCTACAGCTGCGCCGAACAGATGGGTATCGACGAGGTCCAGGGCGGCAGCCCCTACGGCGCGTCTACGATCACCGGCGGCCAGGGCGAGCGCATGCCCAGCGAGTCGGAGCTGCGCATGGCGCGCTTCCAGGGCAGGCACGTGGCGCAGATCGCCGCGAAGCTCGCGGCCAACTAGCGAGCGGCAGGGTCCTGGCGACGGATGGCCGCCAGGACCCTTTTATCACGAGCGAACGCCGCTGCGGCGGCAAGCGAGGGACATACCATGATCATCCGGCCAGGCGACCAGCGCGGCTATGCCGACCACGGCTGGCTGCGCACTTATCATACGTTCTCGTTCGCGGACTACTACCACCCCGACCACATGGGCTTTCGTGCACTGCGGGTCATCAACGAGGATCGCGTGGCGGCCGGCAAGGGCTTCGGCGCCCATCCGCACAGGGACATGGAGATCATTTCCTATGTGCTGGAAGGCGAGTTGGCGCACCGCGACAGCATGGGCAACGGTACGGTGATACGTCCGGGCGATGTGCAGCGGATGAGTGCCGGCACCGGCGTGGTGCACAGCGAGTTCAACAACTCCAGCGACCGCCAGGTGCACTTTCTGCAGATATGGATTCTGCCGGAGCGGCTGGGCCTTGAGCCGAGCTATGAGCAAAAGAGCTTTCCGCAGTCCGAACGGCGCGGGCAGTGGCGTTTAGTGGCCTCGCGCGATGGCCGCGAGGGATCGGTCACGGTTCATCAGGATGCGAACTTGTATGTTCGCTTGCTCGATACCGATGAGACGGCCCAATATCGGGTGCCGGCGCAGCGCTATGCGTGGTTGCATGTAGCGCGCGGCGAAGTGGAGATCAACGGCGAGCGGTTGAAGGCGGGCGATGCGGCCGCGTTCGAGCCGGCCGAGGCGATAGAATTGCGCGCCCAGGACGCCGCCGAGGTGCTGTTATTCGATTTGGCGTGAATGTTCGGCTCTGATCTGGGGTATAGTCGCCGACCACTTTTCACCTATTCAGAACCGATTTACAACGGTGGAGAGCGCTGATGAAGCGAACCAACGTCGAGCAGGCTATACAGGCGATCGCCCGGGGCGATCTCGTCATTGTGGTGGACGATGAGTCGCGCGAGAACGAGGGCGATCTGATTTTGGCCGCCGAGCACGCGACGCCGGAAAAACTCGCCTTCATGATCCGCCACACCAGCGGGCTGGTGTGCGCGGCCTTGCCGGGCGCGCGTGCCGATGAGCTCGACTTGTCGCCCATGGTCAATCGCAACAGCGAGCCCCAGGGCACGGCGTTCACCGTCAGTGTGGACTACCGTTTCGGTATCGGTACCGGCATTTCGGCTGCGGATCGCAGCGTGACGCTGCGCGCGCTGGCCGATCCGGCCGCCGTTGCGGCGGACTTTACCCGGCCCGGCCACGTGTTCCCGCTGCGTGCCCGGGATGGAGGCGTGCTGGAGAGGCCGGGACACACGGAAGCGGCGGTGGATCTGGCCCGGCTCGCCGGGTTGCAGCCGGTCGGCGCGCTCTGCGAGCTGGTCAATGACGACGGCACCATGATGCGCCGGCCCGAGCTGGAGCGATTCGCCGCCGAGCACAAGCTGCCGCTGCTCCTGATCGAGGATCTGGTCGCCTACCGCCGCGCTAACGAGCGCTTGATCGAGCGCACCGCCACCGCCCGTTTGCCTACTCAGCATGGTGAGTTCACGGCGCACGTTTACCGCTCGCTGCTTGACGGCACCGAGCACATGGCGCTGGTGAAAGGCGAGGTGAGCGGCGACGAGCCGGTGCTCGCGCGCCTGCATTCGGAATGCCTTACCGGCGACATTCTGGGCTCGCTGCGCTGCGATTGCGGCGAGCAGCTGGACCGCGCTCTGGCCGCGATCGCCAAGGCCGGGCAGGGGGTGCTGGTGTATCTTCGCGGCCATGAGGGCCGCGGCATAGGACTTACCGGAAAGCTGAGGGCCTACGGGCTTCAGGATCAGGGGCACGACACCGTGCAGGCGAATCTGGCGCTGGGGCTGCCGGTGGATTCGCGCCGCTACGATGTGGGTGCGCAGATCCTCGCCGATCTGGGCGTGAGGCGTGTGCGGCTGCTCTCTAACAACCCGCGCAAGCTCGCCGAGCTGGAGCACTATCGCCTGCAGGTGACCGAGCGTGTGCCTCTACTGGTGTCTCCCAACCCCGAGAATGCGGCCTACTTGCTGACCAAGCAGCGCAAGCTGGGGCATATGCTAGATGTGGATTCGGGGCTGGAAGCCGTTAACGAGGCGGACCAGGCGTGAAGCCGCGGCTGCCGAAGAGGCTGGGGCGCGAAGGGTTATTCCAGCTGTAGCGGGGAGTAAAGATTCGCGGCCGGGGTCCGTTCCCACGGGGGAATTTCCCGTTGCGGGAGCGGCCCCCTCGCTGCGAAAGGCTTTGCCGTGACCGGCGAATGGGCAGCGGGTCGCGGCGAGAGGGCCGTATCCTAGAACACTTGGCTCAAGACATAGAATCTTCCACCGATCTCAAGCCGGCGCAGCGCTACGCGCGCGACCAGACCTCTATGTTGTTGCGCCGTGCGACGCTGTAGTCGCGCCCCAGGGGCAGCGCACGCTCCAGCCCGAAGCGCTGCAGATACGCGGTAACGCGTTGCGATTCGCCGCTGTCCAGAGCGGTCATGGTGTCGGCCGCGCGCTGCAGCAGGTAAAGCAGGTACGGCTCCGCGCCTGCCTCTATGGCAGCGCCCCGGAACTGCGTGTTGACCATGCCGAGCTGCCGCCGATGCGGCTTGTCGGACACCGGCTCGCCGTCGGCGGGCTGATGCTGGGCTACCCAGGCATCGAAGAACGCGAACTTGTCGGTCAGTTCGGGGAAGATCTCTTCGGCGATGTGAGTCAGCAGCGGCTCCAGCGTTGGCGGTATGGTATCGTCGGCCCAGAACGCAGGTTCCGTTTCCGCATACTCCACCACGTCCAGCGCCGGCGCTGTCATCCGCTCCACCCACCGGAACACGCGTGGGGCGCGCACTTTCATGATCTGGGCCGGCACCGGGTCGCGGCCCAGGTGCGCGAATAGCGGACCTATCAGGCCGTAATCGCCTATGGACGGCCGCCCGCCCAGCAGGTAGGGCATCTCGGCGAAGTGGGCCTCCAGGATATCCAGCAGCGCTTCGTAGGAGCGCTCGATCAGCGGAATGGTCTCCTCGGTCACCCCAAGACGCGGCAGGTAAGACTGCATTCTGGCCATGATTTTGTCGGCCAGCGCCGCACCGCTGCCGCTGGCGAAGGCATGGCGCATGAACTTCTCTTGCTGCGCCAGATACGACCAGCGGTAGTGCATGGCGTGCTTGAGCATGGCCTGACTGCCGTAGTACTCGATGATGATCGCGACCACGCGCTGCAGCGGCGTGGCCGGGTACACGGGGTAGGGGACGCCGCGCCGCTCGAAGTAGTCGATGATGTCGACGCTGTCCTGAATGATCTCGCCATCCGGGGTTTGCAGCACGGGGATAATGCTGCGGCCGATCTGAGGCACGATGCGCGCGGCGAACTCCGGGTGGGATGTGGGCCGCTCCCTATAGTCGATGCCCTGATTGCGCAGATAGCAGCGCGCCTTGCCGGTGTACAGCGAGTGCGGTGAGCCATAAAGGATGTAGGTCGTCCGATCGTCCCGCATGGTTATTGTTCCTTGGTTGCGGTTGCCTGTGGTGAGGGGCTAGCCCCGCACTACATCCTCTCAGCCTGGCGCCGCTTGCGCCAGTACCTTTGCAGCTGTGGCGATGCGACGCAGGCCGCACTGGGGCGTGCGTATCGGCTTGCAAAGGGCTTGGACGAGGCCGCCCCGTGGTATCCTGCGGGGCGGCGAGCGGGAAGGAGTAGACGGATTCGTTCAGCGGCCCCTTACTGTGCCCCCGGTACCAGCGACTGCCGCCACTTTGCGTTGGCTTCGATGGCGCCGCGATCCAACCACCACGGCAGCAGCCTGCCTTCGAACCAGGGGTCCAGCTGGTTCTTCTGGTGCGGGTGGAATTGCCGCTCCACCACGCCGCCGCTGACCACCGCCAGCAGCTTCTCATCGTCCGCCAGATCGGCGACCAGCCGCAGCGAGGGGAAGAACAGCACATCGTAACTCTCGCCGAACGCATAGCGCGCCCGCTGCACGGTCTCGCCCGAGCCGTCATAGGGCTGAGCGGCGCGTCCCGCCCAATCACGGCCGAAGCCCGAGCGGCGAACGGGGCTGTCGAACCGCAGGCGATGCACGCTGCCCCATTGCCATTTGGCCGGGTCGGCGCCGTGGCTGGCCGTCAGCTCTTCGCGTACCAGGGCGGCGGCGCGGCGGATGATGTCCGGCAGCGTTTCCACCTGCGGCGTGCGCAGATCGTCGAACCAGGCCGAGGCGGGCGTGGCGACCAGCTGGTCGAAACGCCCCTGCCACGTATACCAGTTCTTCAACCACGTATTGGCAAGCTCCTCGCCCAGCTCGTCTACGAAAGTCTGGTAGGCGATCCGCTGATACAGCGCTTGATAGAGCAGGGGAGCGGCCTGATCCGCCTGGTCGCGCTCGTCCCACTGGGCGAGCAAAGCGACGAAGTCGGCATGTTCCGGCGAGTCGGCCAGCGCTTCGAGAATGACCGGCTTCAAATGCCGCGCCTGCAGATTGTGGGTATCGCTGAGCAGGCTTAGCTGAGCGGCGGTGTCCATGCCCCGGCTGGCCTCCAGCACCTGGCCGATGCGCTGGTAGCGGTAGCTGGGTGAGAAGAAGGAAGAGTAGTCATAGGGGTAGCCGTCGGGGCGGTTGTCGTGGTTGGCCGTGGCCACCCAGCCGCGCGCCGGCGCGATCTGCCCCGGCATTTCGTCGGCCGGTATGAAGCCCCGCCAGTCATCCTCTGCCGATACCGGCTTCGGATAAAGCCCGTGGCCGCTGCGCCGCACCGGTACCCGCCCGGTGGCACGGTGGCCGATGACGCCGTCCTTATCGCCGAAAACATAGTTGAAGTAGAACACTTCCATCTGCTGTACGGCGGCATCCACCTCGGCGGCGGAGCGGGCCACCAGCAGGCGGTCCAGGCCGATCTGCGAGCCTTCCACTTCGGCGGAAGCAAGGCGCAGACTGAGCAAGCGGTCGCCGTCAGGCCCCAGCGGCCGCTCACTGATTATCGGGCCGCGGACGGTATAGCGTATGGTCATCGTCTCTTCGCGGAAACCGCCCTCGGCCGTGCTGTCCTTGATACGCAAGGTTTCCGTGCGAACCTCGAACGGGCGGATCCGGTCGCCGTCCACATAATGATCCGGCTGCCCCGGCGCGATCTGCTCGATGAAAAGATCCTGGCTGTCGCCGTAGGAGTTCGTGACCCCGAAGGCCACGTGACGGTTGCGCCCTACCACGAGACCGGGGGTGGCGGGCAGCGCTGCGCCCACCGCGCTGACCTCTGGGCTGAACAGCCCGATCGGGAACCAGATTCCCGGCAACATTCGGGCGTCCAGATGCGGGTCGTTCACTACCACGGCGGCGCCGCTGGCGGACCTCTCCGGGGCGATCGCCCAGTTGTTGCTGCCCAGCGCGATAGGCGCCGGCGCGGCGGCAGCCAGGGCTGTGTGCTGCTCGGGCACCAGCCCCAGCCACTGGGCGTCAGACGCCGCCACGGTGGCCAACGGCTGCTGCCGGTCGGGGTTATGGTTCAGCGGGAACAGCTCGGCGGCACGCTCCGGGCCCAGCTTATCGATCAGCTGCTGGGTCAGCAGCTCGGTCTTGTAGTTGGCCGCCTGGCTCCAGTACACGAAGTGCATGACGCCTACCATGTCTTCCAGCGTCCAGGTGTCGGCCCGGAAGCCGGCTAGCTTCAGCTCCACCGGCAGGTCGTCGGCGTGTTCGTGGATGTACGCGTTCACGCCTTCCGCGTACCAGGTCAGGAAATCCCGCGCCTGCGGCGAGAGCAGCTTGGCGTGGCGCTCGGCATTCCGCTTGAGCCCGATCAGCCGCATCTCGCGATCGTTGGGCAGCCCGGCTTCGCCTATGACCTCCGCCAGCCGGCCGAAGGCCAGCGCGCGGTAAGCCTCCATCTGAAAGATGCGCGATTGCGCCGTCACGAATCCCTGCGCGCGGATCAGATCGGGCAGATTGTTCGCAAAGATATAGGGAATGCCGTTGCCGTCGCGCAGCACCTCCACGGGCTCGCTCAGCGCTGAGAATTGCAGCGTGCCTTTGATTTTCGGCCCGCGGCCCTGGCCCGAAACGACCCAGCCCGTGCCGGCGACGAGCACGACCAGTACGACGACTAACCCGCGAAGCAACCAACGCATTTGTCTTATCCTTATTCGTTCGTCTTCACTCGGTGAAACCGCGCAGCTACCCGTTCATGCCGGTAGAGCTGAGGTTCTGTCACCTATGGAAAATCGACCAGGGCGCGCGCATCTTTAAGCCTCAAGTCAGGGTGGGCTGCTAATAGGCATTTATTAGCAGCTTATTCAGGTTATAGCCGCCAGTCGATTTCTTCCTGGCCCCAGGCACGCAGCTGCGCATTGATGCGCGAGAACGGCCGGCTGCCGAAAAAGCCCCGCCGCGCGGACAGCGGCGATGGGTGGGCGCTTTCGATCACCACATGGTGCGGCGCGATACGCCCGCGCTTCTTTTGCGCATGGGCTCCCCACAGCACGAAAATGCGCGGGCGCGGGTCATCGCTGAGCGCATCGATCACGGCGTCGGTGACCGCTTCCCAGCCCAGGCCGGCGTGCGAGGCCGGCTCGCCTTCCCGTACCGTGAGCACGGCGTTGAGCAGCAACACGCCTTGTTCGGCCCAGTGGGACAGGTCGCCGCCGCCGGTGACCTTGATACCCAGGTCGTCTTCCAGTTCGCGGAAGATATTGCGCAGCGACGGCGGGAATTTGCCGCCGGCGACCGAGAAGGCGAGTCCGTGGGCCTGGCCGGGGCCGTGGTATGGGTCCTGGCCGAGGATAACCACCCGCGTGCGCTCGGGAGGCGTGAGGTGAAACGCCCTGAATACGTCGTTGGCAGGCGGATAGATTTCGTATCGCTGCCGCTCGGCCTCGACGCGGGCAAGCATGCGCTCCAGCTCGCCGGGCGGGAGGCGATGGGCCAGGTAGTCGCGCCAGGAGTCGGGGAGAGACGAGTACATAATGTGCCGGTCGCTGGGATGCTCAGGGGAAGGACAGCATAGCACTGCTGGACGTGGCGTTGGTGGTGTACGGGGGCAAGGGCTTAGCGTCTTGTTGCTTGAACGGCGAGGCGCATTTCGGCGGCGCAGTGCGCCGATTCGCTTCTGGATTTCAGTGCCGCGGTGATCTAAGCATACAGTCTGTTGAACACGAAGAAGGCGGGCATAGCGCAGCTCCCGTCACCACGCCCAGCGCCTGCTTTCCGCAGGCGGCAGCCGCCGGGAAAACGAAGCTTAACAAGCTCGCCCCACGGCTTTTGGGCAGTGGCGTCAAGCACTAAGACAGGGGCGTGTCAGTAAGGGGAGAAGCATGCCGTTACCGCCAAATGCAGCGCTGATGATCATCGATGTGCAAAAAGCCATCGACCATCCAAGCTGGGGCCGTCGCAACAACCCGCACGCCGAAGAGAACATGGGCCGCTTGCTTGCGGCCTGGCGCAGTTCCGGACGGCCTGTCGTTCATGTACGCCACCTCGCGCGCCATCCTAAGTCGACTTATCGCCCGGGGCAGGAAGGTTGCGAGTTCAAAGCCGTGGTGCAGCCTTTGGCTGGCGAAACGGTTATTACCAAGCACACCCATAGCGCGTTCATAGGCACCGACTTGGAGAGCGTGCTCCGCCAGCAGGACATTCGCACGCTGGTCATTTGCGGAGTCATCACCAACAACTCGGTGGAGGCCACCGCCCGCATGGCCGGTAATCTCGGTTATGAAACCTACGTGGTCGCGGACGCCACCGCGACCTTCGATAAGGTGGATTTCTTCGGCCGGTTGCGCCTGGCCGACGAGGTGCATGCACTGTCGCTGGCGAATCTGCAAGGCGAGTACGCCGAAGTGGTGTTTACCGCGGACCTGCTGCCGAGGCTCAAGGCCGGTAGCGGTTAGCAGTGGCTTGGGCTTAGAGCCGTAGGATCGCCGCGCTTGCGGCATCACCGCCGGGCAATGCGATCAGCCCGGCCTGGGGCGGGTATTTGATTCGTATGCCGCTGGCACAATATACAGCCCGCATCTTGTGCTTGCCGGTGTCTCTTTCCACGGGCTAGGGGAGCCGGCTTCCGTGTGTGTGCCCCTTGTGCGCGAACGGCTTCTCCGCGGTCAGTGGGTAGGGCGAAGATTCGCCGCCGGAGCGCCCGATCCCACGGAGAGTTCTTCCCGCAGATGATCTCTTCTGCATGCCAGGGGGCGCCGTAAGGGCCACCCTTCCTACCGGTCGCCACTTTCACAGGGACTGGGTAAATGGTCATTTTTTCTTTCTATGACAGAAGTCTGTATTATTGATCGCATCTATCGCTAGAAGTGTCAGCTGCTGCGGCAGCGCAAGTTAGCGGTTCCCGTCATCGGATCCTGATAAAGGGTGCGCTTTGATTAAGGGGGCCTTCCATGCCTGGTTATCAGACTCGTAAAGTAGAGGTGCGCGTCGGCGGCCACACCTTCCGCCTCAAAGCATTGCGAGATAATCAACAGTATTTCGATCCAGAGGGACAGGCCGAGCGCGTCGGCATCTCGTCGGCGACCTGGCCGCACTTCGGGCAACTTTGGCCGGCCAGTCGGGCGCTGGCCGAGGCGGTACAACGCACCGAGATCGAAGGGCGGCGCATTCTCGAAATCGGTTGCGGCCTGGGCCTGCCCAGCCTGGTGTTGCAGCGGCGCGGGGCCGATATCACCGCTAGTGATCACCACCCCCTCGCCGAACGTTTTCTCGATCACAACGCCGCCCTCAATCAGCTACCGCCGCTCAATTACGTCGAGCTGCCCTGGGAAGAACCGGTGCCGGAGCTGGGCCGTTTCGACCTGATCATTGGCAGCGACGTGCTCTACGAACGCGACCATCCCGAAATGTTGGCGCAACTGATTGCGCGCCACGCCCGCCCGCGTGCCGAGGTGCTGATCAGCTGCCCAGGGCGAGGTTATCGGGGTCGCCTCCGCCGTGCGCTGCAGGCGCAAGGCTTTGAAGTCACCGAACAGCCGCGCCCGTTCCAGGAGGGCGAGTCGCCGCCGTACCGCGGCCGGCTGCTTTGCTTCAAACGCGGCGGCTGATCCTCAACCGGCCGCCGCGCCGCGGCTCTGGCTCCGTACCAACGAAACCGGCTGTTAGGAGATCCTGTTGTTCACTGATTTATACGAAGACATCTATGGCTACGACTATGGCGCTGACCCCGACTCCAGACTGGACGTGCCTTTCGTTCCGACCGGGGAGCGGATAGTCGCGGCTATGCTGAAGCTGGCGGAAGTCGGCGAAGACGACCAGCTGTACGACCTGGGGTGCGGCGACGGCCGCATAGTCGTAGCCGCCGCCAAGGACTATGGGGCACGGGCGGTTGGTATAGACATGAACCCGCATCGCCTGATCGAAGCGCGCGAGTATGCCGAGTGGACCGGCGTCGGTCCGCAGGTGGCCTTCATAGAGGACGATCTGCTTTGCGCCGATTTCAGTAAGGCGACGGTGGTCACGCTGTACCTGTTGCCCACGATCAATATGGAGTTGCGGCCGCGCCTGCTCAGCGAGCTTCAGCCCGGGACGCGCATCGTATCCCACGCCTTCGATATGGGTAACTGGAGAGCCGACAAGCACATCACGGTAGAGGGCGCGAACCTCTACTTATGGATCGTGCCTGCCGCTGTTGCCGGCACCTGGCAATGGCGGACCCGGGATGGGTCGCAATACCGGGTGGAGCTTGCGCAAAGGTTCCAGCAAGTGCAGGGGCGGGCCTGGATAGACGATAAGCTGGCACTGCTGCAATCGGCCAAGCTCAGGGGCGCCTGCCTGCAGCTGGTGATTCAGCCGGACGAGGCAGCGCCCGCGCAGGTTTTCGTCAGCCGCTATCGCGACGGCCAGCTGTTGCCCGGCGCGGGCAGCATGCAGGCGTCGGCCGGGGTCAAGATCGCGTAACCGCCCCGGCTCCGCGAGGCGGAAGGCTTTCCCGGTGGCGGTAGGGACGAAGGGGCTCGCGGCCGGGGGCCTTCCCGCTGGCGCGGGCCAGTTCCTGTGGGGGCGCCCCCTGGGCGCGAACGGCTTTACCGGGGCTCCTCTCGGCCGGGATCTTCCGGAGGGGACTCGCCGTCAGAGCTCCGGCTGGCCGACGGCCATAGTGACTTGCCCATGGGCCCGCCGACGGGTACGGTGAAGCGGGAGACGCGCACATGTTCGCCGGCGGCGGTAGAGGCGGTGCGATGGAGGCAACTTCCGCGCAAGGGGTAAACGTTGTCAACCGTGTTTCTAGCGGCTTGTTTTGCAAGGAGAAATTTCAACGAGCGGTTGAAACCACTGACCTGATGAAGAAGGGATTAAGACGCCCTTCAAGCAGATTTACTGCATCCACCAAAGTTGAAACCACTGACCTGATGAAGAAGGGATTGAAAGAACTTAGTAACCACGCACTCGGTGAGATCGCCCTGCCAGACCCACTGGGGGATGAAGAAGTAATAAGAAGAATTCGTGGCGAGGGCGCCGCTCCTACCGGGGACTCTTTCCGCCGGTCAAGGAGCAGGCGCTCTGTGGGGCGCACACTGGGTGCGGAAGGCTTTGGCTATGTCCTCCGGCCCTCTTGTTCCGGGACATAGGGTCCGCCAAAGCGCAGGCGGCGCGGACCAGGACCGGGAGGGCTTGGAAGATGCGCATGGCGAGGGAATCTCGGTTGTCTGGTGGGCGGCGCTGTCGAAATGGCAGCGCTGGGTTCGACTAGAGGGCAGCGCTTAGGGCAACCATTGACCATCCAATAGGGAGAGTTCGCCATGCCCAGTACCATCCGTCTGCACCGTGTTTTCGCTGCCCCGCCCGAACGGGTTTATCGGGCATTCCTGGATCCGGACGCCATGGCCAAGTGGCTGCCGCCGAACGGATTCACCGGCAAGGTGCAGCATATGGACGCCCGGGTCGGTGGTTCGTACAAAATGTCTTTCACCAACTTCGCTACCGGACAGAGCCATTCGTTCGGCGGCGAGTATCTGGAGTTGGTGCCCGGCGAGCGAATCCGCCATACGGACGTGTTCGGTGATCCGAATCTGCCCGGCACCATGCATGTGACCGTGGACTTGAAAAAGGTGGCTTCCGGGACGGAAATGCACGTCACTCAGGAGGGCGTGCCCGACGCGATTCCCGCCGACGCTTGCTATTTGGGCTGGCAGGAATCGCTTACGCTTCTGGCAAAGCTGGTGGAGGCGGAGATTCCAGATGAGTTGTGACACCGGGGAGGGTGCCGGCTCGCTGGCGCGGTGACGCGGACCGGGACCCCATGCAGCCGCTGGAGTCGGCGGCGCCGTGGGGCGCCGCGGCTCAGGGGCCGCCTTGGGGAGGAGGCTCTAGCCTGTTGTCCGCAACTGTCCGCCGCCTCGCCGGCTCGGTTCCGTGCCGGCAGGTCAGACGGCCGAGGCGGGACGCGGGGCCAGCAAGCGCAACATGGCTTCGCCCACGCCCTTGGCCGAAGCTGGATTCTGGCCGGTCACCAGGCGCTCGCTGACGACCACTTGCGCCTGGAAGTTGGGTGCCGGCAGGTGGCGGGCGCCGCGTTCTTTGAGCGCATCGGCCAGTAGGAACGGCACAGTGTCGTGCAGGCCGACAGCGCGCTCTTCGTCGTTGGTGAAGGCGGCCACATCTTTGCCGTCGACCAGATAACGCCCGTCGGAGAGCTTGATGTTGACCAGGCCTGCCGGACCGTGGCACACCGCCGCGACCACGCCGCCGCGCTCATAAATGCGCGCCGCGATCGCGGCCAGTTCGGCGTTGTCGGGCAAGTCCCACATCGTCGCGTGGCCGCCCGCGTAGAAGATTGCGGCGTAGGCATCGGGGTTGACCTGCGCCGGTGCCAGTGTGTTCTCAGTAGCGCCACGCAGCGCTGGGTCGTTCCAGAAAGCGGCGTTGATCGGGTCCTCCAAGTCGAAGCCGTCCACATGAGTTTTGCCGCCCTTGGGGCTGACAAAATCAATGGCGTATCCGGCCTCTGCCAGCACACGGTGCGGATGGCTGACTTCGGATAGGTAAAAGCCGCTGGGGGGCGCCTCGCTGCCGGCGGGGCCTTTGCGGTCGTGACTGGTCAGGACGAAAAGAATACGTTGCATAGCGCGATCTCCTGGTTGACCGGGCCGACGATGGCCGCGAAACGCTATTCTTGTGTTGTCTGTTTCTCCTAGAAACCACCAAAATCGACAATCACTTTCCGAGAATCGAACCAAATGCCTGTGCCCAATCTAGATGACCTCGCGCTCTTCGTGCGCGTGGCGGAGCAGGGCAGTTTCTCCGCCGCCGCGCGCAGCCTGCATCTGACGCCCAAGCTCGTCAGCGCGCGCATTGCGCGGCTGGAGCGGGCATTGGGCGCCAGCCTGTTTGAGCGCAACACGCGCCACCTGCGCATCACCGAGGAAGGGCGGGCCATTGTCCTGCGGGCGCGGGTGGCGTTGGCGGTGTTGGAGGAAATACAGGAGCTGGCGAGCGGCGGCAGCGGGGAACTCAGCGGCACCCTGCGCGTGACGGCGCCGGCGCCGTTCGGGCGCAAGTACGTCGCGGCGGCCATCGCCGATTTCCGCCGCTTGCATCCGGGGGTGGGGTTCGATTTGCGGCTCTCCGATCAGGTACAGGACCTCTATGCCGGCGACTTCGATTTGGCCATACGGCTAGGAGAACTGGCCGATTCGCGGCTGATCGCCCAGCGTATTGCCGACAATCGCCGCATCCTGGTCGCAGCGCCGGCCTATCTGGCCGAGCATGGCCGGCCGCAGACGCCGGAGGACTTGGCCACGCATCACTGCTTGGTTTTCGCGTATCCAGGCCTGCGGCAGAACACTTGGTCCTTGCGCAAGGGGCGGCGCGAGAAGTCCGTAGTCGTCAACGGCACGTTGTACAGCGACAACGGCGACGTGCTGCGTGCATGGTGCCTGGCCGGCCTGGGCATCTCGCTGCGCGAGACCTGGGACGTCCATGAGGAATTGCGCGATGGCCGGCTGCAACGGGTGCTGCCCGAGTGGGAGGCCTCGCCTTCCAAGATCAGCCTGGTGCGGGCACGCCGAGAGCCGGTGCCGCGGCGGCTGGCCGCCTTCATGGATTTTCTGCTGGCACGCTGGCGCGATGCCCCTTGGGATGATGGCCTGTTTGCCTGAAGTCTGGGGGCATTAGATTTCGGCTGCGGGGCCGCGGGAGAAAACCATGCGAGGATGGGCAGGTCGAGGCGAATATGGATGATCATGCAGGCTCGCAGGTGAGGCGGTGGCGGTCGAAGCGGCCATGCGAGCATTCTCTTGGCGCCAGGGGGAGCACTTTATGAAGACTCAGTACTACACCGCGAGTAGTCTGGATGGGTTCATCGCCACCGAAGATGACAGCCTGGACTGGCTGTTCCCGCTGAGCGATCTGGATAGCTCCAGCTATCCGGAGTTCATAGCCGGCGTTGGCGCGCTGGCAATGGGGTCGGCCACCTACGAGTGGATGGTGCGCAATGCCGATAAGGTGATGGCAGAAACCGGCTCACCCTGGCCGTACACACAGCCCGCCTGGGTTTTTTCGACGCGTGAGCTGCCAAGGATAGACGGTGTGGACATTCGCCTCGTCAATGGCGATGTGCGGCCGGTCCACGCGGAGATGCGAGCCGCGGCCGGCGGCAAGAATATTTGGATCGTCGGCGGGGGGGACTTGGCCGGGCAGTTCTTCGATGCCGGGCTGCTGGAGGAGCTGATCGTGCAGATCGGCTCGGCCACGCTGGGCAGTGGCAAGCCGCTGTTCCCTCGCAGGGTATTGAGCCCGGTGCTGCGCTTGGTTTCGGTTCGGCACATGGGAGCGGGTATGGCGGAGCTGCGTTATGAAGTGCGCGCGGCTGATCGAGACAGGGCGCGCGACTGAGAAGAGTGCTCCAAGCGCCGGGTTCGTTTCTCTTATCCATTGAGGTCCACTAGGGCATGGCGCGGTGCCAACCGCTCGCAACGGCGGCAGTGACATGGCCCCGGTGTCCGTTGACGGAGGCAGCAATGTACGGTCCCGATCCAACCGACAAGCATCCGATGGAAGGCTTTCCTCAGGTGTGCTTTATCAAGAACACGGTGAAGAACCCCAACATTATCGTGGGCGATTACACGTATTACGACGACCCGGAGGATTCGGAGAATTTCGAGCGCAATGTGCTGTATCACTACCCGTTCATGGGAGACAAGCTGATCATCGGCAAGTTCTGCGCCATTGCCCGCGGCGCCAAGTTCATCATGAACGGCGCCAATCACAAGCTATCCGGCATCTCCACTTATCCGTTCCAGATCTTCGGCAAGGGCTGGGAGAAGGTCATGCCCGGCATGGAAGAGCTGCCGTACAAGGGAGATACGGTGATCGGGAACGATGTCTGGATAGGCTATGATGCGCTGATCATGCCGGGTGTGAAGATAGGCAACGGGGCCATCGTGTCCGCGCGGGCGGTGGTGGCCAGCGATGTGCCTGCTTACACGGTGGTAGGCGGCAATCCGGCCAAGCCTATCAAGCAGCGCTTCTCGCCCGAGGTCGTCGAGCTGCTGGAGGCCATCGCGTGGTGGGATTGGCCGGTGGAGAAGATAAGCCGCCATCTGGACGTGATCGTCTCGGGCGATGTGGAGGCGCTGCGAGCATGCGCGGCGGATCTCTAGCGAGGCGGCAGGTTCGGGGGGCATAAGGTCCGCCGCTGAGGAGGCACCGCTATAGCGGCCATGAGAGCCTGGTAAGGAGCTTGCACCATGAGCGTCAGGATTCGCAGCGAGGAGCCGTCGGATGCGGGGGAGATAGAAGCGCTGATCATCACCGCTTTCCGCGCTGCGGCGCATGGCAATCCTACCGAGCATTTCATCGTCAGTGCGTTGCGGGAGGCCGGCCAGTTGGCCGTTTCTCTGGTTGCCGAGGACGACGGCGCTATCGTCGGCCATGTGGCCGTATCGCCGGTATCGGTTTCCAGTGGCGCTGCCGGATGGTATGGCCTGGGACCGCTCTCGGTAGCGCCGGAACGCCAAGGGCAAGGCATTGGCAGCGAGCTGGCGAGGCAGGCACTGGCGCAACTGCGCCGGCAGGGCGCAGCGGGATGCGTAGTACTGGGAGAGCCGGGTTTCTACGGCCGATTTGGATTCCGTGCCGAGCCTGCGTTGGTGCTGCCCGATGTTCCGCCGCGTTATTTTCAAGCCGTCGCCTTTGGCGGCGGGGTGCCAAAGGGCAGCGTGTCCTACCACCCAGCGTTCAATGCCGCGGGCTGATCGGCGTCCCGGTCCGTTGCCTGTGCGCTGGCCGCTTAGGGCAGGGCGCTGCAGCCAGGCCTCGGGCGTGCCGACGATCAGGCACGGGCCGCGGATTCGGAGAGGCCGCCCACGAGCGCTCGCAAGCGCTCGCTCAGACTCAGCAGCTCGCCGCTGGCTTTGGCGCTGTGCGCGGCGCCGATAGCGGTGTCCTCGGTCAGTTGGCGGATGTTCTCGATGCGAGCAAACACCTCGCGGCTGGCCTGACTCTGCTCTTCGGCAGCGCGCGCAACCTGGCTGTTCATGCTGTCTATCGCGCTCACCGCGCGGGTGACGCGCTCGAACGCAGCGCCTGCCGCCGCCGCCCGCTGAACGGCCGTCTCGCCGCGGGCGACGCCATCGGCCATGGTATCGACCGCAGCATTCATGGTTTGCTGCAGCTCGGCGATCTGCGCTTCGATACGGCCGGCGGCCTGTCCTGCCCGTTGCGCCAGATCGCGCACTTCTCCGGCCACCACGGCAAAGCCGCGTCCGTTCTCGCCGGCTCGTGCCGCTTCTATGGCGGCGTTGAGGGCGAGCAGATTGGTCTGGGCCGCGACCGCCGAGATGGTATCGGCTATGTCGGCAATGGCCACGGCATCCTCGCTGAGCTGGGTGATGGCATCCCGGGCCTGGCCGACGGTGCGTACCAGCATGTGCAAGGCGTTCACGGATTCCGCCACGGTGGATGCGCCTTCGCGTGCCTCGCGATAAGCCACCGAGGCGCCTTCGGCGGCGTCCGCCGCATAGCGGGCAACGGTCTCTATGGAGGTCGCTAGCTGCTCCATTGCGGTTACCGCCTGATCGAGCTCGCTGCGCTGGCTTTGCATATCGTTGCCGGTGCGCACAGTGGCCTCCGACAGCCCGGTGGCCGCTTCCTCCAGGCCGCTGGCCTCACGTTTGAGCGTCGCGGTCACATCGGCCAGCGTGGCGATGAAATGGTTGACGCTGGCGGCCAGTTCGGCCGCCTCGTCGCGGCCGGACACCTGAACTCTTTGCGAGAGGTCGGCATTGCCCCGATGCAGGTCTGCCGACAGTCGCTTCATGAATTCGTTGAGCAGAATGATGGGGCGCAGATAACTGCGGGTTATCGCCCAGGTCAGGCCCAGTCCGACCAGCAACGATAGCGCTAGCAGCGTCCACAACAGCCACCGCGTGGCCGTGGTGTCCGCATGGGTGCGGGCGTTCATGTCGGCGATGGAGGCGAAGGTCAGCGACTGCAGGGTTTCGGCATCGTCGGTGAGCCGGGCGGCCAGCTCGGCCAGTTTGCCCTGGATCAGTTGGTCGCTCTCGTGATGCAGCCGGGTCATTTCGTCGAAGGCAGAGGCGATCGCTGCCCAGTGAGCGAGCACATCCTCGACTTCCATCCGTACTGCATCCGAGTAGGCAAGAGCCAGCAGTGTCTGCAGCAAGGCTTCGACCTCGGCCACTCGCTGTCGTGCCAGCGCTCCGATCGATGCATCCTGATTGGCGACGAATCGTTGCATGTGTACTTGAGCCGTCAGCAGGGCCCGCAATGTTTGTCCGCCTATATCCGCAAAAGCGCTCTCGTCGCGCGCGAATGCCTGCTGAACCGCCGCGGTCAGCTGTGCCGCCGCCGCCTCGCCGCGCGGGCCTAACACCTCGCGGTCCAACTCCCGGATGTCCAGCCGGGCTCGCATCACCTGACTGCGGAACATCTCGGTGTACTCCCGGTGCAAGGCTTGCAGCGCGTCGACCTGCGCGAGCCAGTCGGGGTCGGCGACCGTATCCCGCGCTCGCGTCAGCGCGTCTTGCACGGCTAGATTTTGCGCTTGCCAGAGCTGCGCGCGCTGCTCTTCGACTCGGGTCAGGAAACCGTCCACTGCTAAGCGTTCGCGATACAGGTCGCGCAGGACGCGTTGCGCTGCATCGGCGCCCGGTGTGAGCTCCTGCTCGACGCGGCGTAGCCTAAGTTCCAGGCGTTCGAGCACGTCAGCCGAGAACAAGCCCGTGCCGAGCAAGAAGATCAGCAGCAGCAGAGGGGTGGCGAGCGCCTTGCGCATGATGCGGGAGCGTTCCCGTTGCGGCCTGGGAGCCATGATCGATATTGCCCTTGTGTTCCCGTGAGCCGCGAGGATAGGAAGTCACTATGACAGTACGATGACAACGGCCGCTCGGGAGCTTCGCCCGTGCAGGGCACGGTGCTAATAAGAGAGGCTCCGCAAGGGCTTGTGTCGCGGGAGCGGCGCGAAAACCAGTCCGAATTGGACGTGTCCGGCGCCCCGTTACGAAGGAGGGAAGTCCCGTTGTGCGCCGCAATAAGCCGGCTCCGAGAATGCCGACTGGCAGGAATCGGGCTTTGAATCGCAGCGGCGATAGCCTGGTGGCCGCAGCCACTTCCCTGATCGCGCGGTTACTCTAGTGCGACCCGGCGCTATTGCGGCAGTGAAGCCAGCACATCGGCAAAGGAGTTTCCGCCCTTGGAGATATGGTTTTCCATAGCCGCGCTGGCATCGTTTTCGTCGCCGGCGAGAATCGCGTTGAGCACCGCTTCATGCTCCAGCGCGGACGAGCGCATGCGTGTCAACGAGAAGAGTTGATGGCGCCGTACCCTCGTCAGCCGTTCTCGCAGACGCCGGATTTCCTTGGCCAGAACCTCGTTATGAGCGGCGGCGTAAATGGTCTCGTGGAAACGGCTGTTCGCCTCTTTGTAGGCTTCTTCGTCGCCTGCCAAGGCGGCCTGTTTGCAGCTCTCCAGGGCATCGATCAGCTGCTGCATTTGATCCGGCCGCACACGGCGGACGCACAGTCTGGCGGCCAGCGCTTCCAGCGCGATCAGTACCTCGATCATACCGATGTACTCGCGGGTCGTTACCGCCTTGACCACGGCGCCACGACGTGGAAGCAGCTCGACGATTCCTTCCAAGGACATTTGCAGCAGCGCCTCGCGCGCGGGTGTGCGGGATACACCGAACCGGTCGGCAATCAGTTGCTCGTCTATCCGTGCGCCGACACGCAGCGTGCCGCTCATGATTTCTTCGGTTAGCGTTGCGCGAATCTGCTCACTTAGCTTGCCACGCGCTTTTCTCTTAGCTCGACTCATCGCCTCATTGCTCAATTGGAACTCCTGGGCCTTTGTCACCCCTGTTTCGCGCTTGCGTCGGCGCTGTGCGTTCGGGCCGTTCTGGGTAGCGCGCGCAGTGCCAATCCTATGCGATTCGGGCGTAACGCGGGGCAGCTCCGCTTTGCTTTTCGCGGGCCCTACTCGCTTTCCTCGCTGTGCATACCTTCAGGCCCGGTGCAGACGAGTTATGGGCAAGGTCCGACAACAGGAACCTCTGCTCCCCCGGGGCCGCCCGTATAGTACGCCATCTGGTGGCGTTGCCGCACAAACATAAGCTCCGATCAGGTTTGTGACGGACTACCGTATACATGATCGCATGTAATGTATACGTCGAAGTCTGGCCGGTAAGAGCGGTGATTATCAAGTCAAATCCTTTTATATCATGTACTTACGGCCTTTTGGGGCCGGTGCAGACGGGTGGTGGCCACAAGCATGTCATCGCGTCTGCGTATGTTTTTGGCATCTATGCGTATACATAAGTATTGACGATGGATACGTAACTGAGGGATAGTGCCAGGGCTTGCATGACTGCCAGTGTCAATAGGAGGAGGTCAAGGTTATGGCGACTACTGCAGAGTCCAAGTCGGTACAGGACGCTCAGCAGAACGAGAGCACGCCGATTCTGACCATTAACGGTGCGAGAGCCGATATCCGTCTCAACCGTCCGAGCGTACGCAACCGCCTGCATCCGGAAGACGTTGCCACGCTCTGCGAGATGTTCGAGCAGATCAACGCGAACCCGGAGATCCGGGTGCTGGTGCTGACCGGCACTGGGCGGGTGTTCAGCTCCGGTTTCCACTTGGGCGAGCTGCAGCGTAAGCGGCAGAGCCTGGACGATCCGTCGGTACGCACCGAGGGCCCGGCGATCGATTTCGGCGCCATGACGATGGCCTTGGAGAACCTGCGGGTCCCGACCATTTGCCGCCTGAACGGCAGCGTCTACGGCGGGGCGACCGACCTTGCGGTGAGCTGCGATTTCCGTATCGGGGTGCGCGGCAGTGAGATGTTCATGCCGGCGTCGCGCCTTGGACTGCACTACTACCCGGAGGGGCTGGTCCGCTGGTCCAAGCGGCTGGGTACGGAGGCTGCGCGCAAGCTCTTCCTCACCTCGAAGACGATCAGCGCCGAAGAGATGCTGCGCATCGGCTATCTCACCGAGCTGGTGGAGCCTGAAGACCTGGACCGCACCGTCGACGAGTGGGCGGAGACCCTGATGTCGGTGGCTCCCCAGGCCACGCAGGACATGAAGCGTTCGCTGAACGAAATCGCCCGTGGCGAGTACAACCGCGAAGTGGTTGCGCAGCGCCACGCCGCTAGCCTGGCCAGCGAAGACATTCGCGAAGGGCTGGCTGCCTGGCACGAGAAGCGCCGCCCGGTCTTCACCGGTCGCTAAGCTGATCGGCGCCCCGGCCCGCTGGGCTCGGGGCGCATGTACCACCGGCATGCACTGCCAGTTTGAAACCGGTGCAGGTGGTCTGCATCGCTGAGGAGAGTCCTAATGAAAACGAATCGCAGAGACTTTCTTAAAGTGCTTGGAGCGTCCGCGGGCGCCTCCATGCTGCTGCCCTACACGAACCTGTTTGCCAGCGGCGACGAGGAGGCGCTGAAAGCGCTGCACGCGGCCGCTCGTCGCGAGGGCGAAGTGACCTGGTACGTCGCTCAGGTGACCTCGGAAGATGCCGAAAGAATGGCGGCGCTGTTCGAGAAGTCGTTCCCCGGCGTTCGGGTCAACGTCGTTCGCACTACCGCACAGGTTGCCTTCCAGCGCCTGAACCAGGATCTGCGTGCGCGCGCGCGCAACTGCGATGTGTTCTCGACCACGGACGTCGGTCACGTGCTGTGGTTGAAGGAGAATGGACACCTGATGCAGTACACGCCTGCATCGGCCGCCAACATGTTCCCGGCGTTGCAGAATTTCGACCCGGACGGTTACTTCCACACCACCAGTACGTTCCTGAACACCATTTATTACAACGCGGACAAGGTGCAGAACCCGCCCACCAAGTGGGCCGATATCATCGATCCGCAGTATGCCGGCCAGGTCGCGGTGGGCCACCCGGGTTACAGCGGTACGGTGGGGCTGTGGGCGTTCGAGCTGCACAAGCTGTACGGCGATGAGTTCTTCAAGAAGCTGGCCGGCAACCGCACGCAGGTCGGCCGCTCCATTATCGACACCATCACGACGCTGATCGCCGGCGAGCGGCTCATCGGCTGCGGTCCCAACACCCTGGCCATGCGCGCCCAGGCCGCTGGCCACAACATCACGGTCGTGTATCCGGAGGAAGGATCCGTCTTGTCACTGAACCCGTCCGGGATCATGGCGAACACGCGGCGGCCGAACGCAGCCAAGCTGTTTATGGAATGGCTGACCGGTTCGCGCGAAGTCAGCGAATACGCCGTGTCGCAGTTCGGTGCTGCGCGCGTGCCGGGTATCCCGCTGCGCGAAGGCGTACCGCAGATCGACGAGGTCAAGGTGCTCCGCTCCTCGGCGGAGGAGCTCGTCAAGGGCATCCCCATGGTCACCGAGCTGTGGCGAGACGTGTTCGGCGTGTGATGCCGAACACGCGGCCGTTCTAGGCCGCAGCGAGATCTGCAAGCTGCGCGCGGGCGACGTGCGGTCGGGGGGGGCTGGTCCCGCCTGACCGCACGCGCTCCGCTATCCACAAGTTCCGGAGACTTCCTCAATGACAGCAGTCGCAAAAACGCCCATCTGGCGTCGGCTGGACGTTAGCGCGGTCGTGTTCCTCTCCCTGGTGGCGATACTGCTTTTCCTCGTCGCCAACCCCATGGTCCGGCTGATCTGGGAGAGTGTCCGTGCCGACGGCGGCATTACGCTGCAGCATTATATCGATGCTTACAGCCACCCGCGGCATTTGCGCGCGATGCTCACCACATTGTACCTGGCGGTGGCGGTGACGGTACTGACCGTTCTGATCGGCGTGCCGTTGGCCTGGGCTACCTCGCGTACCAATATGCCCGGGCGCACCTTCACCCGCGTCAGTGTGTTCGCCGCGTTCATCTTACCGAACTTTCTCGGCGCCATTGCGTGGATCTTGCTCGCCGGGCCCAACGCAGGCTGGCTCAACCGCCTGTGGACCACGGTGTTCATGACCGAAAGCGGGCCGTTCAATATATACAGCTTCTGGGGTCTTGCCATCATCATGGCGCTGTACGCCTATCCGTTGGTGTACATCTTCACGACCTCGGCGCTGGATCTGATCTCCACTGAAATGGAGGATGCGGCGTCGATTCACGGTGCCGGCAAGTACACGACCTTGCTGAAGGTCAGTCTGCCGCTCGCGCTGCCCTCGGTGCTGGCCGCCTGCTTGCTGGTGTTTCTTGAGACCATCGCGCTGATCGGCACGCCGGCGCTGCTCGCAATTCCCGGCGGCTTCAGCGTGATCACTACCCAGCTCGCCGAGTTCTTCCAGTTCCCGCTGCGGCTGGAAGTCGCCGCCGCCTACTCGATGTCGGTGGTGTTGGTGACGGCGCTGCTGCTGGTGGTTCAGCGTAAGCTGCTGGCCAAGCGCGGCTATGTATCGGTCTCCGGCAAGGGAGGCGCGCGGCGCCCGATCGACGTGGGCCCGCTGAAGTGGGTGTTGTTCGCCTACTCGCTGTTCATTTCCGCGCTTACGGTCATTCTGCCGCTGGTGATGCTCCTGGTCGCTTCGTTCTCGAAGGTGTGGACGCACGGGCTGACCGCGGACAACCTTACACTGCGCAACTTCGTTCACATCTTTACCGAGCAGTCGACCGTGCTGAACGCGCTGCAGAATACCTTCGTGTATTCGCTGTCGGCGGCGGTGGCCTGTGTGGTGCTGGGTATTGCGGTGGCCTATGTGGTGCAGCGGCGCCTGGCACCGTTTACCGGAGCGATTCAGTTCCTGTCGCTGCTGCCCATCGCCGTGCCGGGTATTGTCATCGCCATCGGTATTTACGGCGCCTATTCCGGCCCGCCGTTCTATCTGTACGGCTCGGGCCTGATCATCATCATCGCCTATATCACGCGCTTTCTGCCGATCTCGGCGGTGGCCTCGAACGCGGCCATGCAATCGCTCAACCGCGAGCTGGAGGACGCTGTGCGCATACTGGGCGGAAGCCGCCTGATGGCGCTGCGGGTCGTGGTCGCGCCGCTGCTCAAGAAGACCCTGCTCGGGACCGGCATTCTGATCTTCATCATCGCGAGTCGCGAACTCTCGACCGCGATTTTCCTGACGGCCCCTGACACCCGGGTGGCCTCGGTACTGACCCTGGATCTGAGTGAGCAAGGTAGTTACGAGCTGCTCGCCGCGATGGGGATGTTGCTGATGCTGATGACCACGGCAGCCGTCGTTCTCGGCGTGAAGCTTGCGGGCCGCGACTTCATGGTCCGCCGCGGCTGAACCTTTCAGGAGAAAGCATTATGGCGAAGCTCAAACTGACTAATGTGCAGAAAACGTTCGGCAGCACCCAGGTCGTCAAGGACTTCAATCTGACGCTCGAAGAGGGAGAGTTCGTCTCTTTGCTCGGACCGTCCGGCTGCGGCAAGACCACGACGCTGCGCATGATCGCCGGTTTCGAGGAACTGAGCGGCGGTTCCATCGAGCTCAACGGCAAGGTTATCTCCGAACCGGGGCGTACCACGCCGCCGGAGAAGCGGTCCATGTCGATGATTTTCCAAAGCTACGCGATCTGGCCGAACATGACAGTGGCTCAGAACGTCGGCTTCGGGCTCAAGGTGCGCAAGCTGCCGCGCGCCGAGATCGACGAG
Organism: uncultured Alkalilimnicola sp.; assembly: GCA_964460035.1. GTDB lineage: Bacteria > Pseudomonadota > Gammaproteobacteria > Nitrococcales > AK92 > CAYWPG01. The sequence goes on from CAYWPG010000023.1 coordinate 37,743, forward strand.
CGGGTGCGCGACATTCTCGACACCGTACGGCTGGGTCACCTGGCCGAGCGCTATCCCGCGGAGCTGTCCGGCGGGCAGCAGCAGCGCGTTGCGCTGGCCCGCGCTATCGTCGTGCGCCCCGAGGTGCTGCTGCTCGACGAGCCGCTGTCCAACCTCGACGCCAACTTGCGCGAAGAGATGGCCGCCGAGATCCGGCGTCTGCACGACAAATTCAAGATCACCACGGTGTACGTCACTCACGATCAGACCGAAGCCATGTCGCTGTCGGACCGTATCGCGGTGATGGAAGGGGGCGTGATCGAGCAGATCGATAAGCCGTGGAATCTTTATAACCGCCCGCAGACCGAGTTCGTTGCCCGTTTCATCGGCCAGACGAATTTGCTGCAAGGCCGCCTGCGCAACGGGGACATTGAGCTGGACGGCTTTACCGTGCCCGCCGCCAATGTGCCTGAGGGCCTCGCCGCCGGCAGCGATGTCACGGTATCCATTCGCCCGCAGGCCCTGCTGCTCGGCGACAGCGGCAGCATCAAGTGCGTTGTGCTCGACCGCAAGTACCTGGGCGATCGCTGGGAGTACAACGTACAGCCGGTAGGCAGCCAGACCACTCTGCGGGCTGCTGCCGCGCCGTTTGCGGACTTTGCCGTGGGCAGCGAGATCGGGCTTGCCATCGACGAGCGTTTCCTCACCGTGCTGCCGCCTCAGAGCGTAACCCCGACTGCACAAGAAGTTCAAAGGGAGAGCGCATGATGAGTAATGGGCCTCTTAAGGGAATGAAAGTACTGGAGCTCGCCCAGATTATGGCGGGCCCCACCTGCGGAATGATGCTGGCGGACATGGGCGCCGACGTTATTAAAGTCGAGAAAGTCCCGGGCGGCGACGACGCGCGCAACTACCGGGAAGAAAACGCCCGCGAGATCTCGCAGTCCTACGGCACGCTCAACCGCAACAAGCGCAGTATCGCGCTGGATCTGAAGTCGCCTCGGGGGCGGGAGATCCTCAAGCGCATGGTCAAGGAAGCCGACGTGCTGATCGAGAACTATCGCCTGGGCACCATGGAAAAGCTCGGCCTGGGCTACGATCAGCTCAAGGAGATCAACCCTGGGCTGATCTATTGCGCCATCTCAGGCTATGGGCGCACCGGGCCGATGGCGGAGAAGGGCGGTTTCGACCTGATCGCCCAAGGCTTCTCCGGCATCATGAGCGTTACCGGCGAGAAGGGCGGACGGCCGCTGAAGTCCGGTAACTCGGTGGCGGACATCAACGCCGGTATTCTGGCGACGGTGGGCATTCTCGCCGCCTACATCGAGCGGCAGCGCACCGGGCGCGGGCAGGTCGTCGAAACGTCGTTGTTCGAAGCCAGCCTGCAGCAGATGTACTGGTTCGCCGCCATGTACTTCGGCACCGGTATCGCCGCCGGGGCGTCCGGCTCGGCGCACCCGCTGATTGCGCCGTATCAGGCGTTCCAAGCCTCCGACAAGTGGATCACGCTGGGTGGCGCGAACCAGCGCAACTGGCACAAGATCGCCGAGGTGCTCGGCCATCCGGAGTGGAAGGACGACCCGCGTTTCCTGACCGGCCCGGCCCGTAAGCAGAACGAGGATGTGCTGGCGGAGATGATCGGCGAGGTTCTGCGCACCAAGCCGGCAGCGCACTGGATCGAGGTGTTCGAGAAGGCCGGTGTGCCGGTGGGGCCGATCAACAACATCGAGGAAGTCCTGAACCACCCGCAAACCCATGCGCGCAACATGGTCGTGGAGACCGTACACCCGGTCGTGGGCCGCATGCGTTCGCTGGGGCTGCCGATCAAGTTCTCCGAGAGCAAGCCGGAGATCACCCGTCCCGCTTCGCTGCTCGGCGAGCAATCGCGCGAGATTCTCAGCGAATTCGGCGTCCCGGAGGCCGAGATTCAGGAGTTGATCGACCAGGGTGTGGTCATCGAAACGCGCTAAGCGAGCCACGCAGACAGCAAAGGTTGCCGCCGGCATTTGGGATAATGCCGGCGGCCCGTTGCTCGCGCCCGCGAGTCTTCTCTGGTCGCCTATGCCACTTTCGCCCGATGACAACATAAGTGCCGCGATTCGGAGCGGAAGACGGCGTACCGGCGAGCGCCCTTCGCAAGGACCTCGGCCAGCGCACATGCCGGAGCCTTGCCAGGCTCAGTCCCTGCTATCGACCACTTGGCACAGCGGCGACGCGCAAGTGGCCCTCCTATGTCATACCCCGCGTGAGCATCAGCCTTGGATGATTGGCTCGGCGTGCTTCCTGATACCGAGCCGAAGTCGGCGGCGTACCACATGCCCGCTTGGCCGGCTGGGCATGGAGGAGTGCTCGGCGCTGGCGAAAAATACGCTGTTCAGGCAGGTCCCGCCTCGTCGTTCTGTCCCGCGAGTCATGGGTGCAGAACGCCTGACACCCGGTTGCCGGTGCGGGCAGCCGTTACGGCGCGAGCGCGCAGGCTATGGCAGGCGGCGGAAAGATTCTGCCGGACGCGTCTTAGATGTGCCGATCCGGCCGCATCAGGGTGAAGCGCTAGCGGAAGGCGGGCGGGGCAACGGTTAGCGGCGAACGAGCAACGACTGGAGCAGCGAGGTAAGAGGTAAGGGGGCGCGGCCTTAGTCATCGAAGTCGACAACGGTATTACCAACGAAGCTCGCCTTTGCGGTCCGGCAGCGGGGCGGGAACCACGTCAAGCTTGGCCGATGTAACTACCTAGGGGGGGAGAATGCGTTCGTTTATATCAGCCAATATTTTGACGCTGAACATCCGCAATAAGATGTTACTGGCGACGGGGGTGGGCACGCTGCTGGTCATGCTCTGCGTGTCGTTCGGCATGCTGCAGATGTATCGCGTACAGACCGGCTATCAGGCGCTGCTCAAGGATGACGTGGCCGCCGTATCGCAGATCTTGCACCTGGCGAATGGAGTGAGCCGGCAAGAAATCGAGTGGAAGCGTCTGCTGACCCGGACCAAGCGCCAGCAGGACTTGATCAACAACCAGATCGAGTTCGATCTGCAGCGTGAGGAGATCAGGGCCCAGGCTCAGGCCATGCTGGATACCTTGGAGTTTCCCGAAGCGAAGGAGCCGATGCGGCAATTCGTAGCCGAGCTGGGGCATATGGACCAAGGCTATGCCCGAGCGCTGGAGGCGTTCAGCGCATCCAACTTCGATCCGGAGGTGGCCGATCTGTCCGTCGACGGCCAGCACGGACGCGCTAGAGCATTGCTGATGCAGGCAATCCGTGCGATCGAGGGGGCCGTGGCCGAAGAGATCGAGGCAGCGAACCGGCAGGCAACCCGCTCGGTGCAGATCACTATCGCGCTGGTGGGGCTGGCACTGGCGATAGGGTTCGTCATTGTCGTCGTGCTGCTGCAGAAAGCGATAGTGGCTCCGGCGCAGAATCTGGTGCAAAGCCTTCGTCAGCTCGCGCAAGGCGATTTCACGCATGCCATAGCGGTCACGAGTCGCGATGAGCTGGGGCAAGTGGCCCAGAGCGCAAGCGAGATTCAGTCCAACCTAGGTCAGATGATCCGCCAGCTGAAGGAAGCCGTAGGGAAGGTGGCGGTCGCGGCCGAGGAGCTTGCTGCCGTCTCCGAGCAGAGCAACGAAGGCGTACGTCGCCAACAGTCGGAAACCTCTCAGGTCGCTGCTGCCATGAACCAGCTTGTCTCCACGGTCCAGGAAGTGGCGCGCAGTGCCGCTCAGGCGGCCGAAGCGGCCCGGCAGGCCGAACGCGACTCGCAGGAAGGTCAGCAAGTCGTCGCCCGCGCGGTCAATGGCATCACGGATGTGGCAGGCAATGTGGAGAGCATGGCCAACGTGCTGCAGCAATTGGAGCAGGACAGCGACGCGATCGGCACGGTGCTGGACGTTATCCGCGGGGTTGCCGAGCAGACCAACTTGCTGGCCTTGAACGCGGCGATCGAGTCTGCGCGTGCGGGGGAACATGGCCGGGGCTTCGCGGTGGTTGCGGATGAGGTGCGCATGCTGGCGCGGCGAGCGGAGCAGTCGACGCAAGAGATTCAAGAACTGATCGCCCGTATACAGACGGGGACGATGAACACGGTGCAGGTCATGGACGCGGGGCGCGAACGGGCACGCGAGACGGTGGAGGAGGCCGAGCGGGCCGGAACCGCGCTGGTGGCTATCACGCATGCGGTAGCGACCATCAACGACATGAACTCGCAGATCGCCAGCGCCACCGAGGAGCAGCAGACGGTTGCCGGCGAGATCAGCCGGAATATCAGCATCATCGAAGAAGTCGCGGAGCAAAGCGCGCAGGGAGCGCAGCGGACGGCCGAGGCTAGCGAATCCTTGGCTCGGCTGGCGGAGCAGATGAAGAAGCTCACTGCCCGCTTCAAGGTCTGATAGCGCCCGGTCCGGGCTGGGGCTGCCGGTGCCGAAGACTCGCGGCCGGGGACCGCGCTCGCCGGCGGTCCCTTCTACCGGCCGGAGGGCCGGCCACCGTGGGAGCGCCCGCTGGGCGCGAATGCATCTCAGCCGCGGCGGTGAGAGTCAAGGTGGGGGGACTTGTACCGTGAAGCCGCCGCTTGCGGTCGCGGAAGGGTCAAGCCAGCGCCATGGCCATGTAACCGCTGCAACTAGCGTTAGAGCGATTACACAAGGCGAGCGGAGCACGCCTGCAAAACCCACCATTCGTGCTGTCTAAGCACACAGCGGCAACCGGCTCGCGAATACCGGCGCGCCGCACTACCGGAGCACGCCTGCCATCTGCATGAATGGATGCCGGGAGGAGGGGCGTACGGTCATGTAGTCACTCACTATATTCCCGTGGCGAATTCGCCGGACCGTATCCTTTCTCCGATCCCGATGCAGAGCCGACGGCCGTGTTTGTTCGCCTAGTGTCGATTTGCCCGCGCTTGCAGCGATCAATTAAGCGAGCGTTATCCGTTCATGGTGGAGGAGGATCGAATGAGGCGACTGTATAAGGGAAGCTGTCATTGCGGCAGGGTACGCTTCGAGTGTGAGGTGGATTTGGCCGCGGGTACGAGCAAATGCAATTGTTCCATCTGCACTAAAGGCAGGTTCTGGAAGGCTATCGTGACCGCCGAAGCGTTTCGGCTGCTGCAAGGCGAGGAAGTGCTGAGCGATTACCGGTTCGGGAGCGGCGGCGTGCATCACCTTTTCTGTAGCCGCTGCGGTATCAAGCCGTTCGGAAAGGGCTATTTGGAAGAATTAGGCGGCGTGTTCTACGCCATCAATGTGGCGTGTCTCGACGATGTCAGTCCCGAGGAATGGGCGCACGCGCCGGTGCGCTACGAAGACGGGCGACACGATAACTGGGAGGCCGCGCCCGCCGTGACCAGCTACTTGTAAGCGGCGGCGGCCGGCAGCGTCCCCGAGCCGTGCGGTAGGATGCCGAAGCGGCTCCTGCATGGTGTGCGTATTCCACTGCGCATGCTCTGGGTATGAGTCCATGGCCGGGCCGCGGTACTGCTCGGCCTGCCTTCCATAGATACGGGAGACGAGGCAGGGCTGACCAGGCCCGCCTTGCGCAACCCCGGCGATGTGCTTCCCTTTAGGGGGAGGTTCAGACCGCTCATGGGGGAGGACGCTTGGCACGCCATGGTCAGTGTAAAGCGCGCACGCGCCGCCGGCAGGCCCACGCCGAAAATGTATATTTGGGCCCGAGAGGTACTGTTTCTGGGCTCCTACCATTCCCGGCAACAGGCTCACAAATCCACTCAGGAAAAGCTGATTCTCAGCCTAGAAGGGCCGCTGTACGTGTTCGATGAGCGCGGTCGAAGGATACGTACGCGCAGCTGCCTCGTTCCGACCGGGCTGGTGGTGGACGAGTCCGTTATCGACGCGACCCAAGCCGTGGTCGCAATCTATCATCTGGCGCCGTTCTCGCAAGACTACGCCGCGCTGTGCCGCATCATGAAGCCGGTGCTGCCGGGCCTGTACTGCGATCATCCGAACGAGCAGGCGGCCATCGAGGCCGCCGTCGATATTCGCAATTCCAAGCAGGTAACGCCGGCTTTGGCCAGAGAGCGCCTGCGCGCAATTCTGTTTCCTCCAACCATCGCCAACGGCGTATTTCGCGACTTCGACCCCCGTATCGTAGCGGTCGCAAGGCGCATACGGGATTCGCTGCAGGAGAATACCGGCCTGTCGGTGCTCGCCACGGAAGTCCAGCTGTCGGCCTCCCGGCTCGAGAAGCTGTTCAAGGAGCAGGCTGGCTTGCCCATCACGCAATACCGTATGCGCTATCGCGTTTTTGTCAGCACAGTCCTGATGGCGCTGGGCTATTCCATAACCGAAGCCGCGCTGTATGCCGGATTCGCAAGCTCGGCGCATCTGTCGCGCTCGTACCGGGCCATAAACGGGATAACGCCGTCCGCTACGTTCCTGAAACCGCCGTACCTCGATCCAGTGATCGATGCCTCGGCCCTAGAGCTGGTCGAGTGCTTGATTGAAGGAATACAGCTCACCTAACCGCCGTTAGCCGACGGTCTCCGGATCTTAAGACGGTAACCGCGGGGCGTGCCCGCCTAGCGATTGGATGCGATCCATGATCTTAGGGGGCGCACCAGGGGTCGTTGCGCATGGCTGCGGTTGCGCACAAGGCCTCTTGCGCCAGGCGGGCGTCGGTGACGTAGTACAAGGTGCGCAGGCCAATGTCCTTGCGGCCCAGGTTGTGGAATATGAGGCCGACCTGGATGTCCTCGGCGCTGAAGCTGCGATGATGAGCTGCAAAATAGCGCGCGGCTCGACCCAGCTCGTCATCGTGCAGCAGTTCGATGGTGCGGCCCACTCCGATCTGGTAGGCCTGTGTTAGCAGCAGACCGTACAGGCGCTGGCGTTTTTGCGCGGGCAAATGGCCGAATACGGCAAGAAAGGGCTGTTCCAGGTTGCGATGATTTTGCTCGACCAGGCGTAGAGCACAGTCCACTTGGGCCATGCGGTGCAGGCGATAGCGCTCGGGGATTTCGCAGTCGTCCAGCACTTCGGGCCTCAGCTGCATGATGCCGCGAGCGGCCTGGGCAGATAGCGCGTGTTTCTGACCGCCGCTCTCGATGATCGTCTTGCCCAGGAAGGTAGGCATGACACTGTCGGGGAACGTGAAGCGGCCTTGGGCCTTGCGGTGCTGGTATACCGCCCGGAACAGCTCGACCAGGGAAACCGGGCGGTCGGGCTCTCCTACGCGGATACCGTCCCAGCTGCCCCAGAGCTTGTAATCGTCATGGCTGCCTATCAGCCGGGCAATGGCCTCGTTCATGTCGGCGTTCGGCTGATGACAGGCAAGCGCGAACGGATAGCCCAAGCTCGCCTGGCCGCCGGGAACCCAGTAGGCGGCACGTTGCTGCTGCGCGAGGTTCTGACGCGTCAGATTCAGCCTTTCGATGGTGATCTCGCGGCTGTCCCCATCGTCGATGTAGCCGAGGAATTGGGCGCGGTGGTCGAACAGCAGATGCCGCCTCGATTGGCCGCAATAGCCTTTACCCAACAACACCCAGCGGCGAATGGTGGCCAAGTTGGCGGCCACGCCTTGGCTTGCCCAGTAAGGCGTTTGGCGCACTATGGTTTGCCAGTTGTCCGCCGGTTCGGCTGCCGAGACACCGGTCGATACGCACAGCGCGAACAGCCACAGCCCGAGTGCGAGCAGCGGTCTCAGGCGCGAGCGTTGTGGGGTGCGGGCCGCCATGGACATGGGACGGATGATACCGCAGGCGCTGGACTCTGCAGCCCGGACAGTCGTCATTTTTGCGAGAACGCTGCCGCCGCGGGGGGGGGCTGCGCCGGTGATGGGGCGCTGAGGGCGCTGGCTTGTCCGCTCAGGTAGTGGCCAGGTGCGGCATGGGGTCGAGCCGGTATGCCTTGGGCAGGTGCTCGAAATCGGCCGCGCGCAGCGGCCGGCTGAAGAAGTAACCCTGGCCGTACGCGCATCCGTTAGCACGCAGGCGGCGCCAGTCGTCCAAGGTTTCTATGCCTTCGGCGACGACCTTCAACTGCAACGCACTGGCTAAGGCGATTACCGAACGTACGATGGTGGCAGAGCGCTGTGCGGTCCCTATGTCGCGAATGAAGCTCTTGTCCAGTTTGAGGTAGTCGATGTTCATCTGGGTCAGGTAGCTGAGCGAGGAATAGCCTGTACCAAAGTCATCCAGTGCGATTTGCACACCCAGACCGCGGATGCCATCCAGCAGCGGCAGTACAGAGTCGGGGTCTACCATGATCACCGTCTCCGTGATCTCCAGCCGCAGCGCGGCGGCGGGCAATCCCGAGTCGTGCAGGGCTTGCTCTACCAGGCGGGGGAAGTTCCGGTCCGCCAATTGCTGCACCGAGACGTTAACCGAGATGCTGAACTCTCCCTCCCAGGTTCGCTGCCAGAGCGCGGCTTGGCGGCAAGCTTCGCGCAAGGCCCAGGCACCGATCTCGTTGATCTGCCCCGACTGTTCCGCCAGGGGTATGAAATCCGCTGGCGGAACCGGTCCAAGCTCGGGATGTCGCCAGCGCAGCAATGCTTCCGCGCCGGTGATGCGGCCGCTGTCAAGGTCGACCAGCGGTTGATAAACCAGCTCCAGCTCATTGTTGGTCAGCGCGCGGCGCAGGGCGTGTTGCAGCGCGAAGCGGTTGACGGCGCGCGCTTCCATGGCCGGGTTAAAGCGCGTGTAATGACCCGCCGGCGCGGCCTTGGCGTCGCGCAGCGCAATGTCCGCCTTTTTCATGACGGTTTCTATATCTTTGCCGTGTTCCGGCGCCAGGCTGTAGCCCACGGCACTGGCGATTTCGATTTGGTTATCTTCCCACTGAACTTCGCGGGCGATTTCGGCTTGAATCCTCTTGATTAGCGCTTGGGCGTGGCCCAGCGCTCGCGGCAGCGTGATCGCAACGGCGAATTCATCGTTGCCGATACGGGAAACGACAGCGCTAGGCGGCAGCAGCGCTTGCAGCCGTCCGCCGATTTGCGCGAGTACATAGTCGCCGGCCGCGCGGCCCAAGGTGGCGTTGACCTGAGTGAAATCGCGCAGGTTGATCAGGATGATGGCGACATTCTGCGCATCGCGCAGCGAGTCCAGTTGCCGTTGCGCCCGTTGGAAGAACTGCCACTGGTTGGGCAAGCCCGTGAGCGCATCGTAGTCCGTCATTGCGATCAGGCGCTGTTGAATCTGCCGGCGCTTATCGCGCTCGGTATTCAACTGACGGGACAGTTCGTTGTGCGAGAGTTCCGCCCGCAGCGTCTTGACCCGGTGTTGATGCGTGCGTCGGCCCAGGCGGGCGAGATACCCCCAAATGCATAGAGCGGCGATGCCGCCCATCGTGCTAACGTTGACCGGCAGCGACTGCGCTATCAGCATGACCGCGAAGGGGGCGATCATGATCGCCAGCATGGTCCAGTAGAGGCGGTAGAAGGCGCTCATCGAAGCGAGCAGGATCACCGCGTCGACTAGCACCAGCGAGACCAGGAACAGTTTCATCAGTTCCGGCATGGGCCAGAGCAAGAACAGCGCACAGCTGCCCCAGGTGCAAGCATCGGCGATGTGTAGCGCGCCGTAGCGGCGCAGCCAGATGCGGGGGGCCGTGTGGCGCGCGTTGTCGCGCAGATAGGCGCGCGACAATAGCACGGTGCCAGCTTCTACCGCGAGACGGGCGAGCAGCCAGATGCCAAGAAAAGTCAGAGGAACGTATTCCCACAGCAGCAGCAGCACTCCCAAGGAGGCTACCAATGCCGCGCTCTGCAAACCCTGCATGGCTTGCACTAGCTGGTCTGTCAGCCGCATGCGGATGGGGTGGCGCAGCGTATAATCCGCGGTCTGCGTCCTGCCGTAATGAGATTCTCCGTGAATCGTCGGCATGCAGTATTCCCCTGGCTTCTAGCCCTTTTGCAATGGCGCTCCTTTGCCCGCCGGCACCTTAACCTCCATGAGGAGCCTCGCGCTTTATTATTTATTCATAGCTTGCGCACAGATGGTTGCATATGGCAACCGGAGGGCGCGCTCTACTAGTAAAAATAGCCGCTTATCGTTCACGGATAGAGACCAATCTGGTGCCGGCTTTGGCTTTAAGCCGGCAGAAAGACACCCTTGTCTCGGCTTTTATATGTGCACCGTCTTAGTCACATATCGCCCACAGAGTAGAAAACATTAGTGCGCAATGCGCACCAAGCATCTCACCGAGCTGCTTACCCATTGGAGTGGGTGCGAATCGGCTCCGTGACGGTGGTACGTTGAGCTTCAAATAAGTCGTGAGTGGGTATCGCATGCCTCATGCCAGCGTGCCGCTGGCATGGGGCACAACGCATTGGGGACGGACGAACAGGCGCGGGCAGCAGTCATAAGGTTCGCAGCGTGCCCAGCAACCGGTTGCCTCAAGTGCGTTTTGCGATAGTCCGTCAGGCGGCGCCGGCTCCTGCCGCTCGGACCTTGGGCTCGACCTGCTCGGATGAGATCGCCGGCTGGAGACCGCCGCTGATGATCCCGAAGGCGCGGCCGAGCTTCTCCAGCACTTCGAGGACGTGCTCCAGATCCTCGCTGGTGTGCAGAGCCGTATAGCTGGTGCGGATCAGCGCTTGACCGGCCGGAACGGCGGGCGGGGCGACCGGAGTAGCGAAAACGCCGTGTTCGTACAGCTTTTGCGCGAAGAGATAGGCGGTGTGAGCATCCCCTATCAATAGCGGGATGATGGGCGTTTTGCTGCCCAAAGTGTTGAAGCCCAATCGCTGGAGCTCGTAAGACATGGTTTCGGTATTGCTCCAGAGATTGGCCAAATGATCGGGCTCTTCTTGAACGATCCGCAGGCACTCCAGCGCCGCGGCGATGCCCGCCGGCGGTATGGCGGCGCTGAAGACGAACGGCCGCGCTTTGTGCTTGATGTAGTTGATTACGTCGGCATCGCCTGCCAGGGCGCCGCCCGTCGAGGCGAAAGATTTGGAGAAGGTGGTCATGACCAGATCCGCCGCTCCTGGCGTGCCGAAGTGCCACTCGGTGCCTCGACCTTGCGGTCCCAGCACACCGAGCGCATGAGCGTCGTCCACGTAGACGCGGCAGTCGTACTTGCGGGCAAGCTCGGTGATCGCAGGCAGGTTGAGGATCTCGCCGGACATGGAAAACACGCCGTCAGCGACGATCAGCGCCCCTTCGTATTTGTCGCGGGTGCTCTGAAGCAGCCGCTCCAGGTCGCTGAGGTCACCGTGGCGATACTTTATCACCGAGCCCAGCGACAAACGCATTCCCTCGTAGATCGAGGCATGATTTTCGCGATCGCAATAGATAACGTCTTTGCGCCCGGAAAGACAGGAAAGCGCACCGAGATTGGTCAGGAATCCGGTGGCGAAAACAAGGGCGGCTTCTTTTCCCAGAAATTGGGCGAATTCGGCTTCGAACTCTTCGTGAAGCGCTAGATTTCCATTCAGCAATCGGGAGCCGGTGCAACTGGTGCCATAACGATCGATGGCACGCTTAGCGGCCGCTATGACCCGAGGATGATGCGTCAGGCCCAAATAGTTGTTCGAGCCGATCATGACTCGCCGCTGGCCATGGCTGACTACAGTGCCGCCGGAGGTGGCCTCGATAGGGCGGAAGAAGGTATAGAGCCCTAACTCGCGCGTGCGTTTCTCTTCGTCCCAGGCTAGGCACTTGCTGAATATGTCCGTCCTTTTGGTTGTCATTCTTCTTGTCCCTGTCTTTGGCTTGGCAAGCTGTCGAAATGTGACGAATTTTATCGAATTGAATTTTAGCAATTTTTGACATGCGAAGAAGCAATCTGCCGCTTTGATACGTGGTCCGTTTGACCTATTGACAGTGTGCTTTTCGCTACCCGTTGCGGGCTTGGTCCGGCGATGACAGTTGCCGTTTGGTGGACCGTTGATACACGCGGCCTGGCCCTTATCCGCCGGCTGAGCCTGAGTGAGCGTTATTGCCTGCGCCCGCCGTGACGAGGCTTCGCCGCGGTCAGGAATGCCTGGGCCGGCCCTGTCAGCCCGTAGCGCGGTAGAGGCGCGGGTGGCGCGTGGGGAGGACACGCGGTTGTACTTGGCTTGCCAGACTCCAGATTGGTAGGGCTCGTTCACGCATTTTGCGTGTGCTTACGAGGCCAGCCCTGGCTCCATACCTCGCCACTCGGAGAGAGCTCATGAAATCGCGTGCTGCTGTCGCTTGGGAAGCGGGAAAACCGCTGAGCATTGAAACGGTCGACGTCGAGGGTCCGAAAGCGGGCGAGGTGCTGTTGCGCATGGTGGCTACGGGCGTCTGCCACACCGATGCCTACACGCTCTCCGGCGCTGATCCGGAGGGGTTGTTCCCGGCGATTCTCGGCCACGAAGGCGGCGCGGTGGTGGAGGAGGTAGGCGCCGGGGTGACCAGCGTAAAGCCTGGTGACCACGTGATTCCGCTGTACACGCCGGAATGCGGAAAGTGCAAGTTCTGCCTCTCGGGCAAGACCAACCTCTGCCAAGCCATCCGCGTGACGCAGGGGAAGGGGCTGATGCCGGACGGTACCAGCCGTTTTTCGCTGAACGGCAGGATGATCCACCACTACATGGGTACGTCGACATTCTCTGAGTACACCGTGCTGCCGGAGATCGCCGTGGCCAAAATCTCCCCGCAAGCGCCTCTGGACAAGGCCTGCCTGCTTGGATGCGGCGTCACGACAGGCATAGGCGCCGTGCTGAACACCGCGAAGGTGGAGCCCGGCGCGACGGTGGCGGTGTTCGGGCTGGGCGGGATAGGACTGAGCGTGATCCAGGGCGCGGTGCTGGCCCAGGCCGGCAGGATCATTGGCATAGACATCAACCCCGCGAAGTTCGAAATGGCCCGCCAGCTCGGCGCGACCGATTGCATCAATCCCAAGGATTATGACCGCCCGCTGCAGGAGGTCATCGTCGATATGACCGACGGCGGCGTGGACTACTCGTTCGAGTGCGTGGGCAACGTTCAGCTGATGCGCACGGCGCTGGAGTGCTGCCATAAGGGGTGGGGCGAGTCGGTGATTATCGGCGTGGCTGGGGCGGGCGAGGAGATTTGCACACGGCCGTTTCAGCTGGTGACGGGGCGTGTGTGGCGGGGCAGCGCCTTCGGCGGCGTTAAGGGGCGCAGCGAGCTGCCGGGTTATGTGGAGCGCTATCTGCGCGGGGAGATCAAGGTAGACGAGCTGGTTACGGAAGTATTGCCGCTGGAGCGGATCAACGATGCGTTCGAGCACATGCGGCAGGGCAAGACCCTGCGCTCCGTGATCCGCTTCTGAGCTTCATGCCCTTGAGGAGACTGCCGATGAGCGAACAGACGCCGAACTTGGTCGAGGAACACCGCTGCTTCGACGGCTGGCAACGGCGCTACAGTCATCGTTCGGCTGTATTGGGCTGCGCAATGGACTTCTCGATTTATTGGCCGCCACAGGCCGAGCGCGGCCCGGTTCCGGTGGTGTACTGGCTGTCAGGGCTGACCTGCACCGATCAGAACTTCGTGCAGAAAGCCGGGGCGCAGCGCTACGCCGCGGAGCAGGGGCTGGCGGTAGTCTGTCCGGATACCAGCCCGCGCGGTCTGGATCTTCCCGGGGAGCACGACAGCTACGATTTGGGCAGCGGTGCCGGCTTCTACGTCAATGCGACACAAGAGCCATGGAGCGCTCATTATCGAATGTACGACTATGTGGTCGATGAGCTGCCGGCGCTGATCGAGGGCGGCGAGTTTCCCATCGCGGCCGAGCGGCGCGGCATTTGCGGGCACTCCATGGGCGGGCATGGCGCCTTGATGATCGCGCTGCGCAACCCGGGGCGCTACCGGTCGGTATCGGCGTTTGCGCCCATAGTCGCGCCAACGCAGGTGCCGTGGGGGCAGAAGGCCTTCGTCGCTTACCTGGGCAACGATAGAGAGGCATGGAAGGCGTACGACACCTGCGAGCTGATCGCCCGGGCGACCGAACGCTTGCCTTTGCTGATCGATCAGGGCGAAGCGGATGAGTTCTTGCAGGAGCAGCTCAGGCCGGAGCTGCTGGAACAGGCCTGCGCCAGGCATGGTCATCCGTTGCAGCTGCGGCGGCGTCCGGGGTACGACCACAGCTATTTCTTCATTGCCAGCTTCATCGAGGACCATCTGCGGCATCATGCCGAATCCTTGAACGGTTGAGCGTCGCCGAAACCGTCAGGGCGCGACGCGGCCTTGTCTGTGCGGCTTCCCCAGACCCTGCAAAAACAAAGCCTTGGGAGAAGTGGCCGCGGCGGACCTTGGCGGTCGAAGCCCCTCCATTCCAGGCATCGGGGGTGCATGCCTGCCGCGCGCCTGCCTTCTTCCACCGTCTTGGCGCAGCACGGCCGGCGGTTATCGCGAACAGCGCGCACCTTGCTTGCACGCCACGCGGCCCAATCCAAAAGGCAAAAGCTGCGTCCGGCGCATTCGCCGCGCGCGACGCCAAGCATGTTCAAAATCGATCGCGGACGAAAACATAGAGGAGTGACAGGATGTCAGGACGACGCTGTCGAAGTGCAGAGTGGGCGAAAGAAGGGGTTGTTCGGAGCCGGGTATTGCTGGTCGCCTTGACGCTCGTTTCGCTACTTGCACCGGCCTTGGCAGGCGCTGCTAACATCGGTGTGCGTGCCGGCAGCAGTTTAACGGGGCGCGATACCTATACCAACCGAGAGCTGTTTCTCAGCACCGGTTTGCCCTGGACATGGGGGGACGCCACTAGCGACGGCTGGCATGCCGCTACGGACATCGAGTTAGCCGTCGGCGAAGTGCGCGATGACGATAACGAACTCACTAACGCCGGCCTCATGCTTAACCTTGCGGCACGCAAAGGCGCATCTCCCTTCAGCCTGCGCATCGGGGCTGGGCCGACCTACATCTCCGAAAAGGAGCTGGCGGGCCGGCGTTTCGGCGGCCCGTTGCAGTTCAGCACTTATATTGGCTTGTACCTGGATCTGGGGCGCCGTTTCACCTTGGGATACCGACTACAGCACACGTCCAACGGCGGCATTTACGATGTGAACCAAGGCATGGATCTGCAGGTGGTGGAGTTGCGGCTGCGCTTTTAGCGCTGCAATGGCCAACGCCTGAGGAACCGGCTGGAGAGCCCGTTCCCGTGGATGGCGTTCCGGCATGGGCGCGTGGTGCGCAAGCTGCGAGCGCACGGCAAGGTGATAGGGTTATCGCTCGCGCGGGTATGCCGGCTCAGGGCGCTCGTAAAGAACTGTCCGTCGCCGATGGCGTTGCGCGGCCGTGGAGCTGGCGGCTGTCGGCGCGCAGGAACTCCAGAGCGCGGTCCGCGATCGGGCTGTATTTCAGGCTTATCAGGTCCAGCAGGTAGTTCTGCGGCATAGTCCAGGGCGGCCGGCCCCCCTGCTTGGGGAAGGCATCCACGCTGCGCTGTACGTACCCGGATGTGAGGTTCAGCAGCGGTCTGGCCTGCATGCCGCGTCCATCCAGGCGCGGTACGCAGGCCTTGTAACCCTTGCGCCCCATGTGGTTCAACAGGCGGCAGACATACTGCGAGGCCAGGTCGGCACGTAGCGTCCACGATGCGTTGGTGTAGCCGGCGCAAACCGCCATATTGGGCACGCCGCTTACCATCAGCCCTTTGTAGCTGAAGGTCCGGCCCAGGTCGACGGCGTTGCCGTCCACCGCGATGCGTATGCCGCCGCAAGGAACCAGTTTCAGGCCGGTTGCCGTGACGATCAGATCAGCCGCCAACTGCTTTCCCGAGCGCAGCCGCACGCCGTTTTCCGTGAAGGTTTCAATCTGGTCCGTGACCACGCTGGCGCGGTTGCGCCGGATCGCCCGGAACAAGTCGGCTTCTCGCGCGACACACAGGCGCTGGTCCCACGGCTGGTAGCTGGGGTTGAAGTGGGTGTCTACGGGGTAGCCTGGCGGCAGGAGCCGCAGCGCGCCGCGCCGGATCATTCGGCGGGCAAGGCTCGGGAACCGTCGGCAGAGCTGATAGAAGGCCATGCTCAGGAGCACGTTCTTGGCCCGTATGGCCTTATAGGCCGCCTTTGGAGGAAGCAGGCGACGCAGCCGCTGTGCGGCCGGATCGCGGGCGGGCAGCGCCACAATGTAGGTGGGCGAGCGCTGCAGCATGGTCACGTGAGCGGCTTTTTCCGCCAGCGCCGGAACCAGCGTCACCGCCGTGGCGCCGCTACCGATCACCACCACACGCTGGCCGCTATAGTCCAGGTCTTCCGGCCAGTGTTGCGGGTGCACGACGTGGCCCTTGAAAGCCTCGATATTGGACAGCGGCGGCGTGTAACCGCTCTCGTAGCTGTAGTAGCCGCTGCACAGATACAGAAAAGCGCAACTGTACGTTACGCGCTCGCGCCCGGGGCCGACTTCCGCTTCGACGATCCAGCGCGCATCCGCCGAGGACCAGTTCGCTGCGAGCACCCGGTGGCGGAAGCGGATATGCCGATCGATCCCGAATTCGCGTGCCGTATCGCGCACGTAATCGCGGATGGCGGGGCCGTCGGCGATGGATTTGTCGTGTGTCCAGGGCCGGAACGGGAAGCCGAGGGTATACATGTCCGAGTCGGAGCGGATGCCCGGGTAGCGGAACAGATCCCAGGTGCCTCCGATGGCTTCGCGGCTCTCGAGGATCGCGTAGCGCTTGCCGGGACAGCGGTTCTGCAGATGATAGCCGGCGCAGATACCGGACAGGCCGGCGCCGACGATCAGCACATCGAAATGCTCGACGGTCATGCTCTCCTCCCGGTGGAGCGGCTCTCTGAGGGGGGGGTATCCCCGCGGGAGATCCCGTGCTCCGGAGCAAGGGGGCCGGGGTACATGGCCAAACCCATGCGCGCCCCGGGGGCGCTCCCGCAGAAGCCAGCCCTCGACCTGTAGGAGAGCCACTCTGTGGAAGCGGCCCCTGGCCGCGAACCCCCGACAAGTGGCTTTCACATTAACACAAACGGGAAGCGCGAATGGCCCAAGCGCTGGAACCCCGGCGGATCGGCATGGAGCGGCTTTCTTTAACCAGGCGATTTGCAGGGGGCGAAGCTGGCGTAAGCGGTCGCACAAAGGCTGCTTCTTCACGAAAACCCCGACAAAAGGTATCATGCCCACGCCATAACGCCGGATGTTGTACTTCCTGAATAGGGCGCGTTGCTGGTTAGGTTTTCTATCCAAGCCAGGACGTTGCGATGCTGCGACACCCGGCCCGCATTCCTAAAACTGCCTGGAAGGACACCGCTGTGCTTGAAGCCTATCGTGCCCATGTCGCCGAGCGCGCTGCCCTCGGAATTCCGCCGTTGCCGCTGTCGGCCGAGCAGACCGAGCAGCTGGTCGAGCTGCTGATGAACCCGCCCAAGGGAGAGGAAGAATTCCTCGTTGAGCTGCTGACCTATCGCGTACCCGCCGGCGTTGACGATGCCGCCAAGGTAAAAGCCGCGTTCCTGGCCAGCGTGGCCAAGGGCAATGAAACCTGCCCGCTGATCTCGCGTCAAAAAGCCACCGAACTGCTTGGCACCATGCTGGGCGGCTTCAACATCCAGCCGATGATCGATCTGCTGGACGACCCTGAAGTGGGTGCAGTTGCCGCCGAGGGTCTGAAGAAGACCCTGCTGATGTTCGACTACTTCCATGATGTGAAGGAGCTGGCCGAGAAGGGTAGCCCCAACGCCAAGGCGGTGATGCAGAGCTGGGCCGATGCCGAGTGGTTCACCTCGCGTCCGGAAGTGCCCGAGTCCATGCTGCTGACGGTGTTCAAGGTCAGCGGCGAAACCAATACCGACGACCTCTCCCCGGCCCCCGACGCATGGTCGCGTCCCGACATTCCGCTGCATGCGCTGGCCATGCTCAAGAACCCGCGCGAAGGGATCGAGGCCGACGAGCCGGGTGTGCGCGGCCCGATCAAGCAGATCGAGGCGCTCAAGGCCAAGGGCCATCTGGTCGCCTACGTGGGCGACGTAGTCGGCACCGGCTCTTCGCGCAAGTCCGCCACCAACTCCGTGCTGTGGTGGACCGGCGAGGACATCCCCTTCGTGCCGAACAAGCGCTTCGGCGGCGTATGCCTGGGCGGCAAGATCGCGCCGATATTCTTCAATACCATGGAAGACGCCGGCGCGCTGCCCATCGAGCTCGACGTTTCC
>CAYWPG010000024.1:0-54834 GCA_964460035.1 uncultured Alkalilimnicola sp.
GCCATGCTGCAGGCCTACTACGAGCGGGTGGGCATTCGCATGAAGGTGAATGCGCTGGATTACCCGGTGTTCGTCTCGCAGATGCGCCGCGACACCATGGCGCCGGGCTATCTGATGACGAACTCTTCGGGTAACCCGATCTCGGTGATGCGCAAGACCTTCCAGTGCGAGCAGAGCTGGAACGCGTCCATGCACTGCGACGAGAAGTTCGATCGCGACATGGCCGCTATCAAGGCTGAGCCCGATCCCGAGAAGCGCCTGCAGATGCTGCGCGAGCTCAACCGCTACATTCTTACCGAGCGTGTTCCCCACGTCTGGCTGCCCAGCGGTGTGAACTACATTGCCTGGTGGCCGTGGGTGAAGAACTACGGCGGCGAGCTGCGGGTGGGTGCAATGAAGCCCAATGACGTCTATGCTCGGATCTGGATCGACGAAGAGTTGAAGCAGCAGATCCTGGGTCGTCGTCGCTAACGAGCTCTTTGTTCTTCAGCGTAGTCGCAAGCCGGGCGGTACTGCCGCCCGGCGTTCATGCGAGACAGCGCCGCTTTGCGGCGCTTTTTTTTGTGTCTTTCGCCGGCTCGATGTGGTCGCGAGCATCCTCTGTCTGCTGGTTGTCGTCAGGCGCTTCTTACAGCGATTGTCGTAAATATCCTACAGCAACGCTTGGTTATCCGAATTATGCTATTGGCCATCAGGGATGAGGCAGGCGTAGAAGGATCTACGGCAGGGAATATCGACCGCCGCCAGGAGGCAGCATGAACACGGACGTTCAGCGGTCAACCTGTCCTGCCTGTCGCTGGTGGACACGCAGCCCGCCCGCCTGAACCCTTAACCCGCTTGCCTGGGTATATACTGCGTGCCGGGCGCTTTGCCCGAAGGCCGTAGCGGCAGCGTTGCTGTCAGTTCCCGAATGAAGACTTCTTCCGCCACGGCACAACGTCGTTGGCCTCGGCGCCGGCCTAGCCTGGTACGGTATGCCGCAGACTTGCTACCGCCAGCCCGAGATAGAGTGCGAACACGGCAAGGGCCAGCGGCATTTCCCGGATGAATTGCCTGCTGTCCAAAGGCGGCTCGTGCAGCTGCTCGGGCGGCAGCGAGAAGCGCATGGCGCAACGCACGACTAGGGCAGTTGCGGTGGTCAATCCCAACAGCGATGCCAGCGTAAGCCCAAGCTTGGGTGTTGTGGGCAAGACTCGCAGCAGCCCGGCCATCAGCAGACCTGCGAGCAGCATTCCTGCATAGCCCCGTGCCAGCCAGAAGCGGAACGTTCCTTCGTTCTGCATCCACGGTTGCCTCTATATGAATGTTCGATGATGAAGGTGGGGACGATGCGGTAGCTCTAAAGCCGGAATGCGGTCTAAAACGCCGCCGGCAACGCGCTAACCGATCCGGGTCAGCAAGGTATCCAGTGCGTTGGCGAAGTTTTGCTTGTCGCTGTCGCGAAAAGGAGGCGGGCCGCCGCCGGCCATGCCGCTGCCGCGCAGCGTATCCATGAAGTCGCGCATGAGCAGCCGCTCGCCGATGTTGTCCCGGCTAAGGCGCTCGCCTCTGGGTGTGAGCACGTACACCCCTTTGGCTACAAGCTCCGCGGCAAGGGGAATATCGGCGGTAATGGCCAGGTCTCCCGCTTGCGCATGCTGAAGCAGGTAGTTATCCGCGACGTCGTAACCGGTGCTTACCTGAATCGCGCGCACATAGCGGGACGGAGGGGTGCGCAGCGTGTGATTGGCGACCAGCACCGTTTCGATACGGCGCCGTTCGGCGGCTCGAAAGACAATGTCCTTCACCGGCCGGGGACTGGCATCCGCATCGATCCAGATTCTCATGCGCGGACGCCCGCGCGGTTGTGGCGTTGCGGAGGATAGCGCTCTATACGACGGCGGAAGGGCGGCAGTGCGTCCAGCAGCTGGCGCCCATACGATCTGGTTAACAGGCGCCGATCAAGCAGGGTGACCCGGCCGGTGTCCTCTTCCGAGCGAATCAAGCGGCCGCAGGCCTGCACCAGCTTAAGGCTGGCGTCGGGGACGGTGATTTCGAGAAACGGGTTGCGGCCGCGACTCTCCAGCCAGTCGGAGAGCGTCGCGTCTACCGGCGAATCGGGTACAGCGAACGGAATCTTGGTAACGATCACGTGCCGGCACAGCGCGCCGGGCAGGTCGACTCCCTCGGTGAAGCTGGCAAGTCCGAAGATGGCGCTGCCTTCGCCTTGTTCGATGCGCTGGCGATGACGCTCCAGGATCACCGCCTTGGGCAGATTGCCCTGGCGCAGTATGAAATCCTGCAACGAGGTCGGTAAACGCTCGTAGACCGCCTCCAGCTGCCATGCCGAGGCGAACAGGACCAGAGTGCCCTCGCGCTGATCGATCAGCCGCTCAAGCATGGCGGCGACCTCGTTGGTATGCTGCTCCGGATTGCGCGGGTCGGAGTCCATCCACGGCAGATACAGCTCGGCCCTGGCGGCGTAGTCGAAGGGCGACTCCAAACGCAGGTACTGTGTGCCGTCGTCGTCGCGCAGGCCGGTGTTCATGCGCAGCCGGTCGAAACGACCCAACGCGGTGAGCGTTGCCGAGGTGAGTACCGCGCCGGCACAGACGTCCCACAGGGTCTTACGCAGCATTCCGCCAGGCGCCACCATGGAGGCGGCCATCAGAAAATCCATGTCGGCGCGCCCGGGCTGACCGGTGAGCTCTATCCAGCGCGCCGTGGGCGGTGCTTCCGCGGGATCCTTGCTGGCCATCATGCGCCATAAGGAGTGAAAGCTTTCCAAGCGTGCGCTCAGAAAGCCTATATCCGGGAGCAGGCCCTCGCAGCGGCTGGCGGGCACATAGCCGTCCTCCAGCGCCTTGATCAGCTGCTTGCGCAGCTGGCTTATATGGTCGGCCAGCGTCTTGGCTGGACTCTCCAGGCCTTGCGCCAGCGCAAGAACAGGCTCGGGCGCGACACCGTTGGGAAAGCGCCAGATCGCCCCGGACTCCATATCGGGGAACAGCGCGAGGAGGTCCTCGTGCGCCTGCTCCAGCAACCCCATGCAGCGGCCTGCCAGATCCGCCGCTTCCGCCGCCAGGCGTGCCTGACGCGGGTCGTCGGGCAGTATCTGGCGCAGCTCCTCGACCAGTTTGGGCAGCCGTTTTAGCCAATCGCGCGCGCCGCGCAGCCGTGTCTGCGCGCTGAAGTGCCTCACTGCCTTGGTGGCCAGGTGGTGCGCCTCGTCGAATACGAACAACGTATCTTCGGTGGGAGGCAGAATCGCCCCGCCGCCCATGCTCAAATCGGCCAGCACCAGATCGTGATTGGCGACGATCACGGTGCTATCGCGCAGGCTGTCGCGGGCGCGAAAAAATGCGCAGTGGCGTATGTGCGGGCAGGCGTTGGCAAGACAGCCGTGCCTGTCGGTGGTGATCATCTCTACGAAGTCCGGCGCGAGCGATTCCGGCCAAGCATCCAGATCGCCGTCCCATTCGTTTTTCTGCTGGGACGCGCGCATGCGCTTGACGGTAGCCAGCTCGGCCGGTTGCGGCGCCCGCGTCCAGGCCGCGACATCCTCGAACAGCGTCTGCTGCGTTGCCTCCTCGCCGCTTAGCCGGCTCAGGTTGAGATTGCACACATAGCGGCGGCGGCCCTTGGCGAGCGCGAAGTCGAACTTCAGCCCGGAGTTCTGGATCAGGGCCGGCAGATCGCGCAGCAGCAGTTGCTCCTGCAGCGCTACGGTGGCCGTGCTGATGACCACGTGCTTGCGGCGTGCCTGCGCCACCGGAATAGCGGCCAGCAGGTAGGCGAGGCTCTTGCCTGTCCCTGTGCCGGCCTCGCAGGCGATGATATGGCTGTCGCCGTACTCGCCGCTCAGCGTCTTGGCGACCTCGGCAATCATGCGCCGCTGGCTGGGGCGGTCCCGAAAGCCCGGCACTGCCTCCCTGATCGCCGCGAGGGCGCTGCGGATCTGATTTTTGGTCTCGTCGCTAAGCGGCATGCTCGCCCTGTGGCGCTGGGGTGGGGCGCTCAAGTCTACTCCAATCGCACGGATATGCCCCATACCGCTTCCAGCAACTGGGGCAACCATACGCCTGCCTTGCCGGTGAGCACATGATCGGCGTACGGGGTAAGCGGCGTGGGCTCCGCGTTCACTTCGACAATCGTCGCGCCGGCGGCGCGCGCCTGATAGGCCAGATCGGCCGCCGGATACACTTGCGCCGAAGTCCCTATGCTGAAGAACACGTCGCAACTGGTGGCGGCGTGCTCCGCGGCGGCCAGTGCATCGGGAGGCAGCATTTCGCCGAACCATACCACGTCGGGCCGGAGCATGCTGCCACAGATCCGGCAGTGGGGCGGACGCTCGATGTCGTCCCACCGATCGGCAGGGTGATGGTGGTCGAAGCATTTGACGCGCCGCAGATTGCCATGCAGCTCGATCACGCCGCGGCTGCCCGCCGCCTGATGCAAACCATCGACATTCTGCGTGATCAGGCTGAATTGCGGCACTTGATCGGCCATCTGCGCGAGGCTGAAGTGGCCTGGGTTGGGCCGGCACTCCTGAAGCCGGAGGCGCCGCTCGGCGTACCAGTCCCATACCAGTACCGGATCGCTGAGAAATGCCTCGGGCGTCGCCAGCTGTTCAGGACTGTAGCGCGCCCATAGTCCGGTCTGCGCGTCGCGAAAGGTGGGAATGCCGCTTTCGGCGGATATCCCCGCACCCGTGATTACGGCAATGTGTCGCGCGGCTCGCAACTGTGTCTTGAGTGCTTCGGTGATCATGCCTGTTTCTCTCTCCGTGGATCGCGCGCCGGCATGGTTCTCGTTGCGGTCGCGCCAGTCATGT
Source organism: uncultured Alkalilimnicola sp. (assembly GCA_964460035.1). GTDB lineage: Bacteria > Pseudomonadota > Gammaproteobacteria > Nitrococcales > AK92 > CAYWPG01. The sequence continues at coordinate 4,814 of CAYWPG010000024.1, forward strand.
GAACGCCGTCCCCAAGCAAGCATCCGGCACGACTTGTGCCGGGAAGTGTGACGGAGTCGCACTCCCCCAGTGGCGCCAGTGTCGATAATGAATCGGAGGCGAGCAGGAGGCAGCTCCGCTGCTCCAGCCTATAATACGAAAGCTCCTGCTTGCATCTTCGAACACCGGCTACCGCGTGGCCGGTGTTTTTTTGTGCGCTCACTGTCCCGTGCCGTCGCCCCATGGCGTAGTGGCCAGCCCGGCGGCCGCGCCAGCTTGCATCCGCGCTCCCGCATTCCCAAGTCTGTTCTGAATATTCCGGCGTTCTGCGGCGTGGGTTAGGAGGTCAGCGATGCAAGTACCGGCCGAAATCACCTTCAACGGCTTGGCTGTGTCCGAATACAACGAAGAGTATATCCGTGAGCGCATTCGTCGCCTGGAGAACCTCGCTGACGACATCATCTCTTGCCGGGTCGTGGTGGAGCGTCCGCATGCCAATCGCCAGACCGGCAATCCATTTCGAGTGCGGGTGGAAGTGACGCTGCCCAAGAAGCGCGAACTGGTGGTGGATAAGGAGCGCAACGTCGAGCCGTACGTGGAACTCAGCACCATTATCCGCAACGCATTCGACGCCCTGGAGCGTCAGCTCAAGGAAGTTACCGAGCGGCGGCGAGGCGAGGTCAAGAGTCACTTCGACGAAGATCAGCCGCACGCACTGGTAGCCCGCTTGTTCAAGGAAGAGGGGTACGGCTTCATCCAGACCGAGAATGGCCAGGAGTACTACGTGCACCGCAACAGTGTGCTGAACGACGACTTCGATAGGCTGGAGATCGGAACCGAAGTGCGTTTCGCGCCCGAGCTGGGAGATGAGGGGCCGCAGGCCAGCAGCGTGCAGATTGTCGCCAAGCCGGGCGTGACCTAGGTCTTTTCCCCTTACCGCATTCCAAGCCCGCAGCCTGGGCTGGCCCCGTAGACAGGGCAGGCGGGTAACCGCGCACCGCGCATTCGGCGCGCTGGAACATCTACTTTTGGGCGCTCTTGCAGGGCCGATCGGACCCGTTGTCAGACGTGGTAAGCGGCTATAAATCAAAGGCGTCGGGCAGCGGCAGCCTACGCAGGTAAGGGGCCAGGGATGCGCGTTTCACTACTCAGTTCAACGCTCGGGTTCGGCCACATCAGAGCGGCGCAGGCAATCGAAGAAGCGCTACGCGAGCGCGATCCGCAAGTGGGGGTGGAGTATGTGGACTTTTGGTCCTTGATGGACCGCAAAGTCGCCAGCGCCGTACGGGAGGGGTACCTGGAAGTGGTGACCCGCGAGCCGGAGCTCTACGACCGTCTGTATGCCTATGATGGCGATCAATGGCGGGAGTTTTTCCGTAAGCCCGAGTTGCCCCCCGCACTGGAGCATATTGCCGTAGCCCTGCTCGACCGGTGGTTTCCGCGCCGGGGGCATTTTCCCGCTCGCGGAGCGAACCTGGATCAGACGTTGTTTCTCAATCTGATTGGAACGTTCGACAGGCGCTCCGCCGCACCTCACGGCAACCTGATTCGCCGCGGTCTGGTCATCTGGATGCATACGCTGCTGGCGCGTCGCCTCAAGCAGCGATTGCAGAGTTTCCGGCCCGACACCGTGGTCGCCACGCAGATGATGCCGGCGGCGGTTCTGGCTGCGCTCAAACGACGCGGGGATCTAGACGACGTGCCCGCCGTTGGGGTGCTTACCGATTACGGAGTGCACGACCTGTGGCTGCGCTCGAACATGGATCACTATTGCGTGGCCACGGATTCCATAGCAGCGGAGCTGCGCGCCCGCGGGATCCGCGAAGACAGCATTGCTGTGACCGGTATTCCGCTGATGTCCGGTTTCCGCCAACCCATGCCGCAGGTCGAGGCGCGACGGCAGCTGGGTATGGACGCGCATCGGCCAGCTGTACTGATCACCGGCGGCGGTTACGGCATTGGCGCCGCCGAGGCCCTGGCGGCGATCCTCGCCTCGGACCTGGATTGCCAGGTGCTGGTGGCGGCAGCGGGGCAGGATGCGAACCGCCGCCCGCTGGAGGCGCTGGCAAGCCGATATTCCGGCCGGGCGAGGCTGTTCCTGGACAAGGTGGAAATGCCGCTGCTGGTGCGGGCTGCCGACGTGGTGGTGGGCAAGCCGGGGGGGCTTAGCGTGTCGGAGGCACTAGCCTGCGGCCGGCCGTTCCTGGCCACCTCGTCGCTGGGTGGGCAGGAGAGTTTTAACGTCACCTATTTGCAGCGCCATCGGGTGGGAGACCTGATCGGTAGCGAGGAGCTGGTCCCGCGCCTGCGGCGCTGGCTCGCCGATCCGTTGGAGCTTGCACGATCGCAGGCACGCGCCTGGAGTCTGGGCTGTCGCCACGGCGCGAGCAGTATCGCCAATGCAGTATTAGGGGGGCGCGGAATCGCCCGGGCAGACTGGCACAAGGGCAACCAACCTTGATAGAGCAGACGCTGCGGCACTGGCTGTGGTACCCCACCAACGGCATCTTTCGCATGCTGGAGGCGGGGTATCAACGGTTGTACCGACTGGAGCCGGTAGGGGAGCTGTTGCTGTTGCAGCGGCGAACCTACCAGGGGCCGCCGCGCCGGCTCGACGATACGACCGAGCTGCTATGCGGTCAGCCGCTGGCCATCATTCATTTCAACAACAGCGCCCTTGCCGAAGCGCAAACAGCCAGTGGCGGCCGTCACGGCGGATTCGTATTCGCGCGCTTGCTGTTCGAGGCGCTGCGCGATCTGGCCGACCGGGTTGAGCGCGATCCTGCGTTCGCGCAGGTGACGGGCTTTCGCGGCGTGACATGGATACCTCCGCATGGCCGGCGCATCGGCTTCGAGATCCAGCCGTTGCCGCAGAGCTGGCGGACGCGCATGCTGGCCTGGCACTTCCGCTGCCTGCTCTATGCTTTCAACCCCCAGGCATCGAGCCGTGAGCGCGGTCCGCTGCGTCCCCACGAGTTCTGGATGTCGCGGCAGCAACTGCTGAATAACTTCGGCAGCGGCAGGCGCCCCCGATGAGCGTACGTCTGGACCCGGACGTCACCGCCGCGCGTGCCACGCCTCTGGGGGAAACGGGGGCAGGCGCGCCGCTGCTGCTAAGACAGCTCCCCGATCCGACCGCCGTTGCGCTTACCTTCGACGATGGCCCCGATCCGGACTACACGCCGGCTGTGCTCGATCTGTTGGCAGAGTTCGCGGTTGCGGCGACCTTCTTCGTGATCGCCGAGGACGCTCTGCGCTATCCGGGGCTGATTCGGCGCATGCTGGCCAGCGGCCACACGGTGGCCAGCCACGGCTGGAGCCATAGACATCCCTGGAGAATTTCCGCCGCCCAGGCGCAGCAGGAAGTTCAGCGGGCCAATTGTGTGCTGTCCCAGCTGTGCGCCGAGCCTCCCCGTTTGTTTCGGCCCCCCCATGGGCGTTTGCGCGGCGCTATGCTGCGGGCTCTGGCGCCACAGCAGACCGTGGTGCTCTGGAGCCGCAGCGCCATCGATTGGGGGCCGCTGGGGACATGCGCAGGAGTGGCACGACGGCTGCTCCGGGTCCGAGGTGGCGATATCGTGCTGCTGCACGATGGGCGCAATCGTCACAATCGTCCTGCCGCGGCTCTGGCCGCGCTGCCGGCTCTGCTCGAGCGGCTGAACGAACAAGGGCTGCGCTGTGTGGCGCTATGAGCGCAGCAGAGGGAGCTTCCAGATTTCGAAGCAAAGGCGCCGGGAGGCATAGCCACAGCCTTTCGCGCCCGGGGGGCTCCTAAAGAAGGAGGCCAGTTCTCGTCCGGTGGAAAGAATTCCCCGCTGAGGGGGCGAGGACTTAGCTCGACGGCTGCTGGCCCGGCTGCCCGGCCACCAGTTCCAGTTCGAGTTCTTGCCGGCGTCGGTCATACCAGTCGTACAGCGGTTCCAGGCGCTGCGCCAGCGTGGAGGTATCCAAAGCGGTTTCCGGCTCCTTGCCGACCAGCTCCCAGATGACGCGCCATTCGCCGTTCTCGACCTGCAAGACGACGGGGCGGATTTCCGGCTGGCCGTTACCGCTCTCTGCATGAGAGAAGCGAGTGGCGACGATTGCGTACTCGCCGTCCTGATGCGCATCCAACGCTTCGAAGGCTTGTCCGTTCGCCGCTATGCTCGAGCCCATCTGTTCGAGTTCGCGCTGCAGCTGGTCTTGCTCCATAGTGAGCGTGCCGCGGGCGACGTGCTGGGCGGCTCGCGCGTGTTGCCCTTGCTGGACAGAGTCGAAAAAAGCTTGCGCGGCCTGTTCAGGGGGGATGTCCGGCCGCTGCGCGGGCGCTAGCGTAACGTTGGGAGTGGGCGGCTCCTGGGGCCCGATGTCCTCAGGCTGTTCGCAGGCGGCGAGCAGCAGCAGGACTACGGCGCTGAAAACGAGCAGCGGAAGTTGTCTGGCCACGGCGGGCGCCCGCTGCCTCAGTGGCGGCGCCGCAGGCGCCGCCGCAACAGCCAGCCGGCCGCGAAGCCGGCAATCAGCAATAGCCGCGTTATGTTCATGGCTTCCTCCAGTATCTCTTCCCAAGGTGGACGCGCGCGGATCGCCGCTTCCCACGCCGCTTGGCGCAGCTTTCCCTAACACAGCTTGAGTCCCGCCGACGGCGATTCAAGCCGCCGGCGGGACATCCTCCGGCTCACCAAGCGGCCGCGCCTACCGATCCGGGATGACGGTTTTCGCCCTTGACCTCGTTGAGATAGCCGATGAGTTCACGCGCGCGGTGAGCGGCGGTGTGCTCGGCCAGCACCCGGCGCCGCGCCCTCAGGCCGATGGCGCGGCGCTCTTCTTCATCGATGTCGTGCAGGTAGTGAAGCACCTCCTCGCCGCTATCGGCCAGCAGAATCTCCTCGTCGGGCTTGAACAACGTATCTATGCCTGGCCAGCGATCGGAGATGACCGGAGTGGCACACGCCGCGGCTTCGAACAGCCGGACGCTGGGCGCATAACCGGCGGCGATCATATCGTCTCGGGTGATGTTCAGTGTGAAGCGTTGGGAGTTGTAGAAGTCGCGGTGCGCGGATGGTGGGACATGCTCGTAGCGTTCGACATTGTCCGGCCAGGGTATGTTGAGAGGGTACTGGGCCCCGGCAACCACGAAACGGCCATCCGGCCAGTCGCGAGCGGGCTTGAGCAGCAAACGCTCCAGGCGCGGCTGACGGTCGTCGCTGTAGGTGCCCAGATAACCCAGATCCCAGGTCGATTCCAAGGTCTGCGGGTAGTACAGCTCCGGGTCGAAGGAGCAGTACAGCGGCCGGGCGCGGGGCGCGCCGAACTCGCGTTCCAGGCGCTCCAGGGTGGGGCCGCCGGTAAAGGAAAGGTAGAGCCGATAGCGTGGAATCAGGTGCGGTGCCAGATACTCGTGCTCGCCGCGGGCGAGCCGGGCCAGGGTTACCGGCGTGTCGATGTCGTAGAAGGCCGTTACGCCGTCGGCGACGGACGTTACCCACTCTCCCACCTTCACGCCTTCCGGCGTGAAGGAGCCGACGATCACCGCGTCGGCCTCGGCCACGGTGCGCTCGTATTGCTGCTTGAGCTCATCGAGGCTGCGGTAGAGCCGCGTCTGCCCGTAGGGCGGACGCGGCAGGTCTCGGTGGGCGGCGTACCAGGGTACGTCCCGTTCGAGAAACAACACCTCCAGACCTTGGCGCACCAGCTCGCGCACCAACCCGCGGTAGGTGGTGGCGTGGCCGTTACCCCAGGAAGAGGTGATCGACAACCCGATTATCACTACGTTTGGCTGCTTCATGCTTGTACCTTTCGTTTAGCGAGCTCCGGGCGGTAGTGGCGTCCTTCGAGCAGCGCTTCCAGCTGCGCGGCCCGATGGGCGTACGTGTGTTCACTGACGATACGCTTGAGAGCTCTGATGCCGATGCGCTCGGCGCGCTCCGGCGAGAGCTCGTCGAGAATGGCGGCAACATCGTCGCCATTGCAGGCCACCAGTACCTCTTCACCAGGATCGAGAAACATGCCGATGCCTTCCCAGGCATCGGTGATGAGGCAGGCACCCGCGCCGGCGGCCTCGAAAACGCGGGTTGCCGGGGAGAAACCGTAGCGCGCCATGCTCGATCGACTGATATTGAGCACCGCGCGCGGCGTGGAGTTGATGGCGTTGTGGTCGCGCGTGTAGACATGACCGATGTAGTTGACGTTGGGGCTCATGGGCTTGTCGGCCCAGCCGTTGCCGCCCAGCAGGAAGCGATAGCGTGGGCGTGCGGCGGCCGGTTTGAGGAAGAACTCCTCGACTCGCGCTTCGCGATCCGGCAGGCGGTTGCCCACAAACGCCAGATCGGCGCTGAAGCGTGGATCGGGGGTTACGGGATAATGCGTAGTCACATCGAGGGCGTTATAGATGGGCACGCATTGCCGCGCGCCTAGCTTCAGGTATGCGCTGACCACCGGCGTGCCGCCGCCGTAGGTCAGGATCAGATCGTACTTGGGGATGAGCGGGCGAAACCGATCGCCAGGGTCGTTGTGCACGCGGTCCAGGGTCGCCGGCGCATCCACGTCCCAAAAGATGACGGTGTTACCGGGGCGCTTGAGGTCCGCGACCGCCCGCTCGAGAAAAGCGTCGAAGACACCGACGCCGCTGGTCTTCACCAGCACGTCGGCGCTTGCGGCCTCCTCCAGGGCACGTTCCAGGGCCGCGCGCTCGGCAGGGTATACCACCACACGCGCCCAGTGCGGATCGTCCATATCGCGGTGTTGCTGACGCTCGAAAGCGTCGGGCTCGTAGAACGTGACCTGGTGGCCGCGCTCGTAGAGGTTTCGCACCAGGCCGCGGTAGTAAGTGGCGGCTCCATTCCAATAGGCCGACACAAGACTGGACCCGAAGATGGCGAATTTCATGCGCTCTGTTCCTTCAGTTCGGGGGCGGTGAGTTGACGGTAGATGCCCAGTAGCTCATCGACGCGATGAGCACAGGTGTGTCTTGCCAGAATCGTTTGCCGACCGTGCTCTGCCAGCGTCCGCGCCAGATCCGCATCGGCGAGCACCGCGCGCAGCTGAGTCCTCATTTCGGTGCCGTCGCGCGCCACCAGAAAGTCCTCGCCGACCGAGAAAAGCCCCTCGCAGTCGTCCCAGGGCGCCGAGATCAGCGGAATGCCGCAGGCCAGCGCCTCGAATACGCGGATGGTGGGGATGCCGGGCAAGGCTTTCACATAGGGCCGGCGCGGTACGTGGACTGTGACCTTATGGCGGGCGAACGCTTGCGGTACTTCGAAATTCGGCAGCCAGCCGCGGTAATCGATGTCGGCCGCGCGCAGCGCCGCCAGCGCATCATCGGGGTAGCGCACGCCGTGGACGGCCGCGCGCAGGCGCAGCTCGCGCACCGGAGTGAGCAGGAACTCTTGGAGTTCGTCGCTGCGCTCATCGTCGCCCCAGTTGCCTATCCATACCAGGTCGGCCTCGGACGCTATATGCGGTAGTGGGCGGAACAGACGAATGTCCGCCGCTTCGTGCCATGTCCAGACCTGGCCGGCCCAGCCCATGGCGATATACCGCTCGCGGATGGTTTCGCCGAACGCCAGCACGCCGTCATAGGCATCGAGCCGGTAGGCGGCCATCTGCGCAGGCGCGCTGACACTGCGGTGGTGAGTGTCATGGAACAGCACCCGGTAACGTCCGCCACGCGCCCGATGGTCGTTGATGCGCGCGACCAGCTCTAGCGGATTCCACTCGTGCACCAGCACCAGATCGGCATCCGCCAGCACCGCGTCCAGATCCAGCGTGGCGAGTTCGTAGAACGAGCTGCTCAGCTGGGGAAAGCGTTCGGAGAATCGCTCCACCGCCGCCTTGCCATGCTGCTGCAGCAAATTGGTCAGGCTCCAGCCATCGCGGGGTTCGAACACGCTGACGCGATGCCCGCGCTCGCTGAGCTCGCTGACTATGCCCCGCAGGAAGTGGGCGTTGCCGTGGTTCCAGTCGGAAATCAAAGAGTGGTAGAACAGCACTACATGCATGCGGCCATTGGCTCCTTACCGGCTTGCGCTCGGTTTCCGGTGGTTGCTCGCAGAACTCGTCATGGTTGCAGCGCGTACACGTTCCCTGGGCGTAGGCCTTATCCCGCTGCCTCCTTCCTCCCGCAGGTTGCCGACAGGCGCACCGCAGCGCCTTGTTCAGGCGCTGCACGGGGTCAGCGGCTCATCGGCGCGGCGCTTGGCGGCATCCCTTCGCCGCAGGCGGCGGTAGAGGCGCCGGTACGCGCGCACCATACGTTCCGCCGTGAATTGCCTGGCCCGCGCCCGCGCGCGCGTCCCGTAATGCCGACGCAGTTCGGCATCGCCGATCAGCCGTTGCAGCGTAGCGGCAAGGGAGCGGTGGTCGTGCGGCGGCACGAACAGCGCCGCATCGCCCCAAACCTCCCGCAGCGAGGGAATGTCGCCCAGTACCAGCGCGCAGCCCGCGAGCCCTGCCTCCAGCGCCGACAGGCCGAAGGGTTCGTAACGGGCCGGCAGCGCGTAGATCGCCGCTTCGGCCAGGCGGCGGGCAAGCTGTGCCTGTGGCAGCGGGCCTGGCAACAGGACGTTGGCGAAGAGCGCGCGTCCGCCGCTGGGGTGTTGCGGGTCGCCTATGATCTCGATCGGCCAGGGCAGTTCGGCCGCGACCTCCGCCAGCGCCATGACATTCTTGCCCTCGTCCCAGAGGCGCCCTGCGCAGACGATTCGCGGCTGCTTGGGGGCCGGCGGAAAGTCCTGCGGCCGGCGGCCGTTGGCGACGACGACGGCTTGGCGGAACGGGCCGTAGAAGTGCCGAGCATCAGCCAGCATCGCCCGGGTGGGGGCGACAACCAGATCGGCTGCCTGCAGACCTAGCCGCACTTCGCGCCTGTAGCGCCGCCAGCCCGCAGCGGGCTGGCGCTGCCGTACCCAGCGATGCCAGGAATAAACGCAGGAGTGCGCGACCATCAGAACCGGTGCCGGCCACGGCAAATGCCCATGGCAGTAATGGTTGAGGTGGACGATGTGGGGTCGTACGCGATGAGCGAGGTCGAGCAGCCAGTCGCCGGCGGCGGCCAGCTCCTCCCACGGATCCGCCATCCACTCCAGCCGGCAAACGCGGGCGTGCAGCGCCAGCCCCGGAATTGCCGCCGCAGCCGCGGTCTGCCCCGCGCTAGGCCGGGTTCCCAGAGCGGCCAGGTCCACTCGTGCACCCTGCTCGCAAAGGCCGCGCGCGAGTTCGATGGCATAGCTCCAAACGCCGCCGACGGTATCCGTGCTCATCAGTACCCGCAAATCCCCTTTGCTCATCAGGCTGTCCTCCGAACATGATCGGGGACGATCACGTACGACTCGCTCAGCCAGTTATGGAGGCGTTCGATGCCGGAGGCGGCACCGATGCGCGGGACCCACCCGGTGGCCTGTTGGAACGAGCGGATATCCGATACGTAGTAGCGCTGGTCGCCAGGCCGCCAGCCGGAGAAGTTGATCTTGGGTCTGCAGCCGCGCAGTTCGGCGATCAGGTCGATCAGCTCTAGCAGGCTGATGGTGTTGGATGGGCCGCCGCCTATGTTGAAGGCGCGGCCGCTGAGCCGGTCCATGTGGCGCTCGGCCAGCAGGCAGGCCTCTATGAGGTCGTGCACGGACAGTACGTCGCGTGTCTGGCAGCCGTCGCCATAGATATTGATCGGCTCTTCGCGCAGCGCCCGGATCAGGAAGTGCGCGACCCAGCCCTGGTCTTCGGTACCGAACTGGCGTGGCCCGTAGACACAGCTCATGCGGAACACCACGGCCGGTACTCCCATGCAGCGCGCGTAGTCGATCACGTACTGATCGGCACCGCCTTTGGAACACCCGTACGGGCTGTGGAAGTCCAAGCCTCGCGTTTCGGCGATGCCGTAGCGGCGGATCTCCGGGTCTGATGGCTGGTAGCGCTGTCCCACGACCTCCAGCGCGATATCGCTCAGTCCTCCATACACCTTGTTGGTGGACGAGAAGACGATGGCGGGCGGCTGCGGTTGGCGGCGCGCCGCTTCGAGCAGATTGACGGTGCCCTGCAGGTTGGTGCGGAAATCGTCCACGGGATCGATCAGGCTGGTGGTGACGGCTGTCTGCGCAGCCAGGTGAAAGATTTGCTTGATGCCAGCCAATGCCGGCTCCAGGGCGAGCGAGTTGCGCACATCCACGGGGGCGAATTCGATGCGGTCGCCGAAGTGCTGCTTCAGCCAGCGCAGATTGTTCTCAACCCCGGGCCGGTGCAGGTTGTCGACGATGCGCACGCTGCGGCCGTCGTTGACCAGCCGTTCTACCAGATTGGCGCCAACGAAACCGGCGCCGCCGGTGACCAGTACCTCCGGCGCTGGCGATAAGCTGCCTATGGGCTGTTCCCAGCGCGCCACCTCGCGGATGCCTTTCAAGCCGTGGTTGGCCCATTGGCGATAGAGCAGCTTCTCCCGGCCGGCGGATGTCTTCAGCCCGAAGTGATAGTCGCGCGGATCGTTGTGAAAGCCCGCGGTGGACGGGCGCTCGCCAGGCAGGTCGCGCAGCGACAGCCAATACGCGCGCTCCACCGGCAGAGCGAAGGCGCTGTCGAAGATCTTAAGCTGGTTGTATTCGTCGTTGCGCCAGGTCGGGTAGCCGATCTCGGTCAGCCAGATCTTGGCGCGCGAAGCGTGCTGATCGAGGACGCGCTCGATACGGGCGATCTGATCGAGCAGGCCCTCATGGGCGATGTCGTAGCTGCCGGGGAAGGCGTGTATGCCCACCACATCTATATGCTCCATCACACCCAGGCGGAACATGGTGTGCAGCCAGTTCGGATCAATGGGGCTCATGCCGCCCAGCACCGTGCGCTTGCGGCGCCGATGCGCCCAGTAGGCCGCGCCGCCTACGGTCGCGGCGAACTTCTCCCAGGTGTTGTCCAGCGTGAAGTCCCATTCGCGCATGTTATTGGGCTCGTTCCAGAGCTCCACATAGTCGAAGAACTGCCCATAGCGCGTGATGCACAGGTCCAGGAAATCGGCATAGTCCTTGGGGTTGCGCGGTGGCGCGGCGGTGCTCGGCAGCTCGCCCAGCGAAGGCGGGGTGTAGACGAAGCAGGGCAGCAGCTCGACCTCGCGCGCCAGCTTGGGGAGCAGCCAGTCGTACCAACGCTGGCCCGAATCGGTCAGGTAGTCGGCCCACGAGACCCCGGTCCGCAGTCGCTGGACGCCCAGCCGGCGCATATCCTCGATGGCCTGCTCGACCGCCTCGTAGTCCTCCAGCCAGAACCATTCCAGCAAGCCCATCAGGGCGGCGGTACCGCTTTCGTTCGGTGCGCTGGTTGTCATCGCGTTCTCCTTGCCGGGGCGATGCCTCACAGGGTGAGGCCGCGGCTGGCCAGCTCCTGGCGAGCCAGGGCTACGCGGTCCGTAGCCTGTTCCTTCGCTTGCGGCAGCCACTCTGCGAGTTCCCTGAGCCCCTCGTCCAGGGCGACTCGCGGCCGGTAGCCGAGCAAGGCCTTGGCGCGGGAGATATCCGCGAAACAGTGGCGGATATCCCCCACACGGTACTTCCCGCTAATCTCGGGCTGGATATCGTCGATTCGAAGCGCAGCCGCCATGTGCCTGGCGATGTCGGCGATGGTGTAGGCCTGGCCGCTGCCGATGTTGAATACTCGTCCGTTGGCCGCCTCGCTCTCGTAGGCCAGCCGGGAGGCGTGCGCGACGTCGTGGACGCTGACGAAATCGCGCTGCTGGCGCCCGTCCTCGAAGATCAAGGGGGGCTGACGGTTCAGGTAGCGCGCCGCGAAAATGGCCAGCACGCCGGTGTAGGGATTGGACAGGGCTTGCCGCGGGCCGTAGACGTTGAAGAAGCGCAAGGCCACGGTCGGAATGTCGTAGGCTTCGCCCAGCATCAGGCACAGCCGCTCCTGATCGAACTTGGTCAGCGCGTACACCGACGAGAGATCGGCCGGCTTATCCTCGGGTGTGGGGACGGGGACCAACTCCGTGCCGTCGCTGTCGGTCAGTTCCCACTCGCCGCGCTTGAGCCGGCCGCGGCTGCGGCGGACACCGGCCAGGATCTGACCGTGGCGGTTACGGTACAGGCCCTCCCCGTAAAGGCTCATGCTGGAGGCGATGACCAGCTTCTCCACGGGATCCTTGCTGAGCGCTTCCATCAGCACCGCGGTACCCAGGTTGTTGATCGCTGTGTAGGCGGCGATCTGGTACATGCTCTGGCCCACCCCGACCGCGGCGGCGTAGTGGAATACGCCGTCCACGCCTTGGATAGCCCGCTGTACCGTGGCCGGATCGCGCACATCCCCCTCGATCAGTTCCACTTCCGGCGCCAGGTAATCCGGCCGTTGGCGCTGCTCTCCGTGCACCTGGGTACAGAGGTTGTCCAGCGCACGGACGCGGTAGCCGTGGCGCAGCAGCTCATCGGCCAGATGCGAGCCGATAAAGCCGGCGCCGCCGGTGATCAGGATGGTCTTGCTCATGTCATGCTCCCTATGACAGTCCCCCGCGGCAGGGGATGTCCTGTCCACTGCTAAAACTCCTGGGTGCGCGGGCGTACCGTGATGTGGTTCAGCGCGAGCTTCGTGGGCCGGCTCAGCGCGTAGACGATCAGTTCCGCGACATGCTCGGGAGAAATGCTGCCCGCCCCCATTGCCGCGATGCTCTGTTCGCCGGCGAGCAGATGATCGAAAAAGGGCGTATCCACCACGCCCGGCGCCACGGTGATCACGCGCACTCGCGGCTGCGCTTCCAAGCGCAGCGTCTCGGCTATGCTCTCCAGCGCGGCCTTGCTCGCCGCATAGGGGCCGCCCCAGGGATGTGCCCGCCCCGCGGCAACGGAGCTGACGAACACCACGTCGCCGCCACCCTCAAGCAGCGGCGGAACGAATGCGCGTACCAGGCGCAGCGCACCCATGACGTCGATATCGAACAGGCGTTGCCATTTTTCCGGGTCGCCTTCGCAGAGGCGCTCGTAGAGACCGACGCCGGCGTTGGCGATCAGGATGTCCGGCAGATCGTTCGCTGCGTTGAGCTTTGCCCAGGCCCGGTCGATGTCCTCGCCGCGGCTGACATCGCCCAGGTGATAGTTCAGGTCGGGAGGAGGCGGCGCGATATCGAACACGGTGACTGCCGCGCCTGCTCTGACCAGCGCGCGCGCGGTCGCCAGTCCTATACCGGAACTGCCGCCCGTAATCAGCGCATGGCGTCCCCCGAGTCCGAGTTCAGCCATCGCTGGGCCAACTTCCGTTTGTGGTGTCGGAGACGCCGCATCGGCGCTCGTTTTCGACTGGAAAAGTTGCTGGCGAAGCGCTTTTTGCGACGCAGCAAACCGAATGCTCGTAAATTGTCGTCATGGGCAGTGCTTCCCGGCTACGGAGGTGGCACTAACTGCTTGTCGGGCAAGGGTTGCGGCGATGCTTCTTCAGCTTCGGCTGTCGCTTGAACGTTGTTGGTACGACCTTATGTAATGGCTGACGAAGCAGATTCAAGAACCTGATGGCTTGGCATCGCGACGGGGGCCGTGAGAGCTGACGGATTGGCGAGGAGGAAAACTGCCTATGAAGAGGCTGCGCCCGACGCGATCAGGAAAACGCCGCTCCTTGCACATTTTGCTGACCGGCGCCGCGGGTTTTGTAGGTAGCCATTTGCTCGATCGGCTGTTGGCCGACGGTCATCGCGTCATAGGGGTGGATAACTTTTGTACCGGTAGTCCGGATAATCTCGCGCACTTGCGCGACCATCCCCGCTTCGACCTGATCGAGCATGATGTCTGCACGCCGCTCCCGCCATTGCCCAAGCTCGACTGGGTCATGCATTTCGCTAGCCCGGCATCGCCGCCGAAGTATTTGCGCATGCCCATCGATACCCTGCTGGTCAACAGTCACGGCACGCACGAGATGCTGAAGCTCGCGCGGGCGCACGGCGCTTCGTTCTTTCTGGCCAGTACCAGCGAGTCGTACGGCGATCCGCTAGAGCACCCCCAGCGCGAGCAGTACTGGGGCAACGTCAATCCCGTCGGGCCGCGCAGTGTCTACGACGAGGCCAAGCGCTATGCCGAGAGCATTACCATGGCCTATCACCGGACGCATGGCACGCCGGTGCGTATCATTCGCATCTTCAACACCTATGGCCCGCGCATGGATCTGCATGACGGCCGGGTGGTGACGAACTTCATTCGTCAGGCGCTTAGCAGCGAGCCGCTGACCATCTACGGCGATGGCAGCCAGACCCGGAGCCTGCAGTACATAGACGATCTGGTGGAGGGTATCGTGCGCTACATGGCGGTGAATTATGCCGGTCCGCTGAATCTGGGCAATCCGGACGAGTACACGGTACGGCGCATTGCCGAACTGGTGATCGAAGCCACCGCAAGCCCCTCCACCATCAGTTTTCAGCCGCGGCCCGAGAACGACCCGATGCGGCGACGGCCCGATATAACCCTCGCCCAGCAGCTGCTCGGCTGGGGGCCGCAGGTGTCGTTCCGGGCAGGTCTGGACCTTACCATCGACTATGCCATCCGACAGCTTGCCGGCGAACGGCAACCGCTAAGAGCCGCGCAGGGCTGAGGCCAGTGCCGAGTACGAAGCTGGGGGGCAGGGGCCGTGGCCTCTGCCCCCGGTGGCGATTCGATCAATGCTGCGAGTGCTTCCCGCCGGGGCGCGAGATATCGTGCAGTACCTCACCGACGAGTTCCGACCTGCCCAGCGCACGGGCGATGTCGGCTTGCGACAGCACGCCCACGGGCTGTCCTTTGGTATCGCGCACCAGCAGCCGCCGTAACTGTTCACGCTCCATGAGCTGCGCCGCCTGCTCGATCGTATCGTCCTCGCTGCAGGCAACGATTTCGTTGGTCGTACAGGCCTGAATCTCCTGGTTGGGATCGACGCCGGCGGCCACTGCCCGTACGGCGATGTCGCGATCGGTCAGAACGCCGCAGATCTTGCCCTGGTCATCCTCGACCAGCAGCATGCCGACGTCGGCATCGCGCATGTGCTGCGCTGCCGCCTGCAAGCTGTCCCGGATTTTGATGGTTTCGCAGTTGGTAGACATGATGTCGCGTACTTGCATGATGGCCTCCCTGTGCTGCGAGTAGCGAGCCGCGGCGCCAGTAGGGCGTGTGCGGCACCTGAGCATTAGATGTGTCTGATGAAACGCGGCCTCAACGCACCATGGCCGGCAACGATCGCTCCGCGGCGCTCGCTCTGTAATCGCGGGCGTATATGCTGTCTATGACCTCGGCGATCTGTATCAGGCGGCGGGCGCCTTCGTCGAAACGCCCGCCGGCGGCCAGCGCCTGTACCCAGGCCAGCGCGGCCCGTCCGCCCCAATCGTCCGGCGGGCCGGCAAGGCGCTCGCGGGCGGTGCCGTGGTTCCACTCCAGGACGAAGTCGAAGAACGAACCGTTCACATTGCGCAGTGTCGCCCCGCCGCCGGTACCGTAGAAACTAGCCTGTATGTCGGCATCCTGGCCCGCCGCCAGCTTCCAGGAGCAGGCCAGCTCCAGGCTCATGCCATTGGCCAGGTCCAGGCGCGCGAGCGCGTAATCCTCGACCGCCTCCGGCGGGGAGGGCAGCGGCTTGCCGCGGGCGAAACAGCGACCTTGCGCGTGCTCCACCTCAGGGAAGTCGAACAGCCACAGCGCCAGATCGATCAGGTGTATGCCCAAGTCCATCAGGCAGCCGCCGCCGGCCAGGTTACGGTCGTAGAACCATGGCTTGTCCGGCCCATAGGCGTTGTGGAACACGAGCCGGCCGGCGAAGGGATGGCCCAGCGCGCCGGCCTGGATACGGCGACGGAGCTCGGCCATGCCCGCCAGGTGGCGATAACAGAAATCCACACCCAGCAGCCGGTCGGCACGGCGTGCCGCCGCGACCACCGCTTGGACTTCGGCGGCATCGCGGCCCAGCGGTTTTTGGCAGAATACCGCCCGTCCGGCCTCCAGGGCCTGGATAGCCTGTTCGGCATGCTGCGCGCTGGGCGTGGCGATGACGATGCCGTCCAGATCCAGCTCTAACAATTGCTCCAGCGAGGTGCAGGCGTGCGCCTGGGGAGCGTCTTCGGCAGCGGCGGCCAGCGCGGCGGTGTCGGTGTCGGCGATTGCGGTGATCTCGGCCATGCCGCTGGCGGCGACCTTCTGCAGACGGTGACGGCCGATCCAGCCTATGCCGAGAAAGCCCAAGCGGGGCAAGCGTGCGAGCGGGCGGTTCATGGTGCGTCCTCCATCAGCAACACTCCCTTGGTGAATCCGGCCGGACGGGTGCGCGTTGCCGTCAAGGCGGCATTGAGTTCGCACAGACTAAAGCGATGGGTGATCAGTGCCGCCAGATTCAGGCGCCCGGCCAGTACCGCGGCCACCGCTTCCTGCATACCGCGAACGGCTACCTTGGGATCGCGTTCATGAGCGTTGATGACGTCTATGCCGCGCCAGTTCCAAAGTTGCATGTTCACCGAGCGCGGGCCGTCCTGATGGAAACCGGCGATGACCAGCCTGCCGCCAACGCCCGTCAGCTCGCCGGCCAGATCCAGCGGCCACTGCTTGCCGGTGCATTCGAGGGTGCGCGCGCACAAAGCACCTCCGGTGAGCTGCTTGACCCGCGCGATGATCTGCCAGTGGTCGTCCATTTTGATGAGGTGGTCGGCGCCCAGGCGTTGCGCCAGAGCCAGCGAGCTGTCCTGTCGGGAAATCGCGATCACGCGCGCACCGGCTTGCTTGGCAAGCTGTACGAGTCCCGCGCCCAGGAAGCCGGCCCCCACGATGGCCACGTCATGACCGGCCCGGATATCTGAGCGGCGGAAGATGTTCATCAGACAGCCTAAGGCTTCGCCGGGGAACGGCTGGCCGTCCAGCTCGGCGGGCAACTTGACCACCTTATCGGCGTCGGCGACGTCGTACTGGGCATAGGCGCGATAGCTCAGGGCGGCGACTCTGTCGCCAACCGCCACGTTGCGCACCTCCGTGCCGAGGGCGTCCACCACTCCCCAGCCTTCGTGTCCGAGATCGCCCGCGGGCAGCGGGTACTGGAACCAGTCGCGCCCCTCGAAGGCAGGGATATTGGAGGCGCATATGCCGCAACCCTGCAGCCGTATACGCACTTGGTGCGGCGCGGGCTCCGGTATCGGAACGTCTTGCAGCTCGAAGCGGCCGGCAGCGGCGAGTACGCCTGCCTTCATCATGGCCGGCTCCGATAGGGGGTGCGACCGGCTCAGCGCGGATTCCATCGCTAGAGATCCTCCTGGATTTATAGATTTTTGCGGTTCGGTGCCGCGCACCGACGGAAGATGAAGAAGCTCCACAGCACACCTCGTGGCGCGGCCGGCGGTTTGCAAGACGGCTGCCGCTGCCCGGTCCGATACGCAGGCGTAGGGGGCGGGGGAGAGGTTTGCAAGTGCGATCCAGTATTAGTGCTTGTTGGATGCACTCGATAGGAGCATCATGTTTGCCCCGCAGAGCGATCCGGGCGAGGACGCGAATGATTGAACGAGACGCTGGCGGCGCGGAGGCCGGCGCAACGGTTGCAGCGGTCGATCTGGGGTCGAATAGTTTTCACATGATCGTGGCGCGCAAGCGGCGAGGTTATTTGCAGATCATCGACCGCCTGCGCGAGCCGGTGCGTCTGGCTGCCGGGCTGGAGGCAGGCAGCCGCCTTACGCCGGCTGCCGAGGAGCGCGCGCTCGCCTGCCTGGAACGTTTCGGCCAGCGCTTGCGCGAACTCGGCTCCGATGCCGTCCGGGCGGTGGGCACCAATACGCTGCGGCGCGCCGAGAACAGTAGGGATTTCCTCGTTCGTGCCGAGCTGGCGCTGGGACATGCCATTGAAATCGTCTCCGGCTTCGAAGAAGCGCGGCTGATTTACCTGGGGGTAGCGCACAGCCTTGCCGACGACGGCCGGCGCCGGCTGGTCGTCGATATAGGCGGCAGCAGCACCGAGCTGATCGTGGGCGAGGGATTTCAGCCCCAGCTGCTCAAAAGCCTGAACGTCGGTTCGGTGGCGCTGACCGAAGCTTGTTTTCCCGGTGGAACATTGGCCCGGCGCTGCTGGCAGCGGGCGCAGCTGGCGGCAGCCATGGAGCTGGAGCCGATGGCGAGACGCCTGCGAGCGACGGGCTGGCAGCGGGTAGTGGGAGCATCGGGCACCATTCAGGCCGCTGAGCGCGTGTTGGCCGAGGCCGGCTGGAGCGAGAGCGGGATCACCTTGCCGGGCCTGTATCGATTGCGTGAGGCCATGATCCGGGCCGGGCACGTGGACAAGCTCGATCTCAAAGGCCTGAGTGCGGAGCGGGCGCAGGTGTTCGCCGGCGGCGTGGCCATTCTGCTGGCGCTGTTCGAAGCGCTTGGCATCGTTTCCATGGAAGCGGCCGACGGTGCGCTGCGGGAAGGGGTGCTATACGATCTCGCCGGCTATGCCCGCCACGAGGAGGTGCAGGCATCGACCGTAGCCAGCCTGATGGCGCGTTATCATGTGGATCGCGAGCAGGCCGAGCGCGTGACCGCAACCTGCGAGCAGTTGCTGGCGCAGCTGGAGCGCCAAGGCTGGGGACCTGGGGAAGGGCGGCTTCATCGCATGCTCGCTTGGGCCGCGCAGCTGCACGAGATCGGGCTCGATATTTCCCATAAGCAGTATCACAAGCACGGCGCGTACGTGCTGCAGCACGCGGATATGGCCGGCTTCTCGCGCGAGGAGCAGCACATATTGGCCGTGCTGGTGCAGGGTCATAGGCGCAAATACCCTGCGCGCCGGCTCAAGGAACTGCCCGCCAGGCTGCAAGCGGCTGTGGCGCAGCTGGTAGTGGTGTTGCGGCTGGCGGTGTTGCTGCACCGCGGACGGGCCTCCGAGCCGTTGCCGCCGATTGAACTCCAGGCCAAGGGAGACGCATTGGAGCTGCGTTTTCCGGATGGTTGGCTGGCGGAGCATCCGCTATTGCAGGCGGACCTGGAGGAGGAGGCGGCGCACTTGAAGAGCGCCAGGCTGCGGTTGAGCTTCGGCTGAGTGTGGCGGCCTTGCTGGTCGCCTAGCTGACCGCCGCCAGCTCGGCGAGCAGGCTCGCCTGTGCCGAGCGTGCCTGCTCGCCCTCGGCGGGTGAGAGGCGTTGATAGCGCCCATCGCTGCCCAGTATCCAGGCCTGGCAGTTATCGTCCAGATAAGTCTCCAGATCCCGTATCACCTGATCGCGAATGCGCTCGTCCAGCAGCGGAAACGCTACCTCCACGCGGCGGAAGAAATTGCGCTCCATCCAGTCGGCGCTGGAACAGAACACCTGCGGCTCGCCGTCGTTGTGGAAGTAATACACCCGTGTGTGCTCCAGGAAGCGTCCTATTACGCTGCGCACGCGAATGCGTTCGGATACGCCCGGTATGCCGGGCCGCAACGAGCACATGCCGCGCACGATCAGATCGATTTCAACGCCGGCGCCGGATGCGGCGTACAGGGCTTGAATGATCTGCGGTTCCACCAGCGCGTTCACCTTGGCGATGATGCGGGCAGGGCGTCCGCTGGCGGCAAGCTGCGCTTCGCGTTCGATGCGCGCGATCAGCCCCGCGTGCAGCGTGAACGGCGATTGAAGAATGCCGTTGAGCTTGGAGAGCTTGCCCAGGCTGGTCAGCTGCAGGAAGATGCGGCGCACGTCCTCGCAGATCGCCTCGTTGCAGGTGAGCAGGCCGTAGTCGGTGTAGAGGCGGGCCGTGCGCGAGTGATAGTTCCCGGTGCCCAGATGTGCGTAGTGGTTGAGCTCGCGCCCCTCACGGCGCACCACCAAGATCATTTTGGCATGCGTCTTATGGCCGACCACTCCGTACACCACATGCGCGCCGGCCTCCTGCAGGCGATTGGCCAGGGCGATGTTGGCCTCTTCATCGAAGCGGGCTCTCAGCTCGATGACCACCGTGACTTCCTTGCCCGCCCGCGCCGCCGCCACCAGCGCATCGACTATGGCCGAGTCGGGGCCGGCGCGGTACAGCGTTTGCTTGATTACCAGCACCTGCGGGTCGCTCGCCGCTTGGCGCACGAAGTCGACCACCGGCAGGAAGGAGTGAAAGGGATGATGCAGCAGGATATCGCCCTGGCGTATGCGCTCGAACAAATCGCTAGCAGGGGCGAGCTGCGGTGGCAGGCCCGGCGTAAACGCGGTGAACTTCAGGTCCGGGCGGTCAACCAGGTCGTAAACGGCTATCAGGCGGTTCAAGTTGACCGGACCGTTTACTTGATAGAGATCGTCCTTGCCCAGCTCGAACTCTTCCATCAGAAAGTCGGCCAGGCTATCCGGGCAGTTAGCGGCCACTTCCAGTCGCACCGCATCGCCATAGCGGCGCGAGAGCAGCTCGCCCTCCATGGCCTGTAGCAGATCGTCCACCTCTTCCTCTTCCACGAACAGCTCGCTGTTGCGGGTGACGCGGAACTGGTAGCAGCCCTTCACCTTCATGCCGGGGAACAATTGGTCCACGAAGGCGTGAATCACCGAGGAGAGGAATACGAAATCGTGCGGTCCGTTGCCCGCTTCGTCGGGAGGCAGCTGGATCAGGCGTGGCAGTGCCCGGGGGGCTTGTACTACCGCGAAACCGCTGTTGCGCCCGAAGGCGTCCTTGCCTTCCAGTGACACTATGAAATTGAGGCTCTTGTTCTGCACGCGCGGGAACGGATGGGCCGGATCCAGCCCCAGCGGGCTGATGATGGGCAGCAGCTCCTCGATAAAGTACTCCTGCAGCCAGGCATGCTGCGCCGGGGTCCACTCGCTGCGGCGAAGGAAGCGGATGTTCTGCTCGGCGAGCAGCGGCGTGAGGACTTCGTTGAGCACCCGGTACTGCTCTTCCACCAGCTTGTGCGCCTCGGCACTGATAGCGGCCAGCACCTCCGGCGGCGTGCGATTGTCAGGGCCCGCCTGTACCGAACCGAGCTCCACCGCTTGTTTGAGGCTGGCGACGCGAATCTCGAAGAATTCGTCCAGGTTAGTGCTGGCAATGCAGAGAAAACGCAGCCGTTCCAGCAGCGGGTTCTGCGGATCCAGCGCCTGCGCGATCACGCGTCGGTTGAACTCCAGCAGGCTGAGCTGGCGGTTGATGTAAAGATCGGGCTGCTTGAAGTCTATGCTTTCCATGTTAGCCGTTTCTTATGGTGATTCCGCGCCAGCCTACCCGGCACCTGTTACGGTTGTGTGATGCCAATGCCTGGAGCGGGCAAGCGCTCCGGACGTGGATACTCTAAATCAGATCCTTGCTCACACGCTTGATCGTGTAATCCTCCGGGTGGGTGGAGATCCGAAACCCCATCTTGCGCATAAACTTCAACATCTTGTGATTATTGGCCAGCACCTCGCCTTCGATGCGGCGGATGCCCCGCGCCGCCGCTGTCTCCATCAAGCGCGCTAACAAGCGGCTGCCCAGGCCGCGGTGCTGCCAGTCGTCGGCAACGGCGATAGCGAACTCGCAGCTCTCGCCATCGGGATTCAAGGTGTAGCGGGCAACGCCGAGCTGCTGCTCGCGGCCCAGTTCGTTCTGTACCGCGATCAGCGCCATCTCGCGGTCGTAGTCGATCTGGGTCAGGCGCACCAGTAGCGGGGTGCTGAGCTCGTTGAGCGTTTCCATAAAGCGGAAGAAGCGCGATTCGCGCGACAGGTTTTGCACGAACTCCCGCTCCAGCTCCGCATCCTCGGGGCGGATCGGGCGCACCGTCACCTCAGTGCCGTCGGGCAGCACCAGGCTGCCTACCAGCTCGGTAGGGTAGGGGTGCACTGCCATATGCCCGTAGCCAACCTCGGCCGCCGCCGGAGGCTTTTCTATGGTGAACAGCGCATCTACCGCCAGCGCCCCGTGTTCGTCCACCACCAGCGGATTGATGTCCAGCTCGCGGATATGCGGCAGTTTGCAGACCAAATCCGACACGCGCAGCAGCACCTGCTCCACCGCGTACACATCCGCGGCCGGCATTCCCTGGTAGGCCTTGAGCAAGCGCGACACCCGGGTGCGCCGGATCAGATCGCGGGCAATAAAAGCATTGAGCGGCGGCAGGGCCACCGCGCGATCGCGAATCAGCTCGACCATGGTACCGCCAGCGCCGAAGCTGATTACCGGACCGAATACCGGATCGCGCGCGACGCCGACGATCACCTCCCGGGCATGCTCCTTGCCGTGCATGCGCTCTATGGTCACGCGCGTTGTCGTAATGCCCGGATGCGCGGCCTGGGCGGCGGCCAGCAGGTCGGCATAGGCGGCGCGCACTGCATGCGCATTGGCGATATCGAGCCGTACGCCCCCAATGCGCGATTTGTGGGCGATCTCCGGCGAGCTGATTTTCATGGCTACCGGGTAGCCCAGAGATTCGGCCACGACCAGCGCTTCGCTGGCGCTATGCGCCTCTATGGTGCGCACTACCGGAATGCCGAACGCTGTCAGCACCGCCTTGGCTTCCATGCTGGTCAGCGTGCGCCGGCCCTCTTCCAGCGCGCTTTCGATGATCAGGCGCGCGCCGGCGATATTGCCTTCGTGGCGCAGCGACATGGGGCCCGGTACTTGCAGCAGCAGTTGCTGGTTGCGGTGATAGCTGGCCATGTACCCGAATGCTTCCACCGCCGCTTCAGGGGTAGAGAAATGCGGCACGCGCGCGCTGCGCAGCGTGCTGCGTGCCCGCTGGACCTGTTCTTCGCCCAGCCAGCAGGTCAGCACCGGCTTGTGTCCGCGCTCGTGTGCGCAGGCGATCACCCGTTCGGCCACCGCGTCCGGGTCCGACTGTGCCTGCGGCGCCAGCATGACCAGCACGCCGTCGATATCCTCGTCAGCCAGGCAGGCTTCCAGCGCCTGCTGATAGCGGTCGGGGCCGGCTTTTGCCAGCAGGTCTACCGGGTTTTGGCGTTGCAGCTGCGCCGGGACCAGGTGCTCGAGCCGTTTCCCCGTCTTCTCGCCGAGCTGCGGCAAGGCCACGCCCACCTCGGCGGCGCGATCCGCGGCGATGATGGCCGGCCCGCCGCCGTTGGTCACTATGGCAAGGCGATTGCCGCGTACACGGTAATTGCCGGATAGCGCTTGGGCAGCGGCGAACAGTTGCTGAATCGTGCGTACGCGCACGGCGCCCGCGCGCGCGAGGGCAGCGTCGAATACATCGTCGTCGCCGACCAGGGCGCCCGTATGCGAGAGCGCCGCGCGCGAGCCTTCCCGGTGGCGGCCGGCTTTCATGACGATCACCGGCTTGATGCGTGCGGCGGCACGCAGTCCGCTCATGAAGCGCCGCGCGTTGTGAACCCCCTCCAGATAGAGCAGGATGCTGCGCGTGGTGCCGTCGATGGCGAGAAAATCGAGTACGTCGCCAAAGTCGACGTCCAGCGTGTCGCCCAGCGAAACCACTGTGGAGAAGCCGATGCTGCGTGTGCCCGCCCAATCGACGATGGCGTTGCACAAGGCCGCCGATTGCGAGACCAGGGCGAGCTCCCCCGGCAGCGCGGCGGGCCGGCAGTCGCTGGCGTTGAGACCTATGTGCGGTCTGAGCAGGCCTATGCAGTCCGGCCCGACCAACCGCAGGTTATAGCGGCGTATGCGTTCGAGGAGATCTTTCTCGAACCGCGCGCGCTCGCGCTCATGGCGCCGAACGCCCGGCGAGAGTACGCAGACGGCGCGGATATCTTGCTGCCCGCATTGCTCGACCACATCCAGCACCGTGCGGCGCGGGCTGGCGATCACCGCCAGATCGACCGGCTCGCCTATCGCCGCCAGCTCTGGGTAGCTGCGGTCTCCCTGGACCTGCTCGTGGCCGGGGTTGACCGCATAGATCTTGCCCTTGAAGCCGCTCGTGCGGAGGTTGTGATATACCCGTTGTCCGAGGCTGCCGGGGCGGTCGCTGGCGCCTATGACCGCCACTGACCCGGGTTCGAAGAAGCGGCTTAGGTAGTGTTTGGTCATTCGCGTTACATCCTGTTGAGCGGCCTTATACAACGGTCGGTTGCGACCGGATCAGCTCGCGTATTCCATCAGTGTAGACGCCGCAAGCAGCGAGCCCGGCGCAGCAGTGGGTCGATCTAGCGGCGGTCGTCCATGCTGCGGATGATGGCTTCGGCATCGCGTCGTCGTTCACGATAGCGCCAGTAGCTGTAGAGCGGCTTGATCAAAAGCAGCACCAGCGCGATCACCAGGAACCAGAAGTAATCCCGTACCGTTGCCTGAAACAAGACGCCTAGCAATAGCCCCAGGATAAAGAGGGAAAGCGAGATCAGTACATGGTCCAGCGGCGAACGGATGTGGCTTGTCATCGTCAACGCTCCTTGTCGTAAGCCTCGCAATCGGCGGCTGTGCCCTTCGCGCCTGCCTTGGCACGGCGCGGAGCGATCGCAACCGGAACCGCGGACTCGACGCCAACGCACGCACTGTCGCTGCTGTGTGGGCGAAATGCGCGAGCGGGTAGGGGCGAGTACGGGGGCCTTGACCCCATGCCGCTCAGTGCCGGCGCGGGATGCTGGCCAGATGGCTAGCCGCTGCGTGTTGTCGCAGCAAGGCGATCATGTGATCCCCCGCCAGCGTACGATGAAAGAGAAATCCTTGCCCCCAGCGCAGGCCCAGCGCTTTGAGCGTTTCCAGATGTTCGCGCGACTCTATGCCCTCAGCGATCGCTTCGACCATCAGGCCATCGGCCAGGCGGCTGACGGTGCGTACGATCTCCCGGGTGGTGTTGTCGGTAGCGATAGATTGAACGAACGATTTGTCGATTTTGAGCACATCGAAGGGGAATTCGCGCAAGTAGCTCAGCGAGGAGTAACCAGTGCCGAAATCGTCCATGCAGATTGCTATGCCGTACTCGCGCAAACGCGCGAGCATGTCTATGGCATGGCGGTCGGTGCTCATCATGATGCTCTCAGTGATCTCCAGGCGCAGATCCTGCCCTGCCAGGCGGTATCGCGCCAGCGTGGCGAGCACGGTGTCTACCAGATCGGCCCGCTGAACCTGGCGGGTGGAAAGATTCACGCTGACATAAAGAGCCTGCGCGAGGCCCGCCTCGCGCCAGCGGGCAAGTTCCGCAGCCGCTTTGGTTAGCACCTGCTCGCCGAGCTCGAAGATCAGGCCGCTTTCTTCGGCAATGGGAATGAACTCGCTGGGGCTGACACTGCCCAGCTCCGGGTCGTTCCAGCGCGCCAGCGCTTCGCAGCCGATGATGTGCCCGCTGCCTATGGCCACGATGGGCTGGTAATGCACTTCCAGCAGCCCCTCGTTGAGCGCGTTGCGCAAGTTGTTTTCCATGCGCATGCGCGCGACCACCGCCTCGCGCATGGGCGGATCGAAGATCGCGAAGCGATTCTTGCCTCTGTTCTTGGCCTGGTAGAGCGCGGTATCGGCATCGCGCAGCAAGGCGCCGGGATCGTGGTAACGCTCATCACCCAGAGCGATTCCTATGCTGGTGCTGGCCTTGAGCTCCTGCGCGCCGATCGAGAACGTGTCCTTGAGCGCCGACTGGATGCGGTTGACGACATGCAGCACGCTGCTGACATCGCGCATCTGCTCGAGCAGCACGGCGAATTCGTCGCCGCCGAAACGGGCCAGCGTGTCGTGCGGGCGCAGGCATTGGCGGATGCGCTCGCCGAACCGGCATAGCAGCCTGTCGCCCACTGTATGGCCCAGGCTGTCGTTGATCACTTTGAAATTGTCCAGATCCAGCAGCAGCACCGCGTAGTTATGCCGGTCGCGCCGGGCGCGCGCGATGACGTAGCGCAGTCGCTCGACGAACAGTGCCCGGTTGGGCAAGTCGGTGAGCGCGTCGTGAAAGGCCTTGTGCCGCAACTGCTCGTGCAGGCGTTTGCTCTCGCTGATATCGCGCTCGATGGAGGAGGCGAAGAGCACCCGGCCTTCGTCGTCGGCCACCGGCGATACCGTGCGCTGTATGTAGATCCGGCGTCCGTCGCGGCAGAGGCGGACGGTCTCGTCGCGTTCGATCGCTTCGTTGGCATGCAGTCGGCGGAGCACCGATTCGGTATCGCCAGCCGCTTCCGGCGCTTCCAGCCGGCTCAGCGGCTGCCCGATCATCGCCTCTTCGCGGTAGCCGTAGATGCGTTCGGCCGCGGCGTTCCAGTTGATGATAGTGCCGTCTAGCGTAATGCTGATGATGGCGTCCTGGGAGGATTCCACTACCGCGGCCAGCCGCGCCAGTTCCTCTTCGTCCTGCTTGCGCTCGGTAATGTCCCAGTCCAGTCCGACCCAACGCTCGGCCCGCCCGAGGCGGTCGCGAACGATGCGCCCGCGCGAGAGCAGCCAGCGCAGGCTGCCGTCGCGGTGACGGATGCGGTACTCGACCTCGAAACTGCCACCGCGCCAGGCCGCTCGCATCGCGCGGCGCAGCCGCGGCAGATCCTCCGGCGCGATGCGCGCGCGCCAAGCGGCCAGGCTGTTCGGAAACTCGTGGTCGGCGAATCCTATGATTCGCTTCTGTTGCGGGCTCATATAGCAGTGCCGCCCCGGCCGGCCTGGGTGCAGCTGTATGTCCCAGAAACCGCTGGACGATCCCGAAACGGCAAGTTCCAGGCGCTCTTCGCTCAGCTGCAGCGCTCGCTCGCGCTGCTCGCGCTCGGTGACGTCTATAGCGGCGCAGGCTAGCCCAGTGATCCGTCGCTTGGCACCGCGCACCGGCTCCACGCTGAGCTCGTACAGGCTCAGACCGTCGCGGGTTCGTAAATAGATCTCCTGCCGCTGCGTGGCTCCG
Organism: uncultured Alkalilimnicola sp.; assembly: GCA_964460035.1. Lineage (GTDB taxonomy): Bacteria > Pseudomonadota > Gammaproteobacteria > Nitrococcales > AK92 > CAYWPG01. Next base: position 31,409 of record CAYWPG010000024.1, read on the forward strand.
CTGCGCAAGGCTTGTTGCAGCGTCTGGTTGAGCTGCGCGCGGTGCGAGGTGTGCGTGAGATCCGTCAACCGTCGCCCGAGCAGCCGTTCGCTGGAAATGACGAAGGGGCTGTTGTGTAGCCAGGTCAGGCGGAGCTCGCGGTCCAGGCCGGCGATAACGACCGGTGCGTGCTTGAGCGCGATGCGAAAGCGCCTGTTGCTTTCGTTCAAGGCTCGTACGCGTGCTTCCAGGCGTTGCAGGCGGTCACGAACACGGCGCTGTCGCTGGCGCGCGCGCAGCGCGGCACGAATGGCGTTGGCGAGCATGTCGGCGTCGAACGGCCGCAGCAGCGAGATCGTTATCGCCGGCTGCAGCTTCGCGGCGAGGGCCTGCGTGCGGGCTTGGGTGTCGGCAATAAGCACGATGGGCAGCTCAGCGCCCGGGGGGTGCTGGCGCAGCTGTTCCTGCAGACGCTCCACGGCCGGTGGGGATAGCGCTTCGGCCACGATCAATGCGGCAGCGGCGCCTGCTGCGAGCTCGGCACAGAGCCGCTCGACGTTATCCAGGGTGACGGGCGTGATTCCATGCCGCATCAGGGTCCGCTCAGCTGCTGAGACTCCGTTCCCGGTAGGCGCGAGAATGAGAATGCGTTGGCCACCGAACCGACGCCGGTTGTTGTCAATCATCATGCAAGCGTGTAAATCCGGATGCTCTTGAATGCGCATGGCGGAGTCGAGGATTTTGCTTTCCGCCGCGCCAGTAGCGCCGCCTGAGCGGCCTGCCCGGAGGCAGCCGTGCGAGCGGCTAGGCGCTCGTCTGTCGCTGCGATCCGGCCGTTGCCTAATCCGCGGACTTCGTTATCCGGGCGATGGATACCTGCCGCGGAAAGCTCCGATGGTTTTTCTCGTCCTCCCCCTGTCCCCGATTGCGTTCGGCTCGGCGTGGCGTCGCCTATCGTTGGGGCTATAGGGTCCGCTCTTGAATCCTTCAAGTAAGCGCACCTACCGCCCCAGCGCCGCAGGCTTGTCTCCTGCGTTGGCGACCGCTTGCATGTTGCGGACGTAGAGGCTGCGCTGCGGGTAAGGAATTTCGATGCCGTGTTCGCGCAAGGCGCTGACGATGCCGACGTGCAGCTCGTGGGCCAGTGGCATGCGGTCGGCTAGCTCGCGTACGTAAGCGCGCAGCTCGAAGGTCAACGCGCTGTCGCCGAAGCCGGTGAGGAACACCGAGGGTTCTGGCTCGTCCATGACGCGGGGGTTAGTGTGAGCTACTCCCATCATCAGCCGGGTAACCAGCTCGGGATCGCTTTCATAGGGAACGCCGATCTTGACCGTCACGCGGGTGATCGGATCGCTCAGCGTCCAGTTCACCAGCCGCTCGGTAATGAACGTCTTGTTGGGAATGATGATCTCGCGGCGTTCGGGGTCGATGACCGTGGTCGCGCGTATGCGTATGCGCGTCACGGTGCCCGACAGCTCGCCCACGGTGATGGTGTCGCCGACCCGTATCGGTCGCTCGAACAGGACGATCAGCCCGGAGACGAAGTTCGCGAAGATTTCCTGCAGGCCGAAGCCCAGGCCCAGACCCAGGGCTGCGACCAGCCACTGCGCCTTGCTCCAGCTGATTCCTAGCAGGCTGATCGCAGCGACCAGGCCGATGATGATGATCGTGTAGCGGGATATCGCGGTAATGGCGTAGCGCGTGCCGGCGTCTATGGCCAGCCGTGGCAGTATGCTGATTTCCAAGATGCCGGGCAGATTGCGCGCGGCGAGCATGGTGCCGGCACCGATGCTGCTCGCCAGAATGACGTCCACCAAGGTGATGGGGATCAAGCGTTCGCCGTCGGGGCTGGCGTGCTGCCATAGCACGATGTCTCTCAGAATGTTCAGGGCCGGCATCAGGTCAACCCAGATCATCCACAGGCCGATCACTATGACGATGCCCACCGTCAGGTGCAGAAGGCCCCGGCTTTGCTCTTCAATGGTGGCCAGGTCTATCTGCGGTTCCGCGCTCTTGGCGGCGACCGCCAGGCTCGCACCGGCCTGGCGCGCGGCCCGCATGGCAGCGCGGCGCGCACGCGCGCGGGTCAGCGCCAGACGGCGCTCCATGAGCTTGAGCCAGCGCAGGGCCAGATTCGCTGCAATGCCGGCGGTCACCAGCAGCGCTCCGGTGGTGAACAGACGGCTTTGCAGTTGCAAGGCCGTGTAGTAATAGCCATAAGCGGCCATCGCGCCGAGCAGCAGGGGCAGGGTCACCGCCAGCGGATAGCCCAGGTAGCGCAACCACCACCAGCGGCCGTGCAATTCGGGCGCCCGCAGTCCTGTCACCGCGCCGCGCTGCGGATGCAGCACGCGGCGCGAGAACACGGCCAGCATTAGCGTGCCGAGCAAAAAGGCGGCACGTCCCAGGCTCTCCCGGTGCGCCTCGTGCGCCTGCCACTCGGTTATGCTGATCAGAAACGTCACTGGCAGTGCTATCAGCAATAGCCAGCTGAGGTTGTGCCAGAGCACCCGCCGGGAGTGCTCGCTCCACTGGAAATGAGCCTGCACAAGCCCTTCGCGTCGACACAGCTGGCGCATGGAGTCTATGAACAGCGCTACCAGCGCTGCGTTCTGCAGCCCGTGTCCTGCCGCTGCGGCGAATGCGCTGGCATCGAACGGCTGGAGTATGAGCCAGCCGAGCAGGTAGAGCAGCAGCGGCAATGGCAGCGCCAGCAAAGGTGTCATCAACAGGACTTGAGCGGTAAGCGTGAAACGGTCGCTGTGGACGCGGCCTATGCGCGTCGCGGCGGCATGCAGGCGCTGGCGCAGCGCCCGGCGCGCGCGCAGCAGCACCGCCATGAGCAGAAGCACAAAGCCCGTCAGCGGTAGATTCTCGTCCAGGCCCTTGCGCGCCGCGACCATTACCTCGCGCCAGTTGTCGCTGTCCGCCAGCCAGCCCGCCGAGCTCGTCAGGCTTTTCAGCCAAGCCAGGTCCAGCGGTGCCGAACTGGCGATCCAGAACAGGCTCTCGTCGAGCAGGGTGGCGTATTGCGCGGCCTGGCGCGCGAGTTCGCTCTGATCGCGGTCCAAATCGGCGAGCAGATCGATGTAGCGCGCATAATTCACCGCCAGCTCGTCCATCAGCGAGACGCGGTCTTCGAGCAACAAGCGCAGTTCCCGCTCGACCTGTGCCCGCGTATCGGGCTCCAGATCTTGCTCTACTCGTGTCTCCATCAGCATTTTGAGCTGTTGCTGGATGGGCGCGAACTCGCGCCGCTGCTGCTCTATGCGAAACTGCGCGAGGCGAGCGTCGGTGATACGTTGCTGGCGTCGCTTGGCGCTGCGCTCGTAGTCGTTCAGATCCGGCAGCAGCTGACGCTCGCGCCGCAAAGCTTCGCCCAGCGCTTCGTTAAGACCGGCTATCTCCAGCTGGCGGCGGGTGCTCTGATAGCTTTTGTTGATCTGGGCGAGCTGGCTGGCTATCCGGTCCTGACTGGAGCTGGTGCGCTCGATCTGTACCACCAGCTCTGAGAGCTGCTGGCTCAGCTCGGCGTTGATCTGCGCAACATCGAGCAGGACGGAGAAGGCGCCGCCGGCCTCGCGTTTGGCTCTGGCGGCCGACTCGGCCGCCTGGGCCGCCTCCGCGCGGCTTTGCAGATTGGCCAGCTCCTGAATGCGCTTGAGCCGGGCGGCTTCCTCCTGCAACTGAAAGGCGAGCAGCTCGCGCTGCGCGTTCAATAGCGCAAGGCGGGCGTCGTGACTCAGCAGCTCCTGCTCCAGCATATCGATCTGGGCCGTCGCCGCATGGCGCTGCGCGATGAGCGCGGTACCGCGGGCATCGCGCAGCCGCTCGTTCTCCGACTCGGCAAGCGGATTCTGTAGCTCCGCGTCGGCTTCGTCCCGCCGCTGGCGGGCCGCGGCCAGCTCCTCGCGCGCGGCCAGCGGCCGCGATAGCTGAGCCCGCAGTTGCTCGTCGAGCTCCTTAAGACGGTTCTGAAGCGCGGTGTACTCCGCCCGTTTCTGGATGAGCAGTTGCTTGAACTCGGCACGCGCTTCGCCGCGCGCGAGCAGCGGTTCGTTGGCAGCGGACGGAGCGGCCCGAGCCTGGCTGAGGCGTTCGCGCAGCTGCGCGGTTTGTTCGGGCGCGCTGCTTAGCGCTTGGCGATAGCGCTCGGCGGTCTTGGCATAGTTCTGTGCGGCGGCAAGGCGCTCGGCGGCCGCGCGGTATAGCGACAGCGCTTGGTTGCGAATGGTTTCGTTGAGCGAGCTTGCTTGCTCCAGCGCAGCTATGCGTTCTTGAATCTGCTCCTGGGAGGGTAACTCCTGTCCCGGTGCGAGCACCACGGGTGGAGGTTCGGAAGCCTCGCTGGCTGGGCTCTGCGCGGGCTTGGCAGCCAGAGCGGGAAGCCAGAATGTCAGCAGCAACAGCATGGCCACGAGCCGTGGTATGGCTGGCGACTGTGATCTCATGCGAATCCGCCCTTGTTGTTCGTTCCATTGTCACGCCGGCGTAAAGGCAGGCCGTAACCGAAGTCCGATTCGGTCGTGAGACTACGCACGACTTTTGTGTCCGGTGCGATGGGACTGCACGTTGAGTAATGCTCGGAGCCGGCGGGGGCGGGGAAAGTTCCAGCGTGGTGCAAGAACTGCAAAGCGCATCACGCTAAGCATTCGAACCAGTCGTCCAGCAGGCTGTGGCATAGAGCGCCGGGATCGGGCGCTGCGGGCAGGCCGACAGCGCGGACCGGAGTCCGCAGAAGTCTTTACGCGGCATGTACCGCTATCGCTCGGGTGGTTGTTCCTCGGACGCAGGGGTCAGGAAAATCTGTGTGAAGTAATAGCTCTGATTTTCGCGCCAGATCCCGACCCCGGTGCGCTGAAAGTGGGCGTTCAGTATGTTGGCGCGATGCCCGGGACTGGCGAGCCAGCCCTCCACCGCCGCGGCAATCGGGTAGGTAATGCCTTCGTTGAAGGCGATGTTTTCGCCGATACGGCGGTATTCGATGCCGGCAGCTCTGGCGCGGGCGGCGACATCACGGCCCTGTGGATCGACATGGTCGAAGAATTCGTACTCGTGCATGGCGCGGCTGTGCTCGCGCGCTAGCCGCGCGAGCCGGGTGTCGTAGGCTAGCGGTGCCAAGCCGTGTTCCTGCCGTACCCGGTTGACTTCCTTGAGCACTGCCTCTTCCAGTCGCTCCAGCGACGGGGCTTCGCTTTCGCTGAACGGCGCTGCCGGCGGCAGTGGGGCGAGCCAGAGAAGGATCAGCAGCAGGCAGGTGCGGCTTTGGCGCGATACCATCGTGCGCCTCCGGCAGGCGGCGATAACGGCGAGCAGATAGGGAGGTGGGGGTGTCCCGCCGGCGCGGCAACACAATACCGGTGCTTAACCGGCAGCGGCTCGGGCCAGTTCCTTTATCCTCTGGACGGTGGCGTAGAACCCGCTGCGTCGGTTGGGGCTGAGATTCTGTTCCAGTCCAAGGCGGGTAAAGATCTCGGTGATATCGGTATCGACGATTTGCTGCGCGGTCTTGCCGGAATAAGTCAGCAGTATGATCGCCAGCAGGCCCTTGACGATGAACGAGTCGCTATCGGCACGGAACGTTATCGTGGGCGGGTTGCCGTCATGCACTTCCGGAATCAGCCAAACCTGGCTGGTGCAGCCTTGCACGCGGTTCGCCTCGGTTTTCTCCGCCTCGCTAACCCCAGGCAGCTTGCGACCAAGGTCGATCAGGAGACGGTAGCGGTCCTCCCAATCGGTGATTAGAGCGAAAGTATCGAGAAGGTCCTGTAGTTCCATCGGGTGTTTGCTGCCGCGGCGGTTGTTACAGGGCGCCCATTGTGCCCGCCTCAGGCGGAACGTCAAGCGCCGATACGCGCTCGGTCCGCTGTTGCTGGCAGGTGAGGTTGCGGCGCGGTGTTGCCGGAGCAAGGCGCAGCGCCACGTCGGGAGCGGGAAGGGGAGAGCGGAGCGCCGGCGATGCCGGCGCTCCCGCAGTAAATAGCTCAGGCCGTCTTGATCTTCTGCTGGCGCTCGCCGCCGGCGAGCAAGCGTTGCTTGAGTTGCTCGAGCTCCTCGAGCAGACCCGCGGGCATGCGATCGCCGAACTGCGCGTAGTACTGCTCGATCAGCGGTATCTCGGCCAGCCAGCCCTCCACGTCCACGCCCAGCAGGGTAGCGAGCGTCTCCTCGTCCAGCTCCAGGCCGCTGAGATCGAGCGCATCCTTGGTGGGCAGAAGGCCGATGGGCGTTTCGACGGCTTCGGCCTTGCCGTCGCAGCGCTCGAAGATCCACTTGAGCACGCGGCTGTTATCCGAGAAGCCCGGCCAGAGGAACTTGCCGTCCTCGCCTTTGCGGAACCAGTTGACGTAGAAGATCTTCGGCAGCTGGGCGCCGTCGCGCTCGCCGATGGCCAGCCAGTGCGACCAGTAGTCGGCCATGTTGTAGCCGCAGAACGGCAGCATCGCCATCGGGTCGCGGCGCAGCTCGCCGATCTTGCCGGTTGCCGCGGCGGTCTTCTCCGAACTGATGATGGAGCCGAAGAAGGTCCCCTGGCGCCAATCGCGCGCTTCGTTGACCAGCGGCACCACCGTCGCGCGGCGGCCGCCGAAGAGAATGGCGCTGATCGGCACCCCCTTGGGGTCGTTCCACTCGGGTGCGATCACCGGGCACTGCGAAGCCGGAGCGGTGAAGCGTGCGTTGGGATGAGCTGCGTCGCGCCCGCTGTCCGGCGTCCAGCGCTGACCTCTCCAGTCGGTGAGCGTGGCCGGCGCCTCGTCGGTCATGTCTTCCCACCACACATCGCCGTCGTCGGTGAGCGCGCAGTTGGTGAAAAAGACGTTCCCGTACAGCGTCTTCATCGCGTTCGGGTTCGACTTCATGCTGGTACCCGGTGCGACGCCGAAGAAGCCGGCCTCCGGGTTGATGGCATAGAGCCGGCCGTCCTCGCCGAACTTCATCCAGGCAATGTCATCGCCGATGGTCTCCACCTTCCAGCCGGGGATGTTGGGGGTGAGCATGGCGAGGTTGGTTTTGCCGCAGGCGCTGGGGAAGGCGGCGGTGATGTACTTCACTCCGCCCTGCGGCGAAGTGAGCTTGAGGATCAGCATGTGCTCCGCCAGCCAGCCCTCATCGCGCGCCATGGCCGAGGCGATGCGCAGCGCGAAGCACTTCGTGCCCAGCAGAGCGTTGCCGCCGTAGCCCGAGCCGAACGACCAGATTTCGCGCGTTTCGGGGAAATGGACGATGTACTTGTTATCGGCGTTGCAGGGCCAGGGCACGTCCTGTTGGCCGGGCTCCAGCGGCGCGCCCACCGAGTGCAGGCATGGCACGAACTCGCCGTCCTCGCCCAGGGCGTCGAGCACCGGCTTGCCCATGCGCGTCATGATGCGCATGTTGCAGACTACGTAGGGCGAGTCGCTGATCTGTACGCCGATGTGAGCGATGGGCGAGCCTATCGGTCCCATGCTGAACGGAATCACGTACATGGTGCGGCCGCGCATGCAGCCGTCGAACAGGCCCTTGAGCGTGGCGCGCATCTCGGCCGGATCTCGCCAGTTGTTGGTCGGGCCGGCGTCCTGCGGGTTCTGCGAGCAGATGAAGGTACGGTCCTCCACACGGGCGACGTCGGCGGGGTCGGATAAGACCAGGTAGCTGTTGGGGCGCTTGGCTTCGTTGAGCTTGCGTGCCGTCCCCGCTTTCACCATCAGTTCGCAGAGTTCTTCGTACTCGGCGTCCGAGCCATCGCACCAGCGAATGGCGTCCGGTTTGCAAAGCGCGGCGACCTCGTCCACCCACGCTTTGAGCTTGCGATTGTTGGTCATTAGCGGTACCCCTTTGAATTGAACCGGTTCAGGCGGCACATGCGTGCCGGCCCAGGGTGTGAAAAATCTGCAATAGGGCCCTGCCGATCGTGTGCCGGACGGGGAAATAGCACATCGATACCGGTGCCCTGGCGTTGCGTCGCAATGAGTGTCGACGGCATATGGTCGGGTAGCTGAAGGCGCATAGAAGAGGGTTCAACCCTGCTCCCAGGGCAGGGGACGCGCCGGCTGCCGTATCTTTTATTGTGTTCTTGTAATGGTTTTGGCATGGCTATTGGCCGGCGCGCCGCCGTAATCGTTAATTTTGGCCGATACGAATTAAGATAGATCACCGCCGCCGTTCTTCCAGCGCGGCTTCCCGCGCGCCACGCTGCCCGGCGAGCGCCCCCCATGGCGCCCGCAGTGTACCAGCGTGCGCAGCATTAGCCGAATCGACGGAGGCGGTGTCTGCCGTGCGCTGCTTGGTGCTGCCGCGGCTAAGCTCTGCTACAGTGTTCCGTTGACCGTTCCGGTCGGGCCTGGCAACCCACATCAATAACGAAATGGCCATGCGATGTAGGCTTGGCTTTAGGGACCGGCAGCGCAGGCCTGGATCGATGTCGCGGTTCTTGCAGTGGTTTCGTCAACGGACGGTTGCCGTGAATACAGCCTATATCAGCCATCCGGAGTGTCTGGCACACGAGATGGACCCCGGGCACCCTGAGTGCCCCGAACGCATTCAGGCCGTTCAGGATCAGCTCCTGGCCGCCGGGTTGTTCTATCACCTGCGGCAGTACGACGCGCCGCTGGCCACGGTGGAGCACCTCCAGCGGGTGCATTCGCTGCTTTATATCAATGAGCTGATGAACATGGTCCCGACGGAGGGCCTGGTCAGGCTGGATCCGGATACCAGCATGGGCCCGGGTTCCATGCGCTCGGCGTTGCGCGCCGCCGGCGCGGGCGTGCTAGCCACCGAGCTGGTGCTCAAGGGCGAAGTGAGCAACGCATTTTGCAATGTGCGCCCACCGGGACATCACGCCGAACGCGCGCGTGCGATGGGGTTTTGCTTCTTCAACAACATCGCCGTGGCCGCGGCGCATGCAATGGAAGCGTTTGGCCTGCGGCGCGTTGCCATCCTCGATTTCGACGTTCACTTCGGTAACGGTACCGAGCAGATTTTTTACGACGACGACCGCGTCATGATTTGCTCGACCTTCGAGGACAATCTTTACCCGTTCGTGCCGTACGCATCCACCGAGCGGCTGGTCAACGTGCCCTTGGCCGCCGGGACGCGGGGCTACGACTTTCGGGAAGCGGTGAGCATGTTCTGGTTGCCGAGCCTGGAGCGCTTCGCGCCGGAGATGATATTCATCTCGGCGGGATTCGACGGTCATGCCGAGGATGACCTGGCGCATTTCAGGCTCAACCAGCGCGACTACGCCTGGGTTACCGAGCAGATCCTCGCGATTGCGGACCGCTACTGCCAGGGCAGGGTGGTATCCATGCTGGAAGGAGGTTATGCGCTACATGCGCTTGGGCGCAGCGTGGCGGAACATGTGCGAGCGCTGATGCGGCTGTAGCGAACGCTTTATCCTCGCCGGAAATACCGGTAAATGGACCTCATAGAAGCCATTAATTCGGGTGATAATTTCCGGTCCGCGCGGACATGCGGCCGCGAATGTCAAGGCATGTTCTATTTCTTATGGTGGGTTCCGTCCAAAAAATAATAAGCTTTTTGTCCGTGAGAGCTTGCTTGGAATAAGGACGTATTATAAGGACTCATCCGCCGATAGAGGGCCGAAATAAAATGCTGGCTTGGTTGCTCTAACACAGAGGGCTATGCGAGGCCGGTTTCAATAATAAGTTGTCGTGTTTTTCGTGATCTTCCGGGGGTGACCTAGCGGGCGGCAGCTCTTCTTTTATCGGTTTGTATACGTCGGTACGGCGTCGACCGCCAGGTTGGCACCGCAAACCTCGCGTCCGAGGCGCCGTGCGCGTCGTTGTGCAATTCATTGGCAGTGTCGCTGGAGTGGCCCTGCGCGGGTTCTGCGGCTAATTGTTCTTTACAAGGAGGATTACATGTTTGCTGCCTTGATCGTCATACTCGTGGCCATACTGCTATTGGCCGTTTCCTCCATTCGTGTTCTGCGTGAGTATGAGCGGGGAGTGATTTTTCAGCTCGGCCGTTTCTGGCGGGTCAAGGGTCCCGGCTTGATCATCGTCATTCCCATGGTGCAACAGATGGTGCGCGTGGACTTGCGTACTATCGTGATGGACGTGCCAAGCCAAGACGTGATCTCCAGGGACAACGTCTCGGTCAAGGTGAATGCGGTAATCTACTTCCGCGTGATCGATCCGGAGCGGGCGGTGATACAGGTCGAGGATTACTTCATGGCCACGAGTCAGCTCGCGCAAACCACTCTGCGTTCGGTGCTGGGCAAGCACGACTTGGATGAAATGCTGGCCGAGCGCGATAAGCTCAACGCCGATATCCAGGATATCCTCGATGACCAGACCGATGCTTGGGGCATCAAGGTCTCCAACGTGGAGATCAAGCATGTGGATATCGACGAGAGCATGGTGCGCGCGATCGCCCGTCAGGCCGAAGCGGAACGCGAGCGCCGCGCCAAGGTGATTCACGCCGAAGGCGAGCTGCAGGCTTCCGAGAAGCTCTTCCAGGCCTCGGAAGTGCTGTCCAAGAGCCCGCAGGCGATCCAGCTGCGTTACCTCCAGACTTTGGCGAACATTGCTGGGGAGAAGAGCTCGACCATCGTCTTCCCAGTGCCTCTCGATCTCATGAAGACCCTGGAGGGGCTGGGGAAGAAGCTGGCAGAGCAGGGGTAAGCCATGGCGTTGACGTCGTCTAGTGCACCGATTCAGCTCGTCGATTCCGAGCAGCAGCTGATCGAGCGCTTTCTCGACGCATTATGGCTGGAGCGGGGCCTGAGCGAGGGAACGCTGACCGCCTACCGCTCCGATCTGGAAGCGTTCGCCCGCTGGCTGCAGCAGCGGGGGCGCAGCCTGCTGAGCGCGCAGCGCGACAGCATTCTGGACTACCTGGCGGTGCGGGTTCAGGCGGGTGCCCGCCCGCGCACCACGGCACGGCTGCTTTCCAGCCTGCGGCGTTTTTATCGGTGGCAGGTGCGGGAAGGACGGCTGACGGAGGATCCTAGCGCCCGTGTCGACTCGCCCCGGCTCGGCAGACCGCTGCCCGCGGCACTGTCCGAGCAGGAGGTCGAAGCGCTCTTGGCAGCGCCGGAGGTGGACGATCCGGTGGGGCTGCGCGATCGCGCCATGCTGGAGCTACTGTACGCGACGGGTTTGCGCGTCTCGGAGCTGGTCAATCTGCCGCTGGCGGGCGTGAACCTGCGTCAGGGCGTGGTCCGGGTGATGGGCAAGGGCTCCAAGGAGCGCCTAGTGCCTATGGGGGAGGAGGCCATGGACTGGCTCACGCGCTACATGAGCGCTGCGCGGCCTGTGCTGCTGGGCGCCAAGCTTTGCGACTACGTGTTCGTGACCGGCCGAGGCGGTCCGCTCACGCGCCAAGCCTTCTGGTACCGTATCAAGCTTTACGCGACCGCAGCGGGCATTGCCAAGCCGCTGTCGCCTCATACGCTGCGACACTCGTTTGCAACCCATTTGCTCAATCACGGCGCGGATCTGCGTGTGGTACAAATGTTGCTCGGACACAGCGACCTTTCCACCACTCAGATCTATACTCACGTGGCCAACCAGCGGCTTAAGGATCTGCACGCCCAACATCATCCGCGCGGCTGAACGCTCGAGCGCCGTGGGGAGCTGGTGAGTGCCGTCGACCGCGAATTGCGCGCCGGTACGCTACGGCCAGTGGTGGATGCTGGCATCATTGGCGCGGATCACGCTTTTAGGAGTTGTCATGATCAAACGGATTCTGTTGCTGGCCCTGGCTGGCATGCTCGCCACGGCCGCTCACGCGGAGGATACCGATCTTGTCCGTGAGCGCGTCGGCCAGGCGCTGAACAAGATCAACCCGGCGTTGCGCGTCGATGCAGTGCATCCTACCCCTGTTGCCGGACTCTACGAGGTGGTGGTCGGCAGCCAGGTAGTGTATTTCTCCGCCGACGGTCGCTACCTGGTCCAGGGCGAGTTGATCGATCTGCAGCAGCAGCGTTCGCTTACCGAGGCGCGCCGGCAGGGACAGCGGCTGCCGCTGCTGCAGGCTGTGCCGGAGGAAGAATTCATCGTTTATCCCGCGCGCGGCGAGCGGCGTCATCGGGTCACCATCGTTACCGACATCGATTGCCCATATTGCCGGCGCCTGCATGCGCATATGAGCGAGATCAACCGCCTTGGCATAGAGGTCCGCTACCTGCAGATGCCGCGCTCCGGCGTTGGCAGTCCCTCCTACCGCAAGGCCGTGTCGGTGTTCTGCAGCGACGACCGTAATCGGGCAATGGACCGTGCCAAGGCGGGTGAAAGCGTTCCCGAACGAAGCTGCGACAACCCGGTCGAGCGCCACATGCAGCTGGCCTCCCGGCTTGGCATTAACGCCACGCCCACCATAATTTTCGATAACGGCGCGATTCACCCGGGCTATTTGAATGCGCAGACACTGCTGGAGCGCGCGCAGGAGGAGGCGCGTTAGCCTAGGCGTGCTGCGGCGGTGCGCGCCGCAGCGCGCTCGGGTATGGGATCGCGGGAAGCCCAGAAACGTAAAAGCGGCCATAAGGCCGCTTTTACGTTGAGCCGCTATGCGCTTAGCGCTCCAGGTACTTCAGCTTGTCGGGCTTGCCGTCCCACTCTTCGGCGTCCGGCAGCGGCGGTTTCTGCTCGGTGATAACCGGCCAGATTTGCGAGAGCTCGGCGTTCAACTCCAGGAAGTGCGCCTGATCCTCGGGCAGATCGTCCTCGGAGAAAATAGCCTCGGCAGGGCACTCTGGCTCGCACAGCGTGCAGTCGATGCACTCGTCCGGATCGATCACAAGAAAATTCGGTCCCTCGTGGAAACAGTCTACCGGGCAGACTTCAACGCAATCCGTGTACTTGCACTTGATACAATTTTCCGTGACGACGAAGGTCATCGCTTGCTCCGCTTGCTACTCGTTGTCATGAGTCCGCTCTAGCGGACTGTCGATTAAGGACCATTTTAAAGGCTGGCCGGTTCGAAACGCGCGTTATTCTAGACCAGAAACCATAGCGGCGACACCCACGCGGTCGCATTATGCCTTGCGCCGGCGCCGAAGCTCATAGAGGGCTTCCAGCGCCTGCTTCGGTGTCATCTCGTCAGGGTCCAGCGTGTCCAGATATTCCAGCGCCGGGTCCGGCTCGCTCTGTGCCTCGGGCTCAGGCTCGGGCTCGAGCTGAAACAGCGGCAGCTGTGGGTTTGGCTGCGGCCGACTCTCCTGTTCGAGCTGGCGAAGCTTGCGCCGCGCGGCGTTGATGACCGTTTGCGGCACGCCGGCCAGTGCGGCCACCTGCAGACCATAGCTCTGGTTGGCCGGACCGTTCTTGACCGCATGCAAGAAAACGATGCGATCGTTGTGCTCCACCGCGTCCAAATGCACGTTGGCGATGTTGTCGAATTGCTCGGGCAGGCTGGTCAGCTCGAAGTAGTGCGTCGCGAACAGTGTATAAGCGCCGATCTTGCCGGCCAGATGCGCCGCCGCGGCCCACGCCAGCGAGAGTCCGTCGAAGGTACTGGTGCCGCGGCCGATCTCGTCGAGCAGTACCAGGCTGTCGCGGGTGGCGTTGTTGAGTATGTTGGCCGTTTCCGTCATTTCCACCATGAAGGTGGAGCGGCCGCCGGCCAGATCGTCCGAGGCGCCGATACGCGTGAAGATGCGGTCTATGGGGCCTATCACCGCGCGCCGCGCCGGCACGAAGCTGCCAATATGCGCTAACAGCGTGATCAGGGCCACTTGGCGCATATAGGTCGATTTGCCGCCCATGTTCGGGCCGGTGATGATCAGCATGCGGCGCCGATCCGTCAACTCTATGTCGTTGGGCACGAACGGCCCGTCCATTACGCGCTCGACCACCGGGTGGCGCCCCTCCTCGATGCGCAAGCCGGGAGTGTCGACCAGCTCCGGGCGGCAGTAGTTGAGCGTTTCGGCACGCTCGGCCAGCGCCGTCAACGCATCGAGCTCCGCCAGCGCCGCGGCGATGTGCTGCAACGGCAACAGATCGGCGCCGATACGCTCCAGCAAGTCCTCGTAGAGCGCTTTCTCGCGCGCCAGGGCACGCTCGCGTGCGCTCAGCACCTTGTCCTCGAAGCTCTTCAGCTCCGGGGTGATGTAGCGCTCGACGCCTTTCAACGTTTGCCGGCGAATGTAATGCGCGGGCGCGGCGTCGGCCTGACTGCGCGAGAGCTCGATGTAATAACCGTGCACGCGGTTGTAGCCGACTTTGAGATTGGCGATGCCCGTCTCGGCCTGTTCGCGGCGCTCGAACTCGATCAGAAAGGTATCGGCATTACGGCTGAGATTGCGCAGCTCGTCCAGCTCGGCATCGTAGCCATCCCGAATCACGCCCCCGTCGCGGATCAGCACGGGCGGGTTCTCAAGCACGGCGCGAGTCAGCAGATCATGCAGTTCAGGCTGTTCTGTGAGCTGGCTGGCGAGCTCCCGCAGCCGCGGCGCTTCCTGCTCGCTGAGCAAGCGTTGCAGTTGCGGTAGCCGGCCCAGGCCTTCGCGCAGCGCGGCCAGATCGCGCGGCCGCGCCGATTTCAGTGCCACGCGCGCGAGAATCCGCTCCACGTCGCCAATGCCGCGCAGACACTCGCGAAGCCCGTGGTGAGCTTGGGTCTCCAGCAGCAGGGAGATGGCATCGTGACGGCCGTTCAGGACTTGGCGGTCGCGCAGAGGACGGTGCAACCAGCGGCGCAGCAGACGGCTGCCCATGGGAGTTACCGTGGTGTCGAGCACCGACGCTACCGTATGTTCATGCCCCCCGGCGAGGTTGAACTCCAACTCCAGGTTCCGGCGGCTGGCAGCGTCTATGATGATGCCGTCCTCGCGCCGCTCCACCTGCAAGCCCTGTACATGGGGCAGGCTGGCCCGTTGCGTCTCTTCCACGTACTGCAACAGGCAGCCCGCCGCGGCGATCGCCAGCGGCATGTGCGCGCAGCCGAATCCGCTCAGATCGCGGGTGCCGAATTGGCGGTTGAGCAATCGCTCGCAGCTCTCCACTTCGAAGTGCCACGGCGGCCGGCGCTTGACTCCGGGCCGCTCCTGTAGCGCGCGCGGGCTGGGGGCGCTCTCGTCCACCAGTACCTCGGCCGGGCGCAGGCGTTCGAGTTCCGCCTGCAAGGCGTCGACGCCTTCGACTTCGAGCACGCTGAAACGACCGCTGGAGAGCTCCAGCGCGGCGATGCCGAAGGCTTTGCCATGCTGCGCTACGCTGAGCAGCAGATTGCTGCGCCGCTCCTCAAGCAAGGCTTCGTCGGTAAGAGTGCCGGGGGTGACTATCCGTACGACCTGACGCTCGACAGGTCCTTTGGACGTGGCCGGATCGCCGATTTGCTCGCAGATGGCGACCGACTCGCCCTTGCGTACCAGCTTGGCGAGATACGCCTCCACCGCATGCACCGGCACACCGGCCATGGGGACCGGTTGTCCGGCCGACTGGCCGCGGGTGGTCAAAGTGATGTCGAGCAGCGTGGCGGCGCGCTTGGCATCGTCGAAGAACAGTTCATAGAAATCGCCCATGCGATAGAACAGCAAAATATCCGGATGCTCCGCCTTGATCCGCAGATACTGCTGCATCATGGGAGTGTGGGCCGAGAAGTCGCTTGCTTGCGCCTGATTCATCGAGCTTTCTTGTTGCCGTGCGGGGTGATGGCCATATCCGTGGTAATGAGAGCCCGCCCGAGACACTGTGGTTCGCTGTGACGCGCAGATCGGGCAGAACGCGTAACGCGCTATTCTAGCAGACAGCGTCGGATTGGCGTTTCTGTCGGGCTAGGACGGCACGCCGTTGCGTTTTGTTATCCGGCGTTTAACCCGATCACAGTCTGGAAGACCCATATGAACAGAGATAATGATCTTGCAGCGCTGGCGGCACGGCTCGGAGAGGTTCTGCAGCAGCGAGGGTGGCGTTTGAGCACGGCGGAGTCCTGTACGGGCGGCTGGGTGGCGAAGCTGGTTACCGATATCGCGGGCAGTTCGGCCTGGTTCGATCGCGGCTGGGTGACCTACAGCAACGAAGCGAAACAGGAGCAGCTTGGGGTGCCGGCAGCGGTACTGGCCGAGCACGGCGCAGTGAGCGAGCCGGTGGTGCAGGCGATGGCTGCAGGCGCGTTGCGGGCAAGCAGCGGCGATGTGGCGGTTGCGATCAGCGGCATAGCCGGGCCGGGAGGGGGCAGTGCCGATAAGCCCGTCGGGACGGTGTGGTTTGCGTGGGCCGATCGTGCGGGGGAGATGCGGACGCTGCGGCGGGTGTTCCCGGGCGATCGCGAGGCTGTGCGGCGGGCCGCTGTGGTAGAGGCGCTGGGGGGCGTGCTGGGGATGGCCGAGATGTCTACGTAAGCGTAGGAGTAACCGACAGAGTGCAAGATAGGGAACATCGAGCAGAAGAAGTCGATGCCGGTCAGGGCGAGACGCAAACGGCAGGGCAATCGGCGGACAAGCCAGTCGTGACGCAGGAGGAGGCCGATCGGCTATTTCTTGCGCTATGGCCCGACGAACAGGCGAGGGCGCAGGCGGCCGCGCAGCGCATTCAGGTACGCGGGCGTCACGTGCCGGAGGATAATCTGCACGTTACCTTGCTTTTTATAGGCATGCTGACCGCGGAGCGCCGCACCACGCTGGAAGCTGCCTTGGCCCAGGTCGAAGGCGAAAGTTTCGAGATTACGCTGGACCGTCGGGAAGTGACGCGCCGCGGTATCGCCTGGCTGGGCATGACCGAGGTGCCGCCTGAGCTGCGCCGCTTGCACGCGGCCGTCAGCGCTACCTGCGAAGCGCTGGGCATAGAGCTGGAGCGGCGCCCGCTGCGGCCGCATATGACGCTGGCCCGGCGTGCCCGCCCTCAACGCCCCGTTATCATTGAGCCGATCAGCTGGGCGGTGCACGAGTTCGCATTAGTGCGTTCGTTGCGGGGCGAAGAGGGGGTGCGCTACCAGAATGTGGGGCGATGGCCGCTGCGCGTGCGGGGATAAAAGCGTAACGAGCCGGCTTTTCGTCTCTGCGGGGTAGGAGCTGCAAGGCGGTTGTGGGATACTACGCAGCTTGGATTTTATGAGCGAGGCTGCCGGAGACAGGAATGGACGAGAACCGCAAGAAAGCGTTGAGCATCGCGCTGGGGCAGATCGAGAAGCAGTTCGGCAAGGGCGCGGTGATGCGTATGGGCGATGCGCGCGCGGTGCGCGACATTGACGTGATTTCCACCGGCTCGCTCACCCTGGACTTGGCACTTGGCATTGGCGGCTTGCCGCGTGGGCGCGTGGTCGAAATCTACGGACCTGAATCGTCTGGTAAGACGACGCTGACGCTGCAGGTTATCGCCGAAGCGCAACGTGCCGGCGGAACCGCTGCCTTCGTGGACGCCGAGCACGCGCTGGATCCGGCTTATGCCGAAAAGCTCGGCGTGAACGTAGATGAGCTGCTGGTGTCTCAGCCCGACACGGGCGAGCAGGCGCTGGAGATTGCCGACATGCTGGTGCGTTCCGGCGCGGTGGACGTGGTGGTGGTCGACTCGGTGGCGGCCCTCACGCCCAAGGCCGAAATCGAAGGCGAAATGGGCGACTCCCACGTCGGCCTGCACGCGCGGCTGATGTCGCAGGCGCTGCGCAAGCTCACGGCCAACATCAAGCGCTCCAACACGCTGGTGATCTTCATCAACCAGATCCGCATGAAGATCGGCGTGATGTTCGGCAGCCCGGAAACCACCACCGGCGGCAACGCGCTCAAGTTCTATGCCTCGGTACGGCTGGACATACGCCGCATCGGCGGGATCAAGAAAGGCGACGCGGTTATCGGCAACGAAACCCGCGTGAAGGTGGTCAAGAACAAGCTGGCCCCGCCGTTCAAGCAGGCCGAGTTCGAGATCCTCTACGGCGAGGGCATATCGCGCGAGGGCGAGCTAATCGACCTGGGTGTGCGCGAAAACATCATCGAGAAGGCGGGTGCCTGGTACAGCTATAACGGCGAGCGTATCGGGCAGGGCAAGGACAACGTTCGCAACCTGCTCAAGGAGCGCCCGGAGCTGGCCGCGGAGATCGAACAGAAGCTGCGGCAGTTGCTGCTCAATAAGGCACCGGCCGCCAGCGCGGACGCGGACGTCGAATCGGAAGTCTGATATGGCTGAACCGACGCTGGCGGATGTGCGCGAACTGAGCGTGCGGCTGCTGGCGCGGCGAGAGCATTCCGCGCTGGAGCTGCGGCGCAAGCTGCGCCAGCGCGGATGTGACGAGGCGTTGATCGAGGAGGCGCTCTCGCAGTTGCAGCAGGAGCGGCTGCAGAGCGACCGACGCTTTGCCGAAGAGTATGCCCGCAGCCGTTGCAATCAGGGCTACGGGCCGTTGCGTATCGAGGCGGAGCTGCGCGAGCGTGGAGTGGATGCGCGTATCGACGAACTGCTCGAACTGGACGAGCAGGAGTGGCGCGAGCTGGCTGCCGAGGTGCGGCGCAAGCGCTTCGGTAACGTCGCCCCGAGTGATTTGCGCGAGCGCAGCCGGCAATATCGCTATCTCGGCCAGCGCGGCTTCACATCGGACCAGATAAAACGGGCACTGGCGAGCGCCGGTCCGGATCAGGAACTCAACCACAGCGAATAGCAACCGAAAACACATGATCAGCAGTGCACAGATCCGTCAGGCTTTTCTGGATTTCTTCCGCGAGCGCGGCCACGAAGTCGTGCCGAGCAGCTCGCTGGTGCCCGCCAACGATCCGACTCTGCTGTTCACCAACGCCGGCATGGTGCAGTTCAAGGACGTCTTCACCGGCCGCGAGAAGCGCCCCTATACCCGTGCGACCACCGCGCAGCGCTGCGTGCGCGCCGGCGGCAAGCATAACGATCTCGAGAACGTCGGCTACACCGCGCGCCACCACACGTTCTTCGAGATGCTGGGCAACTTCAGCTTCGGCGACTACTTCAAGCGCGACGCCATCAAGTACGCCTGGGAGTTCCTGACCGAGGTGATCAAGCTGCCGCCGGAGCGGCTCTGGATTACCGTGTTCGAGGAAGACGACGAAGCGGCCGACATCTGGCTGAAGGAGATCGGGGTCGACCCCAACCGCTTCTCGCGCATTGGCGCCAAAGACAACTTCTGGTCCATGGGCGACACCGGCCCCTGCGGACCGTGCACCGAGATTTTCTACGATCACGGCCCCGAGATCTGGGGCGGCCCGCCCGGCAGTCCCGAAGAGGACGGCGATCGCTACATCGAGATCTGGAACCTGGTCTTCATGCAGTACGACCGCAGCGCCGATGGTACCCTCACGCCGCTGCCCGCTCCCTCGGTGGACACCGGCATGGGGCTGGAGCGGCTGGCCGCGGTGGTGCAGGGCGTGCACAGCAACTACGAGATAGACCTGTTCCGTACCCTAATAGGTGCGGCCGCGGAGCTGGCCGGCCGCCCGGGCGAGGACAATGCGTCGTTGCGGGTCATCGCCGATCACATCCGCGCTTGCGCGTTCCTGGTCGCCGATGGCGTGATGCCAAGCAACGAAGGCAGGGGCTATGTGCTGCGGCGGATAATCCGTCGGGCCGTGCGCCATGGCTACCAGCTCGGCATAGACGAGCCCTTCTTCCATAAGCTGGTCGCGCCGCTGGTGGCGGAGATGGGCGAGGCTTATCCGGAGCTTGCCACGGCTCAGGCCCAGGTCGAGCGCGTGCTCAAGCAGGAGGAGGAGCGTTTCCGCGAGACGCTGGAGCAGGGCATGAAACTGCTTGAGGACGACCTGGCCAAGCTGCAAGGCAAGGTCATTCCCGGCGAAACGGTGTTCCGCCTGTACGATACCTACGGTTTTCCCGTCGATTTGACCAACGATATCGCTCGCGAGCGCGGCCTGAGCCTGGATATGGAAGGCTTCGAGCAGCACATGCAGGCCCAGCGCGAGCGGGCGCGTTCCGCCAGCCAGTTCAAAGCCGATTACAGCGCCGCCGGGATCTACCAGGGCAACTGCGAGTTCACCGGCTACGAGGCGCTGGAGGACCGCGGCAACGTGGGCGCCCTCTATCGCGAAGGCCGCACCGTCAATCGCCTGGAGGCGGGCGAGGAAGGCATGGTCATTCTCGATCGGACGCCATTCTACGCCGAGTCCGGCGGCCAAGTAGGCGACCAGGGCGTGCTGGTAGCGCCGGGCGTCGAATTCGAAGTGCGCGATACCGTCAAGTTCGGCGAGGCCCACGGCCATCTGGGGGTGTTGCGCAAGGGGACGATTGCCCTGGGCGATACGCTCATCGCGCGGGTAGACCAGGCTTCCCGTCATGCCACTATGCGCAACCACTCGGCTACCCACTTGCTGCACGCCGCATTACGCGAAGTGCTAGGCGAGCATGTGACGCAGAAAGGCTCGCTGGTGGCGCCGGACCGGCTGCGCTTTGATTTTTCTCACTTCGAACCGCTGCGCGAAGAGCAGCTCGTCGAGCTTGAGGGGCTGGTCAATGCGCGCATCCGCGCCAACGTGGCAGCCGATATCCAGCTCATGGGCTACGACCAGGCCATTGCGGCGGGGGCCATGGCGCTGTTCGGCGAGAAGTACGGCGCCGAAGTGCGAGTCCTCAAGTTCGGCGATTTCTCCACCGAGCTTTGCGGCGGTACCCACGTAACCCGTACCGGCGACATAGGCTACTTCAAGATCGTTTCCGAAAGCGGGGTGGCGGCGGGCGTGCGTCGTATCGAGGCGCTCACGGGCCAGGCGGCGGTCGAGTATGCCCAGGCGCAGTCCGCGCGCCTGGCACACGTTGCGCAACTGCTCAAAGCCAGCCCCGAGAACGTCGAGCTCAAGCTCAGCCAGCTCCTGGACCGCAACCGGCAGCTTGAGAAAGAGCTAGAGCGCTTGCAGCAGAAACTGGCAAGCCAGGCGGGTTCCGATCTCGCCAATCAGGCGGCCGATGTCGAGGGTGTCAAGGTCTTGGCGGCCAGGCTGGACGGGCAGGGGAGCGCGCTGCGCGAGACGGTGGATCAGCTGAAGAACACATTGGGCAGCGCGGTGATCGTGCTGGCTGCGGTGGAAGGGGCTAAGGTCAAGATCGTTGCCGGCGTGACCAAGGACCTCACCGATCGCCTGCGCGCCGGCGAACTGGTTAACGCCGTGGCGCAGCAAGTTGGCGGTAAAGGCGGCGGTAGGCCCGACTTCGCTCAGGCAGGCGGTACCGATCCCTCGGCTCTGCCCCAGGCGCTGGACAGTGTCCAGGCGTGGGTTCGGGAACGCTTGATCTAGATAGAGAACATCCGTCCCCACTCGATACGCACGTCGCTCGGGCGGCGCGCGAGCGCCCGCTCGGCGGATGGCGCTGCGTGGCTGGCAAACGCAGCCGCCAGGGGCACGCTGAGCGAGGACTTGCTCTAGGTCACGATTATGGGCATTGCCCGACAGTTGGATCGCCGCGTACGTTCAACTTCCGGGTGATTTGTTGTTTAATAGTGCGCGTTTTACGCTTGCGGGACGTATATGGCTCTAATTGTACAAAAGTACGGCGGCACCTCGGTCGGCTCCGTCGAGCGCATTCAGCGTGTGGCGGAAAAGGTGCATGCCGCCCGCCAAGCCGGCCACGATCTGGTCGTGGTTGTCTCGGCGATGAGCGGCGAGACCAACCGGCTGCTAGAGCTTGCCAAATCCATCAATCCCAAGGCGCCGGCACGCGAGGTCGATGTGCTGCTGTCCACGGGCGAGCAGGTAACTATCGCGCTGCTGGCCATGGCGCTCGAGGGGCGTGGTTGCCCAGCACGTAGCTACACCGGTGCCCAGGTTCGCATCGTTACCGACGCTGCCTTTAGCAAGGCGCGGATTCAGGAGATCGATGCCGAGACCATTCGCCGCGACCTCAAGCTCGGTCGCGTGGTCGTGGTCGCCGGTTTCCAAGGGGTTTCTCCTGACGGCTCGATCACCACGCTGGGTCGTGGCGGATCGGATACCACAGCGGTTGCGCTTGCTGCGGCCCTGGGGGCCGACGAGTGCCAGATTTTCACCGACGTAGACGGCGTTTACACCACCGATCCGCGGATAGTTCCCAAGGCGCGGCGTCTGGAGCGCATTACCTTCGAGGAAATGCTCGAGATGGCCAGCCTGGGCTCCAAGGTGTTGCAGATTCGCGCCGTCGAGTTCGCCGGCAAGTACAAGGTCCCGCTGCGCGTGTTGTCGAGCTTCGAAGAAGGGCCCGGCACGCTGATCACCCTCGAGGACGACGAAATGGAAGCACCGCTGATTTCCGGTATCGCCTTCAACCGCGACGAGTCCAAGCTTACCGTGCTCGGCTGCCCGGATAAGCCCGGCATTGCCTGGAGTATCCTCGGGCCTATCTCCGAAGCCAATATCGAAGTCGATATGATCGTGCAGAACGTGAGTACGGACGGACTCACCGACTTCACGTTCACAGTGAATCGGCCCGACTACGAGCGCGCGCTGGAAATCTTGCAGACGACGGCTGCGCAGATGGGCGCGCGGGAAGTGTTCGGCGACACCCAGATCGGCAAGATCTCCCTGGTGGGCGTCGGCATGCGTTCGCACGCAGGCGTTGCGGCGCGGATGTTCCGTGCCCTGGCCGACGAAGGTATTAATATCCAAATGATTTCTACCTCTGAGATAAAGATCTCGGTTGTGGTAGACGAGAAGTACTTAGAATTGGGGGTGCGCGCGCTTCATACTGCGTTTGGCCTTGACGATCCGAACGGCGAGGCGCGTATCGGAGGCAAGTAGCCATCGGCACGCTGGCCGGGGTGCTGTGTATATCCAATGGGGCGTTTACCCCGGAGGGTTTTTAGCTGATACTTGGCGGCTTCGGATTTCTGTCCGGACTACTGTGGTTGAAGCTAGCACACCGGTCAGGGGGCGCTTGCAGGCTGTAGGCATGGTTTGCACGCAGCCGGTGGCTGCAAGGCGGGGCTTTCGCCGAGGTGGACACGCAGCTGGTTTAGCGTGCGTCTGATCGGTCGATTGACCGAAGACGGGGGTCGGAAAAGCCGGCCGGCAGGAAGTACAGGAGAGGGAGATGCTTATTCTCACCAGACGGGTTGGCGAAACGCTTATGATTGGTGACGAGGTGACGGTCACCGTCCTTGGCGTGAAGGGCAACCAGGTTCGTATTGGCGTGAATGCGCCCAAGCACGTTTCTGTGCATCGGGAAGAGATCTACGAACGCATCCGCAAGGAGCGCGAAGAAGGTGCTGCGGAAACGGCCAGTGCCGGTGCTTCCACCACGGACTGATAACGGCCCTTTACGGGTAGACGGTTTTAACGTATCCTAAGCGCCCGTTGTCAGCGTAGCATGACAGCGGACGTATAAAAGGAGAGATGGCCGAGAGGCTGAAGGCGCTCCCCTGCTAAGGGAGTATGGGCACAAAACGCCCATCGAGGGTTCGAATCCCTCTCTCTCCGCCAAATTGGGGCAGTCGAATATTGGCGTTGACGAAACGGCTTCTCTTCGACATAATGCCCGCCCATAGACAACGCGCCCGTAGCTCAGCTGGATAGAGTACCTGGCTACGAACCAGGCGGTCGGTGGTTCGAATCCATCCGGGCGCGCCAT